>JAVBVA010000050.1:0-182872 GCA_031554665.1 Bacteroides sp. | reverse complement strand
ATAATATTATTGGCCTCTCGTCCATAGTCTACCGGCACCATCGCGTTGCCTTTGAGTATCTCTTAATCCATAAATAATTTTTGTAAAACCATTCGACATACTTGGGTAAGAGTATGTAGTAGTGGTTGTACCACCTATTTGTGAAGTTCTTATCGTGGTTGTCACAGCATCCATGACAGAAGTACCATGTTCATGTTCGCCACCAAGATTATGTCCTATCTCATGCATTATAACCCCTTTATGAAGGCTACTACTATTCATGCCGCTTGCAACACCCGCAGCTAAATTAGTTGGATTAAAGCTAACCTCAAAATTATGTGCTGAGCCATACTCATCGCCATTACCCCCAAAATCAGGGTTTGTATTTACTATATTACCATAATACCTCGTATTGCCGTTAGAATCTACAAAAGTAGTATTAGCCGTTCTTGCTTCATCCGCATTGTTTACTCCCTGACTACTAAGATTATACTTAACATAAGATTCCGAGCCATCAGCATTCTTTACTTTAACGCCATCTTTTCCTCCCGACTTATTGTAACTGGAAATAGCTGCATTTAATCCGCTGAGCTGATCATTATTCAAAGAACCCTTGTTATAGTAATAAACCGCAGTTATAATATATGGATCTTCTTTTGTACCTTTTCCAGTGACCATACCATCTCTTCCGTCAGGATCAACATAACGTACCGGATTATTCATGCAATAAGCGTAAGGCGAAATCCAATAATACTTCTCACACAACGGATCAATAGACATTGCCGGAATTGCAGCAGCAACCTCGCTTACTTCTTCGGCATACCCAATTACTTGATTTGTCTTTGTGTCAAACAGGACTGAGCCAATTTCAACAATGTCCTTGTTGTCATGGAACTCTTCAAATTCCCCTTTGGATGAGGTATAAGCACGCACCTTCTTAAAGCCATATTTGGCAAAAGGATTCTCTCCGGTTTGAGCATTAAGTAAAATCACTCCGGACAAAAGAAATAATAAAGTCAAAAAGATCTTCCTCATAGCAAAAAAAATATTTAAAGTAACAGTTTTGCAATTTACAAACAAATATTCAGATTATCACATTTAATTCTGCTTTTTTATTCGCGCGACCCCTGACAACTAATATAGAATAAAAAACAACAACTCCCCAGAGAAAACTCCGGAGAGCCGCCGTTCACCTCTTATCTACCGCTTTAGTTCATTCCATGAATGCCCAAAGCTCCCAACACAGCCGTAGCCGCTGCAATCACTACCTTCAACAAAGTAGTCCAGTTAAACTTCTTCATACGCTCTTATACACCTCCTTTCGATTCTTTATTCACAATGACTTTACGCCCCCGGGTCGAACGGTTTCGGATCGCTGCCTTCCTCGGTGGGAGGAGTGATCAGGTTCAGCACCACATTGTTGGGCGCATTGCGGGTGGTGGCAATGCTGTCGTTCACCAGCCGCAGGGTGTTGTCCACCTTGAAGCGGATGTTGACACGCTTCACGTTGCGCACCGTGCAATCCTTCTCGTTGGCCACACCCGGACAGGTGAGCGAGAGGAAAAACACACCCAGTCCGTCCACCTTCACCCGGTTGCCATCGCGCAGGATGATTTTCATCGAGCGGATGAAGGCGTTGATTACATGGCGCACATCCTCGGCCGAGAGCGAACCGATGAGTTCCAGCTCCGAAGCGATGCGCTCGATGTCGTACACCTTACTGTCGCCCGCCTTCTGCGTGAGGCAATACACTAACGGCGAATTCTTGTCGCCCACTTTCTTTCTGCGCTGTACGCGCACTACATTGACTAATGCCATAAATTTGTTGGTTTTTCTTGGCGAGAGAGGTCGTTCTCCCTCGTTGCTGAAACAAAGATACCACACCGCCAGCCGCCTATACGCGCATCCACGCGCAACAGCACGCATCCACCCGATAACACGCGATAACACGCGCAACTACGCGCAACTACGCGATACGCACCTGTATTTAGGCCCGGCAAAACTTGGTTATTACACTGAAAATGAGTATCTTTAAGACAGAAACAAACAGAACATAAAGTGACTATGAACAGTAAAAAAGCCCTCCGGGACGAAGCTCCCTTCCCCCTGCGCAGCTACGGAAAAGCCGAGCTGGCGCTGATGTACCTGCCCAACATACAACCCTCCAGCGCCCGACGCGAGTTCAACGAGTGGATAGACTTCCACCCCGACCTGCGCCGGCGGCTCGTCGAAAGCGGACTTACCACGCACTCCAAACGATATACCCCGGCACAGGTGCGGCTCATCGTTGGTGTGCTGGGCGAACCGTAAAAGCGATGATAAACGGTTGGTGAAGTGAAGATAAACGACTGCTCCTCGCTTCATGAACGGCCGATGAAGCGAAGAACAGCCGTTTATGTAGCGAGGAGAAAAGCCTGATGTAGCGAAGAGAAAGCGTTTATGAAGCGAAGATAAAGCGTTCATGAAGCGAAAAACCACCCGGAAAGAAGCGAAGAACAACCGCAGTTCGATCGTAAAATTAGGTTCGGGTTTCCGCCAACCGCCACTAACCGCCAACCGCCACTAGTGTTTTTTTCGGTACACACCTTTGGTTATCTTATCGATACGCTTTCCGACAGCATTCCTCAGTATACGCTCGGCAGTTCTTTGGGGGATGTTCAATTCCGTCGTAAAATCATAGAATAACGAAGCTGTGAACTCTTTTGGGAGCCTTTCCAAAACCCACTCCAGCTTATTAGGAACTCCCAGTTCGGGCGTGTCCTTATCCGTCTTCTTGATACCGGTGTTGAGCAAACGTGCATGTTCCAAACAAGTGGTAGTAATAGCTAAAGCTGCTTCGAAGTGCTGGTTCGAGCACGTCATCTCCTTTACCGGTACACGCATCATACCCTTCTCGAGGGTGGTAAATACCATGCAGATGCGATACGTCATCAGACAGTAGCGCATGATGCAACTATTGAAGTCTTCCCGGTCACTCATCTGGTTATCGCTTAGCAAGGCCGAAAAGGTTTCGTTCAGCTTGTCCCACTGCTCTGGGGAGAGCGCCACCTTCGTATCAGAAGTGTGCCAAAAACGTATCATCTGGAGCAGACGCATGGAGAGTTCGTTGAAATAGCGTTCCATAAACTCATCGTCTTCGCCAGGCGAAACATTGCGCCACATCGCTGCCCGCCAGTAGGTGTAGTAAAGCCATCGGCTGAACAAGCCGTCTTCGGTCGTAGGGGTGAGCCGTACCTGCTGTGCAGGCGTTCCGGTGAGGAGTAAAACCAGATTGGGGTGCTGCACCACAATAGGTTTTTCGCCGTTCTTGAACGATTGTTCTATCTTCTCGTTGTGCCAAGCCTTGCGTATGGTGTCCGAGAAGTTTCCACAATCCTGACTCCTGGCAGTGGTTACCGTATCGGCCTCATTGTCGTAGATGATGGTGCCCAGCGGCAGGTTGTCGAAGATGTGCTCAATGAGTTTCGACTTGCTGGTAGTGGCCGGAATGCACGGATACACATACTTGGGAGGTAGCGGCTTTTCGGGTTCTTCGGCTTCGGCACCGCTCTTGCGGTGTTTGCGCATCGATCTTTCGTAGGCCGCGCAGTCTGCCTTAAACTTCTTCTCGAGCTGCTCGTTCTGCAGGTTCACATCTTTCAGGTAGCAGTCAAGCAAGCGATAAGCAAAGTCGGACACACTCTTCCCACTGGCGGGGGGAGCCACAACGAAACAGTATAGATTGGACATCGTTCTCCCGCCAGCGTAGTACCCGTAAGTGGTGTGTATGCACCCGCTCAAGATGGTAATAGATGACAACAAAAGAACGTCCCTCTCCCGGGGGTCATCGAAGTATTTTACTACTGTCGACAAAAACTCGGGAATGAGCCCAAAAACCTTCTCCGGGAGGGCTGGTGTACGCTCGCGAAGCCGCTCTCCATCGAGGTTTTCAGACTCTTCATCCCCCTCTTGGCCGTTGGTCGAACCGCCATATGGCGGTTTGGCGGTTAGTTGGCGGTTGCCCCACTCTGTTTTCTCTCCCGATTTCCCCACCCGAAGGTAAGCAGAATTTACAGTACGACGAATCTCTCCGGAGTCGAACCCCTCCTGTTCCATAAACAGGCAGGCGGCTCTGGCCAGCTCTGCCTGCGGAATGCCCCGCTTGCAGGCTTCGCATGCCAGGGTGAAGAGACGCTTGTTCCGCTCGTTGGCCTGGGGCGGGTAGAGCTGTAGGTAGGCTTGCACGAAGATTTTTGCCTGGTCTGCAGTGTGTGGCGACGGTGTGTGCGTCTGCGGGGCTTCATCGGGCGGGAAAGGTGCAGTGACTGGTTCGTCATCGGCAGCGGAAAGGAGCTCGATGTGCACGTGGAATGGCTCGGACACGGTGCGGTACACAGCCTGCGGGTCGTACGACCCGAAATGTCCCCGGCTGACATCCTTGCATGCGCGGTCTACCTTTACGCCGTAGCCCAGGAAGGCTTCGAAGTAGTCGGCCACCTGCAGGTAGGCTTCCGTGTGATGCTCGCGGGTGGAGTCGGTAATTACCACTATTTTGAGTCCCCGGCCCGAGGGCGAGATGAAGGCGCACTCCACGGCGGGGTGCGACATGGCTTTTTCGCGCAACATGGGCAGAAGCTCGGGCGGCACGTTGTCGATGTCGAGCACGAAGCGCGGTTGGTACTCCACCAGGTCGTCGGCCCGGTGCGTGTGGCGGAACCGGCCCGAGAAGCAGCCATAGCATAGCTTGAGTTTGAGCTTTGAGGCCAGCGCTTTGTCGCCCCGCTCCACGGCTTGCCGTACGGCTTCCACTTGTTGCTTGAATTCGCCGGAGATAATCCAGTCGTAGAATTGATTGACGGGGACCATCGCCGGATTCTTCGACGATACGGTCACGAAAAGAGAAATTAGGTTACTCTCCATGTTTTTCTATTATTTTATCAGGTTTGACTCAGCCCAACCGAACAAATTGGTTGGTTCAGCTTTCATAATGCAAATGTAAGTAGTATTGGTGAAAGAAAAAACTCTTTTTTTTTCGGAGAGCGGGAGGGAAATCTGTTCACTTGCCCCAACGAACCAAACTGTGAAATATTGTAGTGAAACGAAATAAAAGAGTGATCAGAGTTGTATTTCTATATAACTTCCATTATTTTTGTATCATGAAAAAAATAATTGCTTATAAAGGATATTATTCAGAGTTTATATCTAAACTGTCGGAACAAGAACGTGGAAAGATACAACGTGCGTTATTGTTATTTGAAACAGAGGATAAGATACCGCATCATTATATCAAGTTTATCCGGGATGGAGTTTACGAATTTCGTGTAAACTATGGAAATAATGAATTTCGTATCTTCTTTATTTACGATGGCAATACAGTTGTTGTTTTATTCAACTGTTTCAAAAAAAAGACCCAAAAGACTCCGAATAGTGAAATAGAAAAAGCAATAAGATTAAAAGAAGAATATTATGAGCAAAAAAGAGATTTATGATGTAAGCGCCGAACTTGCCCAAGAATTCGGTGAAGTTGGCACAGCACAACGTGAGAAAGCAGTATCTAAGGCTTGGGAAGAGTATAACGCTCAAATATTACTCGACGCCCGGAAGAATGCCGGATTGAGCCAGAAAGAGCTTGCCGAACGAATTGGAGCGGATAAAGGATATATCTCCAGAATTGAAAGAGGACTGACCGTCCCTACTGTTTCCACACTATACCGCATAGCCGCCGCCATGGGGTTAACGGTAGAGCTTCGCCCCCTATAACGGAAGCATCTCCAAGGCTGCGCACACCCCGGTGATGCTTCTTGTTTCAGTTCTGTACTCCTTTACGGATTAGAACTTCCCTACCTTTTTGCGCCGGTACGTCTTGATGTTATCGTACAGGGTGTCTTCGGATATTTCTACCCGCCGATTCTTGTCGTAAAACACATACGTGAGGTACAGAAACCGCGCCAAGTGCCGCAAAGTGACCTCGGGCACTCTTTGTTGTACACGTTCGTATATGGCATATCCGTGCGCGATGATCTGCATGCGTTGCTCCAGCCCTATGGCCGTTCGACGCTGGGATCGGTCCAGGCGTACCTGTTCTGCTCTTTTAATGTTAACCACTCGCTGCCGCTTGGCAGCTTCCACCTCATATTTGCACTTGGCTCTATGAATTTTCTGCAACAGAATCTCTGTTTCTGAAACAGATACTTGTTGGTTGGAGTCTTTCATTCGCTTGAAGATCTTTAATAAATATTCCTAAAGTTAAGCCGCCTTTGCAAATTTGGTGTGCGAAAATAATAGAAGCAAAGAAAATTGCCGGGAGTGTTTTTTGTTTTTTGAGATTGTTTAGTAGTTGTTGGGGAAAAAGTTTTGTCGAATGGGGAAGCTTTTGGTGTCTGTTAAGCTGAACTTCTATCTACAAAATAAAAGATAGCAATATCAGTAGATGAACTACCTATATTGCTATCTTATTCTTTGAGTGAAGGATAATGCTTTCTATTCTACTTCTTTAGTGGTTTCAAAAGTATATATCTTCATACTAATCTTCTTTAGTTCTTTTTTGTATATATTCCAGCGTCAAATCCAGGGGCATTTTCATTTGCCAAAGCTTTTAAGTCAGCAAGAGCTGTTTCAAAACCAGCAGAATACGAAACTCGTGATAAATCAAGTTTATCACCAAGAGATAGATTATTAAACCATGTTTTAAGCGCAGTAATATCAGTTGCATCCAGTTTACCTATAACGATAAGACCAGAAGAGGCATTGTCCAAGAATGAAGCATTACCAGATACAGCAGTAGCAAGACCACCAGCTACAACACCTAATACATTATTGAGCAATTTAGTTTCATCCACTACACCAGAGGTAGTTACTTTAATACCATACTCATTAACATTGTAATCAGGCTTGTAGAATGGATCAAGTACTTCAATTCTAAGTGTTGCTTCGTCTGTAAGGAAATTCCCATAAATATTGGTTATATAGTTCTGTGCGTAAGGGATGGATGTTAAATCTTGCTTAGAGAATAAATTACCTGGGGCACCATCTTCTGTACCATCTGTATTATAATTACTACCATTTACGGTTTTAAATGTAAAGTCTTGAAGCAACCATTCATTTGTTGGTTTTAATTCCGCAAAAATATAATCCACTCCTAAATGAATTTTATCTCCTATATTAAATGTTCCCCATGTTGGAAAAGGAGTTTTAGCAACTGTTATATGAGCTTTACTGTTTACATTGTCAGTTCCCCAAACCGGTGCACCTGAGTACACATTGAAAACGGCACAAAAGCCTCTATAATCGCCTGTTTTTCCATTAGTATAGCTAATTTCAGAGCTTGTAGGTTTCACTGTTGCACCATTAAGGAAATCGGCATCCAAAGTAATTATATTAATACGTGCAAATGGACGTAACAAGTGTAAAGACACTGCTTTGTTTCCAACTGTTTCTTTATAAGTATTAACACCTGCAACTTTTACATCAGTAGTACCTGAAAACTTAGTATATTCAACGGTCAGTTTTTGATAAAAAGCATCACGATAATCCAGTACAGCAGCTTCGCTCAAAGCTACAGCGCCACTATTAGGATCACCCTCAGTAGCGAAATAAGTATAATCAGTAAATGCAGGAACATTATATGTTGCTGGGTTCTTTATATTAACATTCTTCAAATCAGACGTATCGTACAATACATCAGTGTCAGCAGGATCCCCTGTAATAGTAGCAGCATGAGAAGTCCATTTGGCATTAGAAACAATATCTGCCCAAGCTGCAACATTAAAATCAGCCCCTTTCGGTACACGTACTTTTAATTCTATTGCTCCATCAGAATCACCTCCTGTAAAAATAGAACCATCACTATCATCACCATCATACTCATCATTCACAATATAACAAGGACCGAATTTTTCGTTATTAGCATCATACACCTGTATCACAAAACGAAGAACATGGTTAGCAGGAACAGACATTTTATTAGCTGTTCCATAACCAGTCAGCCCACGCGTAGAAGCCATTTCATTAGCATCCATTGTCAACGTCATTTCCTCATACTGCGTTTCATCCACAGGATTATTGATCATCATTTCTTCGTTGTTGCACGAAGCAAAAGTCATTGCTGCTACAGCAGCTGCAAAAAATAATTTCTTCATTACTTTCTTTTTTAATTTGTTTGTTTTATAAAATAATTGTTTTTAATGTGTTCGCGAAAACCAGTCTATGGCATTCACAGATGGTAGGTCATGCTTTATCATCCTTGTCTCTATGCCTCATTTTCCTCCTTTCTTGGTGCAAAGACCATCCAAAAATGTGATTACTTTGTTCATTATTAACTTATGTTTATTCGTTTATACATATACTTCGATCACTCCCTCGAACTCCGTATTGATACCGATTCCCGATCCGCCGGAGTTAGCCCCAAAGAAGTTGCCCACAATGGTAGTGAGGTATCCGCGTTTGTAAGGGATGCTGATATCACTACTACTCGCTACCTGTTGCCCTTGCTCATTGAATATCAACAACTTCACCGAGGTAGACGACTCAGCTCCATTGACCCACACATAGTCAAAGGTGAGCATCAGTCCCTTTACAGTCTCTTCGTCTACCCATGACACCCCCCCAGTGTATTGATACCCCGAATTGGCATCGTTCGGACGATTCTCTAATACATTGTAAGCGCAAGGGAAAAAGCCATTGTACACCAATTGCACCGTCATCTTTTCGATCTGGGCACGGGTATATCCACGGTCGGTCATAAACTGCTCCACATCCGTAGCTACAATGCGGAACTTGCCGAACGGGCGGGTCAACGTAAGCCGATCTTCCACCTCACCCACCGCCTGAGTCAAGTCTTCGGCTTTGCTCAGCGAGAATGCATCCTTATCTTCGGTGCTTCCCCGGTAGGGCTTGCACTGGGCTATATAGGTAATCTGCTCGTGTTCGAAAGCCAGACTCTTCTCTGCCTCGTCGACAAACTCCGACCAAACAGCCACATTGTACACCTTATGCCGGAGATTCTCGAACAACACATCCACAGGATACACCCGGTCGGCTCTTGGTTCCAGACATAACACACGTGTATCGGCCAGCTTCCCGTCCTGATAAAGCCCCACGGTAAAGCGTATCTTGCAATTCTCGTTACCACGCGATTGCTCTGCTCCGGGAATGATGTACGGCTCAATATGATTGTCCAGATAGAGTTGTGTGATACGCAAGCTCACGGGGTCCTCCGAATAGGGCTCGGGGAACTCATGTATATAATCGGCACAGCCACAAAAGGCTATGGCAATCATCAACATTGCGATCAATTTACTCCACTGTTTTTCTACCATCCTTCTACTAAAGCCAGAATTTGTACGAAATAGAGACCTCGGCTTTCGTCACTCCCCAATAGTCTTTCTTACCGGTACCGATAAGTTCGCCGTGCTTGGGGCCAACGGGCGTATTTTCGTATATGTTGTATCGCAGCCGGGCGTAACCGCCTCCTGCCACAAATCCAATGGTCCAACGTCCGGCCAATGGCGTCACGTATCCGTAGCTGATACCTGCTCCCACCACAGGGGTATTGTCCTGATAGCGTTTCGGGGTATCCCATGCTACGTTAAAGTATCCGTAGTGCGCGTGCAGACCGATGAACTGCCCAGACAGTCCGCCCGTACGTTGAAACCAATAGCGCAACTCGGGCTGTACCATCGACACACGTAGTTTGCGGGTGTCTTTGCCAAGGTTGTACGGGCTGAAGTACACAGGTATGTCCAAAGACAGCCTTTTGGTGAGTTCGAACTCCGCACCGATGTTGGCTATTGTTCCTGCAAGTCCTAAGGCATTGGTCTTGATGGAGAATACGTATAGGTAGTCCTCACAGCAATTGCCTTTGGTTCCTATCTGGGCAGTAGCTGTTGTGGCTATGCACAGGGTAGTGAGTATGCAGGTTATGTAGTGTTTTATGCTCATTAATAGTTCTGCTTTTCTTCTTTATCTGGTTCTAAGAAGCCTTCCTCAAGTGTCACCGAAATAGCTCCAGTCATTGTTAGTAAATTACCTCTAACATTGGTTTGGTGATTCAACTTGAATGGAATATTCATCAATGTGTTTGCAGCGACTAAGCCATCTTCTGTAAAAGGGTTTCCATCCATGTCAATGGTTTTGTCTCCATAATGTACCTTAGTCGAATAAAAATTTACCTTTATGTTGTTTAACTTTGTTTCGTTTATTGGATCAACCAAAAGATAATCGACAAATAAATGTTTCCTTTGTGAATCTTTTGTTGTAGTAGCTAACAAAGAAGTGTGAGAATGAGCTTTACTTTCATTACCGACAGAATGAAAAGGAATACCGGTAAGTAAATTGAAACAATCATAAATAGCCCCTGTTTCATAAGTTACTTTTACAGTTTTAATGGTACCACCATCTTCCCAGCTCACCATTTCGCCAATACGTTCAAGTTTATCCAAGTCCATAGTATAAATGACCAATTGAGCAAAAGGACGCCTCAACTGAATTTTAAAATTCGAAGAATGCAATTGGGTCGGAGTATAAAGTTCATTGGCACAAAATGCATCCCGCATATTAGTAGTAAAATAATCACTATACGCAAAAGTTATTGGAGCAATTTGAATTTGATCCAAAGAAGTTGTGTTATAAAACAAATATCCATAGCTTTCATCTGGATTTTTAAAACTTTTGGGAACAAAATCGGCCCATGCCACTATTCGGAAGTTCACTCCTTTGGGCACTGTTACCGCAACAGTCTGATCTGTAGTTTCCGTCGTGCCAAACACCTTACGAGGTCCAAATGGAGCATCTATGGAATTATCGGCTTTAACACTGTAAACCTGAACGATATATCGCAACACATAATTAGTAGGTATTACATCTACTGACAAAGCTTTGGTAGCAGGTCCATTCTCACGCTGTAAAACAATAGATACAACCTCCCCTTCTTCATCCATAAAGACATCTCCTTTATCGCATGAAGTAAGCATGAGGCTCGTCAATACAACGACGAAGCTTGCCACTATTCTAATAACAGTCTTTACTCTCATCATTGTTGATAAATATTGGGGTCTTGATTTAAAAGAGGAACAACTTCTACGGTTATCTTTGTATCTTCGGTAAGCCTACACTTAACCCTTGTTATAAAGTTTCTCTTAATAGGAATGTCTGCAAAGTTTAATGTCATATTTCGTTTACCTTTGCTACCATCATAAGCTACAATATCACCTGTCTCCATATAGAGGCTAAAGTCAAGCTGGCTTTCGTCAAGGCAAAAGATATAATCCTCGAACAAGTAATTATTGGGGTTTTGACTGGGTTTTGAAACATTGTACATTGCCCACGCATCATTATTCGTTGTTGAACTTAATACTACAGGCTGCGAAGGACAAAATTGCCAAGGCACGGTAGCATAAGTACACTTTGTTGTTTCCGGATAATCCTCCCGAAGATACTCAGCTACACTTCCTACATTATTGGATAGGGTTCCGTTGTATATATCGGCCAAGTCGTCTGCTATAATTTCGAGCCTGGCCGTAACGCGGGTCAACTCCATTTGGAACGTACCATTGGCATAGTCGGAATATTTGCACTTCTTTACAGCCATAAATGCATCATTTAAATTACCTGCAACAGTTCCATAATAAGTTACAAATTCACGTATACCATCCATCATACCATATCGATATCCCATAAATGTACTTGCATTAATAACATCCGCCCAAATGACAAACTTGTATAACTTATCTTTCATCAAAGTAGGGTTAAAAACCACACCTGACAATTCAGTTCCATCACCAGGACCCAAGACCATTTCATAAACAGGATAAGGATATCCTTTATAGGTATTAACCTCAGTTGCTCCATCAGCTACTGTGCCATCGTACACTTGTAAAACGACACGCCATTGATATCCCACCGGCAGCTTATAGAATGTATTGGTAGCAGCACGGGAATCGGCCTTTCCGAAGTCCAGGGAAGCTTCAATATGGTATTGAACCATCTCTTGATCGTCAACCAGTTCTACATTACTGCAAGCCATAAAGAGCAGGCAAGATATAAATATGATATAGATATAGTGTTTCATCTTTCTAAGGAAGTGGGTTGCTGATAATTTTATCCTGATTTACATTCAAACGGAGAATACCCCGGGTAAAGCCATAAAAAGCTTCCTGATTTGTATTCTTCACTGCATCTGTAATAGTGTATGAATACGGAACTTTATTATCATCGGGATCGTCATCCTTTTTTTCTGAGGTAAATCCACTTGGCATGACAAACTGCCAATAATTATCGGGATAACCTCTATCTGTAAGACTATTACTTGTCCAATATTTCCCATTTTGAATTAAACCTATTCCTCCTCCTCCTATTTGATTAGTTATTTCACCCGCTTCAAGAGCATAACTAAAATTCATAAAAGCTGATTTTGCTTCATTCGACACAGGGGATTTGGCAATTCCTAAATCCTTATCAAACATCTTAGCAACATCTGTAAGAGTAGGCATAACCCAAGCCCGCGTAGCACCTGTTATCGCATCAATATTTTGGGATGTAGTAGTATTATTCGCTTTGAACACATGTGTTGTCGTTGAAATGGGATCGTTCAAGTTTTGTATAAAATCACCGCCTGCTTCCCAGTTCCCTAATTCAGACTGCTTAACACTCATCAATAAAGCTTCAGTTCCAGTTGGATTAACCCAGCATATAACTCCTGGTGCCTTATATTCTATAGACTCGAATCTCTCCTCTGGTTCAGTCTCACTTTTTGGTATTTTTATCCTGGTTGCAACATTTACCCAACAAGCTCTGCCGGGAGCAAAAACTTCTCGATCTATAGCTCCTCTTACTACTGTTACCTTATTACGTTCTAAAGGCACTTGGGTAACTACTCGACAAAAACTACCTTGCATGATAGAAATGGAGGTCTTAGTTGCCGTTTTGGGAACAAAAAGATAATCAACGGAAGCTGTTTGATAATATTTTCCATCTTTCAGAGTAACCTCTTTAAAAGGCTCTGCCTTAAAATATGGAGCCGAATTCTTCCATGGTTCTGCATTATCTTGGCCTACATCATACAATGCATTGATATTATCATTATAATAAACAGTAACTTCTTCTTCGGTTGTTTCAGTAGCACTGGGTATTTCTTTTTGAAATACAAGTTTGGCAAAAGGGCGATTTAAAAGTAGTTTCTGTCCAGGAAGCCCTTCTAAATGTGCCTTTAATTGCTCAACTGTAACCCCTTTGTTCTTATTATCATCGTCAGGTAATCGGGCAGCAAAAGCATCAAGCGTTGGGCTGTTTCCTACATAATTCATCACATCATCGTCCGTTTGCGGCCCAACCATTCGTACCCCATGCAACCCAAAGATTTGATTTCCATCTTTTAAGTCGGTTGTATAATTGTAATCCGAAGCACTTCCTTCTTCTACAACATCAGCCCAAAACATAAAGCGATATTCTTGACCTTTCATCAATTTCATATTGAAAACAACAGGTTTGTCGGTTAATGTATTATCAGATATATCCGAACGGGTTTCTACCAGACGGAGTATTCTTTTGGCTGCTCCTGCTACTGTCCAAACTTCGCAAATATATCGCATATCATAATTACTCCATTCTACATTTTCTTTGCAGCCGCACATCGTACTATAGTCAGGCTTCCCCGAATACCGGGTACTTGCTACCACATTATTACTTAGAGTAGAGATATCAACGTTCTGATCGGTCATGGCAGCTACTTGAATAGATACAATCTCCCCCTCTTCCTCACCAGGCACATCAATCTCCTCACTGGTACACCCACTCAACCCCACTAATATAAATAAGGTATAAAACGCCCTTTTCATACCACCCAAACACTTAGGTAATATAAAACACAAATCCCTCCCAGCAGCAACCGCCACCAGAAAAGAAATTAAAAACAAGAATATAGCATAAGGAAGGGCGAAGGACACTTCGTCGGAGACGGGTTTGAGAAAAAGAGCCAACATGAACTCAACAAACGCCACTAATAACAATACACATAGAGACCATCTTCTTAATACCATACACGCAAGTATTATTACCAATAAGAAATACCGTTTTGTCGATAAATTCCACTAACTGGATTTACTACCTTAATTAAAAAACGAACAGCTACCGTTCGCACTAATATTTTATTTGCAAGTGCAAAAGTGCAATATATTCTCGAAAAACACAATGATAATAAATCTTTTTTCATTTTAAATATAGGAAAAATTGATTTATTTTAATATAAGAAATGTATTTTCACACATTTCCTATCTTTCAGATTCTTTTTTTGGTGTACTTTTGTGGGTCGAATTACAAATTATACTTATGACAGACAATAAAAAAACTGCGACAAATAAACGACTGACTTCACTCTTGTTACTACTGAGCATCACTGCATGGATGTGGGCACAAGAGCCAGCCAACCCGGTACGTATGGTATGGAAAGACAGCACGTCGATCACAGTCAGCATTCCGCTAACAGCATCGGCAAAGGAGGTAACGCAGGACGACCGGTTGTTATTCTTCCCCACCCTGACGGGAGCCGGCGGCGAAAGCAAGGAGCTTCCACCGGTGGCCTTTGCAGGGAAACGCAACATGAAGATACATAAGCGGTCGCACATATACGACATATACAAGGACTTACAGGTATTCGAACCGGGAAAGGCGATCGTTTACGAGGAAACTGTTTCGGTGGAGCCCTGGATGCTGAGCGGACCGATAGAGCTATTGATGAAAACGGAACTGGAAAACTGCTGCGAGATACTGGCAACCAATCAGTCGACACTGGCTTCGACACAATATTACGTTTACGTAGCGCCTTGGCTCCCCATCATATCCGACGATGTACGAGAGTTAGAAAACATGTCAAAATATGGTAAATTACTTATACCTATAGAAGATTATACGGCTTTCGACCCGAATATAGCACTCGGAAGCGACCGGGAAAGTGAGTCTATTATTTTCGAATTAGACAAGTCAAATATAAATACTGCATTTCGCGACAATGGCGAGAAGCTGAACCGCATCGTGGAAATGATGGACTACATACAGAAAGACTCGTACTTAGAGGTGGAAAAGATCCGGATAGTAGGCGCAGCTTCGCCCGAAGGACCGTATGACAGGAATGAGCGGTTGGCCGCCTCGCGCGTGAAGTCGCTGAAAGACTATATACAATCGCGCGTACCTATAAATGAAAAGACGTTCGAAACGATAGCCATCGCCGAGGCCTGGGTGGATGCACGGGCAGCCATCGCCGCGAGCAACCGCACAGACAAGGAGGAGCTGCTGACCATCATCGACAACACGCCGGATGCAAACAAACGGGAGGCTATGCTGCGTAAGCTCAATAGCGGAAAGACGTTCAAGGAGCTGGTGCAGACGGTGTTTGCCGACCTGCGCCTATCGGGACGCATCAAGGTGTACTACTCTAACACGCACCGCGACTTACTGAAACGGGCTACGGCTCTATACCGGCAAAAGAAATACCAGGAGGCGTATGACTTGCTGCAACCCATCCGCGAGGACAGCCGGGCATTCAACCTGCTGGGGGCTTCGGGTTACATGGCAGGGCACAAGGAGGAAGCGCGCAACTACTTCGAACAGGGCATGCAGGCAGGCGATCAGTTTGCCGCTACCAACCTGAAGGAGATGCCTGCCCGGTAATAGAATATGCAAATAGAACGTTCTGGCGAAAAGTCTTTTGAAACCGGGATGCTTTTCTGAGAAACTATCACATAGAAAGATAATACGCACGCGTGAGGGCAATGTAGGCGTCGCTATACCGGTGTCGCTCTACTTCCGTAAGCAGCTCTTCGACCTCACAAAGATGCTCGCCCCACCGGAAGGTGAGCAACACGCGACGGATATCGCCACCGGGCTTGGTACATACGTTCAGCCGCCGGATGGGCGATAAGCGACAGGAATGTGCTATGCCGATGACGTTGTCTGCCATTTCGACAGGAATAACAAGGGTGAATGCACCATCATCGGAAAGCAGGGAAGATACTCCACGAAAGAGCCCGTCGTACGTGAGTGAACCGGTGTGCCGGGCATGTGTTCGCCGATGGTCGGGACAACGCAACGAGTCGGAAAAGTACGGTGGATTGGACACAACAACATCGTACTTCCCGGCAGGCGAATAAGTATTGAAATCGGCTTGAACTACCGTTATCCGCTCTGCCCAGGGCGATCGCTCTGCATTCTCACGCGCCTGACACACAGCATCTTCGTCAATCTCTACTGCCACAACGGGGGCATCGCTCCGCTGGGCCAGCATCAATGCCACCAGGCCGGTACCGGTACCTACATCGAGTATGCGACGGGCACCGTGCACGGATGCCCATGCACCCAAAAGCACACCATCGGTACCCACTTTCATGGCACACTTATCATGCCACACGGTAAACTGTTTAAACTGGAAATAAGGGTTGGACATCGGGTCGTTATTTTAGATAGCGGCAAAAATAACAATTATTGTGAAATGCACCGCATCGGGCTCTGCTATTTGGCATTGTTTTTGTGTTTTTATCGAACGCAAACTTTAATATTAGGTAAGAATAGATTAACTTTGCAAGCAATTTATGCCTACCTATTTGTGACATAAACTAATTGAACGAAACAAAAAGATGATTAAATTAAAAGTATCCCAAAAAATGGATGACATAAACGAGAACAATTCGTTTTCATTGATCACTGACTTTGACACCAACGAGGAACCGGAATTCAATATCGACCTCAATTCGGGAGATGTAGTGCCAGTGCTACCCTTACGCAACATGGTACTGTTTCCTGGAATTTTTATGCCGGTATCCGTCGGCCGTAAGTCGTCGTTAAGACTGATCAAGGAAGCCGAGAAAAAAGACCGCCCTATAGCCATCGTTTGCCAGAGGGAAGCACAAACGGAAGACCCGACACTGGAAGACCTGCACCCCATAGGTATCATCGGCAAAGTAGTGCGGGTGCTCGAAATGCCCGACCAAACCACTACGGCCATTCTGCAGGGAGTGAAACGTATCCAACTGATAAGGATAACCGATACACACCCCTATCTGAAAGCGGAAGTGGAAGTGAAAACAGAAGAACTACCCGCCAAGAAAGATAAAGAATACGCCGCACTGATAGATGCCTGCAAAGATGCAGCAACACGATATCTGAAGGCATTGGACAGCTTCCCGCAGGAGCTGACATTCGCCATCAAGAACATCGACAGCCACATGTCACCCATCAGCTTCATCTGCACCAACCTGCCGCTGAAGAAGGACGAGAAGATTCAACTGATTGAAATAGACTCGCTGCGCGAACGCACGTTCCGCCTGCTGGAGATCCTGAACCGGGAAATTCAGTTGGCCGAGATCAAGGCATCGATACAGATGAGGGCAAGGGAGGACATCGACCAGCAACAACGCGAGTATTTCTTGCAACAACAGATAAAGACCATTCAGGACGAACTGGGTGGAAACGTACAGGATCAGGAAATTGAATCCCTGCGACGGAGATCGCTCTCCAAACGCTGGGGCTCGGAAGTGCAGACCACCTTCATAAAAGAACTGGCCAAGCTGGAACGTACCCATCCGCAATCGCCCGATTACAGCATACAGCTTACCTATCTGCAAACGATGATAACCTTGCCCTGGCATGTGTACACTGAAGACAACCTGAACCTGACAAACGCGGAGAAAACGCTGAACAAGGATCATTACGGGTTGGAAAAGGTGAAAGAACGCATCCTGGAACACTTGGCTGTGCTGAAACTGAAAGGAGATATGAAGTCGCCCATCATCTGCCTGTACGGCCCTCCGGGAGTCGGCAAAACTTCGCTGGGCAAATCGATTGCCGCTTCACTGAAACGCAAATATGTACGCATGTCACTGGGCGGTGTACACGACGAAGCTGAGATTCGCGGCCATCGACGGACGTATATCGGCGCTATGCCGGGACGTATCCTCAAAAGCATCCTCAAAGCAGGCTCGGACAATCCGGTATTCATCCTCGATGAGATAGACAAGGTTAGTTCGGACCGCCAGGGCGACCCGTCATCTGCTTTGCTCGAAGTGCTCGACCCGGAACAAAACATGGCCTTTCATGACAACTATCTGGATATAGACTACGACTTGTCGAAGGTGATGTTCATCGCTACGGCCAACAACCTGAATTCGATTCCGCCCCCCCTACTCGACCGCATGGAGCTGATCGAAGTGAGCGGATACATCACGGAAGAGAAGGTGGAAATAGCCCGCAAGCATCTGGTTCCAAAATTGCTGGAGGCCAACGGACTGAAAAAGAACGACATCAAGCTGTCCAAAGAGACGCTCGAAGCCATTATAGAATTGTACACACGCGAGAGCGGTGTGCGCGAATTGGAGAAGAAGATCGGAAAGGTGCTGCGCAAATCGGCCCGCCTGTATGCCACGAACGGTTATTTCCCCAAAAAGGATATCAAGCCGGCTGACTTGTACGACTTTCTGGGCGCTCCGGAATTCTCGCGCGACAAGTACCAGGGCAATGAGTATGCCGGTGTGGTAACAGGACTGGCATGGACAGCTGTAGGAGGCGAGATCTTGTTCGTGGAAACCAGCTTAAGCCGTGGTAAAGGCGGTAAACTGACGCTGACGGGCAACCTGGGAGATGTAATGAAGGAGTCGGCCATGCTGGCACTGGAATACATCAAGTCGCACAACACGGTACTGGGACTCGACGAAGAGATCTTCGACAACTGGAACATCCATATCCACGTACCCGAGGGAGCCATCCCGAAAGACGGACCATCGGCAGGTATCACAATGGCTACCTCACTGGCTTCGGCACTGACACAACGGAAAGTGAAGAAGAACCTGGCCATGACGGGCGAGATAACCCTCCGCGGAAAGGTGTTGCCCGTAGGAGGTATCAAGGAAAAGATTCTGGCTGCCAAACGCGCCGGCATCAAGGAAATCATCCTGAGTGCGGAGAACAAGAAGAACATCGACGAGATTCAGGAAATATACCTGAAGGGGCTGACCTTCCACTATGTGACCGACATCAAGGAAGTATTTGCCATCGCCCTGACACAGGAGAAGGTAGCCGACGCCATCGATTTATCAGTCAAGAAAGCCACTAAGGAATGACGTTCGAACTGCAACATACCGATGCAAAGAGCAATGCCCGTGCGGGATTGCTCACCACAGACCACGGCCAGATACAAACACCCATCTTCATGCCCGTAGGAACCTTGGGCAGCGTGAAGGGGGTGCATCTGCCGGAACTGAAAGAGGACATCAAGGCACAGATTATTCTGGGCAACACGTACCACCTCTATCTGCGTCCGGGGCTGGAAGTGATCGAAAAGGCAGGCGGGCTGCACAAGTTCAATGGTTTCGACCGTCCGATGCTGACGGACAGTGGCGGTTTCCAGGTATTCTCGCTGGCAGGCATCCGCAAGCTACGCGAGGAAGGAGCCGAATTCCGTTCGCATATCGACGGCAGCAAACACATCTTCACACCGGAAAAGGTGATGGACATCGAACGGACTATCGGAGCGGATATTATGATGGCTTTCGACGAATGTCCTCCGGGCGATTCGGACTACGAATATGCCCGCAAGTCCATGGGACTGACGCACCGCTGGCTCGACCGCTGCATACAACGATTCAACGAAGCAGAACCGAAATACGGTTATCACCAGTCGCTCTTCCCCATCGTACAAGGTTGTGTGTATCCCGACCTGCGTAAGCAATCGGCCGAGTACATCGCCTCGAAAGGAGCCGAAGGGAACGCTATCGGCGGACTGGCCGTAGGCGAACCGGTAGACAAGATGTACGAGATGATTGAGCTGGTGAACGAGATTCTGCCCAAAGACAAGCCACGCTACCTGATGGGTGTAGGCACCCCGGTGAATATTCTCGAAGGCATCGAACGCGGAGTAGACATGTTCGACTGCGTGATGCCTACCCGCAACGGCCGCAACGGCATGCTGTTCACCAAGGACGGTATCATGAATATGCGGAATAAGAAATGGGAAATGGACTACTCGCCTATCGAAGCAGACGGTGCTTCGTACGTGGATACGCTATACAGCAGGGCTTACCTGAGGCATCTGTTCCATGCCGAAGAGTTACTGGCCATGCAGATAGCTTCGGTGCACAACCTGGCTTTTTACCTCTGGTTAGTGGGCGAAGCACGCAAGCATATCATCGCAGGCGACTTCTCGACCTGGAAACCGATGATGGTAAAAAGAGTGTCAACAAGACTATAAACGAATGAAAAACAATCGGCTCATCAAAAGGCTGGACTGGTACATTATCAAGAAATTCCTCGGTACGTACGTCTTTGCCATCGCATTGATCATCTCCATCGCGGTAGTGTTCGACTTCAACGATAAGATGGATAAGTTTATGGAGCACAATGCTCCGTGGACAGCCATCGTTTTCGATTATTACATGAACTTCATTCCCTACTTTGCCAACCTGTTCAGCCCGTTGTTCGTGTTTATTGCCGTTATCTTTTTCACTGCAAAGCTGGCCGAGAATTCGGAGATCATTGCCATGTTCTCCACCGGAATGAGCTTCAAGCGGATGATGCGGCCGTATATGATATCGGCAGCCGTCATTGCACTGACCACTTTCATGTTGGGATCGTACATCATTCCGAAGGGAAGCGCCACCCGCCTGAACTTTGAGGACAGGTATGTGAAGAAGAAAAAGCAAAGCGCCGTAAGCAATGTGCAGCTCGAGGTTTCGGAAGGGGTGATCGCCTACATTGACAACTACCAGGACTACAACAAGACGGGCAACCGTTTCTCGCTGGACAAGTTCGAAGACAAAAAACTGGTTTCGCACCTCACCGCACGGCGCATCACGTATGATACCACTGCCGTAAACAAATGGACCATCTACGACTATACCATACGTAATATGGACGGCCTGAAAGAAACCATCACACGAGGCGAACGTCTGGACTCGATCATTCCGATGGAACCGTCGGACTTCCTGATCATGAAGAACCAGCAGGAGATGCTCACGAGCCCGCAGCTTGGCACGTACATCGACAAGCAACGCTTACGCGGTGTAGCCAATATCAAGGAGTTCGAGATCGAATACCACAAGCGTATCGCCATGTCGTTCGCTTCGTTTATCCTGACCATCATCGGCATGTCGCTCTCATCGAGAAAGATGAAAAACGGTATGGGACTGTATCTGGGTATCGGCTTGGGACTGAGCTTCTCGTACATCCTGTTCCAGACCATCTCGTCCACGTTTGCCGTCAATGGCAATGTACCCCCTGTCATCGCAGTGTGGATACCGAACATTCTGTATGCCTTCATCGCATTCTTCCTGTACAAGCGCGCACCTAAATAAAAAGCAAACGTGCACTGAAATAAAAAACGAGGATGTTTCCGGCAACCGGATCCATCCTCGTTTCTCGTTTTGTTGTATTCAATTTTCCTCTTTTCCATCGCCGGCAGTATTTCCGGCTTAATCCTTCACTTTCGCCCGGTATCAGCCCTGTTGGGCCAGATAAGCTGAAAGCTGCGTTGGAGAGATGTTTTTGGCAATAATTACACCATTTCCATCTAATAAATAGTTTGCGAATCCACGGTTCAGATTGTATCTCTTGAACACTCCCGATTCTTCACCCTTTGTTTCTACAAAACAGGTGGGTGTAACTATTTGGTCCTGTCGGATGGTTTCTTCGAAAACCGAGCCGTATTCGTCGAACGATACGGAAACCATCTTCACCTTGTGGGAGCCACGAAGCAGATTGCTCATCAGTACATTTTGTGCACGCGACGGTGCATCGTAACTCGCCCAAAAACTTAGCAACACGTACTGGCCTTTCGTATGTGCCAGATCAAAAGCCGGTTGCCCGCCCGACGTAGTTTTGATTGTAAAATCCGGGGCTACGTCGCCCACATTTAACCCTCCGGTGGGTTTATCTTTCTCAACGAAAGCAGTCAAGGAAATTAGTAATACAACAAAAAGCCACTTTACATACTTCATGTAATACGGTTCTTAGTTAATACTATATCGGGCCTGCCTCAAACAGTGGTTTCTTCCCGAGATGTTTACTTTAAAAGCCTTGTTTTCAGTTGAAATATACTGATAATCAAAGCCTTGTTTAATTAGAAACCGGGTGCAAAGGTAAACATTAATTATTTTAACTTCCAAACAAATAATCAAAAATCTTACATTTGCAAGCTAATTTTTATGCTTTTTAGCATGAAAATGAACTATTTTGCCTACTTTTGCACACTTATTAAGCAACATCCGTTATGCAACCACTGAACACAGAACTCATTCTGATCCGCATCACAGGCGATGATCGTCCGGGGCTCACGGCTTCGGTAACCGAAGTATTGGCCAAGTACGATGCCACGATACTCGACATCGGTCAGGCAGACATCCACAATACCCTGTCGCTGGGCATTCTTTGTATGACCGAAGAACAGCACTCGGGTTTCATCATGAAGGAACTACTATTCAAGGCTTCCTCGTTGGGGGTAACGATACGCTTCTACCCTATTTCGGACGAAGAGTACGAAAGTTGGGTGCAGATGCAGGGCAAGAACCGCTATATACTCACCCTGCTGGGGCGTAAGCTGACTGCCCGGCAGATATCGGCTGTGACGCGTATACTGGCCGAACAGGGCATGAATATTGATGCCATCAAGCGTCTCACCGGACGTATTCCGCTGAATGAGACGGAAGCCAATACGCGGGCATGTATCGAATTCTCGGTTCGCGGAACGCCCAAGAACAGCGCTGTGATGCAGGAGCAGCTTATGCAACTGTCGATAGAGCTGCAGATGGACTTCTCTTTCCAACAAGACAACATGTACCGCCGCATGCGTCGCCTGATTTGTTTCGACATGGACTCCACGCTGATAGAGACCGAAGTGATAGACGAACTGGCCATCCGGGCGGGTGTAGGCGATGAAGTAAAGGCGATCACCGAACGCGCCATGCGGGGAGAGATCGACTTCACAGAGAGTTTCCGCGAACGGGTAGCACTGCTCAAAGGGCTTGATGAGTCGGTGATGCAGGAGATAGCCGAGAACCTGCCCATCACCGAAGGCGTGGAACGGCTGATGTATGTGCTGAAGAAATACGGTTACAAGATAGCTATCCTGTCGGGAGGTTTCACGTACTTCGGGCACCATCTGCAGCGCAAGTTCGGCATCGACTATGTATATGCCAACGAGCTCGAGATCATCGACGGCAAACTCACCGGCAAGTATCTGGGCGATGTGGTAGACGGCAAACGCAAAGCCGAACTACTACGGCTCATTGCTCAGGTGGAGAAGGTAGACATCGCCCAAACCATTGCTGTGGGCGACGGAGCCAACGACCTGCCGATGCTGGGAATTGCCGGACTGGGTATCGCTTTCCATGCCAAACCCAAAGTGGTGGCCAATGCCAAGCAGTCGATCAACACCATCGGACTGGACGGCGTGCTTTATTTCCTGGGCTTCAAAGATTCGTACCTGAACATTTAAAACCAAACACTTGTACCGCCCGGGTAATTGAGTTATCTTTGCGACAAATTACGAAAAAAAGATGAAATTTTCCGAACTACAATTAAATGAGAACGTACTCGACGCACTCGATGCGATGAGATTCGAAGAGTGCACCCCTATTCAAGAACAATCCATACCCATCATCCTTGAAGGAAGGGACTTGATTGCAGTAGCCCAGACGGGTACCGGAAAAACAGCCGCATTCCTGCTTCCGATACTGAACAAGCTCTCCGAAGGAGGCTATCCGGAGGATGCGATCAACTGCGTCATCATGTCGCCCACGCGTGAGTTGGCACAGCAGATCGACCAACAGATGGAGGGATTCTCGTATTTCCTGCCATCGTCGAGCGTAGCCGTATATGGCGGAAGCGACGGCATCTTGTTCGAACAGCAAAAGAAAGGGCTGATGCTGGGTGCCGATGTGGTCATTGCCACTCCCGGACGCCTGATAGCCCACCTGAGTCTGGGATATGTCGACCTGTCGAAGGTATCGTTCTTCGTTCTCGACGAAGCCGACCGCATGCTCGACATGGGTTTCTCGGACGACATCATGCAAATAGTGAAATACCTGCCACGCGAACGGCAAACAATCATGTTCTCGGCCACAATGCCTGCCAAGATACAACAGTTGGCCAACACGATACTGAACAACCCGGCCGAAGTGAAACTGGCCGTATCCCGTCCTGCCGAGAAGATTGTGCAAGCTGCATACATCTGCTACGAGAATCAGAAACTGGGAATCATACGCAGTCTCTTTGCCGAGGAGGTGCCCGAACGGGTGATTGTCTTCGCCTCTTCGAAACTGAAGGTGAAAGAGGTAGCCAAGTCGCTGAAGCAGATGAAGCTCAACGTAGGCGAGATGCACTCCGACCTGGAGCAGCCGCAACGGGAGAAAATCATGCTCGACTTCAAGTCCGGACGCGTCAACATCCTCGTTGCTACCGATATTGTGGCCCGTGGCATCGACATCGACGACATACGCCTGGTGCTCAACTACGATGTACCGCACGATCGCGAAGAATATGGGCACCGCATGGGCGGTCCGGCCCGTGCAAATAACGACGGGGTGGCCCTCACGTTTGTCAACGAAAAGGAACAGGGAAAATTCCAGGGCATCGAGAGTTTCTTAGACAAAACCATCTATAAGATTCCACTTCCGGCCGAACTGGGCGAAGCACCTGCTTACACTCCTAAACGGCATTCCGACCATACCGGACGCGGGCATGGCAGCGGGAAAGGCAAAAGCTTCCACCGGAAAAAGGGCGGACACGGTGCCGGTGGACACGGCAAGGACAAAAACAAAAAATCGTCTTAGGATCTTTTCTTTTCCTAAGACGACTCTCCATTTTGACTTATTCACCTGCCTTCTTCAAAGGTGTTTCTTCGCTTTTGAAGAAGCTATTCCTCGCTTCATAAGCTGTTTATCATCGCTTCATAAAACGATTATCTTCGCTGGAAGAACCGTTTATCCCCGCTTCATCAGACGATTATCCTCGTTGGAAGAACCGTTTATCCCCGCTTTACCAGACGATTATCTTCACCGGACAGACCGTTGCTCTTCGCTTCTTACTTCGATACAGCCGAGATCTTCAACTCCCAATCGAACCCGATGAGCAGGTCGACCATGTTGCACACCACAGAGTTGGGGATGCATACAGCCGCCTGATAATGGAATCCATTGTTATCCACTTTTACGAAATTCATATCCGTGAGGATGGATTGCTCCAGGAATTCTTCCGGGACCACCTCGCTGAACATCTGCTTGGTGATGTTGCTGTTGTACAGGCGATTCCTGCCCTCGTACACGCAGATATGCATCACGTTGTCGTAATACACATTGTCCACGCTGAGTCCTTCGTCCGAGTAGCTGGTTTTCACCACCTTCATCTTCGATGGGTTGATGTAGACGTAAGCCCGGTAACGCGTTCCTTTGAACGTCACCACGCTATCTTTTTCCACCACCTCGGCCACCGGAATGGCGTCCGCCGTTTTCGGGAAAGCCAACGTATCGCCCAGGTTCTCCGACTTATGCAGTTTGACGGTGCTGCCATCGTCGGTATGGAACCAGAACGAATAGTCCGTTTGCCGGTGTATGTGATAGGCCCTCCGTTGATTGCTATACATGTACAGGGTATCCTTCCGGATGTTGAAGTACACGGGTGCAATCATCGGTTCGTTGTAGTAAATCGTATCTCCCTCCACGCGCAGCAAAGGTATGTCGGTGTCGTCGTCGATCCATACCCCTTGTAGCATCGTTTTGGCTTTCTTGTCTTCGGCCGGTTCGTCGTTTTTTTGTTTTTTACTGTGTGTGCAGGCCAGGCATAATACGATAGCAATTGAAACAGTTATAATTTTACAATACATTCTGGTCTTACAATCTCGCTTTTATTTTTTTCCAATACATGAGTATACAAATCCCAGCGCTTCCATTTCTGCTTTCTCGTAGATATTCCGTCCGTCAAGTATCAGCTGTCGAGCCATGGTTTTCTTGATAACGGCCCACGAAGGTAGCCGGAATTCTTTCCATTCGGTTACGAGCATCAATGCATCGGCATCGAGCACCGCATCGTACATATCGCAAGCGTAGTATATCGTGTCGCCTATTCTGCGCTGGCATTCTTCTTTGGCTACGGGGTCGTAGGCACGAACGATGCATCCGGCATTGAGCAGCTTCTCGATAAGCACCAGCGATGGGGCTTCGCGCATATCGTCCGTTTCGGGTTTGAACGACAATCCCCACAGGGCGATGGTCTTTCCCTCCAATTGTCCGTCGAAGTGGTCTTTCAGTTTATTGAACAGGATGCTCTTCTGGGCTTCGTTCACTTCTTCTACGGCATTGAGCACACGCAGGTTGTATCCGTTTTGTTCGCCGGTCTTGATCAGCGCCTTCACATCTTTGGGGAAGCACGAACCACCGTATCCAATGCCCGGATAGAGGAACTTACGGCCGATGCGTGTATCCGAACCGATGCCGCTGCGAACCATATTCACATCGGCCCCTACCAGTTCGCACAGGTTGGCAATGTCGTTCATGAAGCTGATACGGGTAGCCAACATGGCATTGGCGGCATATTTGGTCATCTCGGCCGAAGGGATATCCATGAAGATCACCCGGAAGTTGTTGAGCAGAAAGGGCTTGTACAGCTTAGTCATCAACTGCTGGGCGCGCTCGGACTCCACCCCCACTACCACGCGGTCGGGACTCATGAAGTCGCTGATGGCATTGCCTTCTTTAAGGAACTCGGGATTGGAGGCTACATCGAACTCCAGATCGAGTCCTCGTTTATCTAACTCATCCTGAATGGCTGCACGCACCTTAGCTGCCGTACCTACGGGAACGGTGCTCTTGGTAACTACCAGTTTATAGGATTTCATATTTCGTCCGATGGTACGGGCCACGGCCAGTACATAACTCAGGTCGGCACTTCCGTCTTCGTCGGGGGGGGTACCTACGGCGCTGAAGATCACTTCGGAATCGTCCAGACAACTCTCCAGGGAAGTGGTGAATTTCAATCGTCCGGCTTTGCCGTTGCGAAGCACCATTTCTTCCAGTCCGTTTTCGTAAATAGGGATAATTCCCTTGTTGAGCGACTCAATTTTCTCCTGATTGGTATCGACACATGTTACATCTACTCCGATTTCGGCAAAACATGTTCCGGTCACCAGACCTACATACCCGGTTCCTACAATAGCTACTTTCATTACGTTTCTTTGAGGTTTTTACTTACTTATAATATGATGCATCGACAAATGCCTTGGCACATTTGTCCTTATCCGACATAATCAGTTGCGATTCGTCTACCGGCCAATCGATATTCAGAACCTTATCATTATACGCGATGGATGCTTCCGCCTGGGGAGCATACCCGTTATCGACTTTATACATAAAAACAGCCGTTTCGCTCAGCACCAGAAAACCGTGCGCAAAACCTTTGGGAACAAACATCTGGCGTTTGTTCTCTCCGGTAAGCAACACGCTTACATGTTTTCCGAAGGTGGGCGAAGACTGGCGAAGGTCGACTGCTACATCGAACACCTCCCCCTGAATGACGCGTACCAACTTTGCCTGGCTGAACTCGCCCTGCTGATAATGCAATCCGCGCAGTACGCCGAAAGAAGACTTTGATTCATTGTCTTGAATAAAATTTACTTTCCCGATTCTGGCCTCAAACTCCGCCGACTTGAAGGATTCCATAAAATATCCTCTCGCATCGGAAAAAACGTTGGGCTCAATGATCCACACTCCTTCTATTTCGGTTTGTATATAATCCATCGTCACATATAATTATGATGCAAAAATATAAAAAATATTTGAGTTGATAACTTGTTAATAACAAAACTCTCAAAATGCTGGTTTTTTCCATTCAAACTCCGTAATTTTGCAGACATGATTGAATTGGCACAACATATCGAAGCCTTGCTGTTGGAGAACGACTGCGTGATACTCCCCGAATTCGGCGGGTTTATAACCCACCACACAGCCGCATCGTGGAACGAGCAGGAAGAACTGTTCATGCCGCCGGTACGTACGCTCGGCTTTAACCCTCAGCTTAAACTCAACGACGGACTACTTGTACAATCGTACATGGCTACGTACGACACGAACTTCCCCGATGCCAACCAGAAAGTGAAACTGGCCGTAGAGAAACTCAGCAACCAACTATATACAAACGGAAAAGTAGAACTGACCAATGTGGGCGAAATTCGCTACACCATACGTCGCACTTACGAATTCACCCCGTTCGACGATAAAGCCGTCGCCCCTGCTCTCTATGGACTCGATAGTTTTGAGCTGAAAAAGGTAAGCGCCCTGCGCAAACCTATGCACACCACCGCTGCCGCCGTAGCGGTTCGCAGCAGCAAGACGCCTGTCAGGAAAAAGAAGGCGCGGAAAGAACACCGCATCAACTATGCTTACCTGTACAACACAGCCGCCATGATAGCCATCATTGCCCTGTTCTTCGGCATCTCCACCCCGATAGAGAATACCTATATAGAAAAGAACAATTATGCCCAACTGATGCCTTCGGATCTCTTTGAGAAGATCGGAAGCCAGTCGGTGGTATTTACGCCGATCATCACCCCGCAAGCTCCCAGGAAAACGCCGGACGGAAAGCCGATAACGGTCAAGGAAGTTTTGGTACCGAAAGCAACAGCCACCACCTCCGGCGAAGCGATTGCCGCCAACAGCACACCGGCTGCTAAAGAGATAAGTGCACCGAAAGAGCCTGTTGACACCCCCAAAGAGTCAGCTACGCCAAAGGTAGAAGCCCCGGCAAAAGAACAACCCCAAAGCCATACAGCCACCACACAGGCAACCGCTCCTAAAGCATCGCCGGAAGCAAACCAACCGCAGGCTAACAATAAGAAATACCATATTATCGTAGCCGGAGGTGTGATGCAGAAAAACGCGGAAACACTGGCAACCCAGCTCAAAAACAAGGGATACATCCATGCTTGTGTACTGAACTGCAACGGCATTATACGAGTGAGCCTCATGGCGTACGCTACCGATACGGAAGCCACACAACAACTGTTGAAGGTGCGCGAGAAAGAAGAATTCAAGAATGCCTGGATGCTGGCCAACAAATAATCCCCCTGTATACCGCGATGAAACGTATTTTATGTCCCAAATGTGAGAATTACCTATCTTTTGATGAAACAAAGTACAGCGAAGGTCAATCGCTGGTTTTCGTGTGCGAGCATTGTGGCAAACAGTTCAGCATCCGTTTGGGTAAAAGCAAGATGAAAGCTACCCGCAAAGAGGAAAACCTGAACGAAGAGGCCCATCGCGACGAATTCGGATGCATCGTGGTACTGGAAAATGTATTCGGTTTCAAACAGATAATCCCGTTGCAGGAAGGCGATAACGTCATCGGACGCCGCTGTGTAGGTACGGTCATCAACACCCCTATCGAAAGTGGTGATATGAGTATGGATCGCCGGCATTGCATCATTCACGTAAAGCGCGACGCGCAAGGCCAGGTTGTGTACACCCTACGCGATGCCCCCAGTCTGACAGGAACTTTCTTGATGAACGAGATTCTGGGCGATAAGGACAGGGTTCGCATCAAAGACGGGGCTATCATCACCCTGGGAGCCACTACCGTCATTCTACGCGCTGCTGCTGCTGAATAATAAACAGTCAAAGTCAAATCAATAAACAGAAAGAGCGATGGAAACTTCCACCGCTCTTTCTGTTTATTGGTATATTGAATCCTTAGAGGATGCTTTTCACCGTTTCGAGCATACCCTTTTCCTGGATAGAATCGAGGTTGGCTTTCAATGCAGCCGTCAGACCCGGGATAGCATTCAGGTTCTCATTCCAGATGAACTCGGCAGCCAATACGCCTTCGGCTACTTTCTGCGTGTCGCCGGTAGCCCAAAGATCCTTCAGCAGGTTCATGATCTCTACCGAGTCGTTCGGAACGATCTCTGCGCCGTCGGCACGAACGCCACCCTTGTAGTAAGTAGTGATGGCAGCCAATCCCAACACGAGTCCTTTCGGAAGTTCGCCCTTACGTTCGAGATACACCTTCAAGCCAGGAAGGTCACGGGTTTCGTATTTCGGGAATGAATTGAGCATGATGCTTGTCACGGCATGTTCAACGAACGGGTTGTTGAAACGCTCCAATACATCTTCGGCAAACTTCTTCAACTCGTCTTTCGGCAAGTTCAGCGTTTCCATCAACTCATCGAACATCACCTTGTTGATGAACTTTCCTACCACTTCGTGCTGGCAAGCATCGCGAACGATGTTGATACCCGACAAGAAAGCAACCGGCGACAATACGGTGTGCGGGCCATTCAGCAGCGTCACCTTACGTTCGTGATACGGAGCTTCCGACGGTACGAACAGCACATTCAGTCCGGCTTTGTCGGCAGGGAATTCCTTGGCTACTTCCTGCGGAGCTTCGATGACCCACAAGTGGAAGATTTCGGCCTGAACCACCAGGTTGTCATCGTATTGCAATTGCTCCTTGATAGCAGCGATATCCTTGCGGGGGAATCCCGGAACGATACGGTCGACCAACGTAGCATACACGCCACAAGCTTCTTCGAACCATGTTTTGAATTCGGCACCGAGGTTCCACAGGTCGATGTATTGGTAGATAGTTTCTTTCAGTTTATGACCGTTCAGGAAGATCAATTCGCATGGGAAGATGATAAGACCTTTGCTCTTGTCGCCATTGAACGTTTTGTAGCGATGGTAGAGCAACTGAGTCAGCTTGCCCGGATACGAAGAAGCAGGAGCATCTTCCAGTTTGCACGAAGGATCGAAAGCAATACCGGCTTCGGTGGTGTTCGAGATAACGAATCTCATTTCCGGATTTTCGGCCAATGCCATGAACTCGGCATTTTGTGTGTACGGATTCAGTGAGCGACTGATTACATCGATCAATGTCAAGCTATTAACCACTTCGCCTTTATCCAATCCTTGAAGATTAACGTGATAGAGATTGTCTTGTGCATTCAGCATATCAACCATACCTTTATCGATAGGTTGTACCACTACAACGCTACTGTTAAAGTCCGCCTTTTCGTTCATGTTATAGATGATCCAATCTACAAATGCACGCAAGAAGTTACCTTCACCAAATTGAATAATGCGTTCCGGACGTTGAGTCACAGGAGCTGTTTCTTTGTTTAATGCTTTCATACAAACTGTTATTTATAATGTTAATAGTAAAAATCACTCGAATTCAAAATAGAAGTCTATGTTCTCCTTGATCAGGATATCGATCGGCATGTACTTCACCGGTTCCACAGCACGCTTGAACACGATACGGTCGCACAACTTCTTCAAGCCGTAATAGCTTTGCAGGGCGGGCCGTTGACCGATCAGATGGGTCACTTCGCCCGATTTGAGCAGATCCACATTGGCTTTCAGCAGGTCGTATCCCACCAGGCCTACCATCCGCCGGCCCGTATTGCGCAGATAGTCTCCCACCTGATATACCCGTGAGTTGAACACCGCTCCCAAGACAGCCTGCGGGTGTTCGGCAAAAAAAGCATCCAATATCTCTTTGTTATTCTCCGGATTCAACTTATCCAGCACCACATCGTGTATCACCAGTGCATCCTCTTCTTCGGCCAGATACTGCATGAATCCCTCCAAACGGAGCTGCATCTGAATCTGCGACGGGCTGCTCTTAAGGTCGTTCAGGAACATGACAAGTTCTTGTCCCTTCACATAATTGCGCATCAACACCTTGGCAGCAATGTAACCGCTGTGGAATGAGTCCTGCCCAATGTACATCAATGCATTGGATCCTTTGATATTAAAATCGATGAACGCGTAGGGAATTTCCTTGGCGTCTAAGTGCTTCAACAGCTCTACTGTTTCGTTGCGGAAGTTAGGAGCCAGCAGAATGGCATCGACACTCTCCGCTTCGGCCTGCTCACAAGCTTGTTTGAACGACTCCCTGTCGCCGTGCGTATAGTACAAATAAGCCACGCTCACATTGAAAGCGGCCAACTCGTGCTGCGCACGTTCAATGCCCAATGCTATCGAATGCCAATAATCGTTTTCTATATAATAAGGAATGATGCACAGGAAGGTATATCTCTTCTTGGCCGCCAAGCCAATGGCAAACACATTGGGCTGATAGTTGATCTCATTGAGCACCTTCTCAACCTTTGCTTTACTCTTGGGCGACACATCGCCGCGGTTGTGCAACACGCGGTCGACCGTTCCGGCAGAAACTCCTGCCATCCGGGCAATATCTTTGATGGTGTAGCTTTGTTTTTCCATAGCATCAATACTTAAATATTACAAATATTCGCCGCAAATATACGAATTATTTTGGTATTCCAAGTAACTTATCTACTTTTGTGTTCGATAACGGTTAATAAAACAAAAAAGGATAAACACACCTATTTGCTTTATTATCAAAAAATTATATCTTTAGCTCACACTAAGTAATATTAATATACACTTAAAAGTTATCCGAATGAAAAACTTTATGGACGAAAACTTCCTGTTGCAGACAGAAACCGCACAGAAGTTGTACCACGAACATGCAGCTAAAATGCCAATTATCGACTACCACTGTCACTTGATACCTCAAATGGTAGCCGACGACCACAAGTTTAAATCATTGACCGAAATCTGGTTGGGCGGCGACCACTACAAGTGGCGTGCCATGCGTACCAACGGCGTGGACGAACGTTTCTGCACCGGAAAGGACACTACCGACTGGGAGAAATTCGAGAAATGGGCCGAAACGGTTCCGTATACCTTCCGCAACCCATTGTACCACTGGACTCATCTGGAACTGAAAACTGCTTTCGGCATCAACAAGATTCTGAATCCCAGCACTGCCCGCGAAATCTATGACGAGTGCAACGAGAAACTGGCTTTACCCGAATACTCGGCCCGCGGCATGATGCGTCGTTATAACGTAGAAGCAGTATGTACCACCGACGATCCTATCGATTCGCTGGAATACCACATCCAGACACGCGAAAGTGGCTTCGAAGTGAAAATGCTTCCTACCTGGCGTCCCGACAAGGCAATGGCTGTAGAAGTTCCGGCTGAATTCCGTGCTTACATGGAGAAACTTTCGGAAGTAAGCGGTGTAACCATCTCTTCGTTTGACGACGTTGTGGCTGCCCTGCGCAAGCGTCATGACTTCTTCGCCGAGCAAGGTTGCAAGCTCTCCGACCACGGTATCGAAGAGTTCTACGCCGAAGACTATACCGATGCTGAGATCAATGCTATATTTAATAAAGTATATGGCGGAACATCGCTGAGCAAGGAAGAAATCCTGAAGTTCAAATCGGCCATGATGGTGATCTTTGGCGAGATGGATTGGGAGAAGGGTTGGACGCAACAGTTCCACTACGGTGCAATCCGTAACAACAACAGCAAGATGTTCAAGCTCCTGGGAGCAGATACCGGTTTCGACTCTATCGGCGAGTTTACTACTGCCAAAGCCATGTCGAAATACCTCGATCGTCTGAACTCAAACGGCAAGCTGACCAAAACGATTCTGTACAACCTGAATCCGTGTGCCAACGAAGTGATTGCTACCATGTTGGGTAATTTCCAGGATGGTTCGGTAGCCGGAAAGATACAGTTCGGTTCGGGCTGGTGGTTCCTCGATCAGAAGGACGGTATGGAGAAACAAATGAACGCCCTGTCGGTACTCGGTTTGCTGAGCCGCTTCGTGGGTATGCTCACCGACTCCCGCTCATTCCTGTCGTATCCGCGTCATGAATACTTCCGCCGTACGTTGTGCAACCTGGTGGGCCGTGACATCGAAAACGGTGAAATCCCCGCTTCGGAAATGGAACGCGCTAACCAGATGATTGAAGATATCTGCTACAACAACGCTAAGAACTTCTTCCAGTTCTAAGCTACACCACATAGAACACGGAGGGCACAGAGGTTTTAATTTCTATCTAATTAATTCCTCTGTGCCCTCTGTGTCCTCTGTGGTGAACGTAGCTTAGAACCAGCGCCGTTTCCGTACCGGAGCAGTCGATGATTCGTGCTGGGCATACACCTCCGAGGCAGAGAGATTTTCACGGATCATGCGATAGATCACTCCCCAGTCGGGCAGGCCACCCAGATTGCGGTCGTCGATAAACATGTCGGCCTTCAGCTTACGCGAATACGTATTATCCTGTACCGTTTCTTCGGGAAAATTACGGTTCACGGCATAGAATTCCAGTCCACGCTCCCGGCACCACTGCACAGCTTCATCGAGCAGCTCGCCCTCGCGAACCGTCCACAATATCAGCCTATGCCGGTCTTGCAGCAACAGTTTCAGGGTATCGATGGCGAAAGGAATCTCCTTCCCTATTTGCGGATAACGATGTTCTACGATCGTTCCGTCAAAATCAACAGCTATAGTCATATCGCAATTTGATGTATGTATTTGGGTGTAAAGATAGGGAGTTTTGGCATAAAAATATATCTTTGCCGGGAAATAACGAATGTAAAACAAGAATCATCCGAATGAAAAATCACAGCCCCCATCCCTCTAAAGGATTTACGCGAGCTTTCTGGGTAAGCAATGTAGTCGAACTATTCGAACGTATGAGTTACTATGGCGTATTCATTGTTCTTACCATTTACCTGTCCAATATCTTAGGTTTCAACGATTTCGAGGCAAGCATCATTTCCGGTTTGTTCTCGGGAGGGCTGTACCTGCTTCCTATATTCTCCGGAGCATATGCCGACAAGATAGGCTTCCGCCAGTCGATGATCCTGGCTTTCTCGCTCCTCACTGCCGGATACTTCGCTTTGGGCATCTTCCCCACCCTGTTAGAGTCGGCCGGACTGGTCAGCTACGAACCATCGACTACCTTCACAGGTTTGCAGGGAAACGCCGCCAAGTGGACCATCGTGCCCATCCTGTGCCTGATCATGGTAGGCGGATCATTTATCAAGTCCGTTATCTCGGCTTCCATCGCCAAAGAAACCACCGAAGCGACTCGTGCCCGGGGATACTCCATCTTCTACATGATGGTCAATATCGGCGCTTTCACAGGCAAAACGATCATCGACCCGCTGCGCGACTTCATCGGAAACAAAGCCTACATCTACATCAACTACTTTGCCGGAGCCATGACACTGCTGGCTTTGCTGGCAGTGATTCTGTTGTATAAATCGAGCCAGTCGGCCGGTCAGGGCAAGAGCCTGCGCGAAATAGGACGTGGTTTCGCCCGCATCTTCTGCAACTGGCGCCTGCTTGTGCTGATCCTCATCGTCACCGGCTTCTGGATGGTACAACAGCAGCTCTACGCCACCATGCCCAAGTACGTGATACGCATGGCCGGCGAAACCGCTAAGCCGGGCTGGATAGCCAACGTCAATCCTTTCGTGGTGGTTTGCTGCGTAAGCTTTATCACCCGCTGGATGGCCAAACGGAGCGCCATCACCTCAATGAACATCGGCATGTTCCTCATCCCCTTCTCGGCCCTGTTGATGGCTGCAGGCAATCTGCTCGACGGCGATATCATCCCCGGCATGAGCAGCATCACCCTGATGATGATTCTCGGCATTGTGGTGCAAGCCCTGGCCGAATGCTTCATCTCGCCCCGCTACCTGGAATACTTCTCCCTGCAAGCCCCCAAAGGCGAAGAAGGGATGTATCTGGGTTTTAGTCACCTGCACTCGTTCTTGTCGTCCATTTTCGGATTCGGTCTGGCAGGTATCCTGCTCACGAAATATTGCCCCGACCCGGCGTTGTTCGACACCCGTGAAGCATGGCAAGCCGCCAGCGCCAACGCGCACTACATCTGGTACTATTTTTCCGGCATCGGGCTGATAGCAGCCGTTGCCCTGTTAGTGTTTGCTAAAATCACCCGCGTTATCGACAAAAAGAATAAAACGTGCCCGTAGATTTCTTCCTTTTATATATATTTGCCGTCAATTTGTCGAAAAATTGGCGGCATTTCTATGATATACCAACGATAAACAACTGAAATGAAGATAAAATTTATGAGCCTGGCTAGTGGAAGCAGTGGCAATTGTTACTATCTGGGTACTGAACATTACGGCATACTGATAGACGCTGGCATCGGAATACGTACTATAAAAAAACTACTAAAAGAATCGGACATACCGATGGACACGATACGGGCTGTATTGGTAACACACGACCATGCCGACCATATCAAAGCCGTAGGTCATCTGGGTGAAAAGTATCACATACCCGTCTATGCCACTGCCCGGATCCATGAAGGCATCAACAAAAGTTACTGCATGACCGAGAAGTTGTACTCATCGGTACACTATCTGGAAAAAGAAGAACCGATGACACTGGAAGACTTCCGGATCGTATCGTTCGAAGTCCCCCACGACGGGACGGATAACGTAGGTTATTGCATAGAAATCGACGGCAAAGTATTCTCCTTCCTCACCGACTTAGGCGAGATAACGCCTACGGCAGCCCAATACATCTGCAAAGCCCAATACCTCATCATCGAAGCCAACTACGACGAGGAGATGCTAAAAATGGGCCCCTACCCCCAATACCTGAAAGAGCGCATTGCCGGGCAAAACGGTCACATGAGCAACCGGGCCACCGCCGAGTTCCTGGCCGAAAACATTCAGGAACACCTTTCGCACATCTGGCTTTGTCACTTGAGCAAAGACAACAATCACCCCGAACTGGCCTATAAGACAGTAGAATGGGAATTAAGAAAAAAAGGAATACTCATCGGCAAGGATGTGCAACTGCTTGCATTAAAGCGAAATACGCCTTCTGAGCTCTATACCTTCGAGTAAATCTGTTAATAGATTTACAAAAAAGCCCCCTTTTTGTTTGGCCGAATAAAATAAAAACCCTACTTTTGCAACCGCAAATAAGAAAGATGCACTCTTAGCTCAGCTGGTAGAGCAATTGACTCTTAATCAATGGGTCCAGGGTTCGAGTCCCTGAGGGTGTACAAAACGAGGATGGTTCCGTAGCTCAGCTGGATAGAGCAACGCCCTTCTAAGGCGTGGGTCAAGCGTTCGAATCGCTTCGGAATCACAAAAAGGCAATCGGAAACGGTTGCCTTTTTTGTTGAGCATCAACAGATTAAAACTGAAAAACCGGATCATCAGTAAAACCGAAGGAACTGAACAAAAAGATAGCAAAAAACAAATAAGATGAAGTAAAAAGACAAAAGCCCCGGAAAAACCGGGGCTAACGTCAACTAATCGTAAGTGTACTAATCAAACGAGATGCAATTGACGTATTTCGTCTGCGAAAGCATGTAAACTCTTCTCTATCTTTTCAGTTGTTTTCTTGCTTGGTTTGCTATGCCCGGTTATATAGTGGCTTAATTGCCCTTGGTTGATGCCAGTAATACGCTGCAAGCCTGCCAATGATAACTTAGCAGAATAGTATGCAAGAAAAGAAGCAACATCAAACCTGAACTCAAACTCTACCTCTTCAAACGTTTTACCCTCTTCTTTATAATATTGCTTCATCTCTTCGTAAGAGTTATAAAAATCTTCTTTTGCTTCGTCGACGGTATTGCCATCGCCTAACAGCCCATAAGACAAAGAATTTTCATCCAAATACGCGCCGTATGTCCCATCGTTACCGCGCTCAATAATTACTGTGACTTTCTTCATGACTATTTTGTTTTTTGCGATTCAGAGGGTTATAATTTAACCCCTGAATCTTTGCTAATACTGTTTCTTGTCCCGTTCTTAACCTCTTCGCTTTTGTGGTTACTTAGCTGAAACTCTTTTCCGGTTATCGGGCTAAACCAAATCGGATGTTTCTTCCCTTGCCTTACAAAGTAGCAACCCGCTTTCGATAGCTTCTTTTCTACTTCTGAATACTTCATAATGTCAATTCTCGTTTGATTAGTACCCTACAAAGATACGAATATTAATATTAAAAGCAAGCAAAAAGAGAAAATAGTATTGATATTAATATCATTTAAGACAAAGACCCCAATTCCAAAGAACCGAAGCCAGCACATTTATATGAAGACAAACAATCTAAGGCGGCTTAATTGCCGACTTGCTTTTATATACAATATAACCCGCTATGATCACCCCGGCCAAAGCGGCCAAAGCCCAAACAAACCCGCCGATCTGTTTTGCTTGTGTTGATTCTGTGATCTCCTTCCGGCTCTGTTTATCCTGTTCCAGTTCGGCCGAAGAAATCACAACTGCCCCGGACATAACTTTAGCACTATCGACGGCCTGCAAATGTTCGGTCACATTCGTTTGGATCTTTTCGTTTATAATAGATCTACTTGCTGTTGATTTCCGGAAGACAGACAATGTTGAGTACATACGTACCAAGTCAAAGAATACTAATCAAAATGATCAGCGGTTTGTTATTACAATACCGGAAGCAGCCAAACCTATTATCAAGGAATGGATGAACAAAAATACTGGCAGACTTGATTTTGGCTACAAGTTCACATACTCCAATTTCTCGCGATATCTTACCAGATGTATTGCAGCACTCGCAAACCAGTTGGGTATCTCACAAAAGGTCGTGTATTACTCAGCCAGGAAGTCATTTGCCCAATTCGCTTCGGAGCTTGGCATACCTGATGGAGTGATTGACTACTGCCTTGGCCACTCAACAAAAAGCAAGGGGGTAATCAGGTTCTACACCAAAGTTAAGCAGAAGCAGGCAGAGATAGCATCAACCGGGTTATAGACTATGTGAACGACCCGGACAAGTACAAGGATTATATCGAAATGCGCTCCGACATAATGATGATGAAAGGGTAAAGCAAAGGCATTGATGTTTGCTTTGTTAAGTTAAGGAAAAAGACTAAAGTACTATCTTCTTCTTCGAGCCCATACTGCTCTCTCATTATTGGCTATCCAATTCAGAATATGGTTATGATGAGCTCTTTGATTATTCGTTAATCCATGTAGATAACTTAAGTTTAAGTTTATTCCTACATTTTGAAACCAATTTGGATGTATAACACCATGGTTTGATCGTAACTGTACGTGATTATCACGAATGTATGTATATCCTATATATTGACCTTCTGTATGTAGATGAGGATATTGAGCTGCATCATTTCCTACATTTATAAATGCACCTTGAATTACTTTGTACAATTTTCTCTGTGCTACAAAAAGATTCCTATTATCAATAAATCCATTTATTTGGATTGCCCCAGTTCTCTGCAAAGATCTCGCAACTTGAGGTGTTTTATTTTCTCTCTCTTTCATGGCAGTAGTAATTAGTGTTTAAAGAAAAACGGTTGAGTGTGAAAGAATGTTCAGAGAGAAAGGATGTTTGAGGGCAGGAATGGGAAAGGCAGCTATTCGGCTGCCTTACTCACTATCTTCCAATCGTAATGATCACACTTAATTACATAGTATATTCTGGCATTAGACAAATAACACCGGCACCTTATGCCCCCTGATACTATCGTGCGAATAGCTTTGAGCCTAACCCCGATCTTTAGGTGTTTAGGATACCCAGGGGTATGTACGCTTGTTATCTCAATATAGTCACCCTCTTTCGCGATGGGATGCTTTTCTTCAAAAGATAGATTTCCTCCATCACGGATAGCAATCCTGGCTTCCTCTCGCTCTTTTGTATATTGCTTAGTTATTACTCTGGCTTCTTTAATTATCGCCAGAGCTTTTCTGTATTCTTCCTCTGTAATCATACAATTTTTGTTTTGGTTAATAATTCCGCAAAGATACAGATACGAACAATATACGCTGTATAGATATCAGAAAATCCACCTTTGAGGGTATAGTTTGACTTGGGCACACGATAAAACGCCGACGCCTTTCTCAAGGCTTATAGAGATGGGTGATGCCGTCCAGAAGGCGTATAACACTGGACACGCGGAATAGATTTAGACGAATGTTTCTGCCGGAATTGCTTCGAGTGGGTATGGGAAAGCCCCGGTGTACGGGGCTCTTGCTATATCAATATACAAGGTTTTATATTCGTTCATTTTTTTATTGATAGGTGACAGGATGAGTAATGCAAACAAAAGGCTCGTTTGTTGATATTGTTTAGGATATGCAATATCCAACATTTGCATAAACTTAACCCTATTAAACCCAGAAGCCCTTCCCAATGCTTGTGCCAAATGTTCTTTCAGCTTAGGATGCCCAAGATCCTCTGTTAAAAACTGATGATATTTTTTGCTTCTGTTTCCGCTTTCAAGAACGGGGTTCTTCTTCCTTAGCTCGGTTAATACACAGCCAGCGAAGAGAAAGAATAGCCTCAGCAAAGAGCAATGGTCGATCCAGCGAAGAACAATGGTTTATCTAACGAAGAGAAAGAATTGGCTCAGCAAAGAGCAATGGTCGATCCAGCGAAGGAAACTGTTTATCCAGCGAAGAGAATTCACTCATCAAGCGAAGAGCCCGAATGTATCCTGTTTTTTTATGATTCATCACAAGGAATGATTGGGCTTCGAAAACAGCACTCACAAAAAAAAGCAGCAAAAACAGGATAACCATCCATGTCTTTACTGCTTAAATCTTTGGAAGAGCTTCAAAAGTCAATAGTCTCCTGAAAGAACCTCCGCTTTATGTTTGTTTGAAATAAGTGTAAACCGGTTTTATTCGGCATCAGCGGCAGGAGCCTCTTCGGCTGCAGGAGCTTCTTCTGCCGGAGTGGCAGCAGCAAGTTCTGCGGCTTTCTTCTCAGCCAACGCTTTTGCTTTTTCTTCGTTTACTTTCTTCTCTGCTTCCAGACGTGCTTTTGCTTCAGCCTTCTTGTCAGCGTCTTGCTTTGTCTTCAGAGCAGCCAGACCGTTTTGTCTGTCTTTCTTCCAAGCTTCGAACTTTGCATCAGCTTCTGCTTCGCCGAATGCACCTTTAGCTACACCGCCCAAGAGGTGTTTCTTCAAATACACACCTTCGTGAGAAAGGATGTTACGAACGGTATCAGTTGGTTGTGCACCATTCAATACCCATTTCAATGCAGCGTCAAAATTCAAATCTACTGTAGCAGGATTGGTGTTTGGATTGTACGTACCAATCTTCTCTGTAAATTTACCATCACGTGGTGCTCTGCTGTCTGCAATTACAATTGAATAAAACGCGTAACTTTTACGTCCGTGTCTTTGCAATCTAATTTTGGTTGCCATTTTTTGATTGTTTTTTTATTAATGATTTGAATTATGCTATTATCTCGTAATAGCGGGCGCAAAGATAGTGGTTTTATTTGAGTTGGCAAATGTTCCGTGTCTTTATTTACCTATTCCCGGCTTTTTCGTTTTTTTTATGACAAAGTTTTATCAATCTGTCGATTATGCTTTTATATTTGCGTTTTGGAAAGTAGTTAGGCACGGATTGGTTTACATTTTTAATTTTAGACACACACATTTATGGGAAATGTTATTCCTCCGTTCAAAGTAGATATTGCCGGGGCATTTATTGTACCACAACTGCTGAAAGATGCCCGCGAACAGTATCGAAACGGACAAATTACTTTGGTCACATTACGTGCTATCGAAGATGCTGAGATTAGAAACTTAGTGGAGCAACTCAAAACCTGCGGAATGAAGGTAGCCACCGATGGGCGCTACCGAAGCGACTCGTGGTTGCTCGATTTCATGTGCGGAATGGAAGGTATCCGGGTACGCGCTATCAAAAAAACAGCAATCGAGCTTACCGGCCGAATAGATATTCATCATCATCCTTTATTGGACGATTTCACATTCCTGACAGGTATCACCGGAGGAGATATGCTGGCCAAACAAGCCATGCCCGCCCCTTCGCGCATCCTCACCGAGCTGTTGAAGGAAGAAAACCACGAGTGCCTGGAAGCAATCTACCCTGAAAGGGAAGTACTGCTGACCGACATAGCCACTTCTTACCGGAAACTTATCATGGCCCTATACACCAGTGGTTGCCGGTACCTGCAATTCGACGATACAACCCGGCAAGTAACCGAAGAGGGTATCGCAGTAAACAACATGGTTCTTGAAAATCTTCCGGCCGATCTGTATATCGCCTTTCATGCTCCCACAGAGATGTTATTTGCCGTACATGGCATCAATGCTTTCTTCCTCGATTACGACTCGGAATGTTGCGGAAAGAATCGGTTGCTCTGGTTTATCCGCGAAAAGAAATCAACATTCGGTTTCGTACTTTCGCATTATCCGGTAGAAGAAGAATTGGACGACCTGCGTGCAAAGATAGAAGAAGTAACCCGCTACATACCGCTGAGCCGTTTCAGCCTCTGCCTGCCGGATGTGAAATTCTCACCTCGCGACAGCTATGAAGCCACGTGGAAAAAGCAATGGGAAACCATTCGCATGGCATCCATAGTATCAAAAGAACTGTGGGGCAACGAAGATTAAAACGAACTCCTACCCACTCATCATTCATTTCCTGACCTGCAAAATACCTATAAATAGTTATTGTGCAGGCAGGAAATAATATGTTCCTTTGCGGCATAATTCAATAATCAATCATGAATAGTTTTCAAAAATACAAACCGGGAGACAAGATGATCGATCTGATCGGCGATAATTACTCGCTATTGCAGGTGATGAGCCGCTTTCGTTTGCCCCTCGGATTTGGCGACAAAACCGTACTCGAGGTTTGCGAGATGAACCATGTAGACTGCCACACGTTTCTCGTTGTGGTGAATTTTATGGCCGAAGGATTCTCACGAATGGATGGTGATACCGACGAGTTATCGATCCCTACCCTGATGGATTATCTGCGGCAGGCACACACTTACTTCCTTGAGTTCAGCCTTCCCGCCATCCGGTGCAAACTGATCGAGGCTATCGATTCGACCGAAAGCGATGTATCGTTTCTCATCCTGAAATTCTTCGACAACTACATGGGCGAGGTGCGAAAGCACATGGAATACGAAGAGAAAACGGTATTCAGGTATGTAGATGCCTTATTAAAAGGAAATGCACCGAAGAATTACCAGATCAGCACCTTTTCAAAACACCACGACCAGGTGGGTGAGAAACTTACCGAGTTAAAGAATATCATCATCAAATACGGCCCTTCGAAGGCAAACAACAACCTGCTGAATGCCGCTTTATTCGATATCTATTCGTGCGAAGAGGGACTTGATTCGCACTGCAAGATTGAAGATTACCTATTTGTTCCTGCCATTCTGAAACTGGAAAGGAGAGTGAAGCTGCATGAGAAACAGTGAAATAATACGCATAGCCATTGCCGAATCATCGGTCGTTATCCGTACCGGAATGACACATACCTTGAAACGCTTGCCGAATCTGCGCATCCAACCGGTAGAACTACTCTCCACCGAAGCACTCAACGACTGCCTGCGCACACAATACCCCGATATACTGATCATCAACCCAGCTTTTGGAGACTATTTTGACATAGCACGCTTCCGCGAAGAACATGCCGGTAAAGGCATCCGGGTAATGGCGCTGACCAGTTCGTTTGTCGACGCATCTCTACTGAACAAGTATGACGACACGTTCTCCATCTTCGACGACCTCGAAACGCTTGGCAATAAGATCAGCAAGCTACAGAACATCGAGGTAGAAGAAGCCGGAGAACATGAAACATTGAGCCAACGCGAAAAAGAGATAGTGATATGCGTTGTGAAAGGAATGACCAATAAAGAAACAGCCGACAAACTGTTTTTGTCCATACACACCGTAATCACACACCGCCGCAACATCAGCCGTAAACTTCAGATACACAGTGCTGCCGGTCTGACTATTTACGCCATTGTAAACAAGTTGGTCGAGCTGAGCGATGTAAAGAATTTATAGTATAACCCCACTTGAAAGAAATGTCAATTGTCGGATTTTCCAGCAAGTATAACATGTAAATTTCACCCTCCCGATAATATTTGTTCGCCAGGAAAACATTAATTCAACAAAAAACGTTACCTTTGCCGGGAATAAAATCAAAAATGCAATGAAAAAGATAGTATTTACTTTCATGATGCTGATGATGGCTATTGGCTATGTTTCAGCTCAAGTAGCACCGGAAATCAAATTTGACAAAACATCACATGATTTTGGGAAGTTTCCCGAAAGCAATCCGGTAGTAGAATGCACTTTTACCTTCACCAATATTGGTAATGCTCCCCTTGTGATTCATCAGGCTGTAGCTTCTTGTGGATGTACCGTACCCGAATATACCAAAGAACCCATCATGCCCGGTAAGAAAGGAACCCTGAAAGTAACCTACAACGGAACAGGCAAAATAGCAGGACATTTCAGGAAATCGATCACACTGCGTACCAATGCCAAAACCGAAATGATACGCATCTACGTTGAAGGCGAGATGACGGACAAGTGATGCTAAATAATAAAAAATAGAACAATATTATAAGGAGAGCCTTTCGGTTCTCCTTTTTTTTTGTTTACTTTGGAATCTCAAAAAGAAACATAATAAATCAAACAGATCATACAGTTTTTACTATGGAACAAGAAAAAGAAGACAAATTCACCGGACTACATGAGAATGCTTTCAGGAAACTGAAACCGGGTGAAATCTACAATCCGTTGATGGACCCCCGTAAGAATTATCCGGAAGTGAATCTTTGGTCGGTATCATGGGGTATCGCCATGGCTATCCTCTTCTCGGCAGCAGCAGCCTATCTGGGATTGAAGGTGGGACAAGTATTCGAAGCAGCCATCCCTATCGCCATCATCGCCGTGGGAGTTTCGGGAGCTTGCAAACGTAAGAACGCCTTGGGCGAAAATGTCATAATCCAGTCCATCGGTGCCTGTTCGGGAGTCATCGTAGCAGGAGCCATCTTTACCCTGCCGGCTCTTTACATCCTTCAGGCAAAATATCCCGAAATGACCGTCACCTTCATGCAAGTATTCATCAGTTCGCTGCTGGGTGGTATATTGGGTATCCTCTTTCTTATTCCTTTCCGCAAATACTTTGTCAGCGATATGCACGGTGAGTATCCTTTCCCCGAAGCAACAGCTACTACCCAGGTGCTGGTGTCGGGCGAGAAAGGCGGAAGCCAGGCCAAACCGTTGCTGATAGCCGGAGTTATCGGTGGGTTGTACGACTTTATCGTGGCCACCTTTGCCTGGTGGAACGAGAACTTCACTACCCGTGTATGTGGCGCCGGAGAGATGGTGGCCGAGAAAGCCAAACTGGTATTCAAGGTGAACACCGGAGCAGCTGTATTGGGTCTGGGTTATATTGTCGGGCTGAAGTATGCTTCGATCATCTGTGCCGGATCACTCGCCGTGTGGTGGATCATTGTTCCGGGCATGTCGCTCTTCTGGGGCGATAGCGTGCTGAATGCCTGGAACCCGGACATTACCGCTACCGTAGGCTCCATGTCGCCCGAGGAGATCTTCCGTCACTATGCCAAAAGCATCGGTATAGGCGGTATCGCCATGGCAGGTATCATCGGTATCGTCCGTTCATGGGGCATCATCAAGAGTGCCGTAGGACTGGCGGCTAAGGAAATGGGCGGCAAAGGCAACGTCGAAAAGTCAATGCTGCGTACCCAACGCGACTTGTCCATGAAGTTCATCGCCATCGGTTCTATCATCACGCTGATCCTTATTTTCTTATTCTTCTATTTCGATGTGATGCAGGGCAACCTGATACATACGATCGTAGCCATCATACTGGTGGCCGGAGTAGCTTTTCTGTTCACCACCGTGGCAGCCAACGCCATCGCCATTGTAGGAACCAATCCGGTTTCGGGCATGACACTGATGACACTTATTCTGGCTTCCGTCGTAATGGTAGCCGTCGGGCTGAAAGGTCCGTCGGGAATGGTGGCATCCTTAGTGATGGGTGGTGTGGTATGTACAGCCCTGTCTACTGCCGGTGGATTTATCACCGACCTGAAGATAGGTTACTGGCTGGGTAGCTCACCTTACAAGCAACAAACCTGGAAGTTCCTCGGAACACTGGTTTCGGCTGCCACCGTGGGTGGAGTCATGATCATCCTCAATAAAACATACGGTTTCACAAGCGGCGCACTGGCTGCTCCGCAAGCTAACGCCATGGCAGCTGTTATCGAACCCCTGATGAGTGGCGTCGGAGCTCCCTGGTTATTGTACGGAATCGGTGCCATACTGGCTATTGTCCTGACCGGATTCAAAATCCCGGCATTGGCATTCGCACTGGGTATGTTCATCCCGTTGGAACTGAACGTGCCGTTGGTAGTGGGTGGAGCTGTCAACTGGTATGTTACCACACGCAGCAAAGATACGGTACTGAACACCGAACGTGGCGAAAAGGGCACCCTGCTGGCATCGGGCTTTATTGCCGGTGGAGCATTGATGGGTGTGGTAAGTGCAGCCATGCGTTTTGGCGGCATCGACTTGACGAACCCGTTGAAGCTGACGGAAACATTCCCCAATGCCCCGCAAGGATTGATCGACTATACAGCAAGTATCAGCAGCTGGATGGATAATTCATGGTCGCAGGTAGTGGCATTGGTAGCTTACATTCTGCTTATTCTCTACTTCGTGAAAGCATCGATGAAAGTTAAATAGCCAAGGAACATGAAAGGGCTCGTATTCAAGGAAAAACAATAATGTGATAACTAATTAGAAAGAAAATGAAAACAACGAATGCATTCATATTCGGGCTTTTACTACTGGCCACACCGGTAGCTGCCCAAGATGTAAATCTAATGTTGGGCAATGCCGAAACCTTCATCGGAACACCATACGTGGCACATCCGCTTGATAATGAGGATACGGAAGAGCTGAACTTCATGTGCGACGAGGTGGATTGCACGACTCTGGTCGAAAGCGTACTGGCTATGTCGCTCTGTTCGCTACAGGGCGATGACATGCTCGAAAGCGAATTTGCCCAGAACCTTCAACGCATCCGCTACCGCAACGGAGTGATCAACGGCTATACATCGCGGTTGCACTATGTAGCCGACTGGGTAAACAACGGTGTACGCAACGGATTCCTCGAAGATGTTACTGCCAAGAACAGCGCCCATGTGATGAAGCTGAACCTGTCGTACATGTCTTCTCATCCGAGCCAGTATCGTCAGTTGGCCAACTCTAAGGAGAATGTAGCCCTGATGAGGCAATACGAAAAAGCCCTGACCGGACAAACAGTGTATTGGTTGCCCGAGAAAGAACTACCGGTCGAAGGACTTCCCTGGATCAAGAACGGTGACATCATCCTCTTTACCTCGGCTACTCCCGGACTGGACGTCAGCCACATGGGTATTGCCATCTACATCAAAGATAACTTGTGCCTGCTGCACGCCTCTTCCAAAGAAGGCAAAGTAGTAGTCGACAAGTTCCCGATCAGCCGTATGCTGGACAGAAGCAAGGATTGGACAGGCATCCGCGTAGTCCGGATGAAGAAATAGCATCCACACATCACACATGATAAAGGGCACGAAGATTTTTCTACTGAATCTTCCGTGCCCTCTGTGCTTTTAAGGTGTGACCCGAACAATACTTACCGTTGCATGTTTTTATTTATGAACAGTTAGAATCATATATCTCCATGAGCCATATATCCAAAAAAGCATTTCCGGTGCTGAACATGCATTGCGCCGTATGCGCCAATAACATAGAGAAAACCGTCGGCAAGCTGCCCGGAGTGACCGAAGCATCGGTTAACTTTGCCACCAATACCTTAGTTGTTTCCTACGAGACCGGCAAGATATCAGCCGAGCAAATCAAGAAAGCTGTGCAAACCGGAGGATACGACCTGATCATAGAAAGCAATCAGGCCGGTGAGGAAAAACAAGAAAAAATACAGCAAAAGAAGTATCACGCACTGAAACGCCGGGTGATCGGCGCCTGGGTATTTGCCATTCCCATGATGATACTCTCGATGGGGTTTCACGATAGTTTGTATTCGGGTATAGCCCAACTCCTCATATCGCTCTTAGTGCTTGTCTTATTCGGTAAGTCCTTCTTCAAAGGTGCCTGGCAACAAGCGCGTTTGGGACGGAGCAGCATGGATACGTTGGTAGCATTGAGCACCTCCATCGCTTTCCTGTTCAGTGCCTTTAATACCTTTTTCCCGGAGTTCTGGTACAATCGTGGACTGGAACCTCATGTGTACTACGAAGCAACGGTAGTGATCATCGCCTTCGTGCTTACCGGCAAGCTGCTGGAAGAACGCGCCAAGGGAAACACTTCGACTGCCATCAAGAAGCTGATGCGTATGCAGCCTAAAACAGCCCGCGTGATACGCAACGATGTGGAGCAGGATATACTCATCTCGCAACTGCAAACGGGTGACCTGGTATCCGTACGTCCCGGCGAACAGATTCCAGTCGACGGCTATCTGGTAGGTGGCAATTCATTTGTCGACGAAAGTATGATCAGTGGAGAACCCCTGCCGGTAGAAAAGAGCAAGGGCGATAAAGTATTCTCAGGTACCCTCAACCAACGCGGGAGTTTTGTGATCAAAGCTTCACAGGTTGGTTCGGAAACAGTATTGGCACGCATCATCCGCATGGTGCAAGAGGCACAGGGAAGCAAAGCGCCTGTGCAACGCATCGTAGACAAAGTAACCAATATTTTTGTCCCGACGGTGTTGGGCATTGCACTGCTAACTCTCGTATTATGGCTTGCCATCGGCGGTACCGAATACTTGTCGCATGCTATCCTCTCGGCTGTTTCCGTGCTGGTTATTGCCTGTCCGTGCGCCTTGGGGTTGGCTACTCCTACTGCGTTGATGGTAGGTATCGGTAAAGCTGCTTCCCAACATATCCTGATAAAAGACGCCGTAGCCCTGGAACAACTGCGAAAAGTCAATGCCGTGGTTTTAGACAAAACCGGGACGCTAACCCAAGGACGCCCCAGCGTAAGCAGTTGGTTATGGGCACAAAACGAGGAGCCGTACTACCAAGAGGTTCTTCTGGCAGCCGAGATGAAATCGGAACATCCTACAGCCGTAGCTATTATAGAAGCCATTCAAAAGGATAAGAAAATAACCCCGGCACGTATCGAAAACTTCGAGAGCCTTACCGGGAAAGGTATACGGATGCAACACCAGGGACACACCTACTGGGTGGGCAGTCATAAATTATTAAAAGATTTCAATGCCATGCTACCCGATGCAGTGACCAACATGGTTGTCGAATACGAATCGACCGGAAGCAGCATCATCTACTTCGGCCGCAATGACGAAGTGCTGGCTGTAATAGCTATATCCGATCAGGTGAAGCCCACCTCGGCTGCTGCCGTCAGGAAACTGCAACAACAGGGCATCGAAGTGTATATGCTCACAGGTGACGGGCAACGAACCGCTTCCTCCCTGGCCCGGCAACTGGATATCGAACACTTCATGGCCGATGCCCTACCCGATGACAAGGAAGACTTCGTACGCGAACTGCAGATGCAAGGTAAAACCGTAGCCATGGTAGGCGACGGCATCAACGACTCTCAGGCATTGGCATTGGCCGATGTCAGCGTAGCTATGGGCAAAGGAACCGACATCGCCATGGATGTTGCCATGGTGACCCTGATGACTTCCGATCTGCTATTACTTCCGCAAGCCATCGATCTTTCACGCCAAACCACCAAGCTCATCCGCGAGAACCTGTTCTGGGCATTTATATATAATATGGTGGGAATTCCCATTGCAGCCGGCATTCTCTATCCGGGCAATGGGATATTACTGAATCCGATGATCGCCAGTGCCGCTATGGCATTCTCCAGCGTATCGGTGGTACTAAACAGTTTACGACTCGGGAAACTATCCTTTTCGATATTCAAGCGGCGTTAAGCCGACATATCTTCTGAAATACTTCCCGAAGAACGAAGCACTCGGGAAGTTCAGTGAAAAAGCAACTTCCTGAATGGTCATGCTGGTATTTTTCAATTTCGATTTAGCATCCATAATCACCACGTAAGCAATGATATCGAGCACATTCTTGCCTGTAACCACTTTCACCGTAGTGCTGAGATGTTGCAGGGAGATACCCAGTTCGTCGGCATAGAACTGCGCCCGTCGCTGCTTGATGTAGTTCTTCGACACCAGCTCAATCAGTTGACTACAGATCTCCTCTTTGCGGGTGGTCGATTTTGTTTTCATCGTATGCGATCTGTACACCAATTGCGTAGACACCAAAATAGAATTGTACGAACATACCGCCAACTCCGCACACGCCTCCAATGACTGGTTGCAATCCACTCGTTCTAATAAGGAGAAGTAATCTTTGAAATACAGAGCCGATTCTTTTTTGAGACTCAACAGCGGCCGGTCAATAATAATAGGGAATAAGTCGCCGGTGACACTCAAAGGATTCACCCTATTCATAATTTCAGGACTAAAGCATACGATGGCCAGACGCACATCCGGGCTTATATGCCTTATGGTTACCACAGCACCAACAAACAGAGTTACCATGTCGTTTACACCCATTTCATACTCGGTTGTGTTGATAAGAAACTTAACTTGTCCACTCAAGCAAATGGCATTCACGCTAAAATTTAATCGATGACTGCGTACGTATCTGCCTAATGCGTTGTAAGAAAAATCAGTTTTTGCCACACCCTCGCGCGGCAAAGTAAGGTCAATAATTCCAGAATTCATTTGTATCTATTAATTGGTTACGACAAATCTACTCCTTTTTTTTCATAACAATACAAAATATAATATAAAACTACTCATTTTATGAAAAAACATCCACAAATTAATTAAAACAGGTATTGTTTGGTTTCTTTTTAATGTGCAACTTTGTTCTGTAAATATTACAGAACCCAAAAACAAGAGCATGAGAACCAAAATCTTTATTAAGCATTTATGCTTTTCGCTTCTGTTGGGAGCCATGATAAGTGGATGCAGCAGCGATGACAATAATTATCCGGGGCCTGCCCCCAAGCAAGTAAATGCGGCTTACTTCAGCGGAGGGAGTGCATCGGGAAACAATTTACAGTTGTTGTACAGCGGATATGAGTGGAACGGAAAGGAAGCCCGTTTTCACACATCAGACGGAGAAAAGGCAAATATTACGCTGAAAAATATCATTCCCGGAGAAGAACTCACATCCTTTGAAGTAAACCTGACCCCTACTTCCGAGTCCTACTCGTTCAGTGGCGCTACCACCACCGGAGGAGGTTCTGCACTGACGTATAGCGGAACCGTTCAGGCCTCACTTTTATCCCTGTCGCTAAAGGTAGAACAACCTGCGCACATACTGACCGGCACCTGGAAGCTGGCGCCCATCGAGACAGATCCTGCCACCGAAGCGATTATGTCTTTGCCCTTTCGTGTAACCTGGGAAGCCGATGGAGAGTCGGGCACAATGGCTGCACAACTGAGCACACTCTTGTCGAGCCTCGGCAGCGCGTATGTACAACAGTATCTCCAGTCGGTCACATTCGGGAGTGACGGGAATGCATCGGCCATGTACCGCACCAATCTTCCGGAAACCACCTGGGGAGAGTCACCGCTCAACCTGTGTTCTTTTTACGTAAAGAACAGCACGCTTTATATTGCTCCCGATATACGGATGATCACCGAGCTGGTGCAGAAGAACAACGCCCTCCGCACAGCTTCTCTCCATGCTACAGGCAATCAAGCGAATACACGGGCCATGACTACCCTCGAAATCATCAGCTTAGTGGTGCAAGTGCTGCAATGGGGGCAAGAAGGTATTCCTTTGCAGATCCGCAACAACAACGATGGTACCGTTTCCTTGTTTATGGACAAGACAGCCATCGGCCCTATCATTCCGCTGATACCGACGTTGCTTGAGTATCTGCCGATGGACGAAACCGTAGGAGGCATGATCAGCGACCTGGTGGGACAGATGAACGCCATCCTTCCGCAAACCACCCGTCTGGAAGTGGGAATCGAACTTAGTAAATAAACAAAAGAATAAAATTGATGAAGAAACTATACATTATTCTGACGTGTTTGTTGCTCACTGCCACGGTGTCGGCACAACAAAAGGTGAAAGGATATATATACGATGTAACCGACAAGAGCATACCGCTCATCGGGGCCAGTGTATACTACAACGATAAGACAGGTACGCACGGAGTTATCTCGGACATCAACGGATATTACGAGTTGGAAGTACCCGACGGAGGAGTGATACTTGTATGCAGTTACTTAGGATACGAAACGCAAAACCTGTCCATGGTCATTCTCCGCAAGCGAGACATTACACAGAACATCTACATGAAGCCTGCAGTCAACGCCCTCGACGAAGTAGTGGTGAGTGTAGGACGCTTCGAGCAGAAGTTAAGCGACATCACCGTTTCGATGAACGTGCTGAAAGCGGCAGACATTGCCCGCCAGGACCCGTCGGACATCCGGTCGACACTGGCTACCATACCGGGCGTAGAGATCAATGACAAGCAACCCTCGATCCGCGGCGGAAGCGGTTGGACGTACGGTGTTGGAAGCCGAGCCCTGATCATGGTCGACGGCATGTCGGTACTCACGCCGGGGGTAGGCGAAATCAACTGGAACACCATCCCGATGGAGAACATCGAACAGGTGGAAGTCATCAAGGGAGCATCGTCGGTGCTTTACGGATCGTCGGCGCTGAACGGTATTATCAATGTGCGCACTACGCGACCGGGACTGGAACCTACCACGCGTGTCAATATGTACCTGGGTATCTACGGAAACCCGGCTCAAGCCAGCTACAAATGGTGGAAGCCCGATTTCTGGGACAAAGGCAAGTTCCCGGTGGAACCTTTCCTGCGCCGTAACATTCTCTCGGGGGTACGGAATCCCATTTATGAGGGATTGGACATCTCGCACGCGCGCCGCATCGGCAACTTCGATGTGATGGGTGCGCTCGACTGGTTTACCGACGAAGGATACCGGGAGAAAGACTATAACCGCCGCCTACGTATCGGTGGTAACGTGACGTACCACGACCCGAACGTACAGGGCTTGAACTACGGAGCCAATGTGAACTTCCTGTCGAACAAATACGGTGACTTCTTCCTGTGGCGTTCGCCCGAAGAACCCTACCGCCCCTCTCCCATGAGCAACATGGGACGCGAAGGGAACACCTTCTACATCGACCCGTTCCTGAACTACTCGAATGCCAACAACAATACCACGCACCGCATCAAAGGCCGCTTCTTCCACCGGGGCGATAAGTTGGTGACGAAGCCGTTCGATATGCAATTAGGCGATATCACTTCGAACATGGGGATGGATATCACCCAGCTGATGAGCCTATCGCAAGCCGACTTGGTACGTATGGGTACCATGCTGGCACAACCGTTGTGGAAGCAAGACCTGAGTGGCTTCATGAATGCGTTGGGAACCATCGGCAAACAGTACTTCCCCACCGCCACCTCGGCCGACTACATGGACCTGATAGCCTGGGCCATGGCCCGCCAACCCTTCCCCTTTGCCGACGGCACGCTCGATACCCAGAAGTTGCTCGAATGGATCGGCTCGGAACCAAACAACAGCAACGTGCAGCAGAAGCCGGACAACACACTGGAGTATTATCTTGATTATCAGTTCTCGAAGAAGTTCGACCGGGGCGCACAGTTTACCGCCGGAGCCACCTACGACCATCTCTACGCCAATTCGGCCAATATGCAGATGAGTCATCAGAGCGACAACGCTGCTTTATTCTTCCAATACGACGATAAGTTCTTCGACAAGCTGAACCTGTCGCTGGGCGTACGCTTCGAATACTACCGGGTGGATAATCATTACCGGGAAGCGGAAACCAACATCTTCGGACTGGAATTGCCTGTGAAACCGGTATTCCGCGGAGGGTTGAACTACCAGTTGGCCGAGTACAGTTTCCTGCGGGCATCGTTCGGACAAGGATACCGGTACCCGTCGCTCACCGAGAAGTACATCCGTCGTGATATCGGTGGTATCGGCGGTTATCCCAACACCTCGCTCCTGCCCGAAAGCGGATTCAATGCCGAAATCGGGTTCAAGCAAGGGTACAAGTTGGGGCCGTTCAAGGGATTCATCGACGTGGCAGGGTTCTACACACAGTACAAGGACATGATCGAGTTCAACATCGGTTTGTTCAATAATGATACGTACGCGTACGTGGACAACCTGTTTCAGGTGATAAGCATGCTGATGAACGGACAGACACCGGGCATCGGCGCCCAGTTCTCCAACGTAAGCGACGCACGCATCTACGGTGTCGACCTCTCCATCATGGGTATGTGCGAGATCAATCCCACCACCAAGCTGACGTACAACCTCGGCTATGTGTACACCGAGCCCGAAGATATGAACTACAAAAAGACCAATGCGATCGAAGATCAATACACCGATCCGCTTCAATTCAAGTCGAAATCGAACAACTCGAAGTACCTCAAGTACCGCCAGAAACATTCGGTGAAAGGGGTATTCGACCTCGACTGGAAGCGCGTGAGCATCGGTACCAACCTGGTATGGCGCAGCAAAACATTGGCTGTAGACTACTTCATGGTGGACGAACGCCCCAAAGCGGAGCCCGATGTCATGGACTACGTACGCAACCTGCTCTTCGGCGACCTGCACGACTACTGGATGAACAAGAACAAAGGCGCCTTCATCATGGACCTGCGTGCCGGCGTAAAGGTGACGGATAAGTTCCGCTTCCAATTCAACATCAACAACCTGCTCAACACCGAATATTCGTTCCGTCCGATGGATGTATCAGCTCCCCGGAGCTTCGTGATGCAGGTGACGGCCAATTTCTAATCTTTACTCACAAACATACGTTTACCTTTTATGGAAACAATAACCATCGACTGGGGGCTGATCCCCTACTCCGAAGCCTGGCAACAACAAACTTCCTGGTTCGATAGCCTGATCGAGGCCAAACAAGACGGACAACCCTACGTGAACCGCATCATTATGTGCGAGCACCCGCATGTGTACACGCTGGGACGCAGCGGCAAGGATATGAACATGTTACTGGGCGAAGAACAACTGAAAGCCATTCAGGCCACATTGTACCACATCGATCGCGGTGGCGACATCACCTACCACGGCCCTGGGCAATTGGTGTGCTACCCCATCCTGAACCTCACGGAATTCGGGTGGGGGCTGAAAGAGTACATCCATGTATTGGAAGAAGCCGTCATCGCCGTATGCGCTTCGTACGGTATTACAGCCGGACGGTTAGACAAGGCTACGGGAGTGTGGCTCGATGGTGATACGCCCCGCGCCCGGAAGATCTGCGCCATCGGCGTACGGAGCAGCCGGTTTGTCACCATGCACGGGCTGGCGCTGAACGTCAATACCGATTTGCGTTATTTCAGCTACATCAATCCTTGCGGCTTTATAGATAAGGGAGTGACTTCGTTGCAGAAAGAGTTAGGGCACGAAGTACCGATGAGTGAGGTCAAGGAACGTCTGCAACACGAAATAGAGAAAAAGATCCGTGCAAAGGCAGAGCAGAAAACAACCCATTGAGAGCAGGGGTGTGTCTTCGCTGGAGAGCGAGCGCTTCTTCGCTTCTTAGCGAGTGATTCTTCGCTGCAAAAGGAGTGCTTCCTCGCTTCTTCACGAGTGTTTCATCGCAGGAAACAGACTGTTTCAAGCGAGGAAACACTTTGTTTCAAGCGATGAAACACTCGTGAAGAAGCGAGGAAGCACTCATGAAGAAGCGAGGAAGCGGACGACCGGTTACTTTTCTTTCTTTTCGCTCACCACCTCAACCTCGTACTTGAACTTGCGGAACCCGGCTTTCAGATTCTCAACATTCGTCTTTTCGGCATCGTACGTGATGGTTACAGTCTTGTTCTTCACGTTCGTCTTGATCTCTTTCATGCCCTTTTCGAACTTCATGTTGCTCTGTACCTTGCGTTCGCAGTTCTCGCAATGCATCTGGTCCACCTTGAACACTACCGTGCGGATATCCTTCGCCATCACGGCTACCGCGCTGACAAAAGCCATTATCAGGACGGCCATCCATCTTTTTGTTTTCATACTATTCACTGTTTTAATCGTTTGTCATTACATTCTTGGTATATTGAAACGTACACCGACGTACGCCTTGGCTCCGTGTACCGGCCCCCAAATCATGGTAGAGTCGAAGTTATCGCCCCACGGGTTGGCAGCGTCGATGATAGGATTCTTCTGCTTAAAGTTGGTCAGGTTCTCGCCTCCCACGTAGACCGACCAGTGGCGGAAGTAACGTGTAACCTGTGCACTGAATTGCTCGAAAGCCTCGTAATGGGCATCCCACGACGGTGCTCCGTTGAGCGTGTAAGGTGTAGGCATGCGACCTCTGCCGTTAAGCTGCAAGGTAGCATCGAATTGCCACAAGCCGAGCGGCGTTTGGTACGAGGCCGTGAGCAGACCTTTGTACTTGCTCGTGAGTGGTTTTTCGGTCAGCTTACCGTTGATAGTGGTCTTCACATCCGTCAGACGCCAGGCGGCAGTCAGTGTGAAGCCCCGAAAGAACGGATAACTTGCTTCGGCCTGGAACACCTGTGAGTACGACCGTCCGCTAAGGTTGCCGAACGATATCTCGTGCGGATTCGTATCCATATCGACCACCAACTGGTTATTGAAGTCGGTATAGAAGTATTCTACATTGACGTTCAGCGTTCGGCCGGCAATGGGCAGATAGGTGGCAATGCTCACTCCATAGTTCCATGCCTCTTCCTGCTCCAGATGATCGGCAATGATCACCCGGCGGCTACTGGCCAGCAGGTAATTGTTCTCGGCCAGCACCTGGTTGCTTCGGTAACCTTTTCCGGCGGAAAGACGGAAGTTGATATACTCGTTGGGATTGTATTTGATGTGCGCCCGGGGGGTAACGAAGAAGCCGTACGTACTGCTGTGATCGGCCCGGAGTCCGCCCATCAGCACCCACTTGTCGTTCCAGTTCCAGGTGTACTGCACGTATCCGCCGAAGACCGATTCGCGGATGAAGTTGTTTGTGTACGGATCCTGTACCTCATTAGTGAGCCGGTAACGTTGGTCGAATCCGTCGTAGTTATAGCTCAAACCGGTGGAGAGCGTGTGCTGTTCGCCCAACTCAGTCTCGAACAACAGCGAAGCGTATGCGTTCGATTCGTCCACGTTGTACAGTTTGTGTCCGTATGTTGCTTCCTGGTTGTGCAACGTCCCTTGCAAGATAAGCGCCAGATTGGTATTCTTCTCCTTATTAAATATATAAGCATTCTTGGTGAAGAACTCGTAACGATCGGTTTGAATGCCGATCTTGTACGGTTCCTGCGACATATCCATCTGCCCGTTGTGGTTCACCTGTCCGCTGCTGCGCGACTCGGACAGTGCCTTGATGCCTGCCTGGAACACATAATGATCGCCCATGTACGCCCAACGGTTCCACAGGTTATACTGTTCCACCCGTGGTATATCGGCAAAACCATCGTGGTTGGCGTCGTGTGCTTTCGTCTCATTCTCATAATGTGCCAGCAGCGAAGTGCTCCAGCGTGGCGACAGTTTCAGCGTGGCATCGGCATTTCCCTCGTAGCGTTCGGTACTTGCGGCAAAGAAGTTCAGAGCCAGCCAGTCGGCTTCGGGCAATTGTGGTTTCTTAAACTCCACGTTGATCTGCCCGGTGATCGATTCGTATCCGTTCTTTACCGACGAACTACCTTTGCTCACCTGTATACTTTGCATCCAGGGACCGGGTACATAGCCCAACCCATAAGGCGACGCAGCTCCGCGGTAATTGGGAATATTCTCGGTCATCATCTGTACATACGTACCCGAAAGCCCCAAGAGTTTGATTTGTTTCGCACCCGTAGCCGCATCCGAGTAGCTCACATCCACCGACGGATTCGTGGTAAAGCTCTCGCCCAGGTTGCAACAAGCGGCACGGCTCAACTCGGCACTGCTGATGATGTCCTCGTTCAGCACACTGGCACGCAGCTTCATCGTACCGAGCTTACGGCCCGATACGCTTACTTCGTCCAGCGCCACCCCTTCGCGGAGCACCACATGTACCTCTTTTTCCTTATTGCTGATGTGAATGGTATCGTTGGAAAAACCAATGTAACTGAATATCAATGCATGCTCTTGGGAAGACCGCGAAATAGTAAATGCTCCTTCAGTGTTGGTTGTCACTCCGTTATCAGAGTTTAACCAATGCACATGAACGCCCGGAAGCGGCATGCCCGCCCCATCTTTTACGGTACCCTTTACCTGCGCCTCTGCCCGGTGAGCACCTAAAATTCCCAACAAAACAATCAATATGTAACTAACTCTCCTCATATTGAGCACAAATATAGCGAGATTTCAATGCAGGAAGCCATAATATTTCCATTTTTATTAGACGAATTCGTTAATAGTTTATATATTTGTCGATAAAGTACGACGGTTCATTTGTTGTATTATTAAACAAAACACCCAATGAAAAAGCAATATGTTAGCCTGCTTGTCATTCTACTTACGGCAAGCGGAGTTTTCTTTTCTTGCGGCGACAAGAAGAAAAATGTGGGCGAGCTCCGGTTCGACAGTATCTCCGTCAACAAGACGGCTCACCTCTTTGGCGATACAGCCCGGCCGGCCTGTAACCTGACCATCCAGTTTGTCTATCCCGTTCACTCGTCGGACCCGGCGATGAAAGACAGCCTCAACGCCTACTTCCTCAGCGCCTGCTTCGGCGAGAAGTACACCGGCGGACAACCGCAGGAGGTTATCAAAGAATACACTCAATCGTATATCGACCAATATTGCCGCGATCTCGAACCCATGTACCTGGAAGATGAGAAGAACAATCCGGACAAGGGCATGATAAGCGCCTGGTACTCGTACTACAAACACATCAGCAGCTCGGTGCAACTCTACGAGAAGAATCTGCTGGTATACAAGACGCATTACGAAGAATACACCGGCGGAGCACACGGCATGTACAGCGACCACTTCATGAACATTGATCTCGAAACCATGCGCCCGCTACGCCTGGAAGATCTTTTCGACGTGCCCGACTATCAAGAGATACTTACCGACCTGATATGGAACCAGCTCATGGCCACCCACAACGTCGCCAGCCGCGAAGAACTGGAAAACTTGGGTTATGGAGTAACCGGTGAGATAGCTCCGGTGGAAAACTTCTATTTAGATAAGGAAGGCATCACTTTCTATTACAATGTGTACGAAATTGCCCCCTATTCCAACGGTCCGGTATCGGTCAGCATCCCGTTTGTCATGATGGAAAAGCTACTGAGTACACATCCCATCCTCAAAGAATTGAAAGGATAAGAAACGACAACAAAATCATAATGGACATTATTCAAAAGTATTTTACTGGTCTAACAGAAGGGCAGCGCGAACAATTCGCCGCCCTTTACGATTTATATATAGACTGGAATTCAAAGATAAACGTTATCTCGCGCAAGGATATCGAGAATCTGTACGAGCATCATGTGCTTCACTCCCTTGGCATCGCTAAAGTGATCAACTTCCGCCCCGGAACGGCGGTCATGGATCTGGGAACCGGTGGCGGCTTCCCGGGTATTCCGTTGGCTATCCTCTTTCCGGACACGAAGTTTCACTTGGTCGACAGCATAGGCAAGAAGGTAAAAGTAGCTACGGAAGTGGCCGGCAGCATCGGACTGACGAATGTTACTTTCCGCCACGCCCGCGCCGAAGACGAGAAACAGTTGTTCGACTTTGTAGTGAGCCGGGCTGTTATGCCGCTGGCCGATCTGATCAAGATCGTGAAAAAGAACATCGCACCGAAACAACAGAACGCATTGCCCAACGGACTCATCTGTCTCAAAGGCGGTGAACTGGCCAATGAAACGATGCCCTTTAAGCACAAGACCACGATACACGACCTGAGCCAGGACTTCGACGAAGAGTTTTTCAAGACCAAGAAAGTGGTATACGTACCGCTATAACAACTATATAAATAACGTGTAACCATGAAAATAAAGAGATTTGAGTTTAATATGTTTCCCGTAAACTGCTATGTATTATGGGACGAGACCAAAGAGGCAGCAGTGATCGATCCGGGCTGTTTCTACGATGAAGAAAAGAAGAAACTGAAAGACTTCATCACCAGCAACGGACTGACTCCGAAACACCTGCTTAATACGCACCTGCACCTCGACCACATTTTCGGCAATCCATTCATGCTGCAGGAGTTCGGGCTCCATGCCCGCGCCAATCAGGCAGACGAGTACTGGTTGGAAAGCGCTCCCAAGCAAAGCCGTATGTTCGGTTTCCAGCTCAAGGAAGAACCTGTGCCATTGGGCCAATACCTGCACGATGGCGACACGATCACCTTCGGGCGAACCACATTGGAAGCTATCCATGTACCGGGACACTCACCGGGCAGCCTTGTATTTTATTGTAAGGAAGACAATTGTATGTTCTCCGGCGATGTACTCTTCCAGGGCAGCATCGGCCGTGCCGATCTGGCGGGAGGTAACTTCGACGAACTGAAAGAACATATCTGCAGCCGCCTGTTTGTCCTGCCCAATGACACGGTAGTCTATCCCGGCCATGGCGCACCTACCACCATCGGCATCGAAAAGGTGGAAAACCCATTTTTCAGAGCATAATATAAACAATTAATACCGATCTAATATGACAAAAGATTCATTAGCTTGCCGCCATATCGGCATCAGTAAGAAAGATACTGAGCTTATGCTCAGCAAGATAGGTGTGGCCACCCTCGACGAGCTGATCGATAAAACCCTCCCCACCAATATTCGATTGAACGAGGCACTCAACCTGCCCGCTCCACTAACGGAGTACGAATATAGTAAACACATTGCCGAACTGGCAGGCAAGAACCAGGTATTCGCCTCCTATATCGGTATGGGTTGGTATGATACCATCACCCCCGCTGTCATCCAACGCAATGTATTCGAGAACCCGGTGTGGTACACTTCGTATACACCCTATCAGGCCGAAGTATCGCAAGGGCGCCTCGAAGCGTTGATGAACTTCCAGACAGCCGTGTGCGACCTCACGGCCATGCCGCTGGCCAACTGCTCATTGCTCGACGAAGCAACGGCAGGCGCCGAAGCCATCGCCATGCTATATGCTCTGCGCAGCCGTCCGCAACAGAAAAGCAATGCCAATGTAGTGCTGGTAGACGAAGCCATTTTCCCGCAAACGCTCGCAGTGATGCACACACGCGCCCTGCCGCAAGGCATCGAACTGCGCGTAGCCAAATACACAGAGTTCGAATTCACCCCCGACGTATATGCCTGTGTGGTACAATATCCCGACGGAAACGGCCGGGTGAACGACTACAGCGAACTCACCGCCAAAGCACATGCAGCCGACTGTAAAGTAGCCGTAGCTGCCGACATCCTGAGTCTGGCGCTACTCGTTCCTCCCGGCGAATGGGGAGCGGATGTAGTATTCGGAAGTACCCAACGTTTCGGTATCCCGTTGTTCTATGGCGGTCCGTCGGCCGGTTATTTCGCTACCCGCGACGAGTTCAAGCGCATGGTTCCCGGACGTATCATCGGCCTGTCTAAAGACAAATACGGCAAACGTTGTTACCGCATGGCATTGCAAACGCGCGAACAGCATATCAAACGCGAAAAAGCTACCTCCAATATATGTACTGCCCAAGCATTGCTGGCTACCATGGCCGGATTCTATGCCGCTTACCACGGGCAGGAAGGTATCCGGCGTATTGCTTCGCAAATCCACGCCACAACGGTTTACCTTGAAAAACAAATCTGCCAACTGGGTTACGGGCAAGTAAATACGCAGTACTTCGATACGTTGAGGTTTACCACACCCGATCATATTTCGGCCCGTCAGATACAGACCATCGCCCTGAGCAAACGGGTGAATCTCCGCTATTTCGACAATGGAGACATAGGTATAAGCATCGACGAAACAACGGATGCCTCCGCAGCCAATGTACTGCTTTCCATCTTCGCCATCGCTGCCGGGCAAGACTTCCCCAAGACGGAAGCCATCCCTGCCGTATCGGTCATAGAGAAAAGTATGAAACGTACCAGCGATTACCTAACGCATGAATCGTTCAACAAATACCACACCGAAACGGAGATGATGCGCTACATCAAGCGCCTCGACCGGAAAGATATTTCGTTGGCACAATCGATGATCTCGCTCGGTTCATGTACCATGAAACTGAATGCCGCTTCCGAACTGCTGCCATTGACTACGCCCGGACTTGCCAATATCCATCCGCTGGTTCCCGAAGATCAGGTACCCGGTTATCAGGAGCTGATAGGCAACCTCGGGAAGTACCTGGCTACCATCACCGGATTTGCCGGAACCAGCCTGCAACCCAACTCGGGTGCAAGCGGCGAGTATGCCGGACTGCGTGTCATCGGCAGTTATCTGGAAAGCATCGGTCAGGGACATCGCAAGAAAGTATTGATCCCCGCATCGGCTCACGGTACCAATCCGGCATCGGCTATCCAGGCCGGTTTCACGACAGTGACTTGTGCATGCGATGCCCAGGGTAATGTAGACATGGACGACCTTCGCGCCAAAGCCGAAGCCAACCGCGACGATCTGGCTGCCCTGATGATCACCTATCCTTCCACACACGGTATCTTCGAAACGGAGATCGTGGAGATCTGCCGCATCATTCATGAATGTGGCGCACAGGTGTATATGGACGGTGCAAATATGAACGCACAGGTGGGACTCACCAACCCGGGATTCATAGGCGCCGATGTGTGCCACCTGAACTTGCACAAGACCTTTGCCATACCGCACGGCGGTGGCGGTCCGGGTGTCGGCCCTATTTGTGTGGCCAAGCATTTGTTGCCCTTCCTGCCCGGCCATACCCTATTCGATAATCCGGCTAATCAGGTTTCGGCTGCTCCTTACGGAAGCGCGGGCGTACTGCCCATTACCTACGGCTACATCCGCATGATGGGTACCGAAGGTTTGACAATGGCTACCAAGATTGCTATTCTGAATGCCAACTACATGGCTGCTTACTTAGACGATACGTATGGCATTGTATATCGCGGAGCGAATGGCTTCGTAGGTCACGAAATGATTCTGGAATGCCGGAAGATACAGGAAGAGACAGGTATCAGCGAAAACGATATAGCCAAACGCCTGATGGACTACGGTTACCATGCTCCTACACTTTCGTTCCCCGTACACGGCACATTGATGATAGAACCTACGGAAAGCGAAAGCTTAGCCGAACTGGATAACTTTATCCACGTGATGCTTACTATCTGGGAAGAGATTCAGGAAGTGAAGAACGGCACAGCTTCGAAAGAGGACAATGTACTGGTGAACGCGCCGCACCCGGAATATGAAGTAGTGGGCGATAACTGGACACATGCTTACTCCCGCGAAAAAGCTGCTTATCCGATAGAAAGCGTACGTGATAACAAGTTCTGGGTGAATGTAGCCCGCATTGATAATACGTTCGGCGACCGTAACCTGTTGCCTACACAGTATGGCGACATTGAACCGTTCTGCTCTTGCTGATAATGAGTTACAACTTATCCAAACAAAAAAGGCTGCCCTGCACGGACAGCCTTTTTTGTTTGGATGCATATTGAATTAAAACCGCCACATCGCACTCGACTCGAGACGACCGTAACAATTGGCAGTAGATGTATTGGCCTCAGAATTCCATTTATTATCCACACCTGTCTTTATCCACTCCATAAACTTCGGGAAAGCCAAATGAATATTTACCTTCTCCAACGGATAGTAGTTTTGAGTTTCCACCACACGAATACCATAAGGAAGTGCGCCATTCAGATTCTTATTATATTCGCCTACATATAACTTTTCTCCTTCGCTCTTGATGTAGAACTTCAAGTTCTGGCTGTTTTCTACCCCGCCAACCGAAGGGCTTGTGGTCAAAATAGGATCGAAAAGAAGATAACCGGTAAGCATACGCCTGTCTTCTTCCGTAGTGGTTTTCTCCACTCTCTTATGTACGATGCTATATGGGAATGGGCTGGCGTTCACGTATTCGTCATCAGAGCCGTCGGACACGATACCGGCAACAAACGGTTGTCCGGCTTCGGTATTGATGAATCCACTGCGTCCTCCAAATAAATCACGGCGTATATTACTTAACAAGTCATAGTCTACCCCATTCAGATCGGTGAATCCGAAACCGATTGTTTTGATGCTTCCCAAGGCTACTCCCCGGACTTTGATCTCAAAATACCGTTTACCGTCAGAAGAACCTTTCACCGAATGCTTTACATGGAGTATCGCATCGTTGTAGTCATAATCGGCCTGGCGGGAATCTTCGAACAAGTATGTACCCACGCCGGTTGCAACAAACGTTCCTTCCTTAAATTCCGGCAATGCAGCATATTCCACATATGCCACCTGCACGTCGCCGTCATCGGCACGCGATGTAATATTTGCCCCTACCGGAATCTGGATAGTCAATGCCATATCTGTGACAGCCAGGGTGTCTGTACCCATGGTCACTACCGTTACCTTTCCACTTTGCAAAGGCACTTCATAAGATTCCTGCATTGTGTACTTGCTATCAATCGCATACTCTGCTTCTGCATAGAGATTCTTTTCGCAGGCTGTCCACAGTAAGAGGGATGCAGCCAATAGTAATACGTTTTTCTGTTTCATTTTGCTCAACTGGTTGAAATTTCGACAAAGTTACGATTAATTAAGATAAATATCTACAACACCCTCCTTTTTTCTATGCTTTAGTCCAAATTCAGACCATTCTCTCACAGTTATTTACCTATACGGAACCAGTCGGCATCTACCCATCCCCTTTCTTTACCATGCGGTGTGGTACTGAATAAACCGACTTTCGCCCCGATCCATTTCCCTTGCCGGGCTGTAAACGGCGTACCGATCGATTGGAATTTCTTTCCATCCTGACTATAACTGAAACGGCAGATTCCTCCTTTTGCCACCTGCACACGCAGGTAGATTTCGCGTTCGTAATTGGGATAAAGGCCCGCTTCGAACTTCCGGCTGTAGGGCAATTCGGCCAGGCGGGTGATCGTTTCCGGATTTCCCTGCTCGGCATCCTTGCAGGTTACCTGCTTCAGGACGAACTTTTCTCCTTCCTTTTCCACTCCGATATAACAGTAATCCCACCCCATGACAATGAGTCCGGACTGCTGCCCGTCTGCTTTGGCACACACCTTCAGTTTGGTGGTTGCCGTGAATTCTTCTGCCATGAACTTCTGCAACAGCAGGTTGGGCACTTCCCAGAAATTCACAAACTCTTTCGACTGGATATGTCCGTACAGACGGATAAAACCAAGGTCGGACGTAAAGCCGAACGTATCCTGATAGTTGGCATGCCACTCCCACTGCAATCCCAAATGACGGGTATTGAATTCATCACTCTCCGCCGGAGTTTCTATGGGGTACGTTTTGCCTACATTTGGTTTCTTGTATCGCCGTACGGGAGTACCGCAACCGTCGCCATCCTTATCTTCGCCGATGACAGGCCAGTCGTTGACCCACTTCATTGGGTTGAGATGGATGATACGACCGTACATCGCCTTATCCTGAAAATGGACAAACCATGACTCGCCGGTGTTGGTATCTACCCAAGCTCCCTGATGCGGGCCATTGATATCCGACTTTCCTTGTGTCATGACTATTTTCGATTCGTATGAGCCGTATACATTTCGTGAACGAAGCACTATTTGCCAACCCGTTTCCACCCCTCCTGCCGGAGCAAAGATGTAGTAATAGCCGTTGCGCTTGTAGAACTTCGGTCCTTCGATGGTATGGTTCACCCCGTCATTTCCATCGAACACAAGCACGGGAGCACTGATCACCTGTGTACCTGCTGCATTCAGTTCGCATACCACAATGGTACTGTTGAACTTGGCCCGGCTTCCTGCCCAGGCATGTGCAAGATACACCTTACCGTCATCGTCCCACAGCGGAGTAGGGTCTATCATTCCTTTGCCGGCTTTCACCAGTACAGGTTTTTCCCACTCGCCTTGCGGATTCTTGGTTTTCACGAGGAAGATGCCGAAATCCGGATCGCCCCAGTAGATGTAGTACTCGCCTTTGTGGTGGCGGATAGAGGGCGCCCACACTCCTTTGCCATGTTGCGGAAGGTTGAAGAACGCTGTCGGTTCGATCTCTTTCAATGCATAATTCACCAACCGCCAATTGACAAGGTCGTTCGAATGCAGAATGGGAAGACCAGGAGTGCATCCGAAGCTGGAGGCAGTCATATAGAAATCATCGCCTACTGCACAAACATCCGGATCGGAATAGTCGGCATGAAGTACGGGGTTGATATACGTGCCGTCCTTTTGGTCGGATACCCAGACATCGGAAACATATTGCGCATGCAGTTGGTGTGTAGCAACAACCATGCAAACGGTTAATACAAAAAGTTTTTTCATTTCGTATTACTTCAAATCCCAATAAACCACATACCGCTGACGATGCACATTGTACAACGGTTCGATCTGATCGCCTTGCGGAGTAGTAAACTTCAACTCCTTCCCTACCCGCTGCACCGTACGGCCGGGATTCCTGGGGTCGATCTGCAAGGAAGTATTTAGCCCTGTGGGAATATGATAATTGTACGTGTAGTAGTCGTTGTACAAGGCCGGATCGGAATAAGGAGCCGGAGCTTGCATCCCCTCCGTGCCCAATGCACCCGCCAATACCAACGGTCCATAAAGCAAAGCTGCTTTCTTCGGATTGTCGGGTGTCGGCTCTAATTGCAGCTTCATCGGATACGTGGCTTCGATGCGGTCGCCTTCTTTCCACTGACGGGTAACGGCGATGTACGAACCCGGCTTATGCGTTACGGAAACCTTTTTACCGTTGACAGCTACAGTAACCTTTTCGCTCCACGACGGATAGCGTAAATACACTGTCGTTGTTACCGGTTTATCGGCGTGTATGATCAGCGAAGTAGTCTCCTCAGCAGGAAAAGCTGTTTCCTGACGGATGGTCATTCCCTTTTCTTTCCAACTTACCTGCGATGGGATGAAGAGATTGACATAGATACCTTTATCATTGTGGTAATAGATGGCTTCTCCATATTTGGCATGATTCTCGAAACCGCTTCCCACACAACACCAGAAGGAGTTTTCCTTCGTGCTATATACTTTGTGCGAACCGGAGAGCAGCGGCAGGAAGTAAGCCACCATGCCGGTTTCGGGATCTTGTTGGCCGAGGATATGGTTGTACAACGCCCGTTCGTAATAACCGGCTATGGCTTCATCAGCCGTCCAGCAGAACAGGTGACGACTCAGTTTCAACATATTATAAGTACAGCATGTCTCCCCCGTATAGCCCGTCAGATGCTTGGAGAACTGATGCGGGTCGAAATAGTGTTCTTTGTCGCTGCAACTCCCAGGAGCATACGTATGATGATCGATCATCGTGTGCCAGAAGAAATCGGACAGGTTGCGGCTCGTTTCATTATTGGTCAGCTCGTAATTACGGGCTTCGGCTATCACTTTGGGGATGAATGTATTGGTATGTTTCGTTCCCAGATCGTCGCGGAGTGCTTTCAACGGGTCGATGACATCGTTGTGGTAGAAGAACTGAGCCAGCCACTGATGGCGTTCGTCGCCCGTGATGGAATACAGATTGTAGAACGATTCGTTCACACCACCGAACTCATTGCGTATCATCTTTTGGCGGGTGGCTTCGTCGATGGGCTTCAGCTTATTGTATGCCCAGCCGGCCATGCGCGTCACGACATCAAGCGCCTGCTGATTGTCCGTATAAAGATACTGGTCTATCAGGCCGGAGAAGAGTTTGTGAAGCGTGTACCACGGCGCCCATACGCTGGTGGCGCGAAGATTGCGATTGATCAGTTCTTCGGGAAAGGCGCTCAGGTAACCATTGCCCAATGCTTGCTGCACTTCGGCCAAACCGGCCGTCAGGCTATCGCCTTTGAGTTTGAACACTTCACTGCCGGTAGCAGCGTACATCAATGCGTAGGCCGACAACAAATGTCCGGTAGTATGTCCGCGAAGTTCGCAGTCCAGTGATTCCCATCCGCCCAGTTTCCTGACCGTCATATAGCCCCCTTCGCGTCCGGCCCATACCCCGGCATTGTTCCGGAAACTATGGAGCAGACGGTTTACGTCGATAGATGTCATCCAGGCCGAGTCGCGCATCATGTTTTCGCGGAAGCGACTGGGCAACAGCCGGACATCCTTCAAGTCGAAACTTTCGACCCGGATAGGTGCTACGGTTTCTTTTTTTATCTTCCCGGCATGTTGTCCGGGGTACACAGACTGGGCGCTGAGGGTAGCCGAGATAGCAGCACAAAGTGCTATTGTCACAAGTTTCTTATTCATGGCAAACTATTTTCTTAATTCTGCAAAGATAGTTTTTCCTTCGTCCAATCGCTTCAACCGGAGCAATGCTTCGATGTAATAATAATCGGCATAGATGATGGAAGCATCTACTTCTGAGTTATTGGGCCAGTGACCGGTGCTGTGGAGCAGGAACGACGGCTTACTCTTCCGGCTTTGATACTTATCCGAGCTAAGGCTGGTAAGCATTTTTTCGGCAGCCTGGCGATACTTGTCGGCACGTTCGCCCTGCAGGTATGTCGACAGTTCGAGCAATCCCGAAGCAATGATGGCGGCAGCCGAAGCATCGCGCGGTGCATCGGGTATACCCGGAGCACTGAAATCCCAGTAAGGAACATAGTCAGCCGGCAATCGATCCAGATACACATCAGACACCCGTTGGGCGAAGTCTAAGTATTTCGGGTCTTTCGTCTCCCGGTAAATCATGGTGTATCCGTAGATGGCCCATGCCTGACCACGCGCCCACATCGAATTATCGCTGTATCCCTGGTGGGTGACGGCCTTAATCTGATCACCTGTAATGGTATCGAATATAGCTACGTGATAACTGGTATAGTCCGGACGGAACAAAGCTTTCATCGAGCGGTCGGCATGTGCCACGGCAATATCGTACAGGCACTTGTTCTCCCCGTTCTTGGCTGCCCAGAACAGCATTTCGAGGTTGATGAGGTTGTCCATGATAGTGTTGTGCGGCCAGTTACGCGGTTCCCGTTCACGCGGCCACGACAGAATGGTTCCTATCCTGGGGTTGAAGAGCGTAGCCAGCGAGTCGGCCGTGTCAAGGATCACTTGGCGGTATTCCGGATTCTTCGTCAACCGGTAACCGTTACCGTAACTGCAAAACACCAGGAAACCCAGATCGTGATCGTAGGCCGGAATCTGCGACAAGAATTGCAGGGAGGCAGTAAACTTCTCCGCTTCGGCCTTGATCTTCTCGTCACGGGTGTATTCGTAATCGTACCACAACACCCCCGGCCAGAACCCTGCGCACCACTCTTCTTTAGTAGCTTTGCGACAATGCCAATAAGTGAGACTGTCGGCTATGTTGCGCGGCATCAACGTATAGTCGATGCCCGAATCGCCTCGGAGTTCCACCAACGTACGTTGCGTTTGTGCGGCGCAATAGTCGAGAGCCGTGTCTACACAGAACTCCTCTGCCTGGCGAGGGGCACAAGCCGTGATCAATCCCACCAAAACAATCGTTCCTAAAAGATTCTTCTTCATATTATATACTTTCTTTTTATTTCCCATGTTATTATCCTGAACAACCTTTTTACCATCAAAAAAAACCTATTGAAAAAATGAACAGTCATCCATACTATTGGAGCTGTTTCCAATAAATACGAAGCGAAGCAATAATACACCTAATGCACTACTGTTTTTTTGCATGGAATAAAGCTTGTATCATTTATACGTAGAGCAAGCATACGATTCTCTACGACCCTGCTTATGAAACTCGACTATCAGTGTACGAGATGTACATCTGGAGCAGCACGAGATGCACATCTGGTACCGTATGAGATGTACATCTCGTACATCGACCCTTTTAAAACAAAGGTATCTGCCTCGTAGATCAAAAGCTATCTCCCTCTACGAACAATGCCGGTACCCCCTACGAACATGGGATTAAGAGACCTAATGGCAGGCCATACAGAGATAAACAAATGCTATTTCACGTTATTTTTTTTGATTATTCCACAAATATTCCTAAATTTGGCCACTCTAAAATAGTAATCATGGAATATTACATCATTGTTAACAACGCCAAGCAAGGTCCGTACACCACGGAAGAACTGTCGCGCAAGAACATCACTCACCGCACATTGATATGGAGAGTAGGCATGGACGACTGGACAGAAGCCGGCGAGATGGACGAACTCCGGGCATTATTAGACCAAATGCCGCCCGAAACTCCCAAGCAACAACAACAGATGCACTTCCCTCCCAAAACATGGTTGGTCGAATCGATTCTGGTAACATGCCTCTGCTGCCTGCCGCTCGGTATTATAGGCATCGTTAATGCTACAAAAGTAGAATCGTACTACAACAACAAACAATACGAGATGGCGATGTATTATTCCGAACAAGCGAAACGATGGACACTCTGGGGATTCTTCCTGACTCTTGGTTTCGGAGCTCTCTACATCTTGTTCATTATTGTTGTAGCCATTGCAGGAGCATCACTTTAATTAATCAACTTAATATTTAATTTTTATGGAATCAAACATTTGTCCGAAGACATGGATGCTGGAATCTATTCTGGTAACCCTGTTCTGCTGCTTGCCATTCGGTATCGCAGGAATCGTATTTGCATCGAAAGTTAGTTCACTGCATGCATCAGGTAAATATGACGAAGCTTTACAAGCGAGTAAAGATGCTGGTAAATGGACCAAAATCGGTTTCTTCGTAGGTATTGCAGGTATCATTATCTATATGATCATTTACGGAGCAACATTGGCTGCCCTCTTAGGCAACATGTAAAGTGAAAAAGTGGATTTGGGGAGTAGTCGTAGTTATTGTGCTTGGGGGATGTTATTTTTTTCTCAACCCAAGCCATAATGCACTGTTCCCCAAATGCCCTTTCCTGATGCTTACCGGACTGAAATGTCCGGGATGCGGCTCACAAAGAGCCATTCATCAACTGCTTCACTTCGATATAGTCGAAGCATTCAAATTCAACGCGTTACTGGTCATCTCACTGCCCATCGTCGGCGCACTCTTCTATGCCGAATGTACCCGGAAACGTAACCCTCAATTATACACCCGCTTGCACAACCTCAAGTTCATTTGGGGATATTTCATTCTTGTTGTCTGTTGGTGGATAGGCAGAAATCTATTTTAATAAGGTATGGATCGGAAAACATTCACCTGCCACAAAGATTCTGGGACGTTCTGTCGAAGGATTAAAAAATAAACCTGTACTTTTGTTTCTTCAATCCTAAAACAACAGGTTCATGAAGAATTTCTTTAAAAACGTCCGCTTCACTCCTCCCTCTTATTCGGATGAGGTGGAAAAACGCATCCAACAATATCGTAAACAGGGTGTAAAGCTACCCTTCCGTAAACTGCTCCGCACGCCCGAACAACTCGAAGGCATACGCGCCAGTGCACGTATCAACACGGCTGTACTCGACCATGTGGCCCAACATATCCGCGAAGGTATGCCGACCGAAGAGATAGACCGGCTGGTATACGACTTCACCACCGCCCAAGGCGCCATCCCCGCCCCACTCAACTACGAAGGTTTTCCGAAAAGTGTCTGCGTCAGCATCAATGACGTAGTATGCCACGGCATTCCATCCGGAAAAGAATTCCTGCGCAACGGCGACATTGTCAATGTAGATGTTTCGACCATCTACAACGGGTATTTCTCCGACGCTTCCCGTATGTTCATGATCGGCGAAGTGAGTCCGGAGAAGCAACGACTGGTACAGGTCACCAAGGAGTGCTTAGAGATAGGTATTGCCGCAGCCCAACCGTGGGCACGCTTAGGCGATATCGGTGCAGCCATTCAGGAACATGCCGAGAAGAACGGTTACAGTGTGGTGCGCGACCTGGCCGGACATGGCGTAGGCATCGCCTTCCACGAAGAGCCCGATGTGGAGCACTTCGGCAAACGCGGTACAGGGATGATGATCGTACCGGGAATGACTTTCACCATCGAACCGATGATCAACATGGGAACGTTCGAAGTATTCGTAGACGAAGCCGACGAATGGACAGTCTGCACCGACGACGGGCTTCCATCGGCCCAATGGGAACACATGATCCTGATCACCGAAACAGGAAATGAGATACTAACCTACTAACACTCGCCGCTATGGAACTTGCCCTGCTCATACTCAGTACCGTATTATTGATGCTGCTCGTAATACTGCAACTGACAAAGAAAGATAGCAGCCAGGCCGAACAACTTCAAAACGCCCTTCGCCAGCAGATGCAGGAAAACCGGGAAGAGCTGGACCGCAGTATCCGTGGGCTCCGGATGGAACTCACGCAGTCCATCGGGATATCCATGCAGCAGATGCAGGAAACGCTGAATCAGAACATGCAACGGTTGCAGGAGTCGCAAAGCCAAAGCATCCGCCAGCTACAGGAAGCACAGCGTCAACGCTTCGACCTGATGGCACAGCAACAAGAAAGGCTGGTTCAGTCGACCGAGAAGCGACTGGACGACATGCGCCTGATGGTGGAAGAGAAACTACAGAAGACGTTGAACGAGCGCATCGGGCAATCGTTCGAGATCGTACGTTCGCAGTTGGAGAATGTACAAAAGGGACTGGGCGAGATGAAGAGCCTGGCACAGGATGTAGGCGGACTGAAACGGGTGCTGAGCAATGTAAAGATGCGCGGTACCTTCGGTGAAGTGCAATTAGGCGCCTTGCTGGAACAGATGCTAAGCCCGGAACAGTACGACGCAAACGTGAAAACGAAGAAAAACGGTACGGAGTTCGTAGAGTTCGCCATCAAGCTGCCGGGCAAGGACGATGCCGACAGTACGGTGTATCTGCCCATCGACGCCAAATTCCCCAAAGACATATACGAGCAGTACATAGATGCCTTCGAAGCAGGCGAGGCTTCGCTCATCGAATCATCGGGCCGTCAGCTGGAACTCACCATCAAGAAGATGGCAAAAGATATACACGACAAGTATGTAGATCCGCCCTTTACAACGGACTTTGCCATCCTGTTCCTCCCCTTCGAAAACATATACGCGGAAGTGATCCGCCGCACATCGCTCGTAGAAACCTTGCAGAAAGAGTACAAGATTGTAGTCACCGGACCGACAACCCTGGGCGCCATCCTCAACAGTCTGCAAATGGGATTCCGCACACTGGCCATACAGAAGCGCACCAGCGAAGTATGGACGGTACTGGGTGCCGTAAAGACGGAGTTCAACAAGTTCGGCGGATTACTGGAGAAAGTGCAGAAAAACCTGCAAACTGCTGGTGACCAACTGGAAGAAGTCATGGGAGTACGTACACGTGCCATCGAACGCCGTCTCCGCCAGGTAACGGAGCTACCCCAGGAAGAAAGCCGGAAAATACTTCCCCTGGAAGCATTGGACGAAGAGGAATAAACGCCAACTATTCCCCCAAGAAGTGTAAAAAACATCCCCCGCAGTCGCGCGGTTGTGCTCAAACCCTTTATTCATCGGCATTAGAGGTGCGTGAGAGGCCTCATTTTCTCTCACGCACCTCTCACGCACCTATTTTGTTAGTTCACTGATAGTCAGAGGAAAGCTCCCCAATGGTACTGAGAACATAGTTGCTTCTTCGTATCATCATCTTGATTACAAGCGAGGAACCGATTGATTTCAAAGGAAGAAAGATCTTGCTACACCCGGGTGTACAGGCCGCGTACACCCGGGTGTATAACAGCTGTCCACCCGGGTGTAGAGCGGTCGTACACCCGGGTGGACAGAAACTTTTCATACTGGAAGAATGATTGTTTGATTACGTGTTACAGGCGATATCTACCTGTGAGAATAGCGTTTACTGCCTGTGAAAACGACGTTTACTACCGGAAATCAGAACTGTTCCAGCGTACTGATTCGTTTTGCGATAGGCGGATGGGTAGCAAACAACCCGTTAAACGAACTGAAGAAACCTTTGACATGCTTACCCGGATGCTCGATAAATAGCTGGGCTACGTCTTCTCTTGTCACTGCTTCAATATCGGGATCGTTTGAAATCTTACGCAAAGCGCTTGCCAACGCCTGCGGATTTTTCGTCATCTCGGCAGCACCGGCATCGGCCATATACTCTCTTTTCCGGGAAATGGCGAAACGCATCAGGGAGGCAAACAGGAAGCCGATAGCAGCAAGCGCCGCCACCAACAAAATAATGATAATAGCGCCGCCATTATCTTTACTGTTGCGGCTCGAACGTACCCGGCCGGAATAAAACACAGTCTTCATGGCTATCTCAGCCACCATGGCAAAGATGCCCACAAATACAATCGACACGATAAGCAGTCGCACATCACGGTTACGGATATGGCTCAACTCATGAGCGATCACTCCTTCCAACTCCTGGTCGTCGAGTTTCTCAATGATTCCCCTGGAAAGGGTGACGGTATACGTACGCTCGTTGATGCCGCTGGCAAAGGCATTCAGCGAGTTGTCTTCAATGACATTGACTTTCGGCATCTTCATTCCTTGCGACATGCACAGGTTCTCCACTAAGTTGTACACCCGTTTGTTCTCTTTGCGCTCCAGGGAGTGCGAGCTGGTGGCCGCCTTGATGATGCTCGTATTGGCGAAATAAGCAATGACGAACCACAGAAGCACTGCTCCCAATGCCACTGGAGCCACTTGTACAAACATCCCCGTGGCACTCTGCATAAGGTTTACTTCCTGTGCATACTGATCGTGCCCGACCGTGAACCAGGTGAGCAAGTAGCAAAAAGCAAAGACCAACCCTATCACCAAGCAGGGAAATAAACAAAGCAGGAGTAACGAACGAACGTTGTTCCTACTCTGTTGTGTCTGTATTCCTACATATTCCATACGTTAGAACTTGATTTTGGGAGCTTCTTCGTACGAAGCACGCTGTCCGCCCAGGTCGAACATGATTTCGCGGCGGAAGCCGAACATACCTGCCACGATATTCGACGGGAATGTTTCGACGGCATTGTTCAGTTCCTTGGTAGCCGAGTTGAAGTAGCGGCGAACGGAAGCCAGCTTATTCTCTACGTCCGAAATCTCTTCTTGCAGTTGCAGGAAGTTCTGGTTAGCCTTCAAGTCCGGATAAGCCTCAAGCGTTACCCGCAGTCCGGAAAGAGCGGAAGTAAGTACATTCTCGGCAGCAATCTTATCGTCGATGGTACGGGCGGCCATGGCTCCGTTACGTGCATTGATCACGCGTTCCAAAGTATCTTTCTCATGTCCGGCATATCCCTTTACAGTTTCCACCAACTGGGGAATCAGGTCGTGACGTTGCTTCAACTGTACGTCGATATCGGCAAAAGCGTTCTCCCGGTTGTTACGTAACTTTACCAACGAATTATAGCTGGAGATAAAAAATATGGCTAAAACAGCAATAGCCACTAAAACAATAATCAATGTCATAATCTTCTTGTTTTAAAATGATTAATAATGTTGCCAAATATACGATTTTTCCACATCACCTCACCTATTTGTTAACTTTTTATCATGTTTTGGTAATACCCGGCTCAGTACAATCATCCCCAGAAGCCCGGATATAATCGTTCCGGCAAGTACGCCAAACTTGGCCTGATTCAGTAATTCGGGATCATTTCCTCCAAACGAGAGATTGGTAATGAACAGGGATACCGTAAACCCTATACCGCCTAATAGCGAGACCCCGGCAATATTCTTCCAGTTCATACCGCGTGGCATAGAGGTAATACCGCTTTTGACTGCCAGCCAGGTAAACGAAAATATCCCTAGAAACTTACCCAACAACAATCCCGAAGCGATAGCCACACTCACATTGCCGACAATATCTCCGCCTCCTGCGAATATCACTCCGGCATTGACAAAAGCAAACATAGGAAGAATAAGGTACCCCACTACTCCATGCAGGTTATCTTCCAACGACTGCAGCGGACTGATCACACGGTCGGAAGCAGACTCGAGTAACTTCAACCTTGCTATCTGACGGTTGGAAAGCACAATGTCTCCATCCTTCGCCGTCTCCTCGGGAAATGTATTGAGAATAAGTTTCATACGTTCCAGATACTTGTGTACATTCAGTTGCGGACGGGCAGGCACCGCAAATGCCAGCAGCACGCCGGCAATGGTACTGTGTACACCCGACTGGAGGAACAGGTACCAGATGGCAACTCCCAGAATCATGAAAAAGAGCTTGTTGGTTGTCATAAACTTTCCGACGATGAAGAGTATCAGATAGAGCACAGCCGCCACAAGCAGATATCCATAAGCCACATGCGAACTGTAAAAGAGCGCTATCACCAATATTCCCCCGATGTCATCGACCACCGCAAATGCAGTAAGAAATATTTTCAGGCACAAAGGAACCCGTGAGCCAAACAAGCTTAACACTCCGAGCGAAAAGGCAATATCGGTAGCCATCGGAATAGCCAGACCCTGTGCACCTTCGGTGCCGGGAGGACAAATCAATGAATAAACGGCTACCGGAAGCACCATACCACCACAAGCGGCAATGAAAGGGAGCACTGCTTTCCGGAAGGAAGAGAGTTCGCCCACAAGCAGTTCGCGTTTGATTTCCAGGCCAACCGAAAGAAAGAAGACCGTCATCAATCCATCATTAATAAACTGAAGGAAGGTCAGAGGTTCTCCCCCATGCGAAAAGAGATTAAAGTCGCCTATCCGGAAATGAAGTTCATGCGAAAGAAATTCCTGATAAGCAGGTCCTGCCGGAGAGTTAGCGATGACAGCAGCAGCCAATGCTGTAAGAAATAAAATGATACTGGCCGTTATGTGCATCGCTGAAAAACGTTTCCAGACTTCTTTGATAGCGGTCATAAAATAAGATTTTAATTAAAGATTCAGTTACTATATATATACAAAACAAAAAAAGCGCTTTGCCGGTTCGTCCCAGGCAAAGCACTTTGATATATCAATCCAGTTTGAGCACAGCAAGAAAAGCTTTCTGCGGTACTTCTACGTTACCAATCTGCTTCATTCGCTTTTTCCCTTTTTTCTGCTTTTCGAGCAGCTTCCGTTTACGGCTGATATCACCGCCGTAGCATTTCGCAGTCACATCCTTACGGACAGCCTTAATTGTTTCGCGGGAGATGATCTTGGCTCCGATGGCCGCCTGAATAGCAATATCGAACTGCTGCCGTGGGATAAGTTCTTTCAGCTTCTCGCACATGCGGCGACCCAGATCGTAAGCATTGTCCACGTGCGTCAGGGTAGACAAGGCATCTACCGGCTCCCCGTTCAACAAGATATCGAGTTTAATGAGCTTCGACGGACGGAATCCTGCCATCTGATAGTCGAACGAAGCATACCCTTTCGAAATACTCTTCAGCTTGTCGTAGAAATCGATTACAATCTCACCCAGAGGCATGTTGTAATAAATCTCCACCCGGTTGCCCGAGATATACTCCTGCTTCACCAACTCTCCGCGCTTGCCCAGACAGAGTGTCATGATAGAGCCGATGTAGTCAGTGGCGGTTATGACGGAAGCTTTGATATAAGGTTCTTCGATGTGGTCGATCAAGGTTTGCTCGGGCATACCGCCGGGGTTGTGCACCTCGGTCATATTCCCATGCTTGTCGTATATCTGATAAGAAACGTTGGGCACTGTGGTGATGACATTCATATCGAACTCCCGGTCGAGACGTTCCTGCACAATCTCCATGTGAAGCAATCCGAGGAAGCCGCAACGGAAACCGAACCCTAAAGCCAGCGATGACTCGGGCTGGAAGGTTAACGAAGCATCGTTCAACTGTAATTTCTCCAACGACGAGCGCAGGTCTTCGTAATCTTCCGGTTCAATGGGATACACACCGGCAAATACCATCGGCTTTACCTCTTCAAAACCGGAGATGGCCTTGCTGCAAGGACGGCTGATATGGGTAATGGTATCGCCTACCTTCACCTCCTTGGAGGTTTTGATACCCGATATAATGTAACCCACATCTCCCGTGCGCAATTCCTGCCGGGGAAGCATGTCCATTTTCAATACACCGATTTCGTCGGCATCATACTCTTTACCGGTATTGAAGAACTTTACTTTATCGCCTGTACGGATCACTCCATTGGTAATCTTAAAATAGGCAATGATTCCACGGTATGAATTAAACACCGAATCAAAGATCAGCGCTTGCAGAGGGGCTTCTTCATCGCCTACCGGATGGGGAACATAATTGATAACGGCTGCCAGGATCTCTTCAATTCCCATGCCGGTCTTTCCCGATGCACGGATAATCTCATCGCGCTTACAGCCAAGCAATTCCACGATTTCGTCCTCTACCTCTTCGGGCATGGCGCTTGCCATATCGCATTTATTAATAACAGGTATGATTTCCAGGTCGTGCTCAATGGCCATATACAGATTGGAAATGGTTTGGGCCTGTACTCCCTGCGAAGCATCTACAATCAGCAGAGCTCCTTCGCAAGCTGCTATGGAGCGGGATACCTCATACGAGAAGTCTACGTGTCCCGGAGTGTCGATCAGATTCAGTACATATTTCTCATCATTGTACACGTACTCCATCTGAATGGCATGACTCTTGATAGTGATACCTCTCTCTTTCTCCAGGTCCATGTTATCAAGCATTTGTCCGCCGGTTATTTGTACGGTATGGGTAAATTCGAGCAATCGGTCGGCCAACGTGGACTTTCCATGGTCAATGTGTGCGATAATGCAGAAATTCCGTATATTCTTCATTCAATAAAGTTTGCTTAAAATAAAATCAGGGTGCAAAGATACGCAAATGCTGGAATAAAAAAAATGCGTTAATAACATAACTACTATGTATCAACGCATTTTTTTATCCGTAAGTGAATTCGTTCCTTAGTTCAATGTAACGAATAAGTCACCCTCAACTTCCTGAGTCGAAATTTTGTCTTCTCTCAATAACCAACCAAGACCTAGAAAAAGATCTTTGTCAACTAACTTTGTAGCTTTCTTGATTTGTTTGGCTGTCAGCCCTTCTGTTTCGTTCAGTGCATTCCAGATCTGTCCTGCAATTACACCAGCTTTTTCTTTCAACATTTGCTTTAGAGTTTTAGTTAGACATACTTCTTATCAGCTGGAAAAACCAGCGTTCAGTTTTTATCCGGGTGCAAAGATAGTTATTTTTGTGTTATAGAACATATTAAGCGTTGTTTTTTTCACTTTTTGTAATAAAAAACGCTACTTAGCATCCTTTTTTTCTCTTTTTTCAAGATGCTCCACCCAAATTTTAGCCGTTTCTTCAACAATCTTCGAGCATGGACGCTTCGCATAATACTCTTTCGTGCGCTCTTCCGGCTGTGCCGAAACAGGCTCCTTTCTTTTCAAACCCAACAATTCTCCACAATTGATAGAGCCGTTTCTTGCTGCAAACTCTGCCGCAAGCTGTTGCACCAAGGCATAGTTAGCCGCTTTTCCTTCCTTATCAGTGGCTTTTACAGCCCCGGTTTCGAGTCCGGCCAATAAAAACAACCCACAGGCGGCGCCACAGGTTTCGCGCATTCGCCCGATACCTCCGCCGAAAGAAGCCGACATCTTTAGCGCTTGTTCTTCGGTAAATCCATACATATCGGCGAATGCAGCCACTATCGATTGCGAGCAATTAAAACCACTCTTGAACAGCTCTCCTGCCCTACAAATTCTATCTTCCATCATAATTATCTCCTTTTCTCTAATTTTGTACAAAAATATAATTATATTTGCAGCGCTTATAATACAACTACTATTATTTATGTCTGCTACGTTTGATATTCAGTTGCCCCACTATCCGCGTGGCTTCCACCTCGTCACACGCGATATTGTTACAAAACTCCCCGGACTCCCGGAGAGCGGGCTTTTGATGATCTTTATCAAACACACCTCTGCCGGAATTACCATCAACGAAAATGCCGATCCTGATGTTCGTCACGACTTTCAGACGTTTTTCGATAAGTTGGTTCCCGATAACGCCTCTTACTTTACCCACGTACTGGAAGGACCGGATGACATGAGTGCCCATATCAAGGCATCCATAATCGGTTCATCGGTAACAATCCCCATTAAAAGTCACCGATTAAATCTGGGTACCTGGCAAGGTATTTACCTCTGTGAGTTCCGCGATGGCGGAGATAAACGAACATTAAGCATTACTATTATATGACAACTCTTCACATGCATTCAATCATGAAAAAATCACTCAGATACAAAGAATACTTGGAACCGGCCATTGGAGCCATGATACAATCAGCATCGAAAGACGAATATGCCGACGCGAATCCGCCTTCGGCCTTCAAGAAAAGTACCACGAAAAAAAAGATTATTTCGAATCTCAGGGAGTGGAAGGAATTGCGCCAACGCTATAAAGACAGCATGGAGCACGCCGTAGAGGCCATGATGGCCTCTGCTATGCGTGACGAATATGTAGACAAGAATATGCCTATGCAATAATCTCCAATTCCATTGGGCAGTGATCGGAATGTATGGCATCGCTCAGAATCGTTGCTCCATTCAGCATGGGGCAAACCGGATCGGTTACCATGCAATAGTCAATGCGCCATCCTTTATTCTTGGATCTTGAATTGAAGCGATAACTCCACCAGGTATATTCCTGTTTTTGCGGATGAAGCAACCGGAAAGTATCGACAAAGCCAGCCGAAAGAAAACGCGTCATCCACTCCCGCTCTTCAGGCAGAAATCCACTGTTACGAGCATTCCCCACCGGATCGTGTATATCGATTGCTTCGTGGCAGATATTATAGTCGCCGCACAAAACTAAATTCGGACGTTGTTTTCGCAACTCCGTCACATATTGCTGAAAGGCTTCCAGCCAAACCATCTTGAAGGCCTGTCGCTCATCACCACTTGTCCCCGATGGATGATATACACTGACAATGGACAAATCGCCATAATCGGCCCGGATAAAACGTCCCTCGTTATCATACTCCGCTATGCCCATACCATATTCTACGTGGTCGGGTTCGCGTTTCGTCAGAATAGCCACTCCGCTATACCCCTTCTTCTGAGCCGAATAGAGATATGCTTTATACCCCAATGCTTCGTATACTTCTGCCGGATATTGATCGGGTTGCAACTTGGTTTCTTGCAGACATAACACATCCGGGTTTTGCTGGGCCAGCCACTCCGGAAGTCCCTTGGCAGTAGCCGCACGCAGGCCATTTACATTGTAAGTAATGATTTTCATGCTTTATGGATTTATATTTATGAGAATAATAACATTATATTCAGGACGGAGACAACGACTGCAATGCTATAAAGCACAAAGGTACTCCATCGGCTATTGACATACTTGCCCATCACTTTGCGCGACGAAGTAAGACCCACTTGCAGAAACACGGTAAAAGGCAACTGAATACTCAATATCATTTGCGATATGATAAGTCCTTTGAAGGGGCTCCCGATAAAGAAGATCAGCAACAGAGCAACTCCGAGCGAGATAGCCACTCCCAATTGCGAGTGACTATCTTTGATATGGTATGACTCGCCAAAGATACCGGCAAAGATAGAACCTGCCGCCATGCCGCTTGTTATTGTAGAAGACACACCGGCCATCAACAATGCCAAGGCAAACACAATGGCGGCATTATTGCCCAGCAATGGTTCCAGAAGTGATTTTGCCTGCTGCAGCTCTTCCACATGTATTCCGCTTCGGAAGAAAGTAGCAGCTGCCAGCAATATCATCGCACTGTTAATAGCCCAACCCACAATCATAGAAAACAGCGTATCGTACAGCTCGTACTTTAACACTTTCCGAATGGATGCATCCTCTTTTTTATTGTACTCATGACTCTGGATCACCTCCGAATGAAGAAACAAATTGTGTGGCATCACCACCGCTCCCAACACACTCATGATAATAAGCATACTACCTTCGGGGAAAGAAGGAGTAGTCCATCCCCGTATGGCCATCGGCCAATCTATTTCGACCAAAAACAGTTCGTATATAAACGACAAACCGATAACCGACACGAAGGCAATGATGGAACGCTCTATTTTTCTGTACGAATTGGTAAAAAGCATGATGAGTACAAAGAGGGTGGTCAGCACAGCTCCCCATAAGATGGGAATATCAAACAACATCTGAAGGGCAATGGCTCCTCCCAATATCTCGGCCAAGGAAGTAGAAATCGAAGCCAATACTGCTGTTCCCAGAATAGGACGCGACACCCATTTGGGGGTGTATTGCGTAGCGGCCTCGGAAAGACAAAGCCCGGTTACAATACCTAGATGTGCCACATTGTGCTGCAACACGATAAGCATGATGGTAGAAAGTGTAACTACCCATAACAAGGAGTAGCCAAATCCGGAGCCGGCAGCAAAGTTAGAAGCCCAGTTGCCCGGATCGATAAAGCCTACAGTTACCAGCAATCCCGGGCCGATGTGCCTGAATACATCCAATCCTCCTAAATAACGTTTATGATCTTTTCGCCGTAAATCTTTTAGAAAATTTCGCATATTGATTCGTCTGTCTTTTCGTAGTGTGTACAAAGATAGACAATAAAACAAATGCACCTCTTGTAAAGTTCACTATTATCGGCTATCTTTGCCCGATCACTATAAATAAAAGACATATGAAAAGGACTATTTTTATTGCCTTCGTGGCAGTTCTCGCACTGGCTTCCTGTCAGCAAGTTAAACAAAAGATGTTCAAAATGGCCTCCGAGCAAACCAATAAACAATGCCCCATGGCCATCGACGAGTGGACCCGGATGGATAGCACCGCCTATTATGACGACAAAAACACCTTCGCTTATTTCTATTCGCTGATTAATTTAGATGAAGATTCGACCTCCATCGCCTCCTTGAAAACGGAGTTGACGAAGAACATTCCCGAGGCCCTCAAGAACACCCCGGAGATGAAACCCTACAAAGATGCCGGAGTGACCCTGCAATATACCTATTTCTCAAATACCACCCAGAAAGAGTTGTTCCGGTTGGAATTTCCTGCCGAGAAATACTAACTTTTATTCGTAACGCATGGAAGTAGCGGGATTGATGCGGGTAATCAGGAAAGAAGGACCAAGAAGCATCAAGACAGAAATGAGTAGAGTGCCTACATTGATGAGTAAAACGATCCATATATCAATGGATATGGGCACTGTGTCGACATAATAGGTTTCAGGATTAAGCTTGAACAGTCCGAATTGCGACTGCGCCCAACAGAAAATCCCGCCCAGGAGATTGCCCCAAATCATACCTTTTCCTATAAGGAAAACCGAAAACCACAGGAAGACCTTCCGTATGGTAAAGTTATTAGCCCCCAACGCTTTCAGTACCCCAATCATGTTGGTGCGTTCGATGATGATGATAAGCAATCCGGATATCATCGTAAAACCTGCCACACCAGTCATCAGTATCAGAATGACCCAAACGTTGAAATCCAACAAAGAGAGCCATTCAAAGATCTGAGGGTTCTGTTGTTCGATATTCTGTACGTAGTATACTCCACCATACTTGTCTTTCCGGTTATCAATATTAGCAGCAATCTCGTACGTAGTCGCTTCCAACCGGCTGTAATCGCGCACTTCCAATTCAACTCCACTGACTTGGCCCGGCTTCCAGCTGTTGAGTTTGTTCACTGTGTACAAGTCGGTCAGCAAAAACAGGTTATCGTATTCGGAGAAATTGGTTTGATAAATACCTTTGATCGTCAGGGGGCGAACACGTACATTCTCTTGGATAAAGTAGGTAAGAATCTTGTCGCCCAGCTTTAAGTTCAGCTTGTTGGCAATTGTTTTGGATAGTACTGTTTCGGCCGATGCAACCGTATCACTGAATACTGGTACTTCTCCTTCGAGCAAGTGGCTGCGGAAGAATTCCGGATCGAACTCCGCTCCTACTCCTTTCAATACAATCCCCAGAAAGGCATCATCGGTCTTGATAATGCCGGGTTTGGTAGAATAACGCTGTACATGTTTCACTTCGGGAAAAGCCGCCAACGCGTTCATCATGCTATCATTCACCAGTACCGGATGCGTTTCGTACGAGCGCACAGCATCCAGGTTACTGATTTGAATATGCGATCCGAAGCCTATGACTTTATTGCGGACCTCTGTCTTAAAGCCAATCACCACCGCGACAGTAATAATCATTACCACCAAACCGAGAGCAATACCTGCCATGGCAATAAGCACGGCAGGACGGGACATCTGCTTCCCTCCATCCGTATCCCGATAAATACGCCGGGCTATGAAAAAAGAAAATCTATCCCCTCCTCCCATGGTCGATTAGTGTAAAGTTTACTCCGTTCGGCCCGGATAAGCCTCCAACGCTTTTTGAAGCACAAAGAGTGCACGCGTCAGATCTTCTTTCTTCAATACGTAGGCAATACGTACTTCGTTACGACCGGCGCCCGGAGTGGTGTAGAAACCCGAAGCCGGAGCCATAAATACCGTCTGTCCTTCGTACTCAAAATCAGAAAGGCACCAAGCGCAGAACTTATCCGAATCGTCTACCGGCAACTTGGCAACCGTATAAAATGCACCCATCGGAATAGGCGAATAGACTCCCGGAATACGATTCAAGCCATCGATCAGACATTTTCGACGTTCCACATACTCATCATACGTGTCGCGTTCGTAATCTTCTCCGGCATCTAATGAAGCCTCAGCAGCAATCTGTCCTATCAGCGGAGGACTCAGGCGAGCTTGGCAAAATTTCATAACGGCGTTGCGAACTTCCTTATTTTTGGTTATCAGCGCGCCGATTCGGATACCACATTCTGAATAGCGCTTCGACACGGAATCGATCAGCACTACATTCTCTTCAATGCCTTCGAGATGGAAAGCCGAAATATAGGGCGATCCGGTATAAATAAACTCGCGGTATACCTCATCCGAGAAGAGGAACAAGTCATACTTCTTCACCAGATCACGAATCTGGTTCATCTCCCGGCGGGTGTACAGATACCCTGTCGGATTGTTCGGATTACAAATCAGAATACCCTTTGTACGTTCGTTGATCAGTTCCTCGAACTTCTCCACTTTCGGGAGTGAAAAGCCTTCTTCGATGGTAGTGGTAATGGTGCGTATCACCGCACCTGCCGAAATAGCAAAAGCCATGTAGTTGGCATACGCCGGTTCAGGAACAATGATCTCATCGCCGGGATTGAGGCACGACATAAAAGCAAACAACACCGCCTCGGAACCTCCGGTGGTTATGATAATATCCTGAGCAGTAAGATTGATATTGTACTTACCATAATACCCAACTAACTTTTGGCGATAACTCAAATAGCCGTCACTTGGGCTGTACTCCAGCACGGTACGATCGATATTGCGTATCGCATCAATCGCGGCCTGAGGCGTGGGCAGGTCAGGCTGTCCGATGTTCAGGTGAAACACATGAGTCCCTTTCTGCTTGGCTGCATCAGCCAGGGGAGCCAGTTTTCTGATAGGAGATGCAGGCATCTCGTTTCCGCGAATGGAAATTGTTGGCATGATCTAAAAAAGTAAAATGATTGACTATATAAATATTTATTTGGGGGACAAATGTACACAATAAATCGAACACAGAGGCATAAAAACTTTAAAAAGCTTACGAACCGTGAAAATGTTATTGCAATTTGAAAAGAAAACTATACATTTGTCAATTAGCTAATTTAAACAAACGATATTATGATAATTAACCTCATCACCTTTGCTTCTTACCTGCACAAACCAACAGTAGTACGCAGTTCGCACGAAGCCATCTTGAGTGAATTAGAAAAGTATTTTACTGTAAAGTTCATTGATTATCAGGACATACAGAAGCTTAAAAGCGATGATTTCAAAATCATTTTTATTGCTACCGGGGGAGTAGAGAGATTGGTCATACAGCAATTTGAGTATTTGCCGCGTCCGGCTATTATTCTTGCCGACGGCATGCAGAACTCATTGGCTGCTGCACTGGAGGTTTCTTCCTGGCTTCGCGGACGAGGCATGAAGAGTGAGATCCTGCATGGCGACTTATCGGCCGTGGCCATGCGTATACGTGTACTTTACACTAACTTCCAAGCGCAACGCTCACTCTACGGTTCGCGCATCGGTGTTATAGGCATTCCCTCTTCCTGGCTTATTTCCAGCAACGTCGATTACCTGCTGGCCAAACGTCGTTGGGGAGTCGAATATCAGGATATTCCATTGGAGCGGGTGTACGAATATTTCGACCGTATCAGCAATAATCAGATAAGTGCTATGAGCGCCGCCTTTTCTTCGCAAGCATTAGGATGCCGGGAAGTATCTCAGGAAGACATTCTGAAAGCGATGCGACTTTATCTGGCCATACGCAGAATATGTGAAGAAGATAAGTTAAATGCTATTACGCTCAGTTGTTTCAAACTTCTCGACCGGACAACGACCACAGGCTGTCTGGCTCTCTCGCTTCTCAACGACGAAGGCATCATAGCCGGGTGCGAGGGCGACTTGCAAAGTGTATTCACCTTATTGGCTGCCAAGTCGCTGACTGGTAAAGTAGGTTTTATGGGCAATCCTTCCATGATCATTCCGCGCTCCAATGAAATCATCCTGGCACACTGCACCGTAGGCCTCAATCTGACCGACCGGTACATCATACGCAATCATTTCGAGACAGAAACCGGAGTGGGTATTCAGGGCTTATTACCCATAGGTGATGTTACTGTCCTGAGATGCGGCGGAGAATGCCTGGACGAGTATTACCTGACAACAGGAGTATTGACCGAAAACACCAATTACATTAATATGTGTCGTACGCAGGTAAGAGTTAAGCTGAACTCCACTTCCGATTACTTCTTAAAGAGCCCGTTAGGCAATCATCATATTTTGATACACGGCAATTATGAGAATGCCTTACAGGAGTTCTTCCATGCAAATACCTGTAAAAGGATAGAATAACAATACTGGAAGCTATCTACCCAATGGGCATAGCTTCCCATTTCCCTCCATACATCTCCATGACAGTGGTGTAGCCGGCTTTCTTCAAGGCAGCCAATGCTTCGGAGCGTCCGCTATTGATCTTTTCGGGATAATGCGCGTCGCTATTCACCTGTACCTGTATGCCCAACTCTTTAAAAAGCGGGAAGTAGCGTTCGTTGGGATAGAATGTGCCAAGCTGGAAGAATGCTTTCGTGTTAATCTCGACCATATAACCTTGTCGGGCTATCTCTGCAAAATAGTCATGCATCAACGTATCATACCACGGCTCATCAAGTACTCCGGGACGATAGTAAGAAGCATTATAATGCATCTTGTCGGCATGTCCTACAATATCAAATCCTCCCAGTTCTACCATCCGCCGTAGACTGCGATAGTACATGCGGATTACCCGGTCGAGATCGCCACCGAAGTGTGTATCTACAATTGTACGAAACGCCTCGGCAGAGACATCGATATCCACTACTTCGCCTTCATCATTATAAAGAAGATGTACAGATCCGATACGGTAGTCGAGCGGGAGAGCACAGAAACGTTCGACTGCCGGATGACTTTCTTCGTTCAGGTAATCAATCTCTAATCCGGTATATAATTCTATCTGTCCGGCATATTTCTGTTTCAAGGCAGTAGTCTCTTCCAGATAAGCAGGCATTTGCTCCCACTCCATCGTCCATTTTGTAGGAAAAGGCAACGGGGCATGCGAAGAAACTCCATACGAAGTAAATCCTTGCGCAATAGCTGCTTTGACAAACTCTTCTAACGGGGCGCGACCGTCACAAAACGAGCAATGGCTGTGATAATTGGTTAGATTCATAAAGGTGGGGGTTAGTTTGTTTTCATTCTCTCTTATCCTTCTATTTCGCTAAGCTCCAGCCAGCGCAATGTTTTTTCATCAATCAAATCATTCAGTTCGGGAAGCCGTTTCGACTTTCCGGTCAGCTCATCGACCGAAAGGGTTCCACTACAGAGTTGTTCTTCGATGAGAGTTTTCTCCGCTTCGAGTTCGGCAATCTCTTTTTCTAACTGTTCGAACTCCCGCTTCTCCTTGAAACTCATCTTCCGTTTCTCATTCAACCGAACGCGAACGGTTTTATCTTCCTGAGGCTTTTCTGCTTCTTTCTCTTTCTGTGCCCTGGCTTCCTTCCAATCGCGATAATCGCTATAGTTGCCCGGGAAGTCGCGGATATCTCCCTGGCCATTGAAAACCAGCAGATGATCGACCACCTTATCCATGAAGTAACGGTCGTGCGATACAACAATGCAACACCCTTTAAAGTTCGTCAGGTAATCTTCAAGTACATTGAGTGTCACAATATCCAAGTCGTTTGTGGGCTCGTCGAGCACCAGAAAGTTAGGATTTCGCATCAGCACCGTACAAAGGTACAACCGGCGGCGCTCTCCCCCACTCAACTTGTACACATAGCTGTGTTGCGTTTCGGGAGTAAACAGAAAGTGCTGCAGGAACTGCGACGCAGTGAGTTTCTTTCCGTTCCCCAGTCCTATCACTTCGGCAATGTCCTGGATCACATCGATCACCTTCATCTGTTCGTCGAACTGTAATCCATCCTGCGAGTAATAGCCAAAGCGTACCGTTTCGCCTATGTCCAAGGTACCACTATCGGGCTGTACCAGCCCCATGAGAATCTTGATAAAGGTAGATTTACCCGTTCCGTTGTTCCCTACAATACCCATTTTCTCGTACCGGGCAAAGACATAAGAGAAATCGTCCAGCATCTTTAGGTCGCCATAACTTTTGTAGAGGTGATCGGCTTCGAATATTTTACTTCCGATATACGAGGCCTTCACTTCGAGTTTCACATTATCATCGTTGGAGCGGCGTTTGGCTACTTTTTCGATCTCGTAGAAAGCATCCTGACGGTATTTGGCTTTGTGTGCACGGGCCTGCGGCATGCGGCGCATCCATTCGAGTTCCGTACGATAGAGATTGTTGGCACGTTCGACCTCTACCATAGCAGCATCCACGCGTTCCTGCCGCTTCTCGAGGTAATAACTGTAATTGCCTTTATAGGAATAAATCTGACGATTGTCTATTTCGATGATTTCGTTGCACACCCTGTCCAGAAAATAGCGGTCGTGCGTCACCATGAGCAGGCTGAGGTTGGTACGGCGAAGATACTCTTCCAACCACTCCGTCATATCGAGATCCAGGTGATTGGTAGGTTCGTCGAGGATAAGCAGATCGGGTTCCGTAATCAGGGCATTGGCAAGCGCCACCCGTTTCAGTTGCCCTCCTGAAAGATGTTTCACTTGCTGGTCGAAGTTACGGATTTTCAGTTGCGACAGAATCTGTTTCGCCTTCTGCTCATACTCCCAAGCTTTCTCTTGGTCCATCCGGACAAGCAATTCTTCCAGGCCGGGATTTCCCGGGGTGCTCATGCAGAGTTCGTACTCTTTGATAAGGTCTACCGTACTGTTGCCATGATGGAAACAGGCTTCGATAACCGTCAGTTCGGCAGGGTATTGCGGGTCTTGCTCCAGATAACCGATACGCAGATCGCGACGAAACACCACCTTTCCGCTATCGTATCCTTCTTTTCCCGAGAGGATGTTCAACAGCGTCGTTTTCCCACTGCCGTTCTTGGCAATCAGCCCGATGCGTTGCCCTTCGTTAATACCGAACGAACTGTTTTCTAATAAAATAAGATCACCAAACGATTTGCTCAGCCCCTCAACTTGAAGATATACCACCATCGCTGTCAACAGTTATTCAGTGCTTCACTATACGCTTCGGTCACCCGGCAAGGTTCGCCTGCCTTTATCTTGCTCCAGGAGAGCTTCATCGGATCAATGAGTGTTCCTGTCTTTGCATATTGCAATACCGGTGCTTCGCGATTACCGTCAATGAGCGTCATCCACTCCATACCTTCCACTTCATTGGCAAGAATGGAACAGAGCGTAATCCCTACAGCCAACCATTCTTCCTTTTTCTTCGGACCTATGACTCCACTATCAATCACTGTCTGAAGATTATCCAAGTCTTCTTCTACTCCCTGGAAATCTTTTTTTAGTTGCTTTTTCACCAAAGCTGATACCCACTCGTAGCTGTCGTTGATCAGAAAGATTTCGGACAAACGTACCGGAATCACTTCAGCAGGATACTTCCGGTCGTCGTAACGGATTTCAAGTGTGCGGATTACCTCTTCAGCTTCCGCCACCCCGCTTCCCTTGGGAACAGTGAACGAACATTGAAACGCCACATTGTCGACGCCTATGATCCACCAATGAGTGGTATAGTACACATCGCCTTCTTCGAACATCTCTTTGCTATAAGCACACTCCAATGTACCGATTTTCACCAATGTAGCCGAAGGGTTCTCAGCCAACTCCTGTTTTACAACTTCCTTACCATAGTTCATACCTCCCTTGCGGGTACTATCTTCTTTATTTGCAGAGATGCGGAAATTGCCCGACCATTTCTCGGGATTATAAAAAAGAAATGATCCTTCGCCGTCTTCGAACTCGCTCCACGCCAGCGGATAGATCATGGAGAACCAGGCTCCCGGGGATATAAATTTCTTGCCTTGCGCCATATATAAATAGGTCTATAATGCTTGATAATTCTTGTATATGGCTACAAAAATAGTACTCCCGAAGCGGATAAACAAACAAAGGATATAAAAAGTCTTTTAAAAAAATAAAGCATTGGCTTTGTATTTTCAAATAAAGCTGTAATTTTGCACGCCATAAACGATAGGCCGCTATAGCTCAGTCGGTAGAGCAACGCATTCGTAACGCGTAGGTCGCCAGTTCAAGTCTGGCTAGCGGCTCCATTTCAAAATATTGGTTCCCAGCCAAATAATTTCCTATCTTTCCCTAAAATCCAATTTATCCAAATAAAAACATACTGCACAGAAAACAGTCTGTAGCAGATAGTCGGGTATTTGCCCCGGGCTCCAAAGGTATTTGCTCGCTGCATTCGGGGTGTTTGCCCCGGGCAAATGGCGGTTTGCCCGGAGCAAACACCCCGAATGCAGCGAGCAAATATTGCAATTATCGTTCAGGTTGAAATTGCTTGACCAAACCACCTATCAAACCTGCTGCAACGCCTGTTCCAGATCGGCCAGCAAATCATTGATATGCTCCGTACCGATCGAGAGCCGTACAGTACCCGGATAGATTTCCTGTTCGGCAAGCTCTTCGGCGCTTAACTGCGAATGGGTGGTAGTAGCCGGATGAATAACTAACGACTTCACATCGGCTACATTGGCCAGCAACGAGAAAATCTCAAGACTATCGATAAAGCGATGCGCTTCTGCCTGCCCGCCCTGTACCTGAAAGGTAAAGATGGAACTGGCTCCGTTCGGGAAATAGCGATTGTATAGGGCATAGTCGGGGTGCTCGGGCAGCGACGGATGGTTCACACCCTTCACTTTCGGGTGATTCTTCAAATACTCCACCACTTTCAATGCATTGGCCACATGCCGTTCTACACGCAGCGAAAGGGTCTCCAATCCCTGCAACAGGAGGAAGGCGTTGAATGGACTGATGGCCGCACCCGTATCGCGTAACAGGATGGCACGTACCCTTATGGCAAAAGCTGCCGGACCTGCCGCATCAACAAAGCGTACGCCGTGATAACTCGGATCGGGCTCGGTGAGTTGCGGAAACTTTCCGGAAGCTACCCAGTCGAACTTACCCGAGTCGACAATAACACCACCCAACGAAGTGCCGTGTCCGCCAATGAACTTCGTAGCCGAATGTACCACAATATCTGCTCCATACTCTATCGGACGGATTAGAAAAGGTGTACCGAATGTGTTGTCAATGATCAACGGAATCTTATGACGGTGAGCAATGCCAGCCACCACTTCGATGTCGATGATATTCGAATTCGGGTTACCCAGGGTTTCGATAAACACAGCCTTTGTATTCTCCTTGATGGCCTTCTCGAAGTTCGACAGATCGCTCGGGTCGACAAACGTGGTTGTCACTCCATACGCAGGCAAGGTGTGTGCCAACAGGTTGTACGTTCCTCCGTAGATGGTCTTAGCTGCCACAATATGGTCGCCTGCCCGGGTAATATTCTGAATGGCGTACGTGATGGCTGCCGCGCCCGAAGCAAGCGCCAAGCCGGCCACCCCACCTTCGAGTGCAGCCACCCGTTGTTCGAAAACGCCCTGGGTCGAATTAGTCAGACGTCCGTAGATATTTCCCGGATCTTGCAGACCGAAACGAGCTGCCGCGTGGGCTGCATTGTGAAACACATAAGAAGTTGTTTGGTAAATAGGTACCGCCCGTGCATCGGTTGCCGGATCGGGTTGTTCTTGTCCTACGTGGAGTTGCAATGTCTCGAAATGTAATTTACTTGTTCCCATAATTGTATTCTTTTAAATTGTTTTCTTGAATTATTTTCCTGCAAAGTTATAGGAAGAAGATTTTTCAAACAAGATATAAAGAAAATACAGAAAATAACACTACTTTCGCATTCGATTACAGAACAAAACAATCGAGTAGTTCACAAAAAGCCTACTCTAAAAGAATAATATTCTTATGGACACATTGGATAAAACAGATTTGCAGATTCTCCGCACCTTGCAGGAGAATGCCCGGCTGACAACCAAAGAACTGGCTGCCCGGGTTAGTCTTTCGTCAACACCGGTTTTCGAACGACTCAAACGGCTCGAGAACGGAGGGTACATCAAGAAATATATCGCCGTACTCGATGCCGAGAAACTGAATCAGGGCTTCGTTGTATTTTGCAGTGTGAAGCTCCGAAGGCTTAACCGCGACATCGCTGCCGAGTTCACCCGCATCGTACAGGATATACCCGAGGTAACGGAATGCTATAATATTTCGGGGAGTTACGACTATCTACTCAAAATTCATGCACCCAATATGAAATACTACCAGGAGTTCATCCTCAATGTATTGGGCACGATCGATAGTCTGGGTTCGCTGGAAAGTACGTTTGTAATGCACGAGGTGAAACACCAATACGGCATCCACATCTAACTGCGCTATTCGGCCTTGTCCACTCCGCCGATGCTACGGATGTACTCGTTCGGGGTAATGCCGGTAATCTTCTTAAACGAACGGAAGAACGATGCCCGCGAACTGAAACCGCAAAGCTCGGCCAGGGCGGTAAGCGTGTACCGACCGTACTTCGGATCGGCAACCATCGTCTTGAATGCAGCTATGCGGTATTCATTGACGAAGTCGTAGTAGGGCTGGTTCAAATATTGATTGAACAGGTAAGACAAATAGTGCGAGGAAGTTTGAATGGCCGACGCCAAATCGCCCAACTTCAAATCGGAGTTGGTGTATGGTTTGGAATCGTTCATGTATGTTTGTAGTTTGGAGAGCAATGCCTTGCATTCGTCCTCGCTCAAACGGATGGTTTTGTACTTCTCCTCGGACGGCTTGACCGGCTTCTCTTCAACCGTTTCCGGCTCCTCTGCTGCAGCTAACACAGTTGGAGTTATTTGCGGCGCTTTTGCTTCTTCCTCCCGGATTTCCTGTACCTTTTCATGCTCGCGCTGAAGAGCGTGTGCAGCTCGTGCAATAATACGTTTCACGTAGCGGATCACCACCCACGGCGCCACCACTAACCCCAACAGAAGCAATCCCCAAAGCCACAACGGGAACATGGAATTGATCTTGACCGTCATGCGCGACTCTGAGTTTTCGTTACCCGGCAAACGTACCCGGAAGGTGTAAGTACCCGATGAAAGATCGTAATACGACACACGGTTTTGCCCCGAAAGCAACTGCCACTCCTTGTCTACCCCGTCGAGCCGGTACTCGAACACCATGGCCGACGGCAGCCCGTACGACAGGTCTGAGAACGAGAATGTAAGATTATTCTGGCTTGATTTAAACACCGTATCGGTCACCGTCACCCCGTTGGCCATAAGATCGGTAAAGATAATCGGGCGTATCTCCCGGCGGGTGTCGTCTATGCGTTGCGGGTCGACATAAATAAGCCCTTTCGTATTGCCGAACCAAAGTATCCCGTTGGCATCTTTATAAGCCGACCCCATGGTGAATGTAGGGCTGGGCAGTCCGTCGTTGAATGTGAAGAAGTCGTACTCGGCTCCATCCTTTTTCATGCGCACCAATCCGTCGTTGCTACCCATCCAAAGCCACCCCAGGTTGTCTTCAATAACCGACATGAACGCATTCTCGGGCACCACCGAAATGATGGGCATCCTCCGGAAACGGTCCATCGCCGGCGAGGTGATAAACAGGCTTCCTTTTTCGGGCATCAGCAGAATATCGTGACGGGAATCTTCGTACATCACCCGCACTTTGTCCCGGTGGATGAATCCTTCGGGGAAGATATTGGAGCGGATGCTTTGCGAAGCAGGGTCGTAGATGGCCATTCCGTTTTCGGTGCAGATCCACCCTTTCCCGGTACTATCGAAGTTGATCTCGTACACATTGCCTTCGGGGAGTTGCGAATTACTGCTGGTGAAACTCTTGAGTTGTTTCTGCGACGCATTATAACAGAAAAGACCCTGCGATGTAGCTATCCAGAGGTTTCCCTTATTGTCGGGACACAAACGAAATACTTGTCCTTTATGGAAATCATCGGATCCAGTACCGGCAAACGGCTTCAGTTCAAGTGTACGCGGACTGAGCACCATCAACCCGCCTCCGTAAGTACCCACATAGAAATCGCCTTCATAATAGCACATGCTCAGAATAAGATCGGCCGTGAGGATGGGTTTGGAGAAACTTTTCACCACACGTGTGTCTTCGTTGATGTAGAACAACCCATCGCGCGAACCGATAAGTTTTTCCTTGCCATGGTTAAGGAACGAACGCACAGAAAGGTCTTTCGAATCGAACAAAGGCGGGAAAGCATACGTCTCGAACAACCCACTCTGATACAGGCTGTAATCTACTCCACCCTGATACAGTCCTACCCATACAATACCCCGGTCGTCGACCAGTAACGAGTAAACGGAGTTGGAACGAATGCTTTCTTTATCGCGTACATCATGGCAAATACTACGGACAACGCTCTGTTTCCGGTGCGAAAGAATGTGCACGCCATTGCCATCGGTCGATACATATATCAGGTCTTTCCCATCACTGGAGATGGATGATATAATGTCGCATCCCAAGCTGGGGAAACGGGTAAAATTGCGCTTAGCAGTATGAAAACAGACCACTCCCTGGCTCATAGTTCCGCAATAGAGCGTCTCGCCCACGGAGGTGATGCAACGGAAGTAGTCGGCATCGGGCACACTTTCGTCCAGATGCCACGACTCTATCTTGCCATCTCCAGGCGAGTAGGCATGCAGTCCGCGTACGGTAGCCAGCCACAGTATATTTTTCTGCTTATCAAAGTAGATCGCCATCACCCGGTTACTGGCCGAAAGCACGTTTTTGTCGACCAACACCTGACTGATCTGCCCCTTCCGCTGAACGAACAAACCTTTCTCCGTGCCGATATAGAGGTCTTCCCCATCACTCAATAAAGCGTTTACTCCGAAGTCAATCGTTTCAGTGGCAATGCGTTCCAGCTCGTCGGTCGACCGGTTAAGTCTCCATAACCCCAGTCCATTACCTGTCCACAACTGCCGGTCGGACGTTTCGGCCACACAATTCACCCGTTTACGCCGCGTATCGACTCCGCGAAAGGCAAAATGTTTCACCTTCACGCCATCGAAACGGTCGAGACAGTTGTCTGTACCTAACCAGATAAATCCGTCGGAATCTTTATATATAGTATTGACAAGCAAGCCCGACAAGCCGTCGGACATCGTTAGATTTCGGAAAGTATAGTTCTGTACTGCAGCTATATCCGCAGATATAAGCAACAGTATAAGTGACAATATATATCGAATCGTGTTCTTCACTATGAGTGCACGTTAATGTTTCTCTTCTGTAATTGTTCAAAAATGCAACGCAAATATACGCATTGGTTGAATAGAATCAAAAGCGTTTGAACAATATACAAATTATTAATACGAATTAGTGTGAAGATACACTTAATGGGTATGCGTTTTTCTTTATAACCGTTTATTCGATCACAGTTATTGTCCCGCCCTTTACTTTTTTCGGTTTCATAGGTGCTCCTTCGGGCAAATATCCTAAAGCTACACACCCATACACCTGATGCCCGGAAGGCACTCCAAACTCAGAAATGAGTTCCCGAACTTCGGGATCATTGCATGTAGCATACAGCTGATTGATCCAGCACGAAGCAACTCCCAGTGAAGTAGCTGCCAGAAACATATTCTCCATGGCACATGCACAATCTTGTCCTGCCCACCACTGCGTGGTTTCGTTGGAGACAATCACAAGCGTAGAGGCATGGTAATAGCAACAGTATGTTTTGTTATTGCCACGTTCCTGTATACGCGGATCATCACTTTTGGCGAAAGCACGTTTGATACGGTCGTTCAATTCAGCGAGCTTATCCTGGTTACGAATGGCAGTGAAGCGCCATGTTTCCAGATGCATGCCATTTGGTGCGTATGTTGCAGCTTCGAGGATGGCATCGAGATCCTCACGAGAAACTTGTTGTTCGCTGTACATGCGTGCGCTGCGTCGTTCCTTGATAGTTTCAAGTACAATATTTGTTTTCATACCCTATCTTTTGTTCAATTATTAATCGCTAATTACTATTTCAACGTTTCACCAATCCTATTTTGGCATTGAGTTTGAAGTAATACACATTGTTTTCGCGTTCCAGGAAGCCGTATTTATCTTTCTCCACCGGACCTTTTTCGAAGCGGCTGTTCAGAAACAAGAAGTTCTCGAACACCTCCCTTTCCGACTTGTGGTAACACATCACCTGTCCATTTCCATCTACAAGCAACATGCCTTCGACAGCCGAATCCGTACCACGGTATATCTTAGCAGGACGCATGCCCAGCGCCAATGCCATCAGGAATTGCTTCATCTTAAACTCGTAATAACCATGTTTGTTTATCAGTTCGTCCTTTATTTTCAACGGGTTAACGTTTTTCATCAGTTCGGTGAGTTCGCTTACGCGGGCAATACCATCGAGATGCATGGTGCGTATCATCTCGGACAACAAACGGGGAAAGTGCAGGTCGATCATCTGCAGGTTACAACGGAAAACGCGATCGGCCACATCAGCATATTTCAGTATGCCACCCAAACGTTCGATCATCATCATGCGCTCGGCGACTTCGGTGGGCGATTCGGGCAAGGCATTGATTTTGTTGACCGTCGGATTGGCAAACTTCACACCGCTTTGTTCCAATTTCAAGTTGGCTGTGCGCCCGCCATCCAGCAACGGGTTCATCTGCCCGATACGCGAACGGACCGTGAAACCGCTTACCGGTACATCGGCATGCCAAAAAGCGATGGAAAAGTCCGTCCGGTCTTCTGTATGGGCTTCGAGGTCGAGGATAGAGAGCTCGTCGAGAAACTCTTCCACACCGTCGGGCGAAGCAACGTCGTCGGTAGGCGATGACTTGATAGCTTGCAAAATAAGGTCGGCCACAATGCCGAAATCTTCGCGAGGGATGTTCTTGTTGATGGTTTCGCTTTCGAGACGAATCTGTTCCTGCTCGATGTAATAGTTGCGGGAACCGTCGTGTTCTTCGCGACGGATCAGGGCGATGGGGCGAATGTTGGTTTCATCGGGTTGAGCTTTGGAAGTGCCCATGCTTACCTGACCATCGGCCAACAGACGGAAGAAGTTGTAGATCTCGCTCCACTCTTTCTTAGTTGCTTCGAATGACATATTGTTTTTGTTTTTTATTATTTTCGGGAGCTTTGATATATTTTCTTTGGCATCGCAAGAATTGTCAATTGTAAATTGTCAATCGTCATTTACCACACGTGCAGTCTCTACCTTTTCGATTCTTGCTCGCAGGCGCGGCATTATCGACTTCCGAATGCGTAGCGTCATGCTGCAATCCATCTCGTATGACTGGCGGAGAATCTCAGGTTCTTCCTCCTTCACGATGCGCATCACATCGTTCATAAAAGGATACTCGAAAAGGAATGAGATTTCTTCGTCGACTGTCTTTTCCAGGATAATAGCAGCGGCTATGGCCTCGGCAGCAGCAGCTTTGTAGGCTACAATCAGACCGCTGGTGCCCAACTTGATGCCCCCGAAGTAGCGAACTACAATGACAAGAATGTCCGTAAGCTCGTTCGAGTTGATTTGCCCCAGAATAGGCTTACCGGCTGTACCCGATGGTTCGCCGTTATCGTTGGCCCGGAAGTCCTTTCGCTCACGCCCCAACATATAGGCATAGCACACGTGGCGGGCATCGTAGTATTTCTTCTGGTACACCTCGAGATGCTCTTTGATCTCGTCTACCGTACGCACGGGCAGGGCGATGGCAATGAACTTACTCCGCTTCTCGGTGTAGATGGCCTCGGACGGCGCGGCAATGGTCTTGTATGTATCTTCGACAGTCATGGTGCAAAAGTATAAAAAAAAGTCCGAACCTTACTCGATTCGGACTTTTTATGGGAATATACCGGGCTAATCCAATGCGTGAATCACCAATCCTGAACGAAGTTTCGGTTCGAACCAGGTAGTCTTCGGAGGCATAATGTTGTCCGTATCGGCAATATCCATCAGTTGTTTCATGGATACTGGGTAAAGAGCCAATGCCATTTTCATCTCTCCACTGTCTACTCGCTTGCTCAGTTCGCCCAAACCACGGATACCACCCACGAAGTCGATACGCTTGTCCGAACGCAAGTCTTTGATTCCGAGGATTTCATCGAGAATAAGGTTGGACGAGATGGTCACATCCAACACACCAATCGGATCGTTGTCATTGTACGTTCCCGGACGAGCCGTGAGGCTGTACCACTTGCCTTCTAAGTAAAGACCGAAGTTGTGCAACGCTACAGGTTTGTAGATGTCCGTCCCTTTTTCTTCGACAATGAAGTTTTTCTCCAATGCTTTCAGGAACTCATCGGCTGACAAACCGTTCAGGTCTTTCACCACCCGGTTGTAGTCGATAATGGTCAACTGATTGGCAGGAAAACACACAGCCATAAAGTAATTGTACTCCTCATCACCTTGGTGGTTGGGATTCAACCGGGCCTTCTCTGCTCCTACAAGTGCAGCGGCAGCCGAACGGTGATGCCCGTCGGCAATGTAGAGTGCAGGCATCTCGGCAAAAGCAGCTGTGATGGCCTTGATATCGTCTTCCTGGTCGATGACCCAAAACTGATGACCGAAGCCGTCGCCGGGAGCAATGAAATCGTACACTGGTTTCTGTGCTGTATAGCGAGCTACGATGGCGTCGAGTGCGGCATTGTCGGGATAGGCAAAGAACACCGGTTCGATGTTGGCATTGTTCACGCGGACGTGTTTCATGCGGTCTTCTTCCTTATCGCGGCGAGTCAGTTCATGTTTCTTGATAACACAGTTCATATAGTCGGGCACGTATGCACCTACCACCAGTCCGTACTGCGTTTTTCCGTTCATAGTTTGTGCATAGACGTAATAGTTTTCCTTTTCGTCCTGCAACAACCAACCTTTTTCCTTGAACATACCGAAATTCTCGGCTGCCTTGGCATAAACACATTCGTCGTGTTCATCGGTTCCTACGGGGAAGTCGATCTCAGGCTTAATGATGTGGTACAATGATTTTTCGTTTCCGGCAGCCTCAGTGCGGGCTTCTTCGGAGTTCAGTACGTCGTACGGACGAGAGGCAACCTGCTCCACCAAATTCTGTGGAGGGCGAATACCTTTAAATGGTTTGATTACAGCCATATTATTTTCATGGATTTATTATTAAAACTCTGATTTACCAAAAAGGACACAGAGAGCACAAAGGTATAATTTATTATTGCAATAGAAAAATAAATCCTCTGTGTTCTCTGTGTCCTTTATGGTGAGAACAATATTAGTTGTTTACTCTGAATCGTTCGTTACCGTCTTTCAGGAATCCTACAATCTGTTGGGCAGCAGCGATACCCGCATTGATATTGGCTTCGGAAGTCTGTGCACCCATCTTCTTTGGCGTAGAGAAATAACGTGTGGGGAAGAGTTCGGCGAACTTCTCGTGTGCACCGGGCATAATGTCCGTCATGTACTTGAAGTCAGTGCGTTCGTCCATCAGTTTGATGAGTTCGTCCTCGTTGATCACTTCCTTACGGGCGGTGTTCACGAGCATAGCGCCTTTGGGCATCTGATTCAAGAGGTTGTAGTTGATCGATTTCTTTGTTTCGGGCGTTGCGGGGATGTGGAGCGATACCACTTCGCAAGTCTTGTACAACTCTTCGGCCGATGCGAGGGCTTTCACACCGTCTTTCTCTATGACTTCGGCGGGGCAGAAAGCATCGTAAGCAAAGATTTCCATACCGAAACCTTTGGCAATGCGGGCCACGTTACGACCTACGTTGCCATACGCATGGATACCAAGTTTTTTGCCCAGTAGTTCCGTACCCGAAGTTCCGTTGTACAGGTTGCGCACACCATACACCATCATACCCAGAGCCAGTTCGGCAACGGCATTGGCATTCTGTCCGGGGGTGTTCATCACACATACGCCGTGAGCGGTGGCAGCTTCGAGGTCTACATTGTCGTATCCGGCACCAGCACGCACCACGATTTTCAGTTCCTTGGCAGCATCGAGCACTTCAGCATCGATGATGTCACTACGAATGATGATGGCATTGGCATCTTTCACTGCATCGAGCAGTTGGGCCTTTTCAGTATATTTTTCAAGCAAAGCGAGCTCGTAACCGGCTGCTTCGATCTCTTTGCGAATACCGTCTACAGCCACTTTGGCGAACGGTTTGTCGGTAGCTATTAATACTTTCATGAGGTATGATTTGTTTTTATAAATAAACAGAGTTTCACAAGGGTACATTTACAAGATTATCAACCAAACAATTCCATGTAAAAGGACAACTGTGAAACTCTGCTACTCTTTAGTCAGAGACTTTTTTTATTAATGCAATTTCTCGAACTCCTGCATGCAGTCGATCAGTGCCTGAACGCTTTCTTTCGGGATGGCATTGTAGCACGATGCACGGAAACCACCTACTGAGCGGTGTCCCTTGATACCGATCATGCCGCGTTCGGTAGCGAACTTCTGGAATTCGGCTTCGAGCTCCTTGTATTCGGGAGCCATCACGAAGCAGATGTTCATGCGCGAACGGTCTTCAACGGCAGCAGTGCCTACGAACAGCTTGTTGCGGTCGATTTCGCCATACAGCATATCAGCTTTCTCAATAGCGCGACGTTCCATTTCCTGTACGCCACCGTTTGCTTTAATCCAACGCAATGTCAACATAGCCGAGTAGATAGGAAGCACGGGAGGAGTATTAAACATCGATCCGTTTTCAATATGCGTGCGGTAGTCGAGCATCGACGGAATGTGACGGGTTACTTTACCCAGCGCATCGTCTTTCACAATGACGAATGTCACACCGGCGGGAGCCAGATTCTTCTGTGCACCACCATAAATACATGCATATTTCGATACATCAATGGGACGTGAGAAAATATCCGATGACATGTCGGCAATCAGCGGAACTGGTGAATCGATATCGGTCAGTAACTCCGTACCATAGATGGTATTATTCGTTGTGATATGGAAATAATCGGCATCTGCCGGAATGGTATATCCTTTCGGGATGTAGGTGTAATTGGCTGCAGCCGACGAAGCTACCTCCACAACTTCACCAAATGCTTTGGCTTCTTTCATCGCTTTCTTCGCCCAAACGCCGGTATTAAAGTACGCAGCCTTCTTTTCGAGGAAGTTGAACGGAACCATGCAGAATTCCAAACTGGCACCACCACCCAGGAAAAGCACCGAATAACCTTCGGGAATGTTGAGTAGTTCTTTGAACAGTGCCACGGCTTCATCAACCACAGGTTGGAAGTCTTTTGCGCGGTGGCTGATTTCGAGGATCGAAAGACCGGAGCCATTGAAATCTAAGATAGCTTTCGCTGTTTCCTCTATCACCTCACGCGGAAGAATGGAAGGTCCTGCATTGAAATTATGCTTTTTCATTGGAAGTGTGTTTTTTGTTTAACAATTTGTTAGTTGTATCAATAAGACATGGCGAAATTACGAATTAATTTCTGTACAGCACAATGTTTCTTTATAATTTTACTGCTTTACAGCATATTTCTCTTACTATTTTTTGTCTTATGCAAGTTTTATACACCAATTTGTTAAGTGCATTTATCAAAAGCGGCTATTCTGCTTCTTCGATAATGGTTTTCATTCCCTTTATTTTTTCGCCCCGTATAAGCGTCATCAGCTGTTTCACACGTGCACGGCTAACGGCTACGAAAGCGTAATGATCTTTTACATCGATGAAACCCACATCCTCGCGGGTAAGCTGACCTTTTTTGTATAAGAATCCGGCGATATCCATCCGGCTCAGTTTATCCTTTTTTCCTTTACCTATATATAATGTTACCCACTGGGGTTTGGGCGGACGCGAAGGTTGCAGTGGAAGTTCGTAAGCTTCGGTTTCGACGGGAATGTAGTCGGGCAGTTGTTCTTCGCCATGCAGAATCACGTACGAGGTTCCCGTAGCATCCCAGCGAGCAGTGCGTCCGTTACGGTGGGTGAAGGCTTCTTCGTTCACCGGCAAGTGGTAGTGTATGATGTGTTCCACCTCGGGGATGTCAAGTCCGCGGGCGGCCAAGTCAGTTGAAATGAGCACATGGCAGCTTCCGTTGCGGAATTTGTAGAGCGCCCGTTCACGGTCGGGCTGTTCCATGCCTCCATGGAAGCGTTCGCTGTACAGTCCTTTCTCGGAGAGCAGCGCCCCTATCCTGTCTACAGCATCACGATGATTGCAGAAGACAATGCTCGATCCGCTACCGAGCGAGCAAAGCAGGCGGTACAGGGTGTCGACTTTATCTTTCGCCGGAGATAATACCTTTCGTAGCTCCAGGCGCGATTCTTCCCGGGCAGAATCGTCGAGGAAGTTGAGCTTCACGGTGCGGTGCATGCCAGTGAATTCGGGAATCTCCTCGGCATCAGTGGCCGAGAGCAGGATGCGTTTGCGCAGTGCAGGAAGCTGGGCGATGATTTCGGACATCTCGTCGTGGAAACCGAATTCAAGCGACTTGTCGAACTCGTCGATGATGAGGGTATGGATGGTCGAAGGATCGAAGTTACCCTTCGACAGGTGGTCGGTGAGTCGGCCGGGGGTCCCGATGATAAGGGCGGGATGGTTTCCGAGGATGCTTTTCTTTTCTTCGGCGATGGGGTGACCGCCATAGCATACGCACGTCTTCCACGGGGTGTTCATGGAGCGGAATACGGCATCGATCTGCAAAGCCAATTCGCGCGAAGGGGCCAGAATCAGTACTTGCACGCCCTGCTTTCGGTTGCTGCTTTCTTTTTCCAATACAGGTAACAGCGGCAACAGAAAAGCCAATGTTTTTCCCGATCCGGTGGGTGAAAGCAATACCATATCTGCATCTTCAGTTGCAGCTTCGATGGCCGATTGCTGCATGGCATTCAGCGCATCGATCTTGAGATGGCGCAAGGCCTCCTTTATGAGTTTGTTAATGGGTTGTGTCATCTTGCAAAAGTACATAAAAAAATTCGGTAGGCGATTCGCATCGACTACCGAAAATGTTATTATTAATTTTTAAACATCATAACCGTCCCATCTTTCACAAGAAAGGAGGCCTCAAATTCAAGTAAAAAATTACTATGCTCCGAAGTCATCGAACATCAAGTTTTTGGGCGGAACACCGAGGCTGTCGAGCATCTTCTTTACAGCGTCGCTCATCGGGCCGGGGCCACACATGTAATATTCGATATCTTCGGGTGCGTCGTGCTTCACCAAGTACTCGTCATGAATCACGCTGTGGATGAATCCCACATAGCCCGTCCAGTTGTCTTCGGGCAGCGGTGCGCTCAAGGCGATGTTAAAGGTGAAGTTAGGGAATTCGCGCTCCAGTTCGCGGAAATCTTCTTCGTAGAAGATCTCGCCTTTCGAGCGGGCACCATACCAGTAAGAAATCTTACGGTCGGTGACTTTCAATGTCTTCAGCAGGTGGAGTACATGGGCACGCAATGGAGCCATACCGGCACCACCGCCGATGTAAAGCATTTCGTTCTTGGTCGAATAGATGGGGTGGAAGTCTCCGTACGGTCCACTCATCACCACCTTGTCACCCGGTTTTAGGTTGAAGATGTACGATGATGCGATACCCGGGTTCACCTTCATGAAGCCTTTCGTTGCAGGATCGAACGGCGGGGTGGCGATACGCACGTTGAGCGTGATCACATCGCCTTCGGCCGGATAGTTGGCCATGGAGTATGCACGGATGGTGGGTTCAGGATTCTTGCACTGGAGATCCCACATCTTGAATTTATCCCAATCGCCATGGAACTGTTTGTCGATGTCGAAGTCGCGGTAACTAAGATCAAACTCTGGAATGTCGATCTGACTATAGCTTCCTGGTTCGAAGTCCATGTGCTCGCCTGCGGGTAACTTCACAGTGAACTCTTTGATGAAGGTAGCCACGTTGCGGTTCGACACCACTTCGCACTCCCACTTCTTCACACCCAGTACAGATTCGTCCACAGCAATTTTCATATCTTGTTTCACCTTTACCTGGCATCCCAGACGCCAATGATCGGCTTGTTCCTTGCGGCTGAAGTGTACTTTCTCGGTAGGCAGAATCTCGCCTCCACCTTCCATCACCTGGCAACGGCATTGTCCGCACGAACCTTTACCACCGCAAGCCGATGACAGGAAGATGTTGTTGGCCGACATCGTGCCCAGCAACGTACCGCCTTGTTCAGTTTTCAATTCTAATTTTCCGTTCATCGTCACGGTCACTTCGCCCGACGGTGAAAGGTAGCTTTTCGCTACGAGCAGTATAACGACGAGCAGCAGGATCACTCCAAGGAATACTCCAACGCTCGTAAGTATTAATTGACTCATTGTTGTTTCGTATTTTACTTATTATAACTTCAATCCTGAAAAACACATAAAGGCCATCGCCATCAACCCTACGGTGATGAACGTGATGCCCAATCCCTTTAACGGGCCGGGAACATCCGAGTAGGCCATCTTTTCGCGGATGGCTGCCAAGCCCACAATGGCAAGCAACCAGCCGATACCCGACCCGAAGGCGTACGTAGTGGCTTCACCAATGCTCACAAACTGGCGTTGCTGCATGAAGAGCGATGCTCCCATGATGGCGCAGTTCACGGCGATAAGCGGCAGGAAGATACCCAGCGATGCATAGAGTGAGGGGCTGAAACGTTCGACCACCATCTCAACGAGCTGCACGATACCGGCAATCACGGCGATGAAGAGAATGAAGGCCAGGAAGCTCAGATCCACTCCTTCAACCAGCGCATCGGCTTTCAGGACATAGTTTTCCAGCAGGTAGTTCACCGGGAGTGTTACAATCAATACGAAGGTCACAGCCACACCCAGTCCCAATGCTGTCTTTACATTTTTCGATACTGCCAGGTACGAACACATACCGAGGAAGTAAGCGAATATCATATTGTCGACAAAGATCGACTTGACAAATAAACTTAAATAATCGTTCATACGTTCTTTCTTGTTAAAGGGTGAGCATTACTTTTCCTGCAATTCCTTGCTGCGGGCGCGTTGTATCCAGATGATACAAGCCACGATGATGAGCGCCATAGGAGGCATCAGCATCAATCCGTTGTTGATATATCCTGCCTGATATGCAGCTTCGGGGATGATCTGGTAGCCGAAGAGGCAACCCGATCCGCACAGTTCGCGCACGAAACCTACGGCTACAAGGATACCTGCATAGCCCAGTCCGTTACCAATACCGTCGAGGAACGATTCCCACGGACCGTTTGCCATGGCAAAGGCTTCGAGACGTCCCATCAGGATACAGTTCGTAATGATCAGACCGACATATACGGAAAGCTGAACGCTTACGTCGTAGGCGAATGCTTTCAGAATTTCGCTCACGATAGTCACCAGCGCAGCCACGACTACCAACTGTACGATGATACGTATACGGTTGGGGATGGTTTTGCGCAGCAGGGAGATGATAACGTTGGCAAAAGCCACGATCACCGTTACCGAAAGCCCCATCACGACGGCCGGTTCAAGTTTCGCCGTTACGGCCAGTGCCGAGCAGATTCCAAGTACCTGTATGGTAACCGGATTATCGAGGTTAAGCGGGTTTGAGAATACTTCTCTATTCTTTTTTGAAAACAATTGACTCATATCTTTCACCCTCCTTATTTATTGGTTAAAAATTTATCGTACTGGCCGATGCAGTTCTTCATCATGTGTTCCACAGCCACCGAAGTGATGGTACCACCCGAAATTCCGTCCACATAGTCCTGTCCGTCGGCAGTCTTGCCCGGCTTTACTACGGCGATAGAAACGAACTGTCCATCCTTCATGATGTGCTTGCCCTCGAATGGTTTCTGAAAGTGAGCAGTAGAAATCTCAGCACCCAGACCCGGTGTTTCGCCGGCATGCGAGAAATACGTACCAAACACTGTATTTTTGTCTTCGTCCAAGCCGAGGTAGCCCCAGATGGGTCCCCACAAACCTTGTCCGTACATCGGGATCACGTATTTCATTTTGCCGTCCACTTCGCACACGTATAGCGGAAGTTGGCGTTCTTTCAGTTCCTTGGCAAGTTCCTCTTTCATCACGATGTTGAATCCACCGTTTTCGGCTACTGTCTGGCCTTCTGCATTGAGAATGAGGTCTTGTTTCACATATTGAGCGTACAATGCCTGAGCGTCCTGATCTTTCGTTTCCACATTCAGCGCACTGAGAATCTGTTTCATCTTGTCGAGCTCCACGTTCTTGTCCTGCTTGCTTTTCAGGGCCGACGAAACGAAAGCCAACGCACATGCCACGATAACAACCATTACCGAAGCATATATAATAGTATAAGAGTTACTATTGGTATTCATATTCTTTCCGGTATTAATTGTTCGACTTGACTATACGTTTCTCGCGACGGCCGATGTTCTTCTGTACCACACAGTAGTCTATCAGCGGTGCGAAGATATTCATCAGCAAGATGGCAAGCATCATGCCTTCGGGGTATCCCGGGTTCAGTACGCGGATGACGATGGCCATCACACCGATGAGGAATCCGTAGATGTATTTACCTGTTTCCGTACGAGCGGCAGTCACCGGATCGGTAGCCATAAATACGGCGCCGAAGCAGAATCCGCCGAGTACCAGATGTTCGTACCAGGGCATGTGCGCCATAGCCGTATCGGGACCGATGGCGTTGAACACCCAACCCATGAAGGCACCTCCCACAAATACCGAGAACATCGTTTTCCAGCTTGCCACACCGGTAGCCAGAAGCAATACGGCACCCAGCAGGATGGCGATGACACTCGTCTCACCGATAGAACCGGGAATGAGGCCGGTCACCATGTCCCACGAGAAGGGCGGGAATCCGTCGGGGGTAGAGGCTGTCGAAGCGATACCGAGTGATGTAGCAGCAGTGAGTCCGTCTACCGTCTTACCCAGTCCGAAGATGCTATCGCCCGATACCCATACGGCATCGCCCGACATCTTGGTGGGATAGGCAAAGAACAGGAATGCGCGGGTGACGAGTGCCACGTTGAACACATTCATACCCGTACCACCGAATACTTCTTTGGCGAAAATCACGGCAAAAGCCGTAGCCACAGCCAGTATCCACAGCGGACAGTCAACCGGGACGATCATTGGGATGAGGATACCCGAAACGAGGAATCCTTCCTGTATTTCTTCTTTCTTCCATTGGGCCACAACGAACTCAATACCAAGTCCTACGGCGTACGACACGATGAGTTTGGGCAGCACCGCCAGGAATCCGTAAAGGAACATTTCGAAGAAACCTCCCTCGGCGCCCGTATGTGTGAAGTGCTGGTAACCCACGTTGTACATACCGAACAACAGCGCCGGTACCAGGGCCATGACCACCATCGACATGATTCGCTTGCTGTCGATAGAGTCGTGAATATGCGTTCCCGTTTTCGCGGTACGGTTGGGTACGAACATGAATGTCTCGAACCCATCGAATACCGAGTGAAACGCGTGCAGCTTGCCTCCCTCTTCGAAGTTCGGCTTTATCTTATCGAGATATTTTCTTAACGCTTTCATTATAATCTATACATTATTATATTATTACATCATTTCAGCACGCAGGGCATCGAGTCCGCTGCGCACGATGTGCTGCAGCTCCATCTTCGACGAGCATACGAATTCGCACAGGGCGAAGTCTTCGGGAGCTATCTCGTAGATGCCGAGTGCTTCCATACGGTCGATATCGCCGGCGATGATAGCTTTGATCAGGTACTCGGGCAGGATGTCCATCGGGAATACGCGATCGTACTCGTTGGACATGATCATGTGTCGCTCGCCTCCCTTGATGCGGGCGTCGAGCACATACTTCTTCTTACCCATTAGCCAACTGAAGTACGAACGGTTGACGCTGAACTGGTCGAAGCGCGGCATGATCCATCCGAACATTTCGTTCGTTTCGTCGCCTTCGGGCATTACCGTGAGCTGACTGTGGAAAGCGCCTAAGTAGTCGTTCGGCCCTACCTGCTTGCCGGTGAGTACATTACCGCTGATGTAACGCAAATGTTTATTTTTCGTTGTGTTTCCGGCAAACACGCTGGTGAGCAATGCGCCCACTTTGAGTTTGCAGTACCCTGTTTTCACGACTTCGGAACCTGTTACGGCTACGGTGCGTGTGAAGTCCACACGTCCGGTGTTCAGCAAGCGACCGATGAAGATCACTGCCTGCGGATCGATGGTCCACACCGTTTCACCTTTGTTTACGGGTGCCACGTTGTTGATCTGCACGCCCACGTTACCGGCAGGGTGCGGTCCGTCGAATGCAGTGACGGTAGCGTTGCGTGCTCCGGTCAATGCAGCCGATTGTTGTTTAACACTGATTCCGAGATATACGTTGGCGATTTTTGCCAATGCATCGAGTCCTGTCTGGAAATTGTTTTCTTCGCCTTTGAGTGCGATTTCAAAATCGGGCGCCAACGGAGCAGAGTCGAAAGCCGAAACAAAAATGGCACGAGGCGCTACCGACGGGTCGGCAATCACATCGTACGGACGCTGCTTGATGTAAGCGAACAGTCCGGCTTCGAGCAGTACATTCTTCACTTCTTCGGCCGACAAGCGTGCAACATCTTTCTTGCCAAACTCTTCGTAATCCTGCTCATCGGCAGCTTCTACGACGATTTTCAGCACTTTGCGACGGTCGCCACGCTCCACACTTGTCACTACGCCGCTCACGGGCGAAACAAATTTCACTTCAGGATGATTCTTGTCGACAAACAAGGGTCCTCCGGCCATCACATACTCCTGTTCTTTCACCACCACTTTGGGGGTAACGCCGGGAAAGTCGTCGGGAACGAGTGCGTACGACTTTGGCTCCACGACTCCAGCAAGAAGCTCTTTTGCAGCTTCTCCTTTCAGGTTGATGTCAAGGCCTTTACGTAACTTTATTACATTTGCCATGCTATATAAAATAATGGTTTCTTAAATTTGAGCGCAAAAGTAATAAATAATAATGTGACAATACAGAAAAACAGAAAGGAATTGCGGATTTTTTTCCTTAATCCTTTTCGTTTCCGAGCACGGTGTTTTGCAGATACCACAAATGAGGCTCTTTACTCCCGACTGGGATGGGGCGGGGTATTTGCTTGCTGCAATCGGAAGGTTTCTTCATTTCTGACAAACGAGCGTGATACTTGTAAAAATATTCGCACAGAAAGATAAGATACGAGGAATCAACTTGTATTTTGTGTCATGGCTTTCCGGGACAAAGCGTATTCAAGTTGATTTTATCTCACATTACAACATTAATTAACAACAACAAAGCCATAAATATCATTTTATACAATATCTTTGCAACAAATAATACAACTTTGCAACCTAAATATGCAATATCACTTGCAAAATTCATCCATACAATTGTTAATGGAGTCGAAATATAGTCAGGCTTTTTTCGTTGTTTTTGGAAGAAACATTCACAATCCTTTTTATAATACTACTACTTCAATGCAGGGAGCAGATGTACAATCCAACATCTCTCCCTGCAACTTTTTTTACCTATTCTTCGGGGGCAAACATCGGATCCCAGGCAGGCAGGCGGATGGGCTTCTGCTTCAACACATCGAGCACCTTGGCAGGAACATATTTGTGCTCTACCACTAAACGGAACATATATTCATCGAACCACTCGTCGGTCATGATGAGATGCCCCTGATACCCATTCGAAGCTCCCCAGCTGTTTTCTACCATCCACTTCCGCGGACGCCCCTCTTTGTCCATATCCACAGCCATGAGCGTCATAGCATGGCTCGATCCGCTGGCGAAGGTCTGTATGCGTTGCTTCTTGTCCATGCCGAACGAGGTTCCCATGAGCGATTCATAGTCATAGTTGTTCACATCGAGCAACCCACGATCCGAATCGAGGAACTTACCTACGTCACACGAGAAATACATCATTGTACTGTCTTTTAGCGAAGCAACGGCCATCTCCTTGATGTCGCTAACGGGCAGGTTGACGTACAACCAGTTGTGCCCGTCGTACCGATGACGGTCGAAATCGATCTCATAGCACTTGTAATACTCCCGGCTCGGGTCGTTCATCAACATCACGTAGTTGGTGAGCAGGCCGTCATCGCCAAACTTCTGCAGGAACGACATCGGCGTATAGCGTTCCGTCTCCACCGGATCGCCCTTGGCATTAGTACGTGTCCACTCGAAATCGGTAGGCGGAACACCCAGGTTGAGCACCAGCATGCGGTAAACCACCCCGAGCATCTCCGTCTTTTTCTTTTCCAAAGCAGCCGGTTTGAAACCTCCGGCCAGCATTGTGCGTAGCTCCAGTCCCTGCTCGCGAAGCTTCTGCGTCAGTAGTCCAGCCATGCGTGCGGTGTTCTCACTGCTGTTCGTTTCGGGCATCACCCCCTTGGGTACTATGCCGTACTTACCCACAATATCGACCACCCCGGTGAATGTTCCCCCATCGCTGAGCGGATTGCGGAAGAGCCATTCCACCATTTTGTCGTCCATCGGGCGAGTACCCGTATCGATCACCCCTTGCAGAAAGAGGTTCGCCTTCTCCAACTGATCGTAGAAGAACGGATGGGTCTGCGAGAATTCGAACGCCCCCATCCCGTAACGGGCGATGGTCTTGGCCCGCATCACATTCAGCCCGGTGAAGAGCCAGCAACGTCCCGACGACTTCTGATTGGTGACTCCCTTCGAGTTCACCCGGACGGAGAAGTGCGTATCGATCTCCGTCATGTTGTCGCGGTTCTGTGCCAACTTACGGATATCTCCCCCACCGACAGCATTGCGTATGGCTTTATCGGCCGGTGTGCCTTCATAACTCCGGGCTATTTCGCGAAGCATCTCCTCCGTGATTCCCCCTTTCGACTGCTGGGCCCACGCCGGAAAAAGCGCTATACCCAGAACAAATACAAAAAAAATGCGTTTACTCATATACAATAAGATTGATAAATAATTACGAACCAAAGCGTATGAAACGTTCTGAGAAGGAGCAACAGAACCATTTGCATCGGCATATTCCGACAAAGATAGCATCCTTTTTTGAAAAAATCATTCTCCGTGTTTCGATTTATATTCATATCTTAGCCGTGTCAAAACATAACTACACCTGAAAATATGAAACAATATATCTTCGTTTTATGGCTCCTGCTGACCCCCTCCCTGTACATACATGCACAAGAAGGAGGCGTCGTTCGCATCAATGACGGGCGTCTCGTTGCCGATACGCTCATCCGTATGGATATATCTACACAAGATACCGCAACATCCTCGCCTCATGCAAAAAAGGGCAAATCGGCCCGCAACCTGCATTACAACATCCTGGGAGGACCCAGCTATACGCCCGACTTCGGCGTGCTGCTCGGAGGTAGCGCTTTGCTCACATTCCGCATGACGCCGTCGGATACACTTCTGAAGCGTTCCGTCGTCCCCGTAAACATCGCATTTCTGTTCAAGGGCGGTCTGAATGTATTCTCCAAGCCGCAGCTCTTCTTTGAGGGCGACCGTTTTCGCATCTTCGGCGTGTATAGTTACAAGAATACCGACGACAACTTTTACGGCATCGGCTACGGTACCAACCGCGACTACGTACGCAGCGACTCCACCAGCCAGTACCGTTACAGCGGCGCCCAGTTCAATCCCTGGTTCCTTTTCCGGGTGGGTAAGAAAGCCCTCTTCCTCGGTCCTCAGATCGATTTGAGCTACGACAAGATGTCCGACCCAGCCAAATATATGGTCACCCAACCCGATTATGTGGCAGCCGGCGGTACCGATAACGGCTACAAAACATTCAGCTCCGGACTAGGCCTTCTGCTCACCTACGATACCCGCGACGTACCCTCCAATGCCTACCGGGGTATCTACTTGGATTTCCGCACACTGGCCTACGAAAAATTCTTCGGTAGCGACAACGAATTCTATCGCCTGGAACTCGACTACCGGCAGTACAAATCGGTGGGCAAACGCAAAGTGATCGCCTGGACTGCACAGAGTAAAAATGTATTCGGTGACGTTCCGTTGAACAAATACGTGCTTAGCGGCACCCCTTTCGACCTACGTGGCTACTATATGGGACAATATCGAGACAAAACGTCGCACCTCGTGATGGCCGAATACCGTCAAATGATCAATACAGATTCGGGCAGTTTTATTAAAAAAATGCTCAATCGGCTGGGTTTTGCAGCCTGGGCAGGTTGCGGATTTATGGGCCCCTCCCCCTTTGACATTGAAGGAGTTTTGCCCAACTACGGAGTCGGTCTCCGTATCGAAGTACAACCCCGCATGAATGTCCGTTTGGATGTAGGAAGAAACACAACAAACAAGCAAAGTTTGTTCTATTTGAACATGACGGAAGCATTTTAACCTTCAAAATAGGCTATTTTGTATGCAAAACGCAAAAAAAAAGTATGATTATTATAGCAATCTGAAAATAATGACTATATTTGCAAGTAAATAATACAAGTATTTGTTCAAATTTTACAAGTAATAATCAGATTTATGAAGTACTTCAACACATTAGCGTTGCTGGGCCTATTCTTTTTTTGTTTTTTGCAGAGTAGCCAGGCGCAAGGGACGAGTGATTATTCCAATTTAACTGTGGATGATTACAAGAACATGAAGCTCCCGCCTCTAAGTAAACTCTTTGAAAATGCGAAAGACGGCCCAATCTATCAAAAGGCACAAGTAGAAGTAGAAATTGAGAAAAAGCTCCTGTCTAAAGAGAAGCGCACTTTTTGGAGTTTCTTTAGTATCAGAGGAAGTTACCAGTATGGGATGTATGGAAACGATCTTACCTATACGGATGTTTACGTACCAGTGACATACAGTTACTCAACAACCGCCCAAAACAGTTACACAATAGGCGCCGGACTCAACATTTCATTAGAAACCCTATTTGATCTTGGGGCACGTGTCAAACGCCAAAAATTACAAATTAAATCGGCTGAGTTTGAAAGAGAAATAAAGTTCGAAGAACGCAAAAAGCAGATCATCGAACAGTACTCAATGGCTACCTCTCAAATTGTAGTGTTAAAGCACAGCGCCGAAAACTACCTGATGGCCAATCTTCAATATGAAATCGCCGAGAAAGACTTTTCTGCCGGACTTATCGACACCAGTACATTGGCTATTGAAAAACAAAGACAGTCGATTGCCCTCGAAGCTTACGAAAAAAGTATGTTTGAGCTTACCAAGAGCTTAATGATATTGGAGTTACTTTCCAACACATCCATCTTAAAAAACAGCAAATAATATGGAATATTTATTTTATTTTACCCGCTTCTTATACCGTATCCGTTGGTATTTACTGACAGGAACATTATTAGTGGCTTTACTGGCCTATTGGTTAACCCGCAATCTTCCCAAGTTGTATTATGTAGAAGCAACTGTATATACGGGGGTCGTTTCCGGATATTCGATCGACCAGAACACGAATAAAATTGACTGGGCAGCTACTCAGAATGCTATTGATAATCTGATCAACATCATGCGTAGCGAAAGCACCCTTCAGAATGTATCGATTCGTTTGTATGCCCGTAACCTGATCCACGGAAACCTTGAGAAGGACAATGATTATGTAAAGGCAAGTAACTACCAGTGGATGTACAATCACTTAAAGAACAGCCCTCAAGGAAAAGAAATTCTTGCTTTAGTAGATAAGAGCAGCGAAGATAAGACCGTAGAAAACCTCAAGTCGTTCATGCGTCCTACGCGCGACAACTACATCTATGGTTTATTTCACTACAACCACCCACACTACAGCCACAATTCACTCAAGAATATCAAAGTTACCCGCCGTGACGCCAGCGACTTGCTGAATGTCAGCTATTCGTCAGATGACCCCGGTATTGCTTACAATACGATTCAGATCCTGATGGAAGAATTCGTAAACGAATACCGCATGATTCGTTATGGCGAAACTGATAAGGTTATCGCTTATTTCAAGGCCGAATTAGACAGAATAGGCAAAGAACTCCGCAAGGAAGAAGATGCCCTGATGGACTATAATGTAGAGAAGCGTGTTATCAACTACTTAGACGAAACCAAAGAAATTGCAGCGATCAACAAAGAGTTCGAATTGCGTGAACAAGACGTGCTTTTCGCTTTCAACAGTTCGAAAGCCATGCTCGAAGAAATCGAGAAACAAATGGATGTCAATGCTAAACAATTGTTGAATAACCTCCAGTTTATCAGCAAGCTGAAAGAAGCCTCCGAATTAACAGCCAAGATATCCGAGCGGGAGAGTCTGAGTGCCAGTTCCACCCAAACGGATGCTTCCACGCAACAAATGAAAGAAGAGCTTGATCAGTCGCGCAAAGACCTTTCAAGAATTTCCGATTACTACATTACCGGAAAACATACCAAAGAAGGAATCAACAGAACCAATATCATCGAACAATGGCTCGACCTGACCTTGCAATACGAAAAAGCCAAGGCAGAGATGGACATTGTGATGCAGAGCCGTCGGGATCTGGACGACAAATACCGTTTCTATGCTCCTGTAGGTTCAGAACTCAAACGCCGTGAGCGTAGCATCAACTTCACCGAACAAAGTTATTTGTCGGTACAGAAGAGCTACCACGATGCATTGATGCGTAAGAAGAACCTGGAAATGACCTCGGCTACCATCAAGGTGCTCAACCCGCCCTCATTCCCCATCAATCCGGAGCCTACCAAACGTAAGATGATCGTGATGATTGCCACCCTTTGCGGATTCCTGGCTATCTTCGGTCTCTTCCTAATCATTGAGTTGATCGACCGCACATTGCGCGACTCGCTCCGTTCACGTCGTCTGACAGGACTGCCTCTGTTGGGAGCCTATCCGTTCCCCAGCCGCTATAAGTACCGTCAGTACAACAGAGAGAGCGAAGAGATGGCCATCAAGCAGATGAGTAGCAGTATATTGCGCTATTTCACTACCCGTAAAGAAGGCTATCCGTACATCGTTAACCTCCTGAGTACCGAAACCGGTGAAGGAAAGACCCATTTAGCCGAAGAGCTGATCAATTACTGGACCAACTTAGGTTTACGTGTACATTCGTTGTCGTGGAACAATCCGGAACAGCTCAACTCCGAGTCGCGCACCTATCTGCTGGCCAAAACAGTGGCCGACTTTAGCAATATCAATCAGAGCGACATTCTGATAGTGGAGCACAAGTATCTGAAAGACAGCAATATTCCGCAAGAGCTATTGCAAGAAGCCAATGTCAACGTGGTGATAGCACGCGCCGATCGCGGTTGGACGGAGACCGATAAATTCCTGCTCAACAACGTCAAGAAACAAGTAGGCGAAACTCCTATCTGCCTGTTCCTGAACAAGACAGAACGGTATGTGGTAGAAGACTTCACCGGAATGTTGCCTCCATACACATTCCTGCGTCGCCAGCTCTATCGTTTCGGCCAGCTTGCCCTCACTGAAAAAGCAATGAAGCCTCAGTCCTCAAAGACCGTAGCAGAAGAAGAAGAAGACGATGAGTAATTTGTTACCCATTTTAGCTCTTTGCATTATTCCTTTAGTTGTAGTAGTTGCACTGCTACAACTAAAGAATAGTCAGAGAGTGTTTTACTACCTGTTTGCCATTCAATTCCTTATCATTGTGGCCAACATGGTAATGGAGGTTAAAACAGGGCTTTTAACCCTTGCCACTATATTATTCTTTACATTTCTGTTATTTATATACGGCTTTATAGAAAAGGCCGACTGGAAAGGGAGCAATAACATCATGACGTGGCTTTGGGTGGTAATAGGCATCTATTACTTTTTCGAAATGGCCAACCCCAACAACGTGCAAGAAGCCTGGAACATCTCCATCGTGCACTATTGGGTTATTCCTCTGATATGTGCCATATTCGTCCCGGTTTGCATCCGCTCACCCCGTGCTGTTGAAACGCTGCTCATGATTTGGTCGGTATTCATCCTGCTGGGAGTACTCAAGGCTCTTTCTCAGAAGTTTATAGGATTTAGTGACATGGACCGGTATCAGTTGTATGTTTTAGGTAAAGCCCGAACGCATATCATCTGGTCGGGTATCCGCTATTTTTCTTTCTTTTCTGATGCTGCCAACTTTGGTATCCACATGGGTATGGCCATTCCGGCCTTTGGTATCTCCTATTTCTTTGTCAAGAAGAAATGGATGAAGATATACTTCATCTTTATAGTGATTGCTGCCATTTACGGAATGGGTATTTCCGGTACCCGTTCGGCCATTGCCATTCCGTTGGGAGCGCTTATTATGTATGCATGTTTGTCTTTAAATCCCAAATCAGTTATCGCCACGCTTGCCACTCTGGGGGTGATTATATCGTTCTTCATGTTTACCAATTACGGGCAAGGCAATGAGTATATCCGCAAGATGCGTTCGGCTTTCCGTCCCGAGCAAGACATATCTTACCAGGTACGTGTAGAGAACCGGAAACAGATGAAAGTACTCATGGAGCGAAAGCCTATCGGGTATGGTATCGGCTTGGCCAAGGGAGACCGTTTTTCGCCCCGCGAAATTATGCCCTATCCGCCCGACTCCTGGTTGGTAGCCGTATGGGTAGAAACCGGTATTGTGGGAATCACGTTTTATGTGCTTATCCATGTGCTCCTGTTTGCCTGGTGTTCATGGCTCCTTATGTTCAGGATCAAGAACAAATACTATCGCGGGCTATTGTCCGCCTGGCTCTGTACCAACGCGGGATTCTTTATCTCGGCCTATGTAAATGACGTGATGAACTACCCCAACCCAATGGTAGTATATTTAGGTTTCGGACTCTGTTTTGCAGGACTCTATTTCGATAAAGAAAAGGCCGACAAAACAAGCACTAAAGCCAATAAGATGCTCACAGCTTAAAACGCGGTTTATACAACATAGAAATGAACACAAGACCTATCATATCTTTCATTACCGTTAATTACAACGGGCTGAATGATACGTGCGAACTGATTGAATCGTTGCAAGCAACGATTCAATCAGTTTCGTATGAAATCATAGTAGTAGACAATGCTTCGCGGAAAGACGAAGCCACCCTCATCCGCAGCCGTTACCCGGAGGTAAAAGCCATCCGGAGCGAGCAGAACCTGGGGTTCTCCGGGGGCAACAACCTGGGATTCGGGCAAGCCCGCGGCAAATACTTCTTCCTGATCAACAACGACACGTACATGACCGACGACGGGCTGCACCACTTGGTGGAGCGCATCGAAAGTTCTCCTTCCGTGGGAGCAGTGTCGCCCAAGATCCGCTTCGCCTTTCCTCCGCAAAACATCCAGTTTGCCGGATACACCCCGCTCAGCCCCATCACGCTACGTAATGCCCTGATAGGTTTCGGCTGTGCCGACGACGGAAGTTTCGACACCCCTCACTCCTCTCCCTACCTGCACGGAGCAGCTATGATGGTGCGCCGGGAGGTAGTCGAAAAGATAGGAATGATGCCCGAAATATACTTCCTGTATTACGAAGAGCTGGATTGGAGCACCGCCATGACACGGGCCGGATACGAATTGTGGTACGAACCACGTTGCACAGTATTCCACAAAGAGAGTCAGAGCACCGGCCAGCAGAGCAAGCTCCGCACATATTACCTCACCCGCAACCGGCTGCTTTATGCCTGGCGCAATCTGCCGGGAGCCAAACGCTGGACATCTATCGGCTACCAAATAACGCTGGCTGCCGCCAAAAACAGTATCCAGTTCCTGCTTCAGGGACATGCCGGCCTGGCTTGGGCCGTATGCAGAGGCGTCGGTGCATTCTTCCTGCTCGGGCACAAAACAGAACAACTCACCTTTAAATCGAAGCAACCATGATGTTCATTCTCGGTATCATCGACATTGTACTTTACGTACTATTTGCCTTCTACGTAGGCTACCTGTTTATTTTCTCGCTGGCATCCAGGTTGGGAACACCCAAGAAACTGCCTGCGACGGAGAGTAGAAAACGGTTTGCTGTCATCTTCCCGGCTTATAAGGAAGACCGGGTGATAGAGAAGGCTGTGCGCACGTTCCTGGAGCAGGACTATCCGCGCGAGCTGTACGACGTGGTGGTAGTATCCGACCAGATGCAGGAGTCGACCAACGAGGCTCTGAGCCAGTTGCCCATCCACCTGCTCAAAGCCAACTATACCGACAGCTCCAAAGCCAAAGCGCTGGGCTTAGCCATGAGCCAGGAGGTGTGTACCGCATCAGATGTCATTGCCATCATGGATGCCGACAATACGGTATCGCCCGACTTCCTGCTGGAGATGAACAAAGCCTTCTCTGCCGGCCGGAAAGCTGTCCAGGCACACCGTGTAGCGAAGAACCTCAACACAAGCATAGCCATTCTGGATGCCGTGAGCGAGGAGATCAACAACTCCATATTCCGTAAGGGGCATGTCGTCCTGGGGCTTTCGTCGGCATTGGTCGGTTCGGGAATGGCCATTGAAACGGCCTGGTTTGCCCGCAACGTGAACCGTCTGCAGACGGCCGGTGAAGACAAAGAGCTGGAGAGTTTACTGCTGCGCGAGCGTACACACATCGAGTACTTAGACCATGTACGGGTGGAAGATGAAAAGACACAAAAGAAGGAGGTGATCCAGAAGCAACGCCGCCGCTGGCTGGCTGCCCAATACGGGTCGCTGTGGGATGCCCTGCCGTACCTGCCGAAGGAACTGCTACGGGGCAATATCGATTTCGTCGACAAGGTATTTCAGTGGGCCATGCTTCCGCGAGTGATACTTATCTTCCTGACGTTTGTCCTCAGTGTACTGTCCATGTTTGTCGGCCTGAGCCTGAGCATCAAGTGGTGGAGCTTGTGCGTGTTGCTGGGCGTAGCTATGATAGCCGGCATCCCCTCCGAGCTGATGAATCGGAAGCTACTGAAAGCGGTGCTTCAACTGCCCGCTATCGTTTTCATCATGGTAGGCAATATGTTTCGCCTGAAAGGAGCCTACAAAAAATTCATCCATACCGAACACGGAAATCATTAAAAATAGCAGAACCGATTCGCAAAGGCACAAGCCGGCGAATCGGTTCTGACATTTTTATGGGGTTACCGCCCGGTATATATCCAACATCTCTTTGGCCGTGTTGGTCCACGAGAACTTCTTCACCCGTTCCAAACCGTAGGCTACCTGGCTGGCGTATAGCTCGTCATCCGAAAGCAGTTTAATCAATACCCGGGCCATTTCTTCCGAGCTGTACGGGTCGGCAAAGAGTCCTCCCTCACCGGCTATCTCGGGCATAGCAGTCACATTGCTGGTTATCACCGGTGTTCCGCACGCCATGGCTTCGAGCAGCGGTATCCCAAAACTCTCGCGCAGCGAATTGTACAAGAAGGCCGTAGCTCCGCTATAGATCGACGGAAGATCCTTGTTGTAGATGTATCCGGGAAATCGCATCAAGGGTTTGATATGTTCTATTCCTTGTTGGGCCAGTATTTCATCGATCACAGGCTCTTTCAGGTCGGCAATCAGCAGCGGCAAGGGATTTTCTGCCTGATCGGCATAGATGGCATACGCCTTGAAGATGCGTGGGGTATTCTTTTTGGGGTCGGTATTGCCCAGGAAGAACAGGAAGCGCTCATCGTCCAAGTATTTCCGGGTGACGGGCAACGGATCGGCCACCGGCTTGAAGTGTGCATTGAACCCGTTGTATATGCTCACCAACTGTTCGGGCGGGAGCCCTACGATATTCAAGATATTTTGTCGCTCGTACTTCGACACGGTGATAATCTTCCGGCATTTTTTCAGGATGCGCGGAACGACGAACCGGCGGTAGTGCCAACCCATATTCTGATACCAGGAAGCGCTTTTCCCGTCGCGGGGTTGCAGGAAGATGACGTCGTGCAAAGTCAGTACCAGGGGAACATTGCAAAACATGGGTGCCGTATTACTGGTGCAGTGCAGCAGGTCGGGTTTCACTTTCCGCACAGCCGCAGGCAGGGCAACTTGTTCCCACAGCGGATACGTAGGGCACTTCACTTCGATGATGTGCATATTTTCCGACTCCGTAAGACAGTGGTCTTCGCCCGGACTAACGAAAACAAAATACTCATTTTCTTTGTCAATCTGCTGGAGCACCTTGATCATCTCAAGAGCTACAAAGTCCATTCCGTGCTTATTGGTACGGAAGATACGCTGGGCTTCAATGGCAATCCTCATACTTTACATTATTAAATATGTGGCAAATATAATAAAAAAAGAATGATAATCTGCTATGACCATACTATATTAGTCTGTTTTTCACACATTCTTTGTACCTGAAATCAGGTACAAATCATTTATCCTTAGCTTATTAAAACTCCCTCTCCCTAATATTTATAGTCATTTATTCATATATATACCAAATAAATTACTACCTTTGCCTCCGATTTATACAAACACTTTTAATTATTTAATCTTTATGAATTTGTTGAAACACAAACTTGGCGCAGCCGCTCTTATTCTGTCTGCGTCGATGATTTCTTCTTGTACCGAGAAGAATCTCTATGAAGGGAAGAACGGAGATACACCATCGTTAGCCACTTACGCTACCACCCAAGATGTGCAGTTCGCCATTCAGTACAAGGTATCCCAAGGTTTTGCAGCCGGATTCGACGTGTATGCAGAGAACCCTGTGGAGAGTTTTGAAAATGGTGTATTGTCACTGCGTACAGACATCAAACCCATTGCAGCCGGTATTGCCGAATCGGGCAACTTCAACCTGAAGAAAAGTATCCCGGGATACGTTAAAGAGCTTTACGCATATTCTAACAGTTCATTCGCTCCCCGGTTGATGCATGCCACCATTCAAAATGGAACGGCCAACTTCACAACGGTCGATTTGAATGCGCTGGACACTACCCCCAGAAGCCGTGGTACCAAGACCTCTTCTTTGATCACTGGATTCGACATCTTTACCCCGAACGATGCGAGCGCTCCTGCTCATGATGGGGCCGCGTCTATACCGGGTGAAGTGATGGCTGCTATCGACCAGGAGTTCCCCGAAGGGAAGGACCTGACCATTTCCAACCCCAGCTACATACAAGATGCGGTGATGGAAGTACTGGAAGAAACCGAGTTATGGATTACTCCGGTGATCACCGGATGTTCGTCGTACAACACATTGGGATATTTCTGCTATGATGGTCCCAAGTCCGACCTGGCCGGTAAGAAAATATCCGAACTGAACGAAAGATTCATCGTACAATTCCCATATGCCAACCTGGCTAAAAACCAGATGAGAAAAGGTGGCCCGCTGGAAGATGACAAGCGTTACCGGATTCGATATTACGACAAGGCAAAAGGTCAGTTGGTCGACAAGTTCCCCAAAGGTACTACCATCGTGTGGTTCTTGTGGATAGGATTGGCCGATGATAGCGGCAGATGGGGCGGCAGCCCTAACCAGGGCGAATATTATTCGTGGGAAGACTACCAGTTCTACTCTCACCATGAGTGGAATGCAGAATACTGGAAGTCGAAAGAACTCTTGGCAGCCTATCTGAAGAACAATCAATCTCAGTTTAAAGATAAATATAAAAACCTCTCTACAGAGGCAGACATAAAGGCGTTGTCTCCGCACACCGCTTACTATTCGATCAAGCACAACCAGCAGAATTACGTATTCTTCTCTTTCGACGACCAGTTGCGTAGCGAATGGTGGCCCGACCACGACTTCAACGACATGACGTTTATGATCAGCGCCAACCCATCGGCCGCCATTATCCCGCCGGTGGTTATCGACAAAGATCCGGAACCTGTGACCCAGACCGAAAACCGTTTCGGCGTGCTGGCTTACGAAGACAACTGGCCTGGGGAAGGCGACTATGACTTGAACGACGTGGTAGTGAAATACAACTCGGAGACAACATACGTGTACGAATCGGCTTCAACGTATGTATCGAAAACCGAGGACACCTTCACCCTCATTCACTCGGGAGCTACTTTCCGCAACAGCTTCTCCATCAAGTATGACATTGCTCCGTCCAAGGTACGCAGCGTCACCGTCAACGGAGTGAGCGTCACTCCCCGGGCCGATGGAAACGGATACGTTATCGACGTTTGTCCCGATGTTTTGGGTGTAATCAAAGCGTTTGAATTTGGCCAGAGCCATCCTTATAAGATTGTCACTACGTTTGTAGACAATGCCCTGTCGCAAGCCGACTTCCAAAGCAAGGCAGCTCCGTACAACCCGTACATCTCGCACACTGCCGGTGTAGAAGTTCACTTGCCGATGTATCTGCCAACTACCAGTGTAGATACCAGTTATTTCGGTACGAGAAGCGACTGTTCGGATCCGTCAAAGGGAATCTATTATGTAGGCAAGGAAGACTCTAAATATCCGTTTGCTCTCCATCTGTCGGGTGTGACTGACTTCACTATTCCGACCGAAAAACAAATTATCAGCCTTACTTTCCCCCGATATGATACTTGGGTGAAATCTGGTTTCCAAGATGCTACAGACTGGTATGTTAAGTAACCCATAGCATACAGGCATAGACTATAGAAGGAGGGTGTACCCCCGAGGAAGCTACCGAGCAATCGGCTTCCCGGGGGTACACCCTCTCTTAGTATTCGCCCTTTCTCTCTGGTGGCAAGAGTTCCGGTCTGCGCCGCCGGCTGTCGAAAGCGGACTTACCACGCACTCCAAATGATATACCCCGGCATAGGTGCGGCTCATCGTTGGTGTGCTGGGCGAACCGCAAAAGCGATGAGAAATAGTTGATGCAGCGAATAGAAGTGGTTGATGCAGCGAAGACAAACGGTCGCTCTTCGCTGCATGAATGGTTCATGAAGCGAAGAACAACCGTTTATACAGCGAAGAGAAACCATTTATGAAGCGAAGATAAATCGTTTATGAAGCGAAGAACAACCCGGAAAGAAGCGAAGAGCAACCACAGTTTGCTCATGCGATCACGTCCGTAATCTTGCCATCTTGCCACATCTTGCCATCTTGCCACTAGTGCTTTTTTTCGTACACACCTTTGGCCAACTTATTGATATACTTACCGGAAGCGTTCCTCAACATGCAATCGGAAGTCCTTTTGGGGATGTTCAAATCCAACGCTGACTCATTGAATTGTGAGATGGTGAATTCCTGTGAAAGCTTCTCCAGGATACACGCCATCTTATTCGGATTTTCCAATTCGGGCGTGTCCTTATCCGTCTTCTTGATCCCGGTGTTGAGCAAACGCGCATGTTCCAGGCAAGTGGTAGTGATGGATAAGCCTGCCTCGAAGTGCTGGTTCGAACATGCTATTTCTTCCAACGGCATACGCATCATGCCCTTCTCAAGGGCACACTCTTCCCGCTGACCGGGGGAGCCACGATGAAACCGTACAGGTTGGCATTATTTTTTATGATTATCCGCTGGCGTAGTACCCGTAAGTGGTATGCATACATCCGTTCAGAATGGTAATATATGACAACAAAACGGCATCCCTCTCCGGGGGACATCGAAGTATTTTACTTCTGTCGACAAGAATTCGGAAATAAGCTCAAAAACCACTTCCAGAAGGGTTGGTGTACGCTCTCAAATCCGCTATCCGTCGAGGTTTTCGGTCTCTTCATCGTCCGCTGTGTCGTCGGTTGAATTGCCATATGGCAATTTGGCAAGATCGTGGCAAGACCGCCACTCTCTTTCCCCTCCCGATTTCTCCACCCGAAGGTAAGCAGAATTTACAGTACAACAAATTTCTTCGGCATCGAAACCTTTCTACTCCACGAAGCGGCAGGCAGCTCTGGCCAATTCCGCCTGCGGGATGCCACGCTTGCACGCTTCGTATGCCATGACGAAGAGACTTTTGTTCCGCTCGTTTGCCTGGTAAGCGATGAAGAGATGGAAGCCATTTCCTACTGCAAGTTATTGCTGGTAGCCCAACCGGTAAAACACAGGAAATGGTTCTTTCGGAAAAAGAGAATAGGCAGAAAATAGCCCGAATGTTACATTATTGTTACAAAACCATTGTACAATAACCGTAAACAATGTATCTTTGCCGTAGGTATTCCACTGTTCAAAGGCGTACGTACGGCAATTGGCTATGCAGCAGCATCTCTATGACATATCATCACCACTGGCACACTTCTCGCCCATCACGCTGGAAGAGACAAAAAACGTGCGCCTGATGAACCGCATCGACACCAAATTCGTCACCACCCACGACGTATTGGGCCAAATGCTGCAGCTGGCATGCCCGCACTACTACGTGCAGGAGATCGAGGGGCAGCGCAACAATGCCTACCACACCATTTACTTAGACACCCCCCAACGGGAAATGTACCTGGCGCACCAAAACGGACGACGGGTACGGCAGAAGATACGCGTACGCACCTACTTAGACTCGGACGTGACCTTCCTCGAAGTGAAAAACAAGAACAACAAGGGACGCACGGACAAGCAGCGCATCGTCATCGACGGACTTGAAACCCTCAGTCTGCACGAAGCCGACCGCTTCCTGACCAGCAACGCACGCTACTGTATGCAGCAGCTCATGCCCCGGCTCGAAAGCAGTTTCCGCCGCATCACCCTCGTGAACCGGCAAATGACCGAACGGCTCACCATCGACACGCAGCTCAGCTTCTGCAACCTCGACGACGGGCACCGGGTGCAACTGCCGCAGCTCGTCATCATCGAACTCAAGCGCAACGGCATGATGCACTCGCCTATACGCGACGTGCTGCACCAACTGCGCGTACACCCCATGAGCATCAGCAAGTACTGCATCGGGTCGGCCCTCACCGTGCCCACCCTGAAGCAGAACCGGCTCAAACCCAAGATACGGCTCATACAGTCATTGAACAATCGCATTAATCAGATATCTTAAAACAATTCCGGAAAATTATGAATGAATTAGACGACTTCGGACTACTGGACACTCCCCTGCTGGGCGACCTTGGCATCTTGCAACTGCTCGTGCGTTTCGCCTTCAACGCAGCGGTGGTATTCGCCATCATCCGCTTTTTCTATTACCCCAAAAGTCGCCGGCGCGACTATTTTTTCACGTTTACCCTGATCAGCATCAGCATTTTCCTGATGATATTCCTACTGGGAAGCGTCAAGATAAAAGTGGGATTCGCCCTGGGGCTCTTCGCCATCTTCGGCATCATACGCTACCGCACCGAGTCGATGCCCGTGCGCGAAATGACCTACCTGTTCGTCATTATCGCCATATCGGTGATCAACGCCCTGGCCGTGGAGGTGAGCTACCTCGAACTTATAGGTACCAACCTGCTCTTTGTGCTCAGCGTATGGTTCTGCGAAAGCAACCGGTCGGTGAAGCATACTGCCTGCAAACTGGTGTTGTACGACCGCATAGACCTCATCAAGCCCGAATGTGAAGCGCAACTCATCGACGACCTGTGCCAACGTACCGGGCTCAATATCCTACGCATTGAAGTGGGGCATGTGGATTTCCTGCGCGATGCCGCCATGATCAAGGTGTTCTACGAACCCCTCACCAACGAAACCAACACCGTGGATACGCTTCTGAAATTCCCACGTGAGAACGAATAAAATAACAAATAAAAACAACGCATCATGAACAAAAAACGTGTATGGGGACTCTCCCTGCTTCTATGCTTCATCGCCCTGACAGCCCAGGCGCAAAGTGATGATTTCGGTCTGTGGACCAGTCTGGAAATAAAGAAGAAAATCTTCAAAGGCTTCGACATCTCGGCCGAAGGCGACTACCGCCTGCGCAACGACATGAAAGACACCGAACGGTGGTCGGCCGGTGTGAGCGCCTCGTACCGCTTCCTGCCCTTCCTCAAAGCCGCCGTGGGATACACCTACCTCAACGTGAAGTGCCCGGAAGAGTACACCACCAAAGGCAACCGCATACCCGAATTCTGGTCGCCACGACACCGCTTTACCGCCTCGCTGACGGGAAGTGTACAAGCCGGACGCCTGGATTTCTCGCTTCGCGAACGCTACCAAAGCACACACCGCGAAGCCCTCTCCGTACCTAAGTTCAGCGGCAAAGACGGTTCGGCCAAAGCCGACGAAGAGATATCGGCCAAAACCAAATCCGTATTGCGCTCGCGTCTGCAAATGGAGTACAACATACGCAAATGCCCCCTGGCGCCCTATGTATCGGCCGAACTCTACAACTCCATCGACCGCGATGGGAAACTGGACAAGGTGCGCTACACCGCCGGTACCGCCATTAAGCTGAACAAACACAACGCCTTCGACCTCTACTACCTGTACCAAAACAAGCAGGACGACGACGAGCCGAGCGGACATGTGCTGGGAGTGGGGTACACTCTGAAATTCTGACCATGCAAACGAATACATAATTATCTACAAAAGCCTTGACAAGAATTGTATTTCCGAAAATTATAAATACCTTTGCATCCTTATTAGAGAAGAAAAGAGATAACTGAAAGAATTACAGATCCCTACAACCAAGTTTATTCTGTATGTAAAGAACATTTTATGGCAAAAGAGAACAGCAAAATATTAATTGTGTTCAGAGAGGAAGCGACCGACAATTTATTTGTACATATCCTGGTGAAAGGAATCATCGCACAAGGAATGGACGTAACGTGCTCGCTCGATAAATTCTGGAACGACAATAACACGACGTACGACATCGTACACTTTCAATGGCCCGAAGAAGTAGTGGGCTGGAGCTGCACCGACATGCAGGTAGTGAAGCGCCTGTGCCACCGCATCGACGAGCTTCGCGCCCGCGGGACACGCTTCGTGTACACGCGACACAACGTGCGCCCGCATTACGCCAATCCGGTGATCGATGCTGCGTACGAAGCTATTGAATCGGGCAGCGACCTGGTGGTGCACATGGGGCAATACAGCTACAACGAATTTGCACAGAAACATCCGCATAGCCGCAACATCGTCATCCCGCACCACATCTACGAAAACACCTACCGCGAGGAGATCACCAAGGAAGAGGCACGCGCCTACTTAGGTATACCGCAACGGAAATTCGTGATCACGGCATTCGGCAAATTCCGCAACAATGCCGAGGTGAAGATGATGCTCAAGGCCTACCGCAAAGCCAGGCTGCGACGCAAATGCCTGCTGGCACCGCGGTTGTTTCCCTTCAACCGGGACACTGCCTGGCAAACGAACATCGCCAAGCGGTGGGTATCGAAACTGGCTTACCACACCATCATCCCATTGGCAAGGCTCTGGGGCATACGCGGCGGAGGCAACGAAGAGATTGTGAGCGACCACGACCTGCCGTACTACATTGCTGCGTCGGACGTACTCTTCGTGCAACGCAAGCAGATACTGAACTCGGGCAACGTACCGCTGGGATTCCTGTTCCGCAAAATCGTGATCGGACCCGATACGGGCAACGTAGGCGAGGTGCTGCGCGCCACCGGTAACCCGGTGTTCGACGCCGACAGCCCGGAAAGCATCGCAAAGGCCATCAGCCAGACTTTCGCCCTGCGCAAGATCGATCAAGGCGAAAAGAATTACCAGTATGCACGGGAGCATCTCAACCTGACGAAGGTAGCGCAGATGTATGCCGATGCGTATCGCGAAACGATCAACTTAGCATAACGAAAAAACAGATAGCAAAAGGCCCTTTATGAGCAGTAGCACCAAACAACAACTCCTGTCGGGGGTATTCTACACCGCCGTTGCCAAATACTCGGGCGTGATTATCTCCATCGTCGTGGTGGGGGTGCTGTCGCGTCTGATCTCGCCCGACGATTTCGGGGTGATGTCCATCGCCACGGTGATCATTGCCTTTTTCAACCTCTTCACCGACATGGGCATATCGCCGGCCATCGTACAGCACAAGGAGCTGACGGAGGATAACCTGTCGGATATCTTCTCGTTCACCGTGTGGATGGGCATCGTGCTGGCGGCGCTCTTCTTCGTGGCTTCGTGGCCCATTGCCGCGTTTTACCACAGCGACGTGCTGCGCACGTTGTGCCAGATCCTATCGGTCAACCTGTTCTTCGCCTCGATCACCATCGTGCCGGGAGCGCTGTTCTACAAAAACAAGGAGTTCAAGTACATCGCCCTCCGCAGCTTCATCATACAAGTAAGTACCGGCACCCTCTCCATCGTTGCGGCGCTGCTCGGTGCGGGACTCTATGCACTTCTCATCACCCCCATCCTGTCGTCCATCCTCATGTTCGGCATCTCCGTGCAACGCTACCCGCAACGCATGCGCCTCACCTCCGGATGGGCATCGCTCAGCAAAATATTCAGCTACTCGGCCTACCAGTTCATGTTCAACTTTATCAACTACTTCAGCCGCAACTTAGACAAGCTGTTGCTGGGTAAGTACATGAGCATGTCCGACCTGGGCTACTACGACAAGTCGTACCGCCTGATGATGCTCCCCTTACAGAACATCACCCAGGTGATAACGCCCGTGATGCATCCCATCTTCAGCGATTTCCAGAACGACCTGCAACGTCTGGCCACGTCGTACGAACGCATCGTGCGCCTGCTGGCCTTCATCGGCATACCGCTCAGCGTGGTGCTGTTCTTCACCGCCGAAGAAATCACACTCATCATCTGCGGCGACCTGTGGATGCCTTCCATTCCGGTGTTCCGCGTCCTGGCCCTGTCGGTAGGCGTGCAGATCATCCTGTCGTCATCGGGCTCCATCTTCCAGGCAGCAGGCGACACACGCAGCCTGTTCGTGTGCGGTGTATTCTCGTCCGTGCTCAACGTGGCAGGCATGCTCGTGGGCGTATTCTACTTCGGCACGCTCACCGCCCTGGCCTGGTGCATCTGCGCCACCTTCACCATCAACTTCGTGCAATGCTACGTGCAGATGTACCGGGTGACGATAAAACGCAGCCTGATGCCCTTCGTACGGCAGCTCCTGTCGCCGTTGCTGCTGAGCCTCGTCCTGGCAGCCGTACTCACACCGGTACAATACATGCTCGACGGAATGAATATTTTTGTAACAATTATAGCAAAAGGTTCCATATTTTTGATTATCTTTGGTCTGTATATACAGTTGACCCTCGAATACGATATCGTGGGCAAAGCCAAAAGCTTTATAAACAAAAAATGATAACAGGTGTATGAATAAAACGAACAGTCTGCAACGTACCCAAACGGACAAACCGCTGAAAGCCATATTTCTCATCTTCCACGGATTCGAAGAGCACAACGGAATCAGCAAAAAGATACAATACCAGATCAAGGCGCTCCGCGAGTGCGGCGTGACGGTGACGGTGTTCTACTTTGATTTCGATGCCGAAGGCAACTTTACGTGCTACTATACGCCCGAATCCGAAGGCTACCGCGTAACCCCGTATTACGTATTCGGCAAAGGCTTTGCAGCGAAAATCAAAAAACGTTGCCTCACATCGATCATCAAGCATTTCATTAAAAGCGAACGGACGGATTTCGTCTACATGCGGTCGTTCCACAACGCCAACCCCTTCACCATACACGCTGTAAAAGAGTTCAAACGTGCAGCCAACTGCAAAGTAGTGATGGAAATACCCACCTACCCGTACGACCAGGAATACATCACCTGGCGCATGAAACTCGAACTGGCCGTCGACCGCCTGTTCCGCCGCCGCCTGGCTTCGAAGCTCGATGCCATCGTGACCTTCTCCAACGCCACCAAGATATTCGGGCAACGCACCATACGTATCTCTAACGGTATCGACTTCGACGCCATACCACTGAAACACCATACCAACGACACCTCGAACGAGCTGCACCTCATCGGCGTGGCCGAAGTACACTACTGGCATGGGTACGACCGCTTAGTACGCGGACTGGCCGAATACTACCGCCTGGCGCCCGACTACATGGTGTACTTCCACATCGTGGGCCAGCTCAGCGGCGAACGCGAACGCGAAGACATCCTGGGCCCCATACACAAATATGGGCTGGAGCCTTACGTGACGCTGCACGGCCCGCGCCACGGCGCAGAGCTCGACCAACTGTTCGAGCAAGCCGACTTCGCCATCGGCAGCCTGGCACGCCACCGCAGCGGCATCACACACATCAAAACACTGAAAAATCGCGAGTATGCCGCCCGGGGCTTCGGATTCGTCTACTCAGAGACCGACGACGACTTCGAACAAATGCCCTACATACTCAAAGTGCCTGCCGACGACTCGGCCATAGACATCGAACACCTCGTTGCATTTCACCGCTCGCTCACGATGAGCCCCGACGACATACGCCGGTCTATCGAACCGCTGTCATGGAAATACCAGATGCAAACAGTTATCAACGCCATCATCGAATAGAGATATGAACAGACCACTTACCATCGCATTTTGCATACCCTCGCTCTACTACCCCAGCGGCATGGAGCGCGTATTGACGATGAAGGCCAATTACTTTGCCGAAGCATTCGGGTATCACATACATATTATTATCACCGATGGCAGGAACAAGAAACCCTATTACGAGTTACACCCCTCCATCACGTTGCATCAGCTCGACATCAACTATGACGACCTGTACGACATGCCACTCCGTACACGCATCGGCGGCTACCTGAAACGTCAACGGCTCTTCAAGAAAAGGCTCGATGCCTGCCTGAATGAGATAAAGCCCGACATCACCATGTCACTGCTGCGCCGCGATATCAATTTCATCAACAAGATGACCGATGGCAGTGTGAAGTTGGGCGAAATACACTTCAGTAGGTACAATTTCCGCGACTTCAAGAACAACCGCCTGCCGGGATTCGTACAACGAATGGTAGAACGCTACTGGATGAACCAACTGATACGTAACCTGCGCCAACTCAAAAAGTTTGTCGTATTGAGCCACGAAGATGCCGAAACATGGACGGAACTCAATAACGTAGCAGTGATTCATAACCCGTTGTCGTTCTTCCCCGAAGGACAGTCGGACTGCACCAGCAAGCAAGTGATCGCCGTAGGCAGATACCAACCCCAGAAAGGATTCGACCTGCTGATACCGGCCTGGAAAATTGTAAACGAACAACACCCCGACTGGGTGCTGCGTATCTATGGCGACGGCATGCGTGAGGAATTGCAACAACAAATAGACGAACTGGGCATCGGCTCCACGTGCATCCTGGAACACAGCGTGCCCAACATAGCCGACAAGTTTATCGAAAGCTCCATCTTCGTGCTCTCATCGCGCTACGAGGGATTCGGCCTGGTAGTGACCGAGGCTATGGCCTGTGGCGTACCACCGGTATCATTCGCCTGCCACTGCGGCCCGCGCGACATCATCCGCGAAGGCGAAGATGGCTTCCTGGTCGAACGCGAGAACATCGGCCAGCTGGCCGAAAAGATTATTTATCTCATCGAACACGAAGACGAACGTAAAGAGATGGGACGCAAAGGACGTATCAATGTGGAACGATTCAGAATGGAAGTCATCTGCAAGCAATGGCAAGAGTTGTTTGAGTCGGTAGTCAAGTAAATAAATTCTAAATTTCGATGAAAGTAAGATCACCTTACGACAGGCATGACCTGATGATCAAAAAAAACGACCGTGTAGTAGAAGTGGGACCAGGACATTACCCTACTCTTCGCGCCAATGTAATTGTCGAGAAGTTTGTAGACACCAACTACCACCGCTGTGGAGATGTAAAGATATATCCCCACCAAACATTTTACAATGCCCCGGGAGAAGCACTGCCCTTTAAAGACAATGAATTCGATTACATCATTTGTAATCAGGTATTGGAGCATGCCGACGATCCGGCGCAGTTTATCGAAGAACATTGCCGCGTGGCATCCAGAGGGTACATGGAAACCCCAAGCCTGCTCGGCGAGTTCCTGTTCCCGAAGGAATCGCACCGGTGGATCATTCTGGAGATCGACGGCAAGCTCGTGATATACGAAAAGGACAAAATGCCCGGGAACTATGGTAACAATTACGGAGAACTGTTCCTGAACTACCTCCCGTACCAATCGTTGGTGTATAAGATGTTATGGCTTACGGAAGGCGACCTGATGATAAACCGGTACGGATGGGAAGGAAAGATAGACTACATCGTCAACCCTACCGACCCGTATTACCTCGATTACTTCACCAAACCCTGGACGCACGAAATGGTGAAAAGACTCTACCCACCCAGAGGCAGCAGGAAGGAAATCGGGAAAATGTGCCGTGCCCTCTGGTACATCATCATCTCAAAGATAAAAGTGAAACTGAATAAGAAGTACCCTTTGAGCATGAACGACTATTTAAAACTAAAAGGACAAAATCAATCAATATGAAGTGGTATAGTAAGTATTTGCAAGTGTATGAGAAACCATTCTCAGAAGCACCTCAAGCAGTCATTGACGAAGTGCGCGAAAAGTTGAAGCGGTTACAAAGCGACAAACCCTTGGTTACGGTATCCATCATCGGATACAATGAAGAAAAACACCTGTTGGCTTGCCTCTGGTCGCTCAGCGACATGCAATGCAAGTATCCGGTAGAGATCATCGGAGTAGACAATGAGTCGAAAGACCGTACCGCCGAAGTTTATCAGGCTTCGGGCATTCCGTACTACACGGAGTATCAACACAGCTGCGGATTCGCCCGCCTGTGCGGACTTAACCATGCCCGCGGCAAATATCACATCAACATCGATGCCGATACCATGTACCCGCCGCGATACGTGGAAACCATGGTCGATGCATTAGAGAAACCAGGCATAGTATGCGTAAGCTCGCTATGGGGTTACATGCCCGACGAAAGCCACTCGGCACTGGGGCTGTGGTTTTATGAACTTACACGCGACATGTACCTGTGGATGCAATCGCACAAACGCCCTGAACTCAGCATCCGCGGACTGGTTTTCGCCTACCGCATAGACTACGCCCGCGAAGTAGGTATACGCACAGACATCATCCGTGGCGAAGACGGATCTCTGGCGCTCGGTCTGAAAAAGTACGGCAAGATAGGATTCGTACGCAAACGCCGCGCACGTGCCGTAACCGGATACGGAACCGTAGGAGCCGACGGCTCACTGTTCAATAGCTTCAAGGTAAGATTCCTCATGAGCATGAAGAGTATCGGCCGTATATTTACGAAGAAAGAAGTATATCAGGATGAAGATAGTAACCTGGTGAAGAATAAAAAAAAATAAACTCAAAACATTATTCCGCAATTCATAAGATGAAAGCAAGCAAATATATTTATTGTTTACTGACCAGTATTTTACTGTTTGGCTGCGTAAAGGAACGCGATATGTACATCAAACCAGGAACAGTCGTCTCATTTAAATTCGAGAAATCTTTAAACCCCAAACTTTCAAAAGACATTGAACTTGAAGTTTACCCAACCGCATTGAGAATCGCAGGATATCTCACTGAAGATGTAGATGTTAGCTCATTAATAGCCACATTCGAGACAAAAAATGGGAAGATGTATGTAAACAGCATACCGCAAGAAAGTCGTAAAACAACCAATGACTTTAGTAATACAGTAATATATAAATGTCTTGGAGATAATGGTGAAACAATATCTTTCAAAGTTTCATTAGCTCCCTATACAGGACTGCCCGTAGTGGTAATCCACACCGAAAATGACACTCCCATGAATAGTAAAACCGTATGGGTGAATGCTCATATAAAAATTGATGGCATGGGAATTATGGAAAATCTTACTGACTCGTGTACTGTAAAAGGGCGTGGTAACGGTTCCTGGAAACTTCCTAAAAAACCATTCAACCTGAAATTGGTAAACAAGCAGGAAGTATTAGGTATGCCCAAACAAAAAAACTGGTCTTTTCTTGCTAATTACCGCGACAGAACATTATTGCGTAATGATGTAACTTTCCATTTAGGATATATGGCAGACAATCTGGAATGGACCCCAAAAAGTCAGTTCGTAGAACTTATATTCAATGGTGAACATCAAGGAAATTTCCAACTATGTGAACGTATCCGAGTCGATAAAAATCGAATCAACATAAAAGAAATGACCCCTGAAGACATTGGTGAAAGTTCAATAACGGGAGGGTATTTGCTGGAATACGACAAATATTATGACGAGATCAATAGATTTAAATCAAAAATAAACAGTTGGCCTATAAATATTAAAGAGCCAGATGAAAGTGTTTTGAATGAAACACAATTTAAATACATCCAAAACTATAATAACACAATTGAAGAGTTATTGGTAGCCGGTAAATTCGAAGAGCTCTATAATAATTATATTGATTTAAATTCATTTGTCGACTACTGGATCGTACAAGCTCTTTCGGGAAACAGTGAATTCTACAATATCTTGAGTGTTTATTGCTATAAGCCCAGAGATGAGAAAATGTTTGCAGGGCCTTTATGGGATTTTGATTTCTCCACATATGTATCAGAAACCGGAACAAACAGTAAGTCGGGAGTATGGTTCAAATATCTATTTAACGATAAGACCTTCAAACAAACGGTGAAAGAGCGCTTTGTTGTTTTAAAACCAAAGTTTGAAACAATTCCTCAATATATCACAAAACAAAGGCAGTACCTAGCAATATCAGAAGAGAAAAATTGGGCTTTATGGCCTATCAATACCAGTCTCATAAGTGCTTCTCTTAACAAAGATGAAACTCTCCAGACCCACCAGGAAGCCATCGACCGTATGATAACCATCTACCAGGCACGCCTGGCATGGCTCGAAAGTGAAATAAACAAACTATAAATAAAAACATACACAATCATGGTCCTCGCCCTTGAAATCATCTTTTGGATAGCCCTGTTCATCGTGTTCTATACCTATTTAGGATATGGCATCCTGTTGTACATCCTCGTGAAGGTTAAAGAAATCTTCGTCAAACCCGTGAAGCGTACGCTCCCACCCGACGATGAATTGCCGCACGTGACCCTCTTCATTACCGCCTTCAACGAAGAAGACGTGGTGAACGAGAAGATGCGCAACTGTCTCGAGCTGGATTACCCGGCCGACAAATTCCACATCGTATGGACAACCGACGGAACCAACGACCACACCAACGAAATACTGCAAGCCAACTGGCCGCAAGCTACCGTTCACTACCAGCCGCAACGGCAGGGAAAGACAGCTGCTATGGGACGCGGAATGACGTTCGTCGAATCGCCCATCGTGATCTTTACCGATGCCAACACGATGGTGAACCGGGAAGCTATACGCGAAATTGTACTGGCCTTCTGTAACCCAAAGGTAGGATGTGTGGCAGGTGAAAAACGCATTGCCGTACAGGAGAAAGACGGAGCAGCTGCCGGGGGAGAGGGCATTTACTGGAAATATGAATCGACCCTGAAAGCACTTGATGCACGGCTGTACTCGGCTGTGGGAGCTGCCGGAGAACTGTTCGCCGTACGGCGCGAGCTGTTCGAGGAGATGGAACGCGACACGTTGCTCGACGACTTCATCCTTTCGCTGCGCATTGCCATGAAAGGATACATCATCGCCTATTGCAGCCAGGCATACGCCGTCGAAAGCGGGTCGGCCGATATGGGCGAGGAAGAGAAACGAAAGGTACGCATCGCTGCCGGCGGATTGCAATCCATCGGACGCTTGAAAGCATTGCTCAATCCTTTCCGGTACGGGACACTGAGTTTTCAGTACGTATCGCACCGCGTGCTGCGCTGGTCGCTCACCCCGTTATTGCTGTTCCTGTTGCTGCCCATAAACATCGCTTTACTGGCACTGGGCGCCTACCCTGCCCTGTACGGCACACTGTTGGCCGGGCAAGTAGTGTTCTATACCATGGGGTGGTACGGTCATCACCTGGCCGAAAAGCAACTGAAGAATAAATTTTTCTTTATTCCCTACTACTTCCTGTTCATGAATATCAACGTGATAAAGGGAGTGAAATACCTGCGCAAAAAGAAAGGGTCAGGGGCTTGGGAAAAGGCCAAAAGAGCTTAAAAAACAAATTGTTGAGTGAAAGAGTTGCTATTATGATATTTTTTCATAGCTTTGCGTTAGAACTTTGACGTTAAATCAGTTAATATATGGAACGAATATTCAAAGACACACGCAACGCAGAAAGAATCTTACAACTCACGGCAGACACAATGCTATTGGTAGACGAGGAGGGAAATTGCATAGACGTCAGCACGCACAGCAGCCTCTGGGTTCTACAGGAAGAGTTCCTGCTTGGGAAAAATCTGTTCAATCTGCTACCGGAAGGAACTCGAAATGAATTCGCAGCCGACCTCCGGAATGTACTCAAAACTCAAAAAGAGTTTACTCGCAACTATAGTCTTCGGACGAGTCGCGAAAAGTTCTACTTCAAGTGCATCATGCACCCATTCGACGGAAGGGTGCTATGCCAATGTCGTGACATTACCGAACGAAGCAATGTGAAACGGCAACTCGAGATAGCCAATCAAAAGTTGAGCGAGAATGAGTCTAAAATCAGACGACTGAATACGCTATTGGATGCGATCATGAAGAATCTTCCCGCAGGAGTGGTGGTAAAGGATATCGAAAATGATTTCAGGCACATCTACCGTAACAAGGAAGCACACAACCGGCTCAGTATCATCGACAAAGGATATGCCATCGGGAAAACAGACATGGAACTGCATGAGCCGTTCTATGCCCTGCAGATACGCGAAGAGGACATCGAAATAGCCCGTACAGGAAAATCGTTCCACCGGATATTCGAAGACAGGGATGCCAACGGACAACGCATCGTACTCGACAAACTGAAAATGAAGCTCGAAAGCGAAGGACTGTCACCACTGATACTCTCCATCGAATGGAACATCACCGAACTTGAGGACATGAAACGCCAACTGGAACAAGCCAAAATGAAAGCCGAGAAATCGGACAAACTGAAATCGGCTTTCCTGGCAAACATGAGCCACGAAATACGAACACCGCTCAACGCCATCGTAGGATTCTCGCGCGTCATCATGGAATGCGACGATCCGAAAGACCGGGAAGAGTACTATGAAGTAGTAAAGACCAACAACGAACGATTGTTGAACCTGATCAACGAGATTCTCGACTTATCGAAAATAGAATCGGGAATCATAGAGTTCACCTACTCGAAGATGCCGCTGGATGAGTTGTGCAACGATGTATTCCAGGCGCACGTGTTCCGTTGTCCACCCAAGGTGCAATTGGTATACGAACCTTCGGACCGGGCGATATACACCACCTCGGACAAGAATCGGGTGTTCCAGGTGATATCGAATCTCATCGGAAATGCTCTGAAATTTACTGTCGAAGGAAGCATCAGCTTCGGGTACCGGTTGGAAACAGACCATATCTTATTTTACGTCAGAGACACAGGAAGCGGAATTGCTTCCGACAAAGTGGATAAGGTCTTCGATCGCTTCGTGAAAGCCAATAGCCATGTACAGGGTACAGGCCTGGGGCTCTCCATCTGCAAAACAATCGTTGAACGTCTTGGTGGAGAGATATGGGTAACCTCGGAACTGGGGAAGGGCACTACCTTCTTCTTCACCCTGCCCATCGAAGGGAGCGGTACGCTGGACGAACTGCCCGACAACCGGGATATAGAAATGAGTTTGCTCGCTGCTACCACAGCGCAGTCGACCCTGATACAAAAGCCTGTCGAGGAAATCGTTGTTTTGGTAGCCGAAGATACTGACAGTAATTACGACTTGCTGGAAGCCGTTATCGGAAATAAATACAAACTGATAAGAGCGCACGACGGTATCGAAGCTGTGACACTCTTCGAAGAGTTAAGGCCGGACCTTATCCTGATGGATATCAAAATGCCGAATCTGGATGGATTGGAGGCTACCCGGATCATTCGTGAACTGTCGCCCGAAACACCTATCATAGCCCAAAGTGCATATGCTTACGAGCAAGACCGCAACGGAGCACTACAGGCGGGATGCAACGACTTCATTGCCAAACCCATCATGATCGACATACTGAACGAGATATTGGGCAGGTGGCTACCGACATAACACTTTAATAATTTATACACACCGTGGGAAGAAAAGCCGTATCCAGATTCTTTTATTGTATTTCCATCGCGCTCACATTTGCGTTGGCAGGTATTACCATTTTGGCAGGACATGCAGCCGTACCGCCCGACACGTCGCCGTTCTTTTATCCGTTTCTGGCATTGGCACTGCCTGTTCTGCTGCTGACCAACATGGCTGCAACGCTCTACTGGATCATCCGCTGGAGGTTCTGGTGGATAGTTCCAACTATGGCCTTCGTGTTCAATTGGAACTTCCTGAGTACAGTGGTACGCTACTCACCCGACAAAGCTCCCACCCCCTCCAAAGTGCTGACGGTAGCCACCTACAACGTGGACTCGTTCAACAACGAGGGGATGGGCTACACGTGCAAAGCCATCGCCCAATACATGCGCGAACAGCAAGCTGACATCCTGTGTATGCAGGAATTCGGACTCAACAGTTTCTTCCCTGCCGACAGTGTGATACATGTGCTTGCCGACTGGCCGTATTATTACATTCCCACGGATACGATACACCGCCTGCAACTGGCGCTGTTCAGCAAGTACCCCATCACAAACCGTCAGCTGGTGACCTACGGCGAAAATGCCAACTGCAGTCTGTGGTGCGATATCGAAGTGGACGGACGCACGATCCGGGTATTCAACAATCACCTGCAGACTACTGAGGTAACGCGCAACAAACGAAAGCTGGAAAAGGAGCTGAATCAGCAGGAAGTAAGTACGGAACGTACCGAAGCTGCCTTCTACCGGCTTATCAATGGAATACACAAGAACTTTATCGAACGCGCCCGCCAGGCCGATATCTTACACCTGATGACGGACTCTACCTCGTACCCGATGCTGGTATGTGGCGACTTTAACTCGATTCCATCCTCGTACACCTATAAGACAGTGAAAGGAAACCGATTGCTCGATGGCTTCCAAACCTGCGGACACGGGTATATGTACACTTTCCATTACATGAAACGCTTGCTGCGTATCGACTATGTGTTACATTCGCCGGAACTGAAGGGAGTGGACTACTATTCGCCGGATCTGGAGTACAGCGATCACAATCCGGTGATTATGAAGGTGGGGTTTTAGGGGGAATTGAAAAGGGAATTGAAAAAAAATCCCTACTTTTGCCCCATAAAACCATAAAACAATGAATTACGGATTTGTCAAAGTAGCAACAGCAGTGCCACACGTGAAGGTGGCCGATTGCAAATTCAATGCCGATCAGCTGGGATGCACCATCGCCATTGCCGAAGGAAAAGGAGTGCAAATCATTGCTTTCCCCGAATTAAGTATCACCGGATACACGTGTGGCGACTTGTTCGGCCAGCAACTGTTGCTTGAAGAAGCGGAAAGAGCATTGATCCAAATCCTGTGCAACACGCGGCAGATGGAGATTATCGCTATCGTGGGGATGCCGGTAACCGTTGGCGGTACAGTGATCAATGCAGCAGTAGCCATCCAGAAAGGGAAAGTGCTGGGTGTAGTACCCAAAACATATCTGCCCAACTACAAAGAATTCTACGAACAACGCTGGTTTACTTCCGCCCTGCAACTACGGGAAACGCAGGTACGCCTGTGCGGCCAAAACATTCCGATGAGCGCCAATCTGTTGTTCGAAACTCCTGACACAACTTTTGGAATCGAGATATGCGAAGACCTGTGGTCGACCCTTCCTCCCAGCAGTACACTGGCCTTGCAAGGAGCCGAAATCCTCTTCAACCTCTCGGCCGACAATGAAGGTATCGGCAAGAATGCATACCTGCAATCACTCATCAGCCAGCAATCGGCCCGGTGCCTGGCAGGCTATGTGTTCTCTTCGTGCGGATTCGGCGAGTCGAGCACCGATGTGGTGTTTGCCGGTAACGGATACATCTACGAGAATGGCAGGCAACTGGCGGCAAGCAAACGTTTCAGCCTGGAAGAGCAGTTGATCATCAGCGAAATCGATGTGGAGTGCCTGCGTGCCGAACGACGGGTGAACACTACCTTTGCCGCCACAAAAGCGAATCTGCCCGTTGCAGAAGCCGTGCGGGTATGCACAGAACTGGTCGGCCCACGTGATCTGAAGCTGACACGTACCTTCGAAAAGCATCCGTTTGTTCCGCAGGGACAGGCATTGAACGAGCGTTGTGAAGAGACATTCGCCATACAAGTGGCGGGATTGGCTCAGCGCATCACACACACCGGTGTCCGCAACGTAGTGGTGGGCATCTCGGGCGGACTGGATTCTACCCTCGCCCTGCTGGTCTGCATACGCACGTTCGACAAGCTGGGACTCTCGCGGAAAGGTATCCTCGGCATCACGATGCCCGGCTTCGGAACCACCGACCGCACGTATAACAATGCACTAACGCTGATGCAGAAACTCGGTATCTCCATACGCGAAATCAGCATCCGCGAAGCTTGTATCCAACACTTCAAGGACATCGACCATGATATAACGAAGCACGATGTGACCTACGAGAACTCCCAGGCACGCGAACGGACGCAGATCCTGATGGATGTAGCCAACCAAACGGGTGGGCTTGTCATCGGAACGGGCGACTTATCGGAACTGGCCCTCGGTTGGGCTACGTACAATGGCGACCACATGTCGATGTACGGTGTCAATGCCAGCATTCCGAAAACCCTCGTGAAGTACCTCGTGCAATGGGTAGCCGAGAACGATCTGGATGAAATATCGCGCGCCACCCTGCTCGATATCGTTGACACGCCCATCAGTCCGGAGTTGATTCCGGCAGCGGAAAACGGTGAAATCAAGCAGATAACCGAAGATCTGGTGGGACCGTATGAGTTGCACGACTTCTTCCTCTATTATTTCCTCCGCTTCGGTTTCCGTCCGTCGAAGATATTCTTCCTGGCATCGACAACATTCAACGGAGTATACGATGACGAAACGATCCTGAAATGGCTGTCGACCTTCTTCCGCCGGTTCTTCAACCAACAGTTCAAGCGTTCGTGTATGCCCGACGGGCCGAAAGTAGGCAGCGTATCGCTCAGCCCGCGGGGCGACTGGCGCATGCCGAGCGATGCTTCATCAGCTTCCTGGCTGCGGGAGATCGAAGGGCTATCTCAAGGACAAAAATAAAAACAAAGACATGTTTACAATAAGAAAAGCAACAACCGACGACTGCCAGCTCATCCATAATCTGGCAGATGTCGTGTTCCGGGCCACCTACAAAGACATTCTTTCGCCCGGGCAAATGGAATACATGATGGAATGGATGTACAGTATCGACAACCTCCGCAAGCAGATGGAGGAAGAAGGGCAGGTGTACTTCATTGCCAGCTTAGACGATGAAGTGTGCGGATACCTATCTGTACAACAACAGGAAGCGGATGTATTCCACCTGCAAAAGATATACGTAATGCCTCATTTCCAGGGGAAAGGTGTAGGTGCATACCTGTTCGACCAGGCTGTGTCGTACATTCGTGAAGTGCATCCCTCCCCTTGCCTGATGGAGTTGAACGTGAACCGGAACAACAAAGCGATCCGGTTTTACGAGCACAAAGGTATGCGGAAGCTGCGCGAAGGTGACTTCCACATCGGCAATGGGTTCTACATGAACGATTATATCATGGGGCTGGATATCGAATAGTTTTCACGCCCCGAACCAAACAAGCCCCGCCGTAGTGCTATTGACTACCGGCGGGGCTTGCTTCGTTTTGTATGTATCAGTACATGGTTACTTCGCTACACGTTCGAGCCACTTCAACATGAACAACATCGTAAACATGGAGAGCAGACAGGCAGCAACAAATATACACCAAGTAGCCCAGATAGGAATACTCTGGTACAGAATTACACCGATGAAGAGCAACTGGTTACCTATGGCCGTGGCACTCAGCCAACAACCCTGCATGATACCCTGCAAATGGGGAGGCGCTACTTTAGATACGAAAGCGATACCCAGCGGACTGATGAAGAGTTCGGCAATGGTAAGGATCAGATAGGTACCGATCAGCAACCACGGCGTCACACGCATGGCATCATCCAAACCACCCATAGATGCTCTTTCTGCATCGGTCGGCAAACCATAAGAGCCTACTGCCATCACCACGAAAGCAAGAGCAGCAATACCCATACCGATGGCAATCTTCCGGGGAGTAGATATGATAATACCTCTGGATTTCAACCAGCCCAAGAAGCCGATAACCACAGGTGTAAGGAACACAACAAAGAAAGGATTGAATGTCTGGAATATTTCAGCACCCTCCAAGGTAGTGAAACCCAGGTCGAGTTTCAAGAGACGGGTATAGCCATCGGCAAACAAAGTCAGCGTTTGGCCATTCTGGTGGAAAGAGAACCAGAAGAAAATCACCACAGCAAATACAGCGAACAGCGCATACAGACGTTGGCGAACTTCGGCTGCATCCATCTTCACTTCATCAGCTGCATGAGCGGAATGCACTTTCGTACCCGGATCGGGCAGCTTGCTTTTGTTGACAACAAAGATAACCAATGAGATGAGCATGGCAACAATAGCCAAACCAAACGAATAGTGGTATCCGGTCATAAACACATTCAGGTAGTTGTTGGCAAACGCCGTCATATCCGAAGAGGTATTGCCTGCCTGTGCAGCCAGTTCGGTGAAACGGATAGTTGCTTCGGGAGTGATAGTACCACTGATCCATTGGTTACACAGTGCGGGCAGGTCGGCATTGAACTGATATCCGTTGCTCTGCACCCACCAGTTGCGCAATCCTACAGCCATCAGCGGAGCGAACATAGCACCTATATTGATGAACATATAGAAGATCTGGAAGCCGGTTTCGCGTTTTTCGGCATACTGAGGATTGTCGTACAACTGGCCTACAACTGCTTGCAGGTTTCCTTTGAACAAACCGTTACCAAAGGCAATAGCAAACAAGCCGAAACAGGTAAGCGCCAGGATAGCTCCTTTGTTCTCTACAGGCGTGGGAGTAGGTATGGCAAGTATCAGATACCCGATAGACATGAGGACCAAACCAATGAGAATGGTTTGCTTATACTTTTTCGTCCGGTCGGCAATGATACCTCCGGCCAGAGCCAGGAAGTAGATTGATGCATAGAATATTGAATAAATGAGGGATCCCTGTGAACCAGTGAAACCAAACTTGTTGTTGAGAAACAACAGCAGAATAGCCATCATGATGTAGAATCCGAAACGTTCGCCCATATTGGACAGCGCTGCACCAAGCAAGCCTTTTGGATGTTTGCTAGACATAGATTTTGATATTAGAGTTAATAATATTTTATTTTAACTGCAAATATATACAAATTCCTCTATTAGTCAACAAATAACACAGAAACTTCGGCACGAATTTCGCGAATTAAGTCTTCCGGATTGACTTTGATCTGCAATCCGCGCTGACCCGCGCTTACATATATATAAGGATACGCGCGACAGGTTTCGTGTATGTACGTCGGAAAATGCTTCTTCATGCCGATGGGCGAACAGGCGCCACGGATGTATCCGGTGACGGAGAGAAGTTCTTTCATCGGGATCATGTCGCAGCTTTTGTTGCCCGATACCTTGGCTGCAAGTTTCAGGTTCACTTCTTTGTCACCGGGGACGATACAAACGAAGTAGCCCGTACGATCGCCGTGCAGTACGAGGGTTTTGAATACCTGGTTGATGTCTTCGCCCAGACTCTCGGCTACGTGGATAGCGCTCAGATCGTCTTCGTCCACTTCGTACGGAATGAGTTCGTAAGCGATGCGGGCTTTGTCGAGCAGACGGGCTGCATTGGTTTTATTGATCTTCATGGTGGAAATTAAGTATTAAAAATGAAGAATGAAGAACTTTGTTTGCTGATAGCGGAGTGTTTCATTGCTTGAAACAAGGTATTTCATTACTTGAAACATTCTGTTTCAAGCGATGAAAACTATCAATTGCCAACGACTTTGTTGCAACGATAAAATAAAAAAAGTTTATTGGCGTATCTTTGTATTTGCAAACCCAAAGATGTAGATACATGAGTACCTCACCAATAAACCCTGCCAAAGATAAATATAAAGTTCGAAATTGGAAAGAATATAATTCAAGTTTAAAGAAACGGGGGGGAGCTTGAATTTATTTATCGACTCCAAAGTTCTCTCAGAATGGGAGTCCCTCTGCGATAAGAAAAGAGAAGTCGGTGAAAAGATTTATCCGGATAGTATCATTCTTTGCCGCCTTTTGGTCAAAGTTAATTACGGGTTAAAGTACCGTCAAAGTGTTGGCTTTTTAGGTAATATCATCCCATTCTCCCAAAACAAACAATGTAAACCAATATAAGAATCCCGATTTATTTGTAAGTTTGCAAAGAACAAAATGCAAAGAAATACCATGAGAAAAAACATCATACTACTATCATTCCTCTTCGCTGTAAATCTTGTTTATTCGCAAAGCAAAGAAGAAGTTACCGAGAAGTTCAACCAGTTTAATATGGAACTGGGTAAGTTCTTCGGAAAAGACCATACGAAGACCATCCAGGTTCTGGATGATATTGTCGGCTATTATCACACCATGTCGCAGGAACACAAAAGCGACACCGTTTCATTCTACAATCAGATATATTTCCTGTATTGCTTTGCTTACAATGATCTGAAAGAATACGATCGGGCGGCAACGTACGTTGAAAAGCTACAAGGCAACGAAAGCACTCAGCTTTATCATATTCTTACCAATGAAGATTTCAGCGAGCTTCGTAAGTATATACTAACACATGATGCCACGCTCACAGCACCCGAACTGAAACCCGGCACCTGGGGATTAGCGCAAGACACTCCAGTGAACCCATCTTCGGCAACCGCATCCGACGAGGAACCGGGTGACGGCGCAGAACTCACCATCGATGGATATTTATCGGTCGGATACCACTCCAGCTACTCCACGAATACAGTCTTTCCAGTGGAATTGAAATACACTTTCGACCAACCGGAAGTGATTGACTATATGGTTTATCACCCGCGTAGCTATGGCATGAATGGCAATTTCCAGGAAACAGAGGTTTACACCTGCGAGAACGGGAAGGAGAGATTGATAGGCACATTCGACCTCAAAGGCAGCAACAACCCCTCTCTTATCGACTTGCAAGGAAGGAAACCCGAATACATAAAGGTGCTGGTAAAATCGGGAGTGAATGGATATGCCTGTTGCATGGAGATGCAGTTCTTCCGCCGGAACGACAAGAATACCATTCCTAAAGTATTCGCTGACCAGACCTGCTCCGCCCTGAAAAAAGGAATCAAACAAAGGGATATCAACGCCCTGACTAATTCCACATTCAAGTCACTTGCCTCGGCCTTGTTCAACAATACATACGATAAACGATACCGGGTGCAAGAATACAAGCCTTACCCGGACCCGGCAACAGCGGCAAAGAAAAATAAAACCGGCACGTATAGTCTCCTTGATAATGCCACTGGGATAGTTGCCATGCCGGAAGAAGAGATAGTGGTATTCGTAGGCCCCACGCACGGACAAACAATCAAACTACGGTCCATCAACTTCAACAACGATTATTCGCCCACCGATTACTTTCTACAAGAAGGCGCCAACAGCCTTATCTGCCGGGAGGGAGGATTGCTGTACGTCATGTATCACACCGATAACCCGCAAGCCCGGCCTGTCAAGATACATATCGCCAGCGGAAAGGTCAATGGGATATATCGTTCGGAAAAGAACACCCAGTCCGACTGGAAAGATATTTTAGACAATGCCAAACATACTTACCTGGATGTGCAAGGGGAATATGCCCACCTGATCTTCCCGGTCAGGGATTTTAAAGCATACACTCCCGATGTATCACAATTGGTAGCAGCCTATGATTCGATCGTCTATCTGGAATCACGTTTCACCGGATTAGAAAAATACAAGCGAATGAATGGCAACCGCATGTTGTTCCATGTTTCCACACACCCCTATTGGATGTATGCAACCGACAACCGGACGGGATATTCTCTTGCCACCATGTCGAGGATTTGCCAGGTAGACCGGTTGCGAACCAGTGAGATATGGGGGCCTGCACACGAAGTGGGGCATGTCAATCAAATGGCCGGACTCAAATGGGTGGGCCTTACCGAAGTTTCGAATAACATATACTCCATGTACGTGCAAGCCAGTTTCGGAAACAGGTCGCGCTTGTCGGAAGACCGGTTGAACTCCGAATTTGACGGAGTCTGGAACAACCGGTATGAAAAAGGTTTTACCCAAATGCTGGGAGAAAAAACACTGCATTCCGATCATCAGGATGTTTTCTGCAAATTGATCCCTTTCTGGCAACTGCAACTCTATTTCGCCAATGTGAAAGGCTATACCGATTTCTATGCAGATATACACGAACAAATACGGAATTTGAAGGACGTACCGGCCCCTGCACAGCAGCAACTGAATTTTATGCATATCTGTTGCGAAGTCACCCAGACCGACCTTAGTGAATTCTTCGAGCGATGGGGCATGCTGGCTGTCATCTCAGGCGAAGCTGTCGACCACAGTTCTATTCAGAATGTGGTGAACTATACACAAGAATTTATCCTGACACAGGAAGATATCGACACTTTCAAAGAACAAGTTGCCCGGTTCCCGAAACCGGAAGAGAACCTGTGGTATATTCATGATGAATGTATAGATGCTTTCCGGGGTGATACTAAAAACGTTGTCGTTTACGAAATATACGACGGGGACAAACTGATACTCGTAACTCCTGTTTCAGACTTTACCATTCCTGAGACATGCAAAAGCCCTGTGGTTTATGCTGTCCCTGCAGTGGGAAAACCTATCAAGGTAAACAAGTAACGTCTCAGCGTTTACTTCTGAATACCCACGATACGCTTATTATTTCACTAATTGCTTATCCATAATACACACATAAAAGATAGATGGGAGAAAGCATATCATCCGCAAAAGTACATAACAAAAAGCTTATTTTGTAAGCTATTTTGTTTATATTTGCACGACAAAACTTAAATCCCTGATAATAATGTCACATTTACCTCATTTAATGACGGACTTAGCCCTCATTTTGGTTTCAGCAGGAATCATCACACTCATATTCAAATGGTTGAAACAACCCTTAGTGTTGGGTTATATTGTAGCCGGGGTACTGGCAGGTCCATACATACATGTTTTTCCAACAGTAACCGATGCGGCCAATATCAATATCTGGGCGGAGATCGGTGTCGTGTTCCTACTCTTTGCCTTAGGTTTAGAGTTCAGTTTCAAGAAACTGATGAATGTGGGGGGAACGGCTTTTATCACTGCCACCACGGAAGTGATTACAATGCTGATCGTCGGATATTTTGTAGGGATACTCTTGGGATGGTCCACTATGGACAGCATCTTCCTGGGCGGAATGCTATCCATGTCGTCTACTACCATTATCATAAAGGCCTTCAATGACTTGGGGCTACGAAGTCAGAAGTTTACAGGCATCGTATTCGGTACGCTGGTGGTCGAAGACTTAGTCGCTATTCTGATGATGGTACTGCTATCGACTATGGCTGTCACCCGCGATTTTGCAGGAGAAGCGATGTTGGGTAGCATCCTTAAAGTTGCTTTCTTCCTTATTCTATGGTTCTTGGTGGGTATCTACATCTTACCTTTTTTCTTCAAGAAAGTCAGGAAGTTGATGAACGACGAAACGCTGCTGATCATCTCCCTCGGGCTGTGTCTGGCGATGGTGGTATTGGCTACCCATACAGGATTCTCGGCTGCTCTGGGCGCTTTCATCATGGGATCTATTCTGGCCGAAACAGTAGAAGCAGAACATATCGAGCATATCATTAAACCGGTAAAAGACTTGTTCGGTGCTATCTTCTTCGTGTCCGTCGGTATGCTGGTCAATCCCGCTGTACTCGTAGAATATGCCTGGCCGGTGGTTATCATCACATTGACTACTATTATAGGAAAGGCATTCTTCTCTTCCTTCGGTGTCTTATTGTCGGGTCAGAACTTAAAAACATCGATACAGTCGGGATTCAGTTTGGCACAGATTGGCGAGTTTGCCTTTATCATTGCCGCACTGGGAGTCAGCCTGGGAGTGATGAATGATGTGATATACCCCATCATCGTGGCTGTATCCGTGGTAACTACCTTCACTACACCATACTTTATCCGGTTGGCCGATCCGTTTGCCAACTGGCTGTATAAGGTACTTCCCAATGGTGCTATTGCTTTCCTGAACCGTTATGCATCCGGTTCCAAAACCATCAACCATGAAAGTGAATGGAAGCAGTTACTTAAAAACTATACCGGCAAGATTGTCATCTATGTGGTATTGTTAGTGGCTATTATCCTGTTTTCCTTGCATTTCCTTACGCCGTTTTTGGCCGATAAAATCGACGGCATTTGGGGCACTATCTTATCGGCAGTGCTGACATTGGTATGCATGGCACCTTTCATCATCGCCCTGATTTCGAACCGGACCAACTCACCACAACTGTTCATGAAACTCTGGAACGATAGCAAATACAACCGCGGCCGACTCATCTCGCTGGTACTGTTTCGGGTGTTCGTAGCCATGGCTGCCATTACTTTTGTATTGATCCGGTTATTTGACTTCGGGTACATCTGGGGCATCATCATTGCTTTGACTGTGCTCATCTTCATTCTTATCTTCCGCAGCGACCTGAACCAATACACCCAGTTGGAGAGTCACTTCCTGACCAACCTCAACCAACGGGAGGAGGCCGAACGGGCGCGTCATCCACTGAAAGCTGTTTTCGAAAGTGAACTGAATAATAAGAATATCCATATCACCAGCATGACAGTTTCGCCTGATTCATCGTGTATCGGTAAAACGCTGAAAGAGTTGGATTTCCGGAACAATTATGGCGTGAATGTGGTAAAGATCACTCGTGGGCATCATGAGATTTACATTCCCGGAAGCTCGGAATTCATCTATCCGCAAGACAAAATCGCTGTCGCCGGTACCGATGAACAAATCCGTCTGTTCTCCGAAAGAATCGAATCGGAACAAAACGAAGCCGAGTCACTACCACCGCAAGCCACTAAAGAAGTCAGCCTGCTCTCATTCACCATCGACGAGCATTTCCCGTACATGGGACAAAGCCTTGGTGAATCGGAAATCGGCAAGAAGCATAATTGCTTGATCATCGGCATCGAGCGTCCGGATGCTTCTTTGATGAACCCGCATCATACAACGGTATTTGAGCCGGGCGATCTGGTATGGGTAGTCGGTGAAAAGAAAATGCTGGAAAATATGTGCAAATAGTAATCATCAGAACGAGAATAGAGAAAGCGTGCAATCCTATAAATAGCAGATTACACGCTTTCTCATTCTCAATAACTCGAGATCAATAATACTCTCAAATCTCTTCGGCTATTTTATTTACCCGTTGTTTAGAGGATTTCCTTAATGCCCCTTCTCGTTTTTTTATATCTAATTTTCCCGCCTTATCATTCCTTATATACTCACTTATAGCGAGCATATCATCTTGGGTCAGTGGACGAGGATCAACAGCTAACTCAAAATCCTGTAGATGTTTTGTATTTCGCATATAATCTAACTTTAAAAGTATTTATCAATCAATTTTAATGCAGCGTTGGGATGAATAATCATCAATCCGTTGCGAATATGAATAGCCTCCAACATGGTCGTATAATGTTCTATCAATTTTGTTTTTGCAACAAACGACACATAGCCTTCACAACCTCTTTGAAAAGATAATTTGCAAGCAAAAGCAACCAAATTCCCAGCTACACCAGCATAAACTTTCGCTTTCCCTTTATTGAATGGGGCATTCTCAATCAAATGCATATAGACATGATCCGTTTTTACTGTCAGGCTAACCAACCCTTGTATGATTTGAGAGTTATTGAGTATTGTTAGTTTATACACATCTCTATCTGGTTGTTTCAATTCATACGCCCAGTCAAAAGACCACTTGTCTATTCTCTTCAAATCTGCTTTCAACAAAAGTGAGACTTCAGTAGCGAAACTATCTCCAGTAATAATATTCTCAATGGAGTTAGTCAACTTATCTATCTCAATATCAATCGGAATAAATGCTTTCTTCATACTACAAAGATAAAAAAGTTCCATCGACTTAACAAATTCCTATAAAACTTTCTTTTGTCATTACTTTAAATAGAACAAACATCAAAATCCCATGTTCGTTTACTAAAGTTTTCTTTAGGGAAATCCCTATCATTTAAAAGGGATAATAATTAGCCAAGGGGATTTCACTTGGCTAATTTTGCTTCAACAAATACCCCAATAACGTTTAAATCATACGAATATGAAAAAGATTATCTGCATTCTACTTTTAATTCTGGCATGTCTCGCTTATGCCAGTACTATCAAAGCATCGTCCCCCGTCCTTGGAAGTGAAAAGGTGCAAGCTACCACAGGGAAACAGTACAAAGTTTATGAAGGAAGCACTACTTCATACTCTTACCTGCTGTATACGATCGAAGCGGATAGTACGCCATACAAAGTTTACAAAGGGAATTCAACCAGTTACTCAAACTTGGTTTACACGATCGAAACCGGAAGTTCTACATACCGGGTATATAGCGGATCTTCTACTTCCTGGAGTAAACTGGTTTATACCATTGATGTCAGCAGCAATCCTTACAGAGTGTACCAAGGAAGTTCTACCTCGTGGAGTAATCTGGTTTATACCATTGATACCAGCAGTAGGCCACACCGGGTTTATAAAGGAAACAGCACCAGTTGGAGCAATCTGGTATATAGCATCGAATAGATTCGAAAAACAACAATTTTGAGAAATGAGTCATTTCTTGATTGCTTATTGCAAAAAAACAAATACATTTGCTAAGTATTTAGATAGATTCATAAACATAGAATGAGAATATTCATACTCAAAGGCTAAACTACACATAGCCATGAACATCAAGCTAATATCCGCACGGATGAGCCTCCGCCCGATGGACTCCGTATTCAAACGCGTCCTCTCCCCTTCCCTGTCATTGGTTACTTTGGCAAGTCTCACGCCACGCAAACACCATGTGTGGATAGAAGATGAAAATATATCGGAGATATCGCTAACGGATTCGCCCGATCTGGTAGGAATCACCGTCAATGTAGATACTTCCGAAAGAGCATTCTACATTGCCAAGCAATACCGCGAACGGGGAGTGAAAGTCGTTTTCGGTGGCATACATGCTTCCACCAATCCGGAGTTAATGCTAAAACATTGCGATGCTGTAGTCATTGGCGAAGCAGAAACAATTTGGGAACAATTGTTGGACGATGCAGCCGGGAACTGTCTCCAACCCATATACCGAAGCACAACCGTTCCCGATCTGGAACTCGTGCCAATACCCGACTGGACATACGTCAAAACCAGCAACTACCTGTATCACAACATTGTAGTCACCAGCCGGGGATGCCCGTTCAAATGTAACTTCTGCTACAACAGCAGTGAGTATGTGTCCAATCCGTTCCGCAACCGACCACTCGCCAGTGTATTGAAAGAGATTGAGCAACTGGGCACGAAGCAAATCATGTTTATTGATGATAACTTCATCGGGAATATCGCCTGGACAAAGGAATTCATCCAAGCCATCATGCACAAGGGGTACACCTGGCATGCCGCCGTTTCGGCCAACATCTACCATCACCCGGATCTGATCGACGATTTCGCCGCCTCAGGCTGCAAGAGTCTCTTTATCGGGTTCGAATCGATTGTAGCCGCCTCCATCCAATCGGCACAGAAGAAACAAAACAAAATACAGGACTACGAAGCGCTGATCAAGATGCTACACGATCGTGGAATCATGATCAACGCCAGTTTGGTATTTGGCTTCGATCATGACACACCAGCAGTTTTCAAAGAATCGCTCGACTGGCTGGTGCGCAACAAGATAGAAACAATGACAGCCCATATCCTGACACCTTATCCCGGAACAGCTTTCCACAAGCAATTAGTAGCCGAGAACCGGATCATCGTCACCGATCATACCCAATACAATACCTCAAACGTAGTCTTTCGGCCCAAGCTAATGAGTGCCGAAGAGTTGAGAAACGGATACCTATGGGTATACAAAGAGTTCTACTCTGCAAAAAATATCTGGAAAAGAAGACCGGAAAACCGGTCGATACTAAAGCCGTATTTTCTATTCAACTTCGGATACCGGAAATATGGCCGTATCACCTCGTTTATCGGCATGCTGGGGTTAATGAGCAGTATTGGAAAACTAGCCAGGCGAATATCATACGGTATCAGTTAACCTTTGATTACCACCGGCGACCTTAGTCCGACCGTGTGTATCCGGGTTATTTTTTCACTTTACCCACAAAAACTTTGTTTTTATCATACAGAATAAATACTTTTGTTCTGCTTATATATAACCTGCTAAAACAATCCCATACGATGAAACGTACTGTTTTCCTGATATACCTCATTACTTGTGTAAGCGCACTCGCTTTCAGTCAACAAGCCAACCGTCGGTTCAAAGATAAGCGGCAAATTTATCTATGGGACGTCACGCTATCCATGAAAGGCTTCGGAGGCTCTCCCGACATCTATGATAAGGTCGTAAATGCGATGACCCGAGACATCGAAAAGATCACCAACGAACGTACTGAAATTGTTGTGATTCCTTTTCAAGATACGGATTATTGTGAGATATGGCGTGAACCAGCTACCCAAGCAGGGAAGAAGATTCTTGTCGACAAAATAAAAAGCTACAAAAACGATAAGATCACTTCGACCAATATCGCACGCCCATTGAAGTACGTCATCGACCACGTGCTTACCGAAGACAAGATCGATATTCTGAAGCTGATGACCGACGGAAAGACTTCGGCTTCCAGCAAGCCGGAGCTTCAATACATCCTGAGTCATTGGTGCGAGCTGGCTGCCCTAAAGAAAGATGCCTACGGGTATTACATCCTCCTGACTCCCGAAGCGCAGGACAGTGATATCATCAAGATCCTGCACGAAGCATGCCGATTTGAAACCATCGAGACCACCGATATCGACGAGATTGTCAGCATCGCCTGCATACAAACCGTGAAGTTTAATATCCGCGACGATTTCGATAAGGCTGCAGTCGTTCAGTTAATTCCCGAAGATGGTACAACCATTCCCCAAGGATACGCCATACACATTACAGCCAGCCCGAACCCTTATTTCGATCTGAACGAAGAGGTAACCGTGACCGGTAATAAGGTGGTGTTCAAGCCTCGTTTCAAGATGAGCAAGCAAGAACTGATCGCTACCCTTCCCCAGGAACCCAATGAGATCATAGAGCTCATCATAGCGCCGGCCAACCAGGCCAAATATCCGTTGGTACGGCTGATCGATCAACGCTGTTTTATGGAACTGATCAACAAACCCGAAAAAACGCTTAGAATAGATGTCAGATAGAACATTCAAAAACACCCTGCTATGCCTGCTCGTCCTCTTGTTTGTGACGGCATGCGATCGAAATAAAGAGCAACGGAAACCTCCGTTTGCCTGGGGCAAAGCCATCTGCTACGATGATTTTCTATGGGAAAAGCACACCCCGGATACACTGTACCGTACGTTGACCTTCGACTTCAACGAAGATGCCCGCTTGTTCATGGATCGCCCGGCAGTGGTAGGTGTTTTCAAAAGAACCGATGCCGACCGGTATGAGCCCGTGACGGAACAAGAAGCGCAACTGTTCCTGGACGGCATTCCTTGTCCGGGTAATCAAATAGCGATCTCGTCCCGGATGCAGGAATCCCGCTTGGGTATCGTTTTCAATAACCAGGCAGAAAACAAGATGCACTACTGGTATTTGAAGGTAGTCGATGACGGTGGATTAGACCGCATCAATGACCTGGAAATGGGCGTACAAAGCGATCCTGACAAGCTGCTGATGGACTTCCAGATAGAAAAGTGCAAGATATGGAACCCGTTAGCCAAGTTCCTCACTCTGGTAGGACTCCTGCTACTCGCCCTGCTCATCGTGTGGATGTGCATCCTCCGGCCGATGCTCTACCCCAGCTTCAAAGTAGGAAAGATCAACATGCGCGAACCTGCTCCGTTCATCACCACTCACCGGTTACGTGGATGCCGCAGGCTGGTGCTTACCAACCGGAAGGAGAAGCAGAATGTACTCTCGCGTATCTTTACAAGGCCCGTTAAGTACGACGTAAACGCATTGTGGACTTCGCCTGTAGTCTTCTCACCCTACGACAAGAAAAGCGTCAAGATACGAACTACCAATGAGTACTCCATCGAAGCGCGTACACTGAAAATCAACCAGGAATACACGCTGGTAAACAATAAAACAAAAACGAAAACAATAATTATCATCTCATAAAAAATAAGGTCATGGCTACAAAAATTAAAAGATGCTTGTATATAGGATTAGGCGGAACAGGAATGAACTCACTGCTTCATACCAAGAAGATGTTCGTCGACACATACGGAGAAGTTCCCCCGATGATTGGCTTCTTAGGTATCGACACCGATAGCGGAGCCTACAAGAAAAGCCTGGAATCGAAAACAGGTAAAGAAATTACCCTGTCGCCCAACGAACAGCTGCCGATCTTAGTGAGCGAAGCCCGCCCTATCTATGATGTAAACAAGGAAGCGTTCTCCTGGATACCCGAGGAAAACCTCTATGCCTTGACTTCCATGACGCTGGGAGCCGGACAGGTACGTACCAACGGACGCTTTGCTTTCACCGTTAACCAGGTGAAAGTAGCCCAGAAGGTACGCGAAATTCTGAACAACATCACCAATGCCCGCATCATCAATAATGATACCTACGAGTTGCTCAGCAGCAATATCGAGATACACATGGTGTTCTCTATTTGTGGCGGAACCGGATGCGGTATCTTCCTGAACATGGCCTATCTGCTGAAACAGGAAGCACCCAAATGCAAACTGACCGGTTATGCCATACTTCCCGACATCTTCAAGTCGATGGCACATTCAGGCATGGCCAAAGTAGCGCCCAATGCCTACGGAGCTATTCAGGATCTGGACTATCTGATGCATATGAACATCGGCAGCAATCCGGTGAAGTTAGAATCGATCAACAGCAGCTACGACATCCGAGAAAGGCCGTTCAACTCCGTGATGTTCATCGACAACAAGAACAATAACAACGATACGTATACGCACATCGACGAACTGGCCGAGATGACCAGTCTAGCCCTGGTAACTGCCGCAGGCGAACTCTCGAGCGCATCGGCCAGTGTGAGCGATAATTTGGACAAGAACATCAGCGAAGGCTCTATGGATATCGAAAACAAGAAAGCATGGGCAGCCGGACTGGGTGTGTGCGAGATCTTGTACAAAGGGACCGAACTGAGTGAGATATATGCCATCAAGGCCGGAAAACTGGTGATCGAACGCTTGCTCAATGCCTGTGTAGATACCGAAATTATTGTCAACACCTGGATAGACAGCGCCGATGTGCGGATACGCGAGAACAACGGTTTCGACCAGGTAACCGACTTCATCTACGATAAAACGCCCAAATATGACTTCACTCAGATCAACGATTGCGGCAACGCACAACCCGAAGTCGACCAGTATCTGAATATGGTGAAAGCCAAGGACGATGTGGTGAATGCCCGAATTGGCGAACTAAGCTCCCGCGTAAAGGTGCAGCTGCTGGAACTGCTGACCGAGAACATCAACAAAGAGTGTGGGGTAGCCACTGCCGAGAACATCATCTACGGCATTCAGGCACAAATCAACATCTTCCTGAGCGAAATGAAGGAAGAGAAAGATGTTCTGACCGAAAACGAACCGCGCCTGAAATCGGCGGTAGAGATTGCCATCGCCGATCTTTCTAAATACGACGGCCGCTTCTTCAAGCTAAAAAGCAAGCTGGAAGAGATGTCGGACGAAGTGATGATGGTCACCCGCGATCTGGCTGTCTGCCGCCTCGAGATTGTTCGTCGTACGGCCGCCATCACCTTCTACAATAGCCTGCAACAGCAACTGCTGAATCATCTGGACTTCATCAAAAACATTAAGAATGCGCTGAAAGCCGTACTCTCGAAGTTCACCACCGACCTGGCCAAAATACAGAACCGCGTGGGACGCATCTCACAAACGTTCCAAATCGACCTGGCACAGAGCTCCGTCTCTACCATCGTAGTCAAGCCCGAAGAGGTGCAGATCCCCGATTTCGTACGGGGTATCACATTAGAGGGCAAGATATTCGGATTCGGTACGGTCGATTCTATCGAAATAGAAAAGGTACTCTTGAAATACACCCGTACCTTGAATTCGGCCATCAACTGGAGCGCCACTTCCATAGACGACATTCTCAACTCGATGTCCGAAGAAGCGTTTGCCCGTATGGTGCGTCTGGCAACCGATAAAGCCATGCCGCTGTTCAGGTATGACTACCGTGGATATACCCCCAAGGAATCACCCCGCGACGGATACTACATCGGCGTGCCCGACAAGGTCAACAACCGGTTGTTCAAGGACGGATACTTCAAGAACATGCAACACGGTACTGCCGACGTTGATTTTGCCAGCATCGGCCTGAAAGACCGTATCATCATCTACCGCCAGGTGGGAGTCGTACCGGCTTATGCCATCGCACCCATCACCAACTATTATCACGAATATGCCGACTGCCGCACCAACTGCCACATCGATTCCAACCTGAAAACCCGGATGGATCGTGAGGAGTTCAACCTCTTCCCCAAGAAAGCCAATGACGACGATCTGCTCGACTTGTGGGTAAAAGGATTCATGTTCGGACTTATCAAGAACGAAGAGAACACCTATTACTTCAAGAGTGCAGAGTTGGGCGATATTCTGGAAGACAACTGGGTATTGCTGGGCAAATACCGTGACGAAGCTTTCGATCAGTTCCGCCGGAACAAAACCGTGGTACGCCGTGAGTTCAATGCCTATATCGAAGACCAGGAGAACAAACAGGGAGCCGATGCCATGAAGACGCTGATGGAAAGTGTAAAAGCAGCTTACTTAGACAAGTACTCGCAAATCAATATGAGTAAAGACCAGATCAAGACGAAAGGGTACGAAAAGATACGCGAACTGATTACCTCGGAATTGAACTACGTTAAGGACATGTAATTATGAGACATACCGTCCACCTGATGTTCGGCAAGCAGTCCGAAGCACTGCTTTGCCACATCAAGAAGTACGTGATTAAGTATGGCGAAAGCCAGGCTAATCCGTATTTCAATGCTATTCTCTGTACCGAACAAGAGGATGGCTCTCTGTTACTGAATGCTGTCGAAGTAAAGGAATCAGACGAAAACGTCTTTGTTTCCGGACTGGAAAACCTGTACGAAGTGGAGCTGAAACAGTTGGCCGTCATTCCGATAGAAGGATACGCAGACTACCTCAACAACTTCCTACGGGAGCTTTATAACAGCAAAGTTACCATCAACAATCCCGGCGACAGCCATGAGCTGAACCTTTGTATGTACCTGCCGGCATACGACCTGCACCTTTGGGAATTGGTACAATCGTTCATCCGGGGTACTGCCAGCATCCGCCAACGCTACAATGTCGACATCTTCGTGCTGCCGGCCGATCTGGCTTTCCTCTTCGATGATGACAAAAGCACACTCCCTACCCGTTTGATCGGATTCAGGAACAACGTGGAACAGGTAATGGCCGAACTGGTTGCCCTGAAAAAGAACACTCAACGGCCTGCTCATATCATCCTGATGCAAAACTGCAATTCGAAGGGCGTGGCGCTCAACTTAGACAGCGATTCCTTCGTGCGCATCGTCGGCGAATACGGGTTGCTGACCGTGAGCCACTATACGGAAATGTTCAACTTTGCCGCCGAAGACCCCGATCGTCCGATCCATGCTCTGGGCTTGTCGGTTTTGAGCTTCGACAAATACTATTTCGTACAGTATCTGCTGCGCAAAGCCTACATCCATATTCTGGGACGTGAAAGAGTAACACAAGACGAGGTAGATGTAAACAAAGTATCCACACTCGTACAGAACATTCTGTTGAAAAACGTGAATATCCTGAGCGACTTGTACGAAAAGGAGATAAAGCCCCAGTTGAACGACAAAGTCGACCAGGAAACCATCATAGCCAATGTACGTCCCAAACTGGACGAAAAAATAGCTCAACTCACATCCGACTTCCAGTATTACATTGAAGACCCCAATCTGTCGCTTCCCGAGAAGCGGGCTGCTCTGGCGCAGCTGTTGGGCAACGATGACGATCTGCTCTCCGGTTATATGTTCAACAAAAAACAACTGACCATTGAAGACTGCGACAAAGAAGTACTGGAGTTGTTTGTCAGCGCCAACAACGCCTTGCTCCAACAGGGCGAAGTGTCCATCGAAAACAAAGAGCACCCCGAAACACTGAAAGACTATGCCGTGCTCTCCCGCGACGGAGAACCGGTACACATCCCGCTGGACGACCTGAAAGCGCTCCGGGTGTCCATGCGCGAATCGTCCAACTACGTTCGCCAGAAGACGCGTGAACTCGATGCCCTGTCGGGACAACTCAAAGACATCGAGGAAAGCAAGAAAAGGCTCACCAGCGAAGGGTTCGTACACGAAGGGAAAACCTATCACATCCACCAGCAGGTTGAAACTCCACTGGAAGAAGACTACCAGCCGCTGTCCAATAACAACCAGAGGAGTGTCGATCTCCGGAAACTGTTTACCCGCGTAAAAGACCAGGGCGAACAGGGAGCTTGCACGGTCTTCGCTCTGGCATCCATCTACGAATACATCCTCAAGAAGAACAAGAAAGAAGAAGCCGACCTGAGCGAAGCCTTTGTCTACTACAACATCCGGAAAGGAAATAATCAGGAATATCAGGACAACGGCTGCTCGTTCTACGATGCCATCCTTTCCATGACTAAAGAAGGTATTTGTCAGGAGACCCTGTTTCCCTACAACGATAGTTCATTAGCTACCATCCCACCGGAAAACGCATACGCAGACGCCCGCATCCGTCAGGTAAGAAAGGCGCTGAACGTAAAGCCTACCATTGAAGACATGAAGTCGGCTATAGCCGAAGGATTCCCCGTAGCCATCTCGCTCAAGATATACGACTCTTTTGCCACAACCACCGGCTTCATCGGCCGCCCTTCCGAGCAAGAGATTGCATCCAAGAAGTTCGGGCACCATGCCATGGTAGCCTGTGGATACAGCGACGAAGAAAGAGTGTTCATCGTTCGCAACTCCTGGGGCGAGCGCTTCGGAGACAAAGGATATTGCTACATTCCCTACTCTTACATCGGCGATCCCAACCTGTTGAACATGGCCTGCGTCATCACTGAAGTCAGCGTCAATGTACAGGTGAAAGGCGCTGTCACCACAGTAGTATCGTTCAATACAACCGATGTCAACATCAAGTCGGCCATCCTCAAAAACCTCATCGAAGAAGAGCGCATCAAGTTGGGCGAAGAGAACATCGCCTTTAACGAGCAGAGCAAGGAGTACAACAAACTGTTCCAGGCTGTAGGCAACAACGGCAACCGGGAAGCCATCCTGCAAGGCACCCAGTACCGGCTGGATTGGGAAATCAATGAACTCCAAAGGCAAAAAAGCAAACTGGAAGCCGAACGAACCGAAACGCTCTCCCTCTTCGACAAGGGAAAGCGGCTCATCGCCTGGATGTTCTGGGGGTATATAGCCCTGATCATCTTCTTTTACGGAAACATCATCTACCATGGCCTTTTCACAGATTTGTTTTGGGAGAAGTGGAGCTATATATCCGGTGGAATCACACTCATCATCATCGTATGGTACCTGCTCTGGGTGATGCACCGCAAACGACTGCGCAACGACATCGACCGGGATTACAAAGGACGGATCAGTACCATATCCAAGAAGATTGCCGAACGGCATGCCCGGATGAATATCAACCACCTGAAGATGCATCTGGCCGGAATGATCATCGATAACTTAGCCAAGCTGTACCACAATCTGCAAAGCAAGTACAACGGTATGTGTTCGTTCTTAGGCAACCTGCTCACCTGGTATCACGAAGAGAGTGACGAGATCACCTCAATGGATGCACTCACCCGGGACCCGTTCATCTCACTTATAACCAACGAGCAATTGGACGCCTATTTCGAACGGAAGAAAGAAGAGATCACCCAGGACCTGAAACTCTATACGATGTTTGCCCGGAAGTACCAGATCAGCGAAACCATGATCATTCAGTTCAAAAACGGGCTCAAAAGCCGTATCATTGAGTTGCTCTCGCAAGCCATTGCCGACTTCAAGATATACAGCCACATCTCCCAGGATATCGATTATCCGTTCCTGGACAACAAGTACACGGATATCGATAAGATACTGAAACAAATGGACTTCAAGTCGGAAGTATTTGCGCGGTTGTCATCGCTCAACGAAGCAGTGGACGACAGCAATACATTCTGCCGGATCATCCTGCTGAAGACCGACCGGGAGGAAGAAAAAAAAGAGTGGAATCAAATCTATCCTAAGAGTTTCTATAGCAAACCCTTAGCCAGTAAGATTGATTCGCCTTATAAGCTCACCCTGGTCAAGATGCGAGCGCTTACCCCCGACAGTTTCACACTCTGACAGATCGTTATGTAAATAATCGACAATATAATTATATTTATTTATTACCGGATAAAATGGAAATAGCACTCAAAAAAGTTCCAAAAACGAGTGTTTTAAGAAAAGTGATGAGACATAAATATTAAAACATAAAATAATGATTAAGAGCAACTTAAAAAAGAAACAATAGTCAAATTGGTCTCAGGTCTCACTAAAGGCTTTTCGTGAGACATGGGTTTAAAATTACATGTAAATATATTCATCTTTTTTATGTAAATATTTATAGCAATATACAGGTTCACAGGACACGCTCAATTGACATCGGTTGACGAAGTCAAAGTCAAAACAAGTATATCGGCAATAAAATAAGAATATTTTATTTTCTTTTTTTATCAAAAAGTATGTCTCACCATATTTTAATCCATTGATTTTCCCATGAATAGAATTAACATAACAATCTGATATTGATTTTAATATAAAAAAATTGGTCTCAAAATACCGCTTAGATGAGACCTGAGACCATGAGACCAAAAAACAATTTACATTTTGAGCGATTCTGTACACATATATTACACACTCCAGGAATAATCTCAAAACAGAAACACAGCTATTTTTGTTTTCATTCGGGAGGGAATAAAAAAGGTGCTACAGCTTTTTTCAAAAGGTGCTACAGCTTTCTCAGAAAGGTGCTACAGCTTTTCCAGAAAGGTGCTACAGCTTTTTTTACTGGTTTAAGTTTACATGATAAACCCTCGAAAACAATAAAGAAGATGAAGATACTCTTACTGATCGGAACCGGCAGTTTCATCGGAGGCATACTCCGGTACCTGCTCTCGCAACTCATACAAGTCAAAACAGCCGGCAGCTTTCCATATGGAACCCTGACCGTCAACATCCTGGGCTGCTTCCTGATTGGCCTGGTATTCGCTCTCGTCCACAAGGGAGGCGTATCCGACGAGTGGAAGCTGTTCCTGACCACAGGCCTGCTGGGAGGCTTCACCACCTTCTCAGCTTTCTCCAACGAAACGGTGATGATGCTACGCGAATCGCAATATATGCCGGCTGCCGGATACGTTTCGGGAAGCGTGCTTTTGGGACTGGCAGCAACCTTTGCCGGTTATGCCCTTATCCGAAATATTTAGCTACGGAGACGGGGAAAATTATCTATTTGACAAAAAGCACACACCAATCCCTTTCAAAACAGCTCAACAAACTAACATTATGAAAGTTTTCTCCTAATTTCCTTGCGTATTTCCCTTTAAATTTCTAACTTGCCGCCACTACACACAACCTGTCAGTACTTTTCGCAGAAACAGAAGCATAAAGACAGGTTTATAAAGTAGAATCTAAGATAAAAGCTGTAAAAATAGCACGGTTCATGTAACTTTTCATCGAATAAAGGCTATCTTTGCAACCCGAAATCAGAACCTGTATGTAGATGGAACAACTGAATGTGATAAAGGAATGGATCAGCCTGGGAGAAGTAGACAAAGCCATCCGGGCCTTGGACGAAATTCTCCAAACCGACTTCATAGCCAAAGATGAAGCGTACTATTTGCGGGGCAATGCCTACCGCAAACAAAGCAATTGGCAGCAAGCCCTCAACAATTACCAGTCGGCCATCGAACTGAACCCCCAAAGCCCAGCTCTGCAAGCCCGGCAGATGGTGATGGATATACTGGAATTCTACAACAAAGACATGTTCAACCAATAAAAAGTAATACAGAAGATTATGGCTAAAATCAAAGGAGCAATCGTGGTCAATACGGAGCGTTGCAAAGGATGCAACCTGTGCGCCGTGGCCTGCCCGCTCAATGTGATTTCGCTCACCAAGGAGGTGAACTCAAAGGGATATAACTACGCCCACCAGGTGTTGGAAGACACTTGCAACGGTTGTAGCTCGTGCGCTATCGTGTGTCCGGACGGATGCATCTCGGTTTATAAAGTTAAATGTGAATAAAATTCAGGATATGGCAGAAGAAGTTGTATTAATGAAGGGCAATGAAGCCATCGCGCACGCAGCTATCCGCTGTGGAGCCGACGGATACTTCGGATACCCGATCACTCCCCAATCGGAAGTTTTGGAAACGCTGGCCGAACTTAAACCTTGGGAAACAACCGGCATGGTGGTACTCCAGGCAGAAAGCGAAGTGGCAGCTATTAATATGGTATACGGTGGCGCCGGATGCGGCAAGAAGGTATTGACCTCCTCTTCAAGCCCCGGTGTGAGTTTGAAACAGGAAGGTATATCCTATCTGGCAGGAGCCGAACTACCTTGCGTGATTGTCAATGTCATGCGTGGAGGCCCCGGACTGGGAACCATCCAGCCGAGCCAGGCCGACTACTTTCAGACGGTAAAAGGCGGCGGACACGGTGACTACCGACTGATAGCCCTGGCACCCGCATCGGTTCAGGAAATGGCCGACTTCGTAGGACTGGGCTTCGACCTTGCATTCAAGTACCGCAATCCTGCCATCATCCTTGCCGACGGAGTGATAGGCCAGATGATGGAAAAGGTGACACTCCCACCCATGCAACCCCGTCGTACCGACGCTGAGGTGATAGAACAATGCCCGTGGGCATCGACCGGCAAGACAAAGGATCGCAAGCCGAACATCATCACTTCGCTCGAACTCCAACCCGATGCCATGGAGCAGAACAACATCCGCTTCCAGGCCAAGTACAAAGAGATCGAAGCCAACGAAGTACGTTACGAAGAGATCGACTGCGAAGATGCCGACTACCTCATCGTAGCTTTCGGCTCGATGGCCCGTATCGGTCAGAAAGCCATGGAGCTGGCTCGCGAAGAAGGCATTAAGGTAGGTATCCTGCGCCCCATCACCCTATGGCCGTTCCCCACCCAAGCCATTGCCGCTTATGCCGGTAAGGTAAAGGGCATGCTCTCTCTCGAATTGAATGCCGGACAAATGGTGGAAGACATCCGCCTGGCAGTAAACGGAAAGGTAAAGGTAGAACATTTCGGACGTTTGGGAGGCATCGTTCCCGATCCGGACGAAATCGTCGCCGCACTGAAAGAAAAACTAATAGGATAAGCAGATGAATCCCGATAAGATAAGAAACATACTGAACACGCTTTTCATGATACTGGCATTAGCGTCCATTATCATCTACTTTGCGGTAGACGACTTTAAGACATTCATCTACGTATGTGGCGCAGCAGTTTTCGTCAAGCTGATGGAGTTTTTTATACGATTCACCCACAGATAAAGAAAAGAAATTATGACAAGAGAAGAAATAATCAGACCTGAGAATCTGGTAAAAACCAAACCGGCTCTCATGAACGATACCCCGATGCACTATTGCCCGGGATGCAGCCACGGTGTGGTACACAAGCTGATAGCCGAAGTCATTGAAGAGATGGGGATGGAAGAAAAATCAGTAGGCATCTCTCCGGTGGGATGTGCCGTTTTTATCTATAACTACTTAGATATCGACTGGCAGGAAGCCGCCCACGGACGTGCACCGGCACTCGCTACAGCCATCAAACGCCTGTGGCCCGACCGCCCGGTATTCACCTATCAGGGTGATGGCGACCTGGCTTGTATCGGTACAGCCGAAACCATTCACGCGCTGAACCGCGGGGAGAATATCACCATCATCTTCATCAACAATGCCATTTATGGTATGACCGGCGGACAGATGGCTCCTACCACGCTTCCGGGCATGAAGACATCGACCTGCCCGTACGGACGCGATACACAGCTGCACGGCTATCCGTTGAAAATAACTGAGATCGCCGCTCAACTGGAAGGTACGGCCTACGTTACCCGCCAGTCGGTACAAACGGTTCCGGCTATTCGCAAAGCCAAGAAAGCCATTCGCAAAGCATTCGAAAATTCAATGGAAGGCAAAGGCTCCAATCTGGTAGAGATCGTTTCAACCTGTAGCTCGGGTTGGAAAACTACGCCGGAGAAAGCCAACAAATGGATGGAAGAGAACATGTTCCCCTTCTATCAGTTAGGCGATTTGAAAGATAAATAATGTGCTAATTTGGAAGAAGATGAAAGAAGAAATTATCATAGCAGGATTCGGCGGACAAGGTGTGCTGTCGATGGGAAAAATCTTAGCATATTCCGGACTGATGGAAGGAAAAGAGGTATCGTGGATGCCGGCTTATGGACCCGAGCAACGTGGCGGAACAGCTAACGTGACGGTGATCGTGAGCGACAACCGTATCTCCTCGCCTATCCTGAGCAGCTACGACGCTGCCATCATTCTGAACCAGCCGTCACTGGAGAAGTTCGAAAACAAGGTGAAACCGGGTGGTATCCTGATATACGACGGATATGGTATCATCCATCCGCCCAAACGTAAGGATATCAAGGTGTACCGCATCGATGCCATGGACGCAGCCAATGAGATGAACAACGCCAAAGCATTCAACATGATTGTATTGGGCGGACTGTTGAAACTCCGTCCGGTGGTATCGCTCGATAGCGTACTGCAAGGCTTAAAGAAAACACTTCCCGAACGTCACCATCACCTGATTCCGATGAACGAGGAAGCCATCAAGAAAGGGATGGGGCTGATCAAAGAAGTATAATACGGTTTTTACGCCCAGGCTACAAATGCCCGTATGCCCTTGAAGGCACTGTATATGTTAATAAAATACAGCGTATTCAATTGGCATACGGGCATTTTGGTGCATTAACAAATTATTATTTATCTTTGCGCCTACTTATGAAACGAATATTACTTTTATACATACTCCTTACTGTTGCCGGTTTGCAGGTTGCCCAGGCGCAGCAGCAAACAATCCGCAGGTCATCCACAGATGGCAAAGACCAGTATGGTAACCAATTAGATCCATCCGCCCAACCCCAGAATCTGGATAGTGCCAACGTGGAGATACAAAGTCTGCCACCCAAAGTATATATGTGGAACTTAGACGAAAACCTGGGTACCATCAACCGCATACCGGCCGATACCCTGTTCCGTAATTTCCAGAATACCAACCTGACGGAAGGTATGAAAGGACATTACAACTTTTTGGGCAACCTGGGCTCCTCCCGGTATTCGCGTATCTACTTCGACCGGTCGGAACGGTGGCCTGCCTTCTTCATGGAATCGTTTACCAGCTTCTTCGTACCTCCCGGTGAGTTCAAATTCACCAACAGCAACGTTCCCTATACCAACCTCACCTATTACAAGGGTGGTAGTAAGATTAACGGAGAAGAACGGTTTAAAGCCTACTTCTCGGTGAATGTGAACAAACAATTTGCGTTTGGGTTCAATGTAGATTACCTCTACGGACGAGGATATTATACCAATCAGAGCACGTCCTTCTTCAACGGCGCTCTCTTCGGAAGTTACATTGGCGACCGCTACGAAGCCAGCCTTATCTACAGTAACAACTACCTGAAAATGAATGAGAACGGAGGTATCAAGAGCGATTTATACATTACCGATCCGACCAGTACCGAGGAAGGAGGTAAGAACCTCACTCCGCAGGACATCCCTACGAAAATGATGAAGGCGGGAAATCGTAATAAAGATTTTTATGTATTCTTCACCCAGCGATACAAATTAGGATTCCAACGCGAACTTCCGAAAGCAGAAACCGACTCGGTAGCTCCCACCGAATTTGTGCCTGTCACCAGCTTCATCCACACAATGAAAGTAGAACGGGCGCGTCACCAGTTCCGCTCGAAAGACAATCTCACGGACTATTACGAGAATCCTCCTTACATCAAGCCGGGCGACCCGAACATCAATGACTCCACCACTTACATAGGCATCAAGAACACACTCGGTATTGCACTGTTAGAGGGGTTCAACAAGTATGCCAAAGCCGGTCTGACCGCTTTTGTTTCTTATAAAATCAGCAAATACGACCTGATGAACAAAGATTCGGTAAGCACAGACAAGTACACCGAGAACGAACTGTTCTTAGGAGGCGAACTGTCCAAACGGGAAGGAAACCTGCTACACTACCGTGCTGTCGGCGAGGTAGGCATGCTGGGCGAAGCCATCGGACAATTCCGCGTCAAAGGAGAGGCCGATCTGAACTTCAAGTTATGGAAAGACACCGTGACGGTGGTGGCACGCGCATCGGTAAACAATACACTGCCCAACTTCTACATGCGTCATTATCATTCCAAGTATTTTTACTGGGACAACGATAACATGAGCAAAGAGTTCCGCACCCGTTTCGAAGGAGAGCTCAACATCGAACGGTGGCAAACCCATATCCGTGCCGGAGCAGAGAACGTGAAGAATTATACCTATTTCAACCGCCATGCGCTTCCCGAACAGTATGGGGGCAACATTCAGGTTTTATCGGCTACGCTGAACCAGAACTTCCGGTTGGGTATCTTCCATCTGGACAATGAAGTGACCTGGCAAAAGTCGAGCGATTCGGACAGACTCCCCTTGCCTACCCTCTCGTTGTACCACAATCTGTATATAGATGCCAAACTGTCGAAGGGAGTCTTGAGCCTGCAATTAGGCGCCGATGTGCGTTACTTTACCAAGTATCATGCCCTGTCGTATATGCCTAACACCCAGCAGTTCTACCTGCAACCCGATAACGACCAGGTAGAGATCGGAGCGTACCCCATCGTCAACGTATATGCCAACATGCAACTGAAGCGGACGCGTATCTTCGTGATGATGTATCATGTGAATCAAGGTATGGGCAATAAGAATTACTTCCTCGTACCTCACTACCCCATCGATCCGCGTTTTCTGAAACTCGGAATCTCCTGGAACTTTTATGATTAATGCAGATGATAGCACCGTTCAAATCGCTTAATAAAGTCCTGAAATACGGAGGAATAGGGTTGGTATTTTTCTTCCTCTTCTATTTCCTTACCGACCAGCCTGCACCGCAAAGCCATCCGCGCGACTATGCGGAGATTGCGTCCGAAGGCGTGATACGGGCCACTACCGAATACAATTCCATCAGTTACTTTGTGAGCGGCGATACCATCACAGGATTTCATTACGAACTGTTCAATGCGTTTGCCCGTGACAAGGGACTCCAGGCGGAGATCACTCCGGTGATGAGTTTCGACGAGCGCTTGCAGGGACTGGAGCATGGAACCTACGATGTTATAGCCTACGGCCTGCTGGGCACCAGTGAACTGAAAGACTCCCTGCTCCTTACCACTCCCATCCTACTGAACAAACAAGTATTGGTGCAACGCAAGGCCGAACAGGCAGATTCGCTCTACATCAAGAGCCAACTCGATCTGGCAGGACGCACCCTGCACGTTGTCAAAGGATCGCCTTCCATCCTGCGCATCCGCAACTTAAGCAATGAGATAGGCGACACTATCTATATCAAAGAGATCGAGAAATACGGTTCCGAACAGCTGATTGCCCTGGTAGCCCACGGCGACATCGACTATGCCGTATGCGACGAAGCCATTGCCCAGGCGGCTGCCGACTCCATTCCGCAAATCGATATCAACACCGCTATCAGTTTTACACAGTTCTATTCCTGGGGCGTCAGTAAACAGTCGCCCGTGCTTCTCGACAGCCTGAACTCTTGGTTGGATACCTTCCGAAAACAGAAAGAGTTCCAATCGATCTACCAGAAATACTACGGAAAACCTTGAATCTCTAAAAGCCAAGAATCATCAGATGAAAAAAGAAAAACACACCCTCCGCTATCTATTCATGCTGATTAGTATTTTCTGCTTCCGGCTCACGCTCTGCGCCGGAGAACCAATGTTGTTCAACTTCACCAACCTGAATCTGAAAGACGGACTCTCGCAATTGTCGGTCCTTGCTATCTGCGAAGACCAGAAAGGGTACATCTGGCTGGCCACGCGAAACGGATTGAACCGATATGACGGTGAAAAGTTTACGATCTATCAGCACGACAATAACAATCCGCAGAGCATTTCCGACAATCACGTCACCACCCTGCTGCCCGACCGACACTCCAATGGTTTGTGGGCAGGCACCACCAACGGACTGAATTACATCGACCTCGAAACCAATCGCATCACTGTCTTCCAGAAATCGACACATCCCAACCTGGCAGGCAACAGCATCACTGCGCTCTGTGCTGACTCTACCGGACAAGTATGGATCGGTACCCGGAGAGGATTGTGCCGGTGGGAAGCTTCTACGCAAGACTTCCGGACAGTCGACCTGGGCGGTATCGTGAAACAGACTCACATCACTGCGCTCCATACCGACGCACAGGGACGATTGCTTATCGGCACACATGATAAAGGGCTGCTGCAATGCGATGCAAACCTGCATGTACAGCACAATCTCACCCAACTTTCCACTCCCCTGATCTCGGACGACGCGGTGAGCTGCATATACGAAGACTCCCAACACCAGATATGGATCGGCACCCAGACCAAAGGACTGAACAAATGGGACAGAACCACACAAACCGTCACGCAGTTTACCCAACACAACAGCGGGCTGACCGATGACTACATCCGTTGTATCACCGAACAGCACCAAAAATTGATTGTGGGAACTTTCGACGGACTCAGCCTGGTAGATCTCTCTACGGAAGTCCTCTCGAAATACAATAATTTCGACATGAACCACAGTAATCTCAGCCATTATTCCGTTTACAGCCTGTTCATCGACCGCGTAGGCACACTCTGGGTAGGAACATACGCAGGAGGTGTGAACTATTACAACCCACTCAACAACCGTTTCCTGTTTTACTATCCGTCGAGCCATCAAAATCAGAAACTGTTCAATGTATTCGGACCGATGCTATACACAGCCGGTTCATTATGGATAGCTACCGAAGGAGGAGGACTGTTCCGTATGAACCCCGGCACCAAAGCCTATCAGAACTATCTGCTGGAAGCATCCTCGCAGGGAACATACAACCGGAACATCATCAAGACCTTACTCGCCGACGGAGAAACCATCTGGTGCGGAACCAACAACGGCGGTATCTATAAGTTCCACATACCTACCCAACGATTCTCCCTGGTACACCAGTTCGACAAAGAGAAAAACATCATCATCTACACCCTGTACCGGGATTCCGGGGGTAACATCTGGGCCGGAACGACCTCCTCCCGGGGACTCATCCGGATAGCCCCCGACGGAAAGGTTACCGATCAGTTCCCCATCGGAGCAGAATCCTCCAGGAGAAGTTTTCCGAGTATCCGATGTTTCCTGACGCTCAGAGAGAACGTATTCCTGATGGGTACACGCGCCAACGGCCTGTTTGAGTATGATGCCAATGCGCGTACCGTATTCCAATGCAACATCAATGAGGACGATTCGTCCAGAAAACTGCCGAGCAACTACATCACCACCATCCACCGACGCCCGAACGGCGAAATATGGATCGGTACTTTTGGTGGCGGACTCCTGCAATACAAAGAAGGACACGGGATTGTACAAACCATCGGAACCCGGGAAGGACTTCCGGACAATAACATTTACAGCATTGTCGAAAGCAATTCCAACCTCTGGATCAGCACTGACAAAGGCATCAGTGAGTTCAATACCAAGACACTGCAACCACAGTATTATGACTGCTTCGTAGGGTCGGACAGGTTGGAGTTTACCCCCCAGGGCGGCATCTGCCTACCCGACGGTGAGATCTATTTCAGCGGCAGCAACGGCTTCCTCTCTTTCGATCCGGGTGCATTGGTGAAGAACTACAACATTCCTCCGGTAGTACTTACCCAGCTCACTGTTAACAACAAACCTGTACAGCCCGGCGATGAAAGCGGCCTGCTCGCCCGCCTGCCCGACGATGCCGGCACGCTGGTTCTGAATTATAACCAGAACAACTTCTCGATAGCCTACTGTGCGCTGAGCTACATTCAGCACCCACAAAACAAGTATGCCTACAAACTGATCGGGCACGATGAAGACTGGAACGAGGTGGGCGAACGAAAAGAAGCCTTTTACACCAATATTGCCCCTGGAGAATACACTTTCCAAGTGATAGCATCCAATAACGACGGCATGTGGAACCGTACCGGGAAGAGCCTGCACATCATCATCCGCTCGCCCTGGTGGAAAACCTGGTGGGCTTATACCCTCTACACCATCCTGTTCCTGGGCATCAGCTACACCATCGTGTACTATATGTACAGCAAGCACAAACTGGAACTCAACCTCCGCATGAAGCAGTTGGAAAAACAACGCATGGAAGAGTTCCATCAGACGAAGATACGGTTGTTCACCAACTTCTCCCACGAGCTCCGCACACCGCTGACGCTTATTCTCAGTCCGCTGGAAGAGTTAGTAAAGCCCCAGTCGGAAACCACCACAGGCATCAGAAGCAAACTGGAACCCATCCTGAAGAATGCCCGCAAGCTATTGCTGCTTGTCAACCAGCTGATGGACTTGCAGAAAAACCAGAGCGGAACCCTCACCCTACAGCTGGCCTCTACCGGAATAAACGCGTTTCTGCAAGAGATATACTATGCTTTCAAGCAGATTGCCGAAAACAAACAGATCGACTTCCGCTACGAAGCGCCTGCCGGAGAGTACTTCTTCACCTACGACCCCAGCCTGCTCGAAAAGGCCCTTTTCAATCTGCTGTCGAATGCATTCAAGTTCACATCAGCCGGCGAAAGTGTCCGGCTCATTCTGATCGTATCCGAAGAGAATAACATGTTCAGCATACAAGTAGCCGATACCGGAAAGGGAATACCGGTATCGGAATACGAGCAGATCTTCACCCCGTTCTACCAAGTCGACGCTACGGCACAAGCCAAGGAGAACATCAACGGAACGGGGATCGGACTAAGTTTGACACAATCCATCGTCCATCTGCACCACGGAGAGATCAGCGTGCAACCCAACAGTCCGAAAGGCAGCATATTCACCCTGACCATTCCCAACAACGAGGCAGAACTCCTGAAGAGCGACATTTCCACCCCGGAACCCGGAATAGAAGCCCTCCGCCCCGATGAACAGCTCCCCTTCGTACCCGATAAACGCATACTCTTAGTAGAAGACAACGAAGAAATACGCCAATACCTCAAGGAGTGTCTTTCGCCCTACTATCAGGTATCCGAAGCCGACAACGGTTCTACCGCCTTCGAGAAGATACAGGAAGAGATGCCCGATCTGGTTGTAACGGACATCATGATGCCCGGCATAGACGGGCTCGAGCTTTGTTCGCTCATCAAAAACGATTTGCAAACAGGACACATCCCCGTGATCCTGCTCACTGCCCGTACCCTCATCATGCAGGTGAAGGAAGGTTATCTCACCGGAGCCGACGATTATGTGATGAAACCTTTCAACATCGATGTGTTGCTGATTCGCATCTACAACCTGCTCGTTCAGCGGGAAAAGCTGAAATCTACATACGGTAAGAACTTCTCCCTGCAATCGCTGGGCTTATCCACCACATCCGCCGACGACAAGTTCATGCAGAAGATGTTCGCCATCATCGAAGAACATATCTCGAACCCGGAGTTGAGGATGGAAATGATTTACGAAGAAATGGGGTTCAGCCGTTCCAACTTCTACCGCAAGATCAAAGCCCTGATGGATATATCGCCCAATGACCTGATCCGGAACAAACGCTTGGAAGTAGCCACCCGTTTGCTCGATCAGGGCGACATGAATATCACGGAAATCGCTACCCATACCGGCTTCAACACATTGGCTTATTTTACCAAATGTTTCAAAACGGCATACGGTATCTCGCCCTCCGAATATATCCGGAATAAGAAAACCGAAGAATAATCTTCCCCATTTGCAAATTCGTCCCAGATAGAGAGAAAATCCTCCTAAAACACGCTCAGAGCATATATTGGGACAAATTTGTAAACTTGCGGTACGATAATACCTATCTGATTACACCTGTTTCCATACATTTGCATTGTTCGTTTATCCCACGTTAATCATTAAATGCACAATATGGAAACAGTATTAAAACATTCATTCATCGCACTCGGCATCGGGTTCTTCGCCCTGGCCGGATGCAAGCAGGCAAGCCAGGAAAACATCGTAGCCGACAACTTCGGTTTTGCCGTCCAACAACTCAAACAGGCACTTCCACTCATTGAAGAAGCACGCACCAAGGACTCTCTACTCACCAACCCACGCAACACGGAACCCGACGGTTCATTGCGCTTAGTTCCTTCTAAAGACTGGACCAGTGGATTCTTCCCCGGAGAGCTTTGGTATCTGTATGAGTACACACACGATTCATTCTGGAAAGAACAGGCCCAGAAACAAACCTCCCTGATCGAACAGGAAAAATTCAATGGAAAGACGCACGACATGGGTTTCAAGATGTATTGCAGCTACGGAAACGGGTATCGTCTGACCGGCGATCAGCATTACAAAGACATCCTGTTACAATCGGCGCAGACATTGATCACCCGCTTCAAGCCAGCCACCGGCTGTATCCGTTCGTGGGATCACAATGCCGACAAATGGCAATACCCGGTGATTATCGACAACATGATGAATCTTGAACTGCTTTTCTGGGCTTTCCATCAAACCAATGATTCTACCTATTATAATATAGCCGTCAGTCATGCACGCACTACTCTGAAGAATCATTTCCGCGAAGATAACAGCAGCTACCACGTAGTCGATTACGATACGATCAGCGGTGATGTGCGTACCAAAGCTACCCATCAGGGATATGCGCACGAATCGGCATGGGCGCGCGGACAGGCCTGGGCGCTGTACGGATACACCATGTGTTACCGGGAGACGGGGTTACCTGAGTTTCTGTCACAAGCCCAACAGGTAGAACGATTCATCTTCACCAACCCTACCCTGCCTAAGGACCTGATTCCTTACTGGGACTTCAATGCTCCTCAGATTCCTGACGAACCACGCGATGTCTCGGCAGCCACCTGTATAGCTTCGGCTCTCTACGAGCTCAGCACGTATGTACCTGCCCTGCAAGCGCAATACCGGAAAGAAGCCGATACCATTCTCGAGAATCTGACCCATCACTACCGGGCTACTCCCAATGAAGATAACGGATTCATCCTGCTGCACAGTACCGGCTCCAAACCGCACAATTCGGAAATAGATGTCCCCATTATCTATGCCGATTATTACTTTCTCGAAGCATTGCTCCGGAAGAATAAACTGGATAAAAATGAAGCTTTGTTTTAAGCATTCTTCTTCGATGACATTACTTATTCATCTTTGACTTATGAATATTATAGAAATATGCAGCCTCGCAGGACGTGCGCTCAATTGCCGTCGGTTTCAACCGACGGTTTATAATGGGAGCAAAGCGACCTTCTTCTGTGGGTTTCAACCCCAGGTCTCTAAATCTCAAAGTTATATCAAACTTGAGATTGAAGCAGTCCTACGGATTAGAGACCTGGGGTTAAAACCCGCAGAGGTATAAATGATTATTTAACTGCTTCGCAGACCGTCGGTTGAAACCGACGGCAATTGAGCGCACGTCCTGCGAGACCATATATTCCTATAAATATTTATTTGCGAAAGGCAAATATCATTACTAACTTTTTACAACCAATAATGAAAAACAACAATTTGAATATGAAAAACGTTTTAATTACTCTCCTGATTCTCTGCGGCTGTTCGTACGCTAACGGACAAACCAGAGTGTACAACATGGATAAGCTGGCCAAGGTAAAAGCGAAATCTTCCTCGGCAGAATACTCCAAAGCCGTCAAATCACTCCTTTCGAGTGCAGACAAAGCATTGAAGGACACCTCTCCGTCGGTGATGGACAAAACAATGGTGGCCGATAGCGGTGACAAGCATGACTACATGAGCATGGGACCTTACTGGTGGCCCGATCCTTCGAAACCCGACGGACTGCCCTACATACGGAAAGACGGGCAACGGAATCCGGAGCTCGACAAGCTGGACCGCAACAAGTTGGGCAACATGAGCAAAGCCGTCACTACCCTCGGGTTGGCTTACTACTTCTCCAACGACGAGCGTTATGCACGTAAGGCAGTCGACTTTCTGAAAGTCTGGTTCCTGAATCCTGCTACCAAAATGAATCCGCACCTCACGTACGGCCAGACCATTCCCGGACGTAACAACGGTATGGGACGCGGCGAAGGTGTGATCGACATCTATTCGTTTGTCGAAATGCTCGACGCCATCGAACTGATGAAACCCTCTAAAGCATTGACTCCCGAGGTGCAATCGGGTCTGAAAGATTGGTTTACCCTGTTGGTCAGCTGGATGCAAACAAGTCCGGTAGCCTCCGAAGAGCGCAATGCCAAGAACAACCACGGGCTGGCTTACGATGTGCAACTCACCGCATACGCACTCTATACCGGCAACGAACAACTGGCCAGACAGATTGTACAGGAATTCCCGGAAAGACGCCTGTTCAAGCAAATAGAGCCGGATGGAAAGCAACCGTTGGAGTTGGCGCGTACCACAGCCTTCGGTTACACGGTATTCAACTTGTGGCACATGCTCGACATGTCGGCCCTGGCCTCTTCCATGAATATGGATGTGTACCATGCTTGCAGCAGCGACGGGCGCTCGTTCACCGCAGCGTTGAAATTCCTGATACCCTACATCGGCATTCCTCAAAGCCAATGGCCGTACCAACAGATCAAGGAGTGGAACGAAAAGCAAGACGAAGCCTGTTGGATACTACGTCGTGCAGCATACTATGATCCCCAGGCCGGATACGAAACCGTTGCCGCCAGGCATCGCAACACACCGGCTTCGAGCAGACTTTATTTACTGTATAGTTTAGAATAAAACCTCAATGCATATTATTATGAGAAACAAAATCTTATCTCAATTCCTGATGGTTTTGGTAGTCCTTATCAGCCAACTACCTTTAGCCACAGTTGCTTATGCACAATCCAACACTGTAACAGGTACCGTATCCGATGCCATGGGAGGTGTACCGGGTGTAAACATCCAACTCAAAGGAGGCACTACCGGAACGATTACCGATCTGGAAGGAAAATTCAGTATTCAGGTATCTCCGCAAGCCGTACTGGTGGTATCCTACGTAGGCTATCTCACACAGGAAGTGGCCGTCAATAACCGGAAAAGTCTCCAGATCACCTTGGTTGAAGATACCAAAGTATTGGACGAAGTAGTGGTGGTAGGATACGGTGTACAGAAGAAATCGCACCTGACGGGTTCCGTATCCAAGTTGAACAGCGATAACCTGACCGACATACCGGTGACGCAAGTCAACCAGGTATTGCAAGGAAAAATCGCCGGGGTAAACATTCAGAATTCCACTTCCGAGGTAGGTGTAGCTCCCCAGATCCGTGTAAGGGGTATGGGTTCTATCAGTGCCGACAGTTCACCGCTGGTGGTTATCGACGGATACCCTACGCCCGACGGTCTTTCTACACTCGATATAGCCGATGTAGAGTCGATCGAAGTGCTGAAAGACGCCTCTTCGGCAGCCATCTACGGTTCGCGCGCTGCCAACGGTGTTATTCTGGTCACGACCAAGCAAGGTAGCATCATCAAACCCAAATACAGCGTGAAAGCTTCGACCGGTATCAAGTGGGCGTATAAATTGCACCCCATCATGAGCTGTAAGGATTACTTGGAAATGGTGAGATACGAATCTCCGCTCAAAGGGGTATCCGTACCCGTTAACGAAGAAGCATACGGCTATATAGACAACAACACCGACTGGCAGAGAGAAGGTCTTACCGACTCTCCACGTATTTACCAGATGCAGATGTCCGTATCCGGAGGCAAGCAGGAAGTGACTTATTACTTATCGGGCAACTATGCACAGGAAGACGGTATCATGGTGAACAGCCAATACAAACGTATGAACCTTCGCTCGCGCATCAACGCCCAGTTGTCCAAGCATGTGGACATCAGCGTGAACCTCGCTCCTTCGTACAGCAAGACCCAAACACCGGCTACGGGATTCATCGATTTCTATCGTACACCCTCTTTCCTGCCGGTACGCCACACCGAAGCCACATCGGCGCTGACCGGAAAGCCGGTCGGCTCATACGCCAACGGCCGCGACTTCAACAACATTGTTTTCAAGAGAGAAGACGGCAGTACTTTCGTAGGCAGTCCGTTCCAGACTGCAAACAACAACCCGCTCTCACTGATGGAAAACGAAGAACGCTACCGGGAAGAGTACAACATGCAAGGCAATGCGGCGATTAACATCAAGTTGCTGAAAGGACTGACTTTCACCACGTCGAACGGCTTCTTTGTGAAGTACCGCGAGAACAACGAATACCGCAACTATGCCGCCAAGAAGGACGGCGAGTCGGCACAAGGCACCTACAAAAACCGGCTGTACATCGACTTGCTTAGCGAGAATACGCTGAACTATACCGGCAAGAAAGGCAAGCACGACTTTGCCGTACTGGCAGGATACACAGCGCAAACCACCTCGGAATCGACAAGCAGCATTGTAGGATTGGGATTCCCGACCGATTATATCCATACGCTCAATGCAGCGACGGTTATCGATTTGTCGAACACGTACACCACGAAATACCGCACAGCCATGATGTCGTTACTGGCGCGTGTCAACTATGGTTATGCCGATAAATACTTAGTTTCGGCCAGTATCCGTACGGACGGTAGCTCTTTGTTCGCCGACGGGCACCAATGGGGCTACTTCCCTTCCGTATCGCTCGGATGGAGAATGTCCGAAGAAGCGTTCATGAAATCGGTGAAGTGGATCAACTCACTGAAACTGAGAACCAGCTTCGGGGTGACGGGTAACAACAACATCCCGGCCAACTCCTATTACGACCTGCTCTATCCGTACAACTACTCCTTGGGCGCCGGTACAGGTAGCTTGGTTTCGGGCTTAGCCAAAACCAGTTCGACCAAAGGCAACCGCAAGATCACCTGGGAGCAAACCTACGAATACAATGCCGGTATCGACCTGAATGCGTTCAACAACCGGTTGAGCATGACCGTCGAAGGATACTACTCCATCACCAAACAATTGCTGTTCAAGCAACCGGTACTCTCCTTTATCGGTCATAGCGACTACTGGAACAACATCGGACGCATACGCAACAGTGGTATCGAAGTAGAGATCAACACCCAGAACATCCGCAAAAAGAACTTCGAATGGTCTACCGGATTGAATCTGGCTTCCAACTTCAACAAATTGCTCGAACTATCGGGCGAAGAACGCCTCATCTCTTACGGTGAACGCAACGAAGCCTATCTGGCAGAAGTAGGCCGCTCAGCCATCTCATTCTTCGGTCACAAAACAGACGGTGTATGGATCAGTCAGGAACAGATCAACAACTCGCCCCACTTACCCGAAGATGTACCGGGCGGATTGCGCATTGTCGACGTCAATGGCGACCAGGTGATCAACGACAAAGACCGCACCGTGCTGGGTAGTCCGTTCCCCAAACTGACTTACGGTATCTCCAACACCATCAAGTGGAAGAACATCGATCTTTACTTCCTCGTACAGGGAGTGTATGGCCTTGATGTATTCAATGGCGACGGGTACTACAACGAGACGAAACGTTTCAACCGCAATTATGTGAAAGACAGATGGGTAAGTCCCGACTTCCCGGGCAACGGACGTACGCCCTACTTCACCAACGGTGTTTCCTGGCAACTCACCGACTACATGATCGAAGACGGTTCGTATGTAGCCCTGCGCGACGTGGTACTGGGATACAAGTTCCAAAAGAAACAACTGAAGAAAATAGGTTTGAGCTCACTCAGGCTGTATGCATCGGCACAAAACCTGTTGCACCTGTCGGCCAAGAGTTACAGAGGGATCAATCCCGAAGCGCGTATGCTGACCAACGATTACTCTTCACCGTTAGTCAGCGGATACCAGCGCGGAGGATTCCCGTTGCAATCGACTGTTACGGTAGGTATCGAACTCAATTTCTAACCTTTAAAGCAGAATAAAGATATGAAACTAACACATATTTTACTGGCATCCTTTTCGGCTTGCACACTGGGACTGACCTCCTGCGACCTGAATATCTCGCCGGACTCCTATATAGCCGATGAATTCTTCTTCGAGAACGAAGCACAGGTGAACACAGCCGTTATAGGCTGCTACAGCGGCATGCGCATTCCGTTGGAATATGAGTGGACGCTGACGGAACTCCGCTCGGACAACTCACGCCTGGACAACAGCAAAACCACCAACGAGGTGAACAACCAGCTCTCGGCATTAGACCTGAGCGTGATGAACCCCAGCAACCAAAACATCCGCAGTTATTGGGAAACCACTTACCAGAACATCAATAACTGCAATGCCATACTGAACCCCAACAGTCTTAATGCGGTAGAGAACCAGGACAAACGCAACCAGTTCGAAGGCGAAGCGCTGTTTATCCGTTCGTACCATTACTTCAACCTGGTACGTCTGTTCGGTCCGGTATTCATCGTTACAGAAAATATATCGGTAGCCGAGTCGCTCAAGAAAGACCGGAGCAGCGTGGGCGAGGTGTACGGCCGGATCATGGACGACCTGAAAACATCCGTCGACCGCCTTACGGGAGTGACGTACACCAATGCCGACCTGGGACGTGCTACGTTGCAGGCTGCTCAAGGCCTGCTGGCTAAAGTATATCTCACGCAGGGTATGTACAGCGAAGCCCGTCCATTGTTGAAAGCCATCATCGATACCAAAGGCGAAACCCTCATCCCATTCGCCGATGTATTTGATATCAATAAGGAGATGAACGATGAAATCATATTCGCCGTTCGCTACAAAGCAGGTAACCTCGGCATCGGTTCGCCGTTCGCCAACTCCTTCGCTCCGCTCAACAGCGGTACTTGCGTCATCACAGGAAGCGGCGACGGCAAAAACTACCCGACTACCGAGCTTATCAACCTCTATGTAGCCGGTGACAAGCGCAAGGATATCACGCTGGCCGAGAACTATATCGACGAAAGCAAAGCCAATCCGGTAATCAATGAAGCGTATATCAAGAAATACCTCTCGCCCGTCACAGTACGTTACGATGCGGAAAACGATTGGCCCGTGCTTCGCTATGCCGACGTGTTGCTGATGTATGCCGAAGTACTGAATGAACTCGATGGACCTTCGGCAGGACTCAAATACCTGAACCTGGTGCGTACCCGCGCAGGAGTATCCGGTATCTCCATCAGCGATACGGCTACCCGGAACGCCTTCCGTACGTTGGTCGAAAGAGAGAGAAGAATAGAACTTGCCTTCGAAAACCAGCGTTGGTTCGACCTGCTGCGCCTGGGCAAAGCCAAGGAAGTGGTCAACGAGCATATACACCACCTGGAATGGTCGTTCTACTCCACCTATAGCAGCGAACCGGGATACATGCAGGACTTCCAGCTGATACTGCCCATCCCGCAGAGCGTTATCGACAATAACCCGGGAGTCATCACTCAGAATCCAAATTATTAACCGGATCCGAAAAGCGATATAATCATGAAAAATAAAATTCAATCCATCATAGCTGCTCTTGTCCTGATCGTCTTCACGAGTTGCGACGAGACACTGACCATCGACACAGTGGTGCAGGGTGCACCCGAAATAAGCGCCTTCGAACCGGCTACCGGAAAAGCCGGGACGGAGATCACCATCACCGGAAGTTGCATGCGCGACGTCCAGAGTGCAACGATCGGAGATACGGAAGCTCCTATCAAGTATAAAATTTCACAAGAGAAGATTGTCGTTGTAGTGCCTGTAGGCGCCAAAAGCGGCAAAATAACCCTGAAAACGAAGTCGGAGAAAGCCGAAAGCAGCGACGCCTTTACGGTAATATTCCCCACCCCGACCCTACAAAAAGTACCGGTATCCGGGAAGGTAGACGAAGAGATCGAGATACAGGGAACTAACTTAGATGTGGTGACTAAAGTATTCTTCAAGGAAACAGAAGCCGTTGTCAGCTACCGGAGTGAAAAGGAACTGGTAGTGAAGGTACCCTTTGTTGCCGACGATCAGGTAGACCTGACCTTGCAATACCTCAGCGAGCAGGGTACGAAAACCATCGCTACCACGGGCAAAGCTTTCGAAATCATCAAAGACCGTCCGACCATTAGTAACGCCATGCCGGCTAAAGTGACCGAAGGCGAAACGATCACCCTGAACGGGGAGAACCTCAATCTGATTGAGAGCGTACTCTTCGGCACTACACCGGCCATCATCACCCGGAAAGAAGCAGGAATTATCGCCTTCCGCGTACCGACGCTACCCCAGACGGCTACCGTGGCCGTTACAGCTCCTTACTACGAAGGTACGGCCACGCTCACGTTATCGGCTGCCTGCGAGGTGTTTATCCCGAAAGTATTCTTCTATCCCAACCTGATGTTGGGGGCACATCGCAACGATTTCGGTAATATGATCAATGCCACTACCGGGGTAGTCAACACAGCGTGCATACTGAAAGATAAAGCTGCGCAGCCAAGTATCGACTTTGCGGCGGTATTCAACAGCAACTACGACTTTGCCCTGAACGGTCCGCAGAATACGGCCGGCGGGTTGCGCAACTACTGGTGCGATGGCAAAACATTCATCACCGGTAATACAGTCGACGCGTTGACGGCCGAAGGGTATGGCGACTTCCTGAGTGTCAAAACTGTATTCCTCGTTCTTCTCGAATCGGATGCTGCACAGGCGGAACTCATTGACAAGGTGAAATCGGGAGCGCTTACCGACATATCTCCGGCAGCCACTCCAAGCTTGTTCAATGGTACAATTGTTCCCAATAGCAATACGACCCGTAGCCGTCGCACTTCGGAGAACGAGAATCTGACCAATGCGACGGTATACAAAGCAGGGAGTGTAGTGGTGTTCTACAACGAAAAGAAGAACAAGACAGGTATCCTTCTGATCCGCCAGATCAACGTGAACTACAGCCAGACGAAGGCTTACAACGACCAGAATGCTTCCATCGTATTCGACCTGTACTATCAACGTTAACAACTAAAAAGAGAATCGCAATGAAAAAACAATACCTCCACGCATCATTCATGGCAGCCTTGTGCTGCCTGATGTGCGCCCTCACAGCATGTAGCCGGGACAATGACATTGTCATCCCGCAAAGTTCGGTCGACCGGGTGAATATCACTTCGGTTACGGTAGGCGACCAAATGCTTTTCACCGGTACGAACATGCACCTCATCACCAAAGTGACATTCGGAACCGTGGAAGCGGAAGTGAATACCAACCTGGGCACCCGCGACAAGAACCAGCTTACAGTGACGGTTCCGCAGCAGGAAGCTACCGGCAAGGTACAACTGACGGCGACTTACAACAGCAACAAGCAACTGGTTTTATGCGAGGAACTGGAAGTGATCGTTCCTCCCGTTATCCCTACAGTGAGCACGCAGCTATCGGGTGAAGTACTGTCGGGTGAGGTGATCGAACTCGCCGGAAACAACCTGCAAGTCATCAAGTCCATCCAGGTGAACAGCACAGCTGTAGACATTCGCACCAAGAATGCCACCAGCCTGTCGTTCATCGCTCCGCAAGTAGAGACCGCCACACCGGCTACCGTCAAGCTGATCTATGACAACTCATTGGGCGCCAACCAAACGCTTACGGTAAGCGGGCAAGTAACGATCAAACCTGTTCCGGCTGCCAACTAAATCTCATCCCCCCTATATGATTATCAGAAAATAATCATGTATATTTGCGGTTCATCATTCAACAATAGATAGTTATGGACAGTAAAATAGTCAAATGGGGGTTCATCGGTTGCGGTGACGTGACCATTCATAAAAGCGGCCCTGCTTTCAGCAAGATCGAAGGCTCGGAAGTAGTGGCGGTTATGAGTCGCAACGGAGAGAAAGCGAAGGCATACGCACAAAGCAGGGGCATCAGCAAATGGTATGACGATGCCCAGGCTTTGATCGACGATCCGGAAGTAAACGCCGTTTATATTGCTACCCCACCCTCTTCGCATGCCACATACGCCATCATGGCGATGAAATCCGGCAAGCCGGTTTATGTGGAGAAGCCTTTGGCAGTGACCTATGAGGAATGCACGCGCATCAACCGTATTTCGCAGGAAACGGGGGTGCCGTGCTTCGTTGCTTATTACCGCCGCTACATGCCTTATTTCCTGAAAGTCAAGGAACTGGTCAATTCGGGCGCTATAGGCAATATTATCAATGTACAGGTTCGGTACTCCACCACTCCCCGACCGGAGGACTACAACCGGGAGAATCTCCCCTGGCGCGTACGGAAAGAGATTGCCGGAGGCGGCTATTTCTATGACATGGCTCCCCACCAGATCGATCTGATACAAGAGCTCTTCGGCTGCATCCTCGAAGCAAGCGGATACCGCACCAACCGGGGTGGGCTGTACGAGGTGGAAGATAGCGTCAGCGCCAGCTTTAAGTTCGACAGCGGGCTTGTGGGAAGTGGTTCGTGGTGCTTCGTGGCGCACGAGTCGGCCAAGGAAGACCGCATCGAGGTCATTGGCGATAAGGGTATGATCTGTTTCTCTGTGTTTTCGTTTGAACCGATTGCGTTGCATACGTTAAGCGGTCGCGAGGAGTTCGATCTTCCGGCGCCGTATCATGTGCAGCAGCCGCTCATCCAGGCTGTAGTCGATCATCTGTTAGGGAAGTCGGTTTGTACTTGTAATAGCTTGAGCGGTACGACTACCAATTGGGTAATGGATCAGATTTTGGAGAAGTATTGAGTTTTGTTTTTGCTGCGCGGTGCTTGTTCTTTTTCTTTTGTCTTGATACAAAAGAAAAAAGAACCAAAAAGAAAAAATCAAGGCTGCATTTTCTCCGCTACTCCGCCTGCACGAAAAGCTAAAGCTTCGGAACTCGCTCGCTACGCTTTGCTCAAACAGCCGA
>JAVBVA010000113.1:0-12370 GCA_031554665.1 Bacteroides sp. | reverse complement strand
ATTGATAAAATCATCAATAACTAATCTTTTCATATAATCAAGCTAAAATGAAAAAGCAGGAAGAAGACCACGTGGTCTTCTTCCTGCTTTTTCATTTTAGCTTGATTATATGAAAAGATTAGTTATTGATGATTTTATCAATTTCTTCAAATTCTTTACCCATGTTCAAGTTATAGTAAACTCTATAAAGCCCTTGAGCCCACAAGTCTTTTCGGTCCGGAGCTATTTCTCTAGTCTTTTCGTAATAAGGTTTTGCTTCCTCATAATACTTCTTTAAACTAGCTTGGTCCTGAGCATATTTAGGATCATTTACATCAGATGTTGCTTTGTCTGAGAAATCCTGAGCTTGCATTAAGAGTACAAGTCCTAAATTAGAGTATGCTTCAGCATATTCAGAATCAACAGCAATTGTCTTTTTGTAGAATTCAATAGCCTTGTCATACTCTTTCATGTTGTGATATAGATAGCCTTTTACATACAAGTAGAGCTTGTTGTTAGGATCTTTAGCCAACATATCATCAGCAAATTGCATGGCTTTGTCTGGTTCGTTAGCAGAACTATAATAGTCTACCAAATTTGCGAAAAAGTACTGATTGTCAGGGAACTTTACAATACCTTCTTTCAAGACTTCTACCCATTTTATGGTATCACCTTTAGCCTTAACAGCATCAGCCATCAATTGCATAGCAAATTTACCACCGTCTTTATCGTTCAAAGCAAGCGGAGCGTACTTCATGATAGCATCTTTGTCATCGATTCTGTCGGCTGCCAAAGTTGCATAGTAAGCGATTTGGGAAAGCAAAGTATCTTTCACTGCCAAATTTTCACTTGCCAACATAGGATAAGAAGCTGCATCTACGTATGTTGAGAAGAACTTGAATGCTTCTTTATCCTTGTTTTGGTTGAAGAAATGGATACCGCCATTGATAAGGTTCGGACGTTCCATTACCATGATAGCTGCATTGGGCTTTCTGTACTTGTTCTTGATCTTGCCTTTTTCATCGGGGATTTGTGCAAGTTCATCGCACTTCACGAAGTATTCAAACATGTACAGGATGCTGTTATACGTCTTCACAGTGTCATAAGGTTTCTTCAGATAAGCGTTTTCCATTTGCTTTTCGTTCACCTTTTTCTGGATCATACCAGCAGTGTTCCATGTTTCGGGATCATCCTTTGTTTCAGGATTTGTCATTGCAGCATTAATCAGCTGTTCTGCTTTTGCAAAATCAGGCTTTACTTCATTGGCGATGCTTTTGGCTTCTTTCACGCTCTTTACCTGAGCAAATGTGAAGCTGGCGGCCAATAATAAAACCATTGAAAATAATACTCTTTTCATGATTGTTGTTTGATTAATTATTAATACTATGTCTATTCTTCTGAATTGTTTTCTGGTACGTCCGTATCAGCATCTACGTCTGTATCTGCCTCTGTATCAGGAGTCTCGTTGTCCGCAACTTCTATGTCAGAGGCGTCGCTGATGATTTTACCTTCCTCCTCTTCCATTGGAATCTCGTCTTCGAGACTTTCGGTCATTACTTTACATACGGAACCGATATGGTCGTTGCGTTTCTCCAGATTAATCATGCGGACACCTTGTGTGGCACGGCCCATGATGCGGAAATCGGCTACTTTGAGACGGATGGTGATTCCAGACTTGTTGATGATCATCAGGTCGTTATCGTCGGTTACTGACTTGATAGTGACCAGCTTACCGGTTTTCTCGGTGATGTTCATCGTTTTCACGCCCTTACCACCGCGGTTTGTCTTACGGTAGTCCTCGATTTCGGAACGCTTGCCGTATCCTTGTTCGGAAACAACCATAACCGACTCTGTTTCAAGGTTTTTGATGCAGATCATTCCTACTACTTCATCCTGACCATCATTGTCGAGCGTGATACCGCGAACACCGGTTGCCGTACGTCCCATGACGCGGACGGCAGCTTCGTGGAAGCGGATGGCGCGACCGTTGCGGTTGGCAATGATGATTTCGTTGTTACCGTTGGTCATACGTACCTCGATTACCTGGTCATCTTCGCGAATGGTGATGGCGTTTACACCATTCTGACGGGGGCGTGAATATTGTTCGAGCAGTGTTTTCTTGATAACACCCTTCTTGGTGCAGAACAGTACATAATGGCTGTTGATGTAATCGGCATCCGAGAGGGTCTTGACGCGCAGATATGCGTTTACGGCATCGTCTGAGTCAATATTCAACAGATTCTGGATGGCACGACCTTTGGAATTCTTGGTTCCTTCAGGGATTTCGTACACTTTCAGCCAGTAACACTTACCTTTTTGGGTGAAGAACATCATGGTGTTGTGCATCGTTGCCGGGTAGATGTGCTCTACGAAGTCCTCGTCACGGGTTTCGGAGCCTTTGGAGCCTACCCCACCCCGGTTTTGTGCACGGAATTCGGACAGCGGAGTACGCTTGATGTATCCCATGTGCGAGATGGTGATAATCATCTGATCGTCGGCGTAGAAGTCCTCGGGGTTGAATTCTTCTGAGGAATATACAATCTCCGAGCGACGCTTGTCACCGTATTTTTCTCTGACTTCGATGAGTTCGTCCTTGATTACCTGACGACAGAGTTCGTCGTTTGACAGGATTTCTTCGAAGTACTTGATTTGCTTCATAATATCCTCGTATTCAGCATGTAACTGGTCTTGCAACAGACCGGTGAGCTGACGCAGACGCATTTCTACGATGGCGCGTGCCTGGATTTCGCTGAGTTCGAAACGTTCGATTAAGCCTGCAATGGCTTCATTCGGCGTTTTGGCAGCACGGATGATGTGGATTACTTCGTCGATGTTATCGGAAGCGATGATAAGTCCTTCAAGGATGTGTGCGCGTTCTTTGGCTTTGCGCAAGTCGTATTGTGTACGTCGGATGACTACGTCGTGACGGTGCTCAACGAAATACATGATTAAGTCGCGCAGATTCAGCGTTTTAGGTCTACCCTTAACGAGTGCGACGTTGTTCACACCGAACGACGTTTGCAGGGCAGTCATTTTGTAGAGCTTGTTCAGCACTACGCTGGCGTTGGCATCACGTTTGATATCGATGACGATGCGCATACCTTCGCGGTCGGACTCGTCGTTGGCGTTTGAGATGCCTTCGATTTTCTTGTCGTTCACCAGGTCGGCAATGTATTTGATGAGTTCGGCTTTGTTTACGCCGTACGGAATCTCCGAAATGACAATTTTGTCGTGGTGCTGGCCGCTTTCGATTTCTGCCCGGGCACGCATGATAACGCGTCCACGACCTGTCATAAAGGCTTCGCGCACGCCGCTTATACCATATATATATCCTCCGGTAGGGAAATCGGGTGCTTTGACGTAGTTCATTAGCTCTTCCACTGTTATTTCCTTGTTGTCGAGGTAGGCTACACAGGCGTCTACCACTTCGGAGAGGTTGTGCGGGGGCATATTTGTTGCCATACCTACGGCGATACCCGACGCTCCGTTGACCAACAGGTTGGGGATGCGTGTGGGCATTACTTTGGGTTCCTGCAACGTGTTGTCAAAGTTCGGCTCGAAATCAACAGTTTCTTTGTAGAGATCCTGCATCATTTCTTCGCCCATTTTGTTCAGTCTTGCTTCGGTGTAACGCATCGCTGCAGGACTGTCGCCGTCGACGGAACCGTAGTTACCTTGTCCGTCCACTAAGGTATAGCGCATTGCCCATTCCTGAGCCATACGTACCATGGCAAAATACACGGAGGAGTCTCCGTGTGGGTGGTACTTACCGAGTACCTCACCCACTATTCTGGCTGATTTTTTGTAGGGTTTATCCGACGTATTGCCCAATTCCATCATTCCGTAAAGAATACGGCGATGAACAGGCTTAAATCCATCTCTAACATCCGGAAGGGCACGAGATACAATGACTGACATGGAGTAGTCAATGTACGATGATTTCATTTCCTCCTCGATGTTGATCTTTATAATTCTGTCTTGTTCAAGCATTTAAAGTGATTATTAATTATACATTTCTCGGTTCATGAAAAACCATGCTAAATTACTACTTTTTCAGGATATACAAAAGTTTTCGTTAAGAAAGTTTCGTTTGAGGACTTTTAGAGTGCTTTTGTGAAGGTTTCTATGGTTTAAGTATGTCTGCTGAATTAATTTAAATGATTATGCAGATATACTTATACCTTATTATATATGGAATATTCAGAGCCGATTTTGGATTGTAAATCCTGTTTTTGACTTTGAATTTTTATTGTATATAAATTCTTAGCTAGTATATCTAAAATAATTGCTTTTTCCCTTGACAAGACTCTTCCATTTTCGTATCTTAGCACAGAAAATCAACCGTTTAGGCGTATGAACATGTATAATAATCGGACATATTACCCTTGTAATTGGGTAAAAAATGCAGAATTCCCTCTCCGGGAATAGAGTTATTATATAGGTACGCGAGGAAAGCGGGGATAGTGCATGCGTGTATTATCCCCGCTTTTTTCTTTACAATGCCATGAAAGCTGTAGTACAGTACTGTTCGCCGTGTAGTACAGTTGCTTTTGACTTGTTACACAGTTTGAGGTGAGTTGTACTACACGGCGAACAGTACTGTACTACAGTTTGACCTGATTTGTTGAAAATACGCATTTTTGAGACAAAAACACGGAAGATTTATTATTCATTACAACGTGATTTTGTTGGTTGATTTTGTCCTGAAATTTGCTGGATAAGTAATTGTTGACAAAGTGAAAACGAAAAAATGTTATGATTATGTGTATGTCTCCTAAATGATTATTATCAGATATGGATTGAAAAGGCAGCTTGTCACATATTCTTTCCTTTTATCTGATAATATTCATCCTTTTGTTCATTTACTTTTACCCTTTTATCCTTTTTCACACTGTAAATAAAACTGCATTCACTGGAACTATGGCACAGCTTTTGTTGTTATAATATTGAAGGCGATACACTGCATTTTACTTAATTAAATGTGTATATTTGCCTCACGAACCCCTAATAATATAAGGAGGAATAATATGAACAATCAATTCTCACAGAGAGTTTCCGACGTCATAATATATAGCAAGGAAGAAGCTAACCGTCTGAGAAACAGAAGTATTGCTCCCGAGCACATTCTTCTGGGAATGTTCCGGGACGGCGAAGGAAAGGCCATTGAGATATTGAATCACCTGAATGTGAATTTGCCAGACATTAAAACTCAGATAGAGGCTTATTTGAAGATTGATTCTGATGATTTCTTACTGCCGGATGCCAATATCCCGTTGTCTGAATCTACCGCTAAGATATTGAAAATGTGTTTTTTAGAAGCTCGCGCAATGAAAAGTAATGTGGCCGATACGGAGCATGTTCTCCTGGCAATCCTCAGGGACCGGAGCAACATGGCCGCTTCCATACTGGAAAAAAATGACGTGGATTACAAAAAAGTGTATGACCAACTGACGCTTCAGCCGGATATTACCTCCGGAATGGGCTTCAGCGAGGACGATGAAGAGGACGAAGAGATGAATTCGCCCCACTCTTCCGGTCAGGAAGGAAGTCGCGGATACACGCAGACAACGCCCAAGAAGCCTGCTAATGATACGCCGGTGCTCGATAATTTCGGCACAGACATCACCAAGGCAGCCGAAGAAGGCAAGTTGGACCCCGTTGTAGGCCGCGAGAAAGAGATAGAACGACTGGCGCAGATCCTGAGCCGTCGTAAGAAGAACAACCCGATACTGATTGGCGAACCCGGCGTGGGTAAGTCGGCCATTGTCGAAGGACTGGCCCTACGCATCATTCAGCGTAAGGTATCACGCGTTTTGTTCGACAAACGTGTGGTGTCGCTCGACATGACATCCGTCGTAGCCGGAACCAAGTACCGTGGGCAGTTCGAAGAGCGTATCCGCTCCATTCTCAATGAGTTACAGAAGAACCCGAACGTCATCCTGTTTATTGACGAGATACATACCATCGTTGGCGCAGGGTCGGCAGCAGGCTCTATGGATGCGGCAAATATGTTGAAACCGGCCTTGGCCCGCGGCGAAATACAGTGCATCGGCGCCACCACGCTCGACGAATACCGCAAGAACATCGAGAAAGACGGTGCGCTGGAGCGTCGTTTTCAGAAGGTAATCGTGGAACCGACCACTGCCGAGGAGACGTTGCAGATACTTCGTAACATCAAAGACCGTTACGAGGACCACCACAACGTGTTCTACACCGATGCGGCATTGGAAGCCTGTGTGAAGCTCACCGACCGGTACATTACCGACCGTTTCTTCCCCGACAAGGCCATCGACGCCCTCGACGAATCGGGCTCGCGCGTACATCTTACTAATATAACCGCTCCGAAGGAACTGGAAGACCAGGAAAACCTCATTACGGAGATTATAACAAAGAAGAACAACGCTGTCAAAGCCCAGAACTATGAGTTGGCTGCCACCTATCGTGATCGTGCCGTGGCCGAAACTACGGTGCTCGAAACCATGAAGCTGGAATGGGAAGATCAACTGAAACAAAATCGTCAAACGGTTGATGCAGAGGAGATTGCCAATGTCGTTTCGATGATGTCCGGCGTACCTGTACAGCGCATGGCGCAAGCTGAAGGTGTGAAACTGGTGGGTATGAAGGAAGATTTGCAGTCGAAAGTCATTGCCCAGGATGCGGCCATCGAGAAGCTGGTACGTGCCATCCTCCGCAGTCGTGTGGGACTGAAAGACCCGAACAAACCGATTGGAACTTTCATGTTCCTTGGCCCGACGGGTGTAGGTAAGACGCATCTGTCCAAGGAGTTAGCCAAATTCATGTTTGGCTCGTCCGAAGCATTGATACGTATCGACATGAGCGAATACATGGAGAAATTCACCGTTTCGCGTCTTGTGGGGGCACCTCCGGGATACGTGGGATATGAAGAAGGCGGTCAGCTGACAGAGAAAGTGCGTCGCAAACCATACTCCATCATCCTGCTCGACGAAATCGAAAAGGCGCATCCGGACGTGTTCAACATCCTGTTGCAGGTGATGGACGAAGGTCGTCTGACTGACAGTTATGGCAGGTCTGTCGATTTTAAGAACACAGTCGTCATTATGACCTCGAATATCGGTACACGCCAATTGAGGGAATTCGGACGTGGTGTGGGCTTTGCCACACAAGGTCGTGTAGACGACAAGGAACACTCGCGAAGTGTGATAAATAAAGCTTTAAACAAGTCGTTCGCACCGGAGTTTATCAATCGCGTCGATGAAATCATCACTTTTGATCAGTTGACTCCCGAAGCGATTACCAAAATTCTGGAAATTGAACTCAAAGGACTCTACGAGCGGGTTAAGACCATTGGTTATCAGTTTATTGTCGATGAAAAGGCTAAAAAGTTCATTGCAGAGAAAGGATATGATGTTCAGTACGGTGCTCGTCCATTGAAGCGTGCCATACAGACGTATCTCGAAGATTCGTTGTCCGAACTCATTATTGCTTCGTCTATGCCTGAGGGTGCGAGCATTGTAGCTACTGTCAATGAAGAGAAAAACGAGCTCGAAGTGAAGTTTGCAACCGAATAAATAGGGTTTATCGCTGAATAAATAGAGGCTGTTATTGAATAATAGTCACTATGCAGTGCCAAAATGTCAGACCAAATGGTCTGGCATTTTTTTTGTCTGTATGTTTCGCGTAAAACAAAATAAATCATAGTGGATAACTAATAAAATATCATTTAATTATGCAAAAAGGAAATATTGGGGTTACAACCGAGAACATTTTCCCTATCATCAAAAAGTTCTTGTACAGCGACCATGAGATTTTTCTCAGAGAATTGGTATCGAACGCAGTAGATGCTACCCAGAAGCTCAAGACCCTTTCGTCGAAAGGTGAATTCAAGGGCGAAATGGGCGATCTGACCATTCACGTATCCTTAGACAAGGATACCATTACCATTTCCGATCGTGGTATTGGACTCACAGCCGAAGAAATTGAGAAGTACATCAATCAAATCGCCTTTTCCGGCGCTAACGACTTCCTCGACAAGTATAAAGACGACGCCAATGCCATCATCGGTCACTTCGGACTCGGCTTCTACTCCTCATTCATGGTAGCCAAAAAGGTAGAAATCGTTACCCGTTCCTATCAGGATGGTGTTCAGGCAATGAAATGGTCGTGCGACGGAAGCCCTGAGTTTACCCTTGAGCCAACTGAAAAAGCTGACCGCGGAACAGACATAATCCTTTATATCGACGACGATTGCCGCGAATTCCTTGAAGAAAGCCGTATTTCATCTTTGTTGAAGAAATATTGCAGCTTCCTGCCCGTTCCCGTAGCCTTTGGCAAGAAAAAAGAGTGGAAAGACGGCAAGCAAGTGGAAACGGAAGAGGACAACGTAATCAACGAAACCTCTCCGCTATGGACACGTAAGCCGAGCGAGTTGAAGGACGAGGACTACAAAGAATTCTACCGTAGCCTTTACCCCATGTCGGACGAACCCCTGTTCTGGATACACCTCAACGTGGATTACCCATTCAACCTCACCGGAATACTCTACTTCCCGAAGGTAAAGAGCAACATCGACTTGAACAAGAATAAAATTCAGTTGTACTGCAATCAGGTATATGTGACAGATTCAGTAGAAGGTATTGTGCCCGACTTTCTGACATTGCTCCACGGTGTTATTGACTCTCCGGACATTCCGCTGAACGTTTCACGCTCATATCTGCAAAGCGATTCCAATGTGAAAAAGATATCGGCACACATCTCCAAAAAGGTGTCCGACCGTCTGCAATCCATCTTCAAGAACGACCGCAAGCAGTTCGAAGAGAAGTGGAACGACCTCAAAATATTCATCAATTACGGTATGCTCACGCAGGATGATTTCTATGAAAAAGCATCAAAATTTGCCCTTTTCATCGATACTTTTGGCAAATCGTACACCTACGAAGAGTACCGGACTTTGATTAAAGACAACCAGACAGATAAAGATGGAAACCTCGTTTACCTGTATGCCAATAACAAGGACGAACAGTTCGGTTACATCGAAGCTGCCACCAACAAAGGATACAGTGTTCTGCTAATGGATGGTCAGTTGGATGTGCCGATGGTCAGCATGTTGGAGCAGAAATTCGAAAAGTCGCGCTTCACCCGCGTGGATGGCGATGTAATCGACAACCTGATCGTAAAAGAAGACAAGAAAGGCAGCAACCTTGATACAGAGAAACAGGAAGCCCTTTCGTCGGTATTCAAGAGTCAGTTGCCTAAGGTAGAAAAGGCAGAATTCCATGTCACTACCCAGGCGTTGGGCGAAAACAGTGCGCCGGTAGTTATCACGCAAAGCGAATACATGCGTCGTATGAAGGAAATGGCTAATATTCAGGCAGGTATGAGTTTCTATGGCGAGATGCCCGACATGTACAGCCTCATTCTGAACTCCGACCACAAGTTGGTAAAACAAGTGTTGGACGACGAGGAAACAGCCTGTGCAGCCGATTTAATGCCGCTCAAACTGTCGTTGGACGAAGTGACGAACCAGCGTGACAAACTGCAAAAAAAGCAGGAAGGTAAGAAGCCAGAAGAAATCACTGTCGACGAAAAAACTGAATTAGACATTCTGAATACAAAACTGGGTGAGCTAGAAGGCAAAAAGGAGGCTGTTCTCGCTGGTTATGCCGCTAATAATAAGCTAGTTCGCCAGTTGATCGACCTCGCCCTATTGCAAAACAACATGCTGAAGGGTGAAGCATTGAATAACTTCGTGAAGCGTAGCATCGAACTGATTTAAAATCAGAATCTGCGTAATTTGCGTAATCTGTGGTTAATTCCACTAAGTTCTATCTCCTTTATTTAAACTCTATATATTTTTCCAGAGCATTATGCCATCATTCGTTTGGATATAATGCTCTTTTTTTTATTTAACCCCTTTCAATCTTTAAAATTCGGAAACATTCCATATATTTGAAGGAAAATTCAAGAAACATTAGTTTGTATAAACGCTAAGTATGAAGAAGTTTCTCATTATCATATTCCTGATACAGATTTTACCTTTCACCATGCAGGCCCAGAAAGTGGGACTTGTCCTGAGCGGTGGCGGTGCTAAAGGATTGACACACATCGGAATAATACGTGCATTGGAGGAAAACAACATACCGATAGACTATATCACCGGCACCTCTATGGGTGCCATTGTCGGCTCCCTGTACGCCTTGGGTTATTCACCCGATGATATGGAGGAACTTATCAAGTCGGACGACTTCAAACGATGGTATTCAGGCGAAGTGGAAGAGAAGTACATGTATTACTTCAAGAAGAACATTCCTACGCCGGAGTTTTTTAATATCCGCTTCTCATTTAAGGACTCCCTGAACATTAAACCTCAGATTCTACCCACTAGTATTGTCAATCCGATACAGATGAATCTCGTTTTTCTCGACCTCTTTGGGCGTGGTACAGCCGTGTGTGACGGCGATTTCGACAAACTATTTGTCCCATTCCGTTGTGTGGCGTCAGACGTATTCAATAAAAAGCAGCTTGTATTTGGCAAAGGTGATCTGGGCGATGCCGTTCGCTCTTCCATGAGCTTCCCGTTCATGTTTAAACCCATCGAAATAGATGGGGTATTGGCCTATGATGGAGGTATTTACAACAATTTTCCCACCGACGTGATGCGTGACGACTTCCATCCGGACGTCATTATCGGAAGCGTGGTAGCGAAAAACCCGATACAACCCAAGGAGAACGACCTGATGAGCCAGATCGAGAACATGGTGATGCAAAAAACCGACTACAGTATGCCTGATTCGGAGGGTATTCTAATGACATTCAAGTACGATGATGTCAACCTGATGGACTTTCAGCGCATCGACGAATTGGCGAAGATAGGCTACGATAAGACAATAAGCATGATGGATTCCATAAAAGGACGTATTAACCGCCGGGTAAATGCAGATAATATCCGACTACGTAGATTGTTATTCCGAAGCAATTTTCCGGAGCTTCGTTTCCGGAATATCATCATTGAAGGTGCCAATTCCCAGCAACAGGTATATATTAAGAAAGAGTTTCATGCCACTGATAATAAGATATTTACCTATGAAGATGTGAAACGGGGGTACTTCCGTTTGCTCTCAGGCAATATGATCTCTGAAATCATTCCACATGCTGTTTATAATAAAGATGACGAAACATACGATCTCTACCTGAAAGTCAAAATGGAGGAGAATATGTCGCTAAAGGTTGGTGGAAACGTCTCTACAACGAGTTCCAATCAGATTTACCTGGGGCTGACATACCAGAATCTGAACTACTACGCCAAGGAATTCACGCTTGATGGGCAAATTGGTAAGATATATAACAATGCGCAGCTTATGGCGAAGGTCGACTTTGCTACGGTTATTCCTACCTCATATCGTTTTATTGCGTCTTACAGTACGTTTGACTACTTCAAGAAGGATAAATTATTCTCTAAGAACGACAAACCGGCTTTTAATCAGAAGGACGAACGCTTTCTCAAGGTACTCATGGCTGTTCCGTTCCGATCCAACAAGCGTGCGGAGTTCGGCGTCGGTATAGCCGATTTTGAAGATCGGTATTTCCAGACCAGCGCCATCGATTTTGATAAGGATAAGTACGATAAGAGTACCTACACACTGTTTGGAGGTTCTATCAGCTTTAACGGAAGCACGCTGAATTCGCGTCAGTTTGCGACGCAGGGAGCCCGGGAAGCGTTGGTAGCACAGATTTTTACCGGAACGGAGTATTACTATCCGGGAGGCGATCCTTCGAGCAAGAAAGAGGAAAAACAGTCGTGGCTGCAACTGTCGTACACAAAGGAGAAATACCATAAAATGACGAACCAATATACGTTTGGATGGTATCTGAAGGCACTGTATGCTTCCCGTAACTTCTCGGATAATTATACAGCTACGATGATGCAGGCCGGAGAATTTGCCCCTACAGCGCACAGTGCATTGATGTACAACGAAGCTTTCCGTGCCAATCAGTTTGTGGGTGCAGGCATTCGGCCCATCTATCACTTGAATCAACTGTTCCATGTTCGTGGAGAGTTTTATGGCTTTATGCCTATTTTCCCCATTGAAAGGAACTCGATCAATAAAGCGTATTACGGAAAAGCATTTTCTGACCTCCAGTATTTGGGTGAAGTGTCGGTTGTGTGCCAACTTCCTTTCGGAGCTATCTCGGCGTATGTAAATCATTATAGCTCACCGGCTAAGGAATGGAATGTAGGTATTACCATTGGCTGGCAATTGTTTAACTACCGTTTCATCCAGTAATTTTATTGATAAAAAGTTGTCGGGACGCTTGTTAATTCGGAAAAAGTCCATATCTTTGCACCCGTTAAAACGAAAAACAATGGCCGCGTAGCTCAACTGAATAGAGTAGCTGACTACGGATCAGCCGG
>JAVBVA010000015.1:0-107882 GCA_031554665.1 Bacteroides sp. | reverse complement strand
CGCAGCGTTAAGCGTAGCCTGTGCGAAAAGCGTTAAAAAGCTTCGGCTGTTTGAGCAAAGCGTAGCGAGCGAGTTCCGAAGCTTTAGCTTTTCGTGCAGGCGGAGTAGCGGAGAAAATGCAGCCTTGATTTTTCTTCTTTGTTTCTTTCTTCTTTGCATCAAGGCAAAGAAGAAAGAAAATGACGGCGCCAGCCCAAATGTATCAAAACAAAGAAGAAAGAAAAGTTTATCGGAAAGGCATCCAAACCGTCATTTCCCCTTTACCCCGGTTGCCCCAAGCATAATAAGGAATCAACTTAATCTCCACCGGACGATAACTTTTCGCTACCGGACGATACAACGCATCCTTCCACGACCCTGTCTGAACAGCCAAAGCCGTACCTTCGAGCGCTACAATCGGACTATTCTCAATTGTCATTTTCTTAGGAGAAAGAGCAATATCAGCAGGGATAATCACATTATCGATCTTAATCCCGGCGGGAAGATCTTGGCTTTCGAGGCAGTATACCAACGGTCCACGCTTCACTACTACCTGGTTACGGATCTCCTCGGCCAGCGGATTGGCTTCGAGCAGCTTCACCGGCATGTCCATCACGAATTCGACGACGTCGCCCTTCTTCCATTGGCGGTTTACATCGGCATACGTATTAGCTTTGAATGTACCCTGAACAGCTTCGCCATTCACTTTCAGTGTAGCATTGTCGCACCATTCCGGTACGCGGAAGTGCAGCGTGAACGACGCCTTTTTCTTCGGAACCTCGTTCAGCGTGATACGCACCGCGCCGTCCCACGGATAATCCGTTTCCTGTGCCAGGCCGATCTTTCCAATCGCCTTTAATGTAGTTTGCAATGTATTTGCACCATACAAGTTGCACCAGATGGCGTCATCGCTTACCGAGTATGCATAGTTCTGTGCCTGGCAAACCGTACGCAACGTATTCGGAGGGCAACAGAAACAACTGATATACTCCATCCGTTCTTTCGGCCAACGAAGCGTATACGGCAAATCGGCAGAGATACGGAGCGGGTTCGTGTAGAAATATTTCTTACCATCGAGACTGATGCCGCTCAGTACGCTGTTGTACAAAGCCATTTCCACGATGTCGGCATACTTGGCATCGCCCGTCACCTCCATCATGCGCCAGTTGAAGAGCATGTTACCGATGTTGGCACAAGTCTCGTTGTGCGCCGTGCTGTTGGGCAGCTGGAACGGACGACCGTAGCTTTGGTGTACCTTCTGGATGCTATCGGGTACATAACAAGTCCCGTCGGGCGACGTACCATCGTACAACGCTCCGCAAGCACCGGTGACATACATTTTGCGATTCACGATATCTTGCCAGATACTTGTCAGGTTCTTCATCAGTTGCTCCTCCCCTGTTTCGGCAAACACATCCGTGACACCGGCATAGAGATAGTTCGAGCGTACGGCATGTCCCATGGCATTGTACTGCTCGCGGAACGGAACACGATCCTGGTTGTCGTCCGTGCCGTTCTCCACCATGCCGCGGATATTGATCAGGTTCTTAGAGAGTTCGAGGAATCGGGGATTGCCCGTAGCACGATACATCTCCACCACACCCATGTAGTGCGACGGGCAGATGGCATTGCGCGCCAGTTCAGCCGAAGCCGTCTCGTAGAAGTGACACAGGAAATCGGTGGCTTTTACCGCCACATCGAAGAGTTCCGTTTTGCCCGTAGCCCGTTTATGAATGATACCTGCCATCATCAGGTGGCCGAGGTTATATGTTTCGAAATTCAAGCGGTTGGCGAATGCCCCCTTCTCACCTTCTTCGCCCACCTTCGTACCGATGACCGTTTGCTTCTGTCCGCTGTGCGTATCGATGCCCTTGTTCTTCTCGTCGATGATCACCGGTGTGTGGATATACCCATCGGCCCGTTGCGCCTTCACTACATGACCGATGAAGTGATCCATCAGCTTTCCGAGTTCCGGATCCTTGTTGATGGCATACACGGATGCCACCCCTTCGAGCCATTTGTACATATCGCCATCGTGGAAGGGAGGTCCCCAATGGTCGCCCCCGCATACCCCGGCAGCAATTTCGAAGTTGCGGAAACCGTGTGAGATTTCGGGTGTGTTCCAGGTGTTCCACATGCTTTGCAGGGAAGTTTTGCTGAAAACGTTGAAGCGGTCGCCCCAGAAGCCGTTGGTCCACTGTACGGCCCCCAGTTCTGTGTTTGCCATCTTGGCATACCGACTCTGACTCATGTCCGTGAGTCCGTTGTTTTGGGCAAAAGACGTAGCGGTTGTAGCTGTTGCCGCTAAGAGAATTGCTAATCTGAGTTGTCTCATTATGGTTAGATTTATAGATTCTATATATATGGTGAGACGGCGATGGGTGTGTTTTGTACTCAATCATACTTTTCGTATCTTCTGTATTTCCGGTGCACAATGCTATGTCTCTCACAATGAAGCAGTAAGCATTTTCTATCATATTCTTTTGAAAAAAAACATCTCGAAACTCTTGCAAGTTTACTAAAAACAACTACCTTTGCATCCGCAATCGGGAGAGATGCGGTTTTAGAAACAAATAGGGTGCGTTAGTTCAGTTGGTTAGAATACCTGCCTGTCACGCAGGGGGTCACGGGTTCGAGTCCCGTACGCACCGCTTAAAGCTCTGAAGTTCAATGGCTTCGGAGCTTTTTTTTAGTTCGCCCGGATGGGTACATCTGAGATAAAGTAACAAATCGTAAATAATGCCTGGTATGAAAGAATACATAGAGAAAGAATTCTTAGGATTGAGTACGATGAAAAGGAGTGAGTCGTATGCGGAAGATATGGGTCTTATAAACATAAGAGCTCTGAAGCCTTTGAACTTCAGAGCTCTTACGTTTTATTACTATCTCTTCTCCAAAATACTGCCGTAACGGTGGTATTCATAAGAGATACTTTGCTCTTTCAGGTAGTGAAGCAGTTCTATACGCCCCTCTGCCATGGGTTTCCCGGAAGCGATATATACGCCCAGTTCGGCAGCTTTCTCGTATACGGCATCCGACAATCCTTCGGAGCAAGCCCGGACACGTTCGTAACGATTCATCTCGCTGAGGAAGATACTTTCGTCCTGCGGTCGGACTACGATTTCTTTCAGTTCGTCTGTTACCCTATCCAACAGTGCGAGGTGCGGACTGTCGATCGGGACGCTGACGGTGATTTCCGTCCCTACCCAGTAGGAGGCCGACAATACCAGCAGAATATCGGTCGGATCGTCGTCGTTCTGTATGCGCAATACCATTGACTTGAGCGGCAAATACCGGAATGTATTTTCTTCTCCCACGATGTGGCTGACATCTTTCTCTTGCGAGAACTCTTCCTTCCAGGCTTTGGCAAAGCTTTTCTCGGCAAAGCGCAACCGGAGTTTGTCTGCATCACTGCTCAGGCAATCTTCGAATGTGGATTTTTGGAGTGCACTGACTTCTTGCCGGATGGGTTGTTCGGTAAACTTCACAAAGCACGACACATAGTTCGGGCCACCTGCTTTGATGCCTGCACCGAAAGCCGACAGCTTCATGCCACCGAACGGTTGCCGGCGTACGATAGCTCCGGTAATACCTCTGTTAATATAAAGATTACCCGCTTCTATGCTATTCTTCCATAATTCGATTTCTTCTTCATCGAGGGTTTGCAAACCGGAAGTCAGCCCGTAGCCGGTGGAGTTGGCCAGCCGGATGCCTTCTTTCAGACTTTCGATGCATACTACCGACAGAAGCGGTGCGAACAATTCGGTTGTGAAGGTGAAATTGTCCGGTTTTACTCCCCACTTGACGGTTGGTCTCAGGATGTATTTCTTTTGGTCGATAAATACGGGTGGTACGAGCCACCATTCTCCTTCTTCGAGGTGTTCGATGGCATAGAGCAACTTGTCATTATCGTTCGTTATCATGGGGCCGACGAGTGTATCCGTTTCCCAGGCACTTCCTGTGTGCATACTTATTACAGCATCTTTCAGCTTATTCTGGAACGATACGTCGTGGAAAGCCTTCTTATCGAGCAGCAACAATGAGCAGGCCGAACATTTCTGCCCTGCATTGCTGAAGGCAGAAGTCACAATATTCTGAATAGCATGATCCTGATCGGCGCTACCGGTTACAATAATAGCATTCTTACCACCCGTTTCGGCCGACAACGGAGTGCGTGGAGCATTCTTCAAGAGTTTGAAAGCCGTGTCGGTTCCTCCGGTGAGGATGGTGTGCTTCACGGCCGGGTGGGCCGACAGGTAGTCGAGTGATCGGCGGTCACCCGGGCAGACAAGCTGCAGGGCATCTTTCGGGACACCGGCATCCCAGAAACATTTGGCAAACTCCCAGGCGATGGGGAAGGCTACCGTTGCCGGCTTCAGTATCACGGAGTTTCCTCCTGCGAGTGCAGCTACCACACCTCCTACGGGGATAGCAAACGGGAAGTTCCAGGGTGGAATTACCAGAATGATTCCTTTCGGGGTGTATGATACCGTCGGCAACTCTTCGAACGCCTTCATCGAGATGGGATAGAACCGGCAGAAGTCTGTTCCTTCGGATACTTCCACATCGCCTTCCATGAATGTCTTTCCGGTAATGGCAGCCATACAGCCGATCATATCTCCCCGTCGTTCGCTGATAATGTCGGCTGTACGGTGCAATATTTCATTGCGTTCTTTCAGGGACGTTTTTTGCCAACCCGATGCGTCGGCATTCGTTACCATCTCTTCTACCTGTGCCTGGGTAGCCATATTGAGTTCGCAGAAGCATACACTGTCTTCGCGGTTGCGGTCGTAGTATTTCTTTTTCTTTTCCGTGATGAATTCTTTATCGCCCACTTGTACAGGGATGATATAATTCGTATCGCGCACATCGTTCTGCCATTTCTTGAGTGCAGCCAATGCCCACTCGCGGTTCTGTTTCAGGTCGAGGTTTGTATCGGGCTCGTTGCTGAATGTATTGAGGTCGGTTCGCGGGGCGACGGCGGCTGTACGATCCTGGGTACGGAAAGCACAAGGAACGATCTTGTCTTTTCGTTCGTAAGCCTCGAGGAATTGGCGTTCGAGGAAGTTCCACTGTTCGTCGTGCAGTTTCAGGTTGAACGAGTAGCGGAGGAAATTGTCCTCGCCTGTGTTCTCGTCCAGACGACGTACCAGATAGGAAACGGCATTCAGGAAATGCTCTTTGCGCACCACAGGCGTATAGAGAATTACTTGTTTGCCCAGTCCGCGCATCACACGGGGTAGGTGGTTGGCCATACCTTCGAGCATTTCGAAAGTGACATACTCTTCCACTTCATTGGCTTTACCCAATAGATAAGCATAACCGATGGTGAAGAAGTTGTGCGACGCCACACCGATATTCACGACCCGGGCGTTTTGGGGTTGCAGGGCGATATCGAGAATACGCAGGTAGTTGGCATCCACATCTATCTTGGTAGGCAATACCGGATTGGCCCATCCTTTGAGCGATGAGATAATTGTTTCCATTTGCAGGTTGGCTCCTTTCACCAGCCGTACTTTGATGGGGACTCCCCCCTCCTCTACCCGTTTGCGGGCGAAGGTCAGCAGACGTTCGTAGAAAAGTTGCGCATCGGGCAAGTAGGCTTGCACCACGATGCCTGCCTTGTAATCTTTGAATTGCGGCATCGACATCACGGTGGTAAACACATCGAGCGTGAGTTCGGCATCTTTGTACTCTTCCATATCGAGGTTGACGAACTTCGGGATGGATTGTCCATCCTTGGTACGGTACGGATGGTCGATGGCTTTCTGGTAGATGGCGGCAATACGCTCGCACAAATCTTGTTTGCTGCTTTCGTATTTCAACGGATAAATCTGTGCATAGATACCGGATATCTTAATAGATATATAGTTTATGTCCGGTTCTTCGAGAGCAGCCAGGTAGTGGCGGTAACGATGATTGGCTTCTCCGTCGCCCAATACCACTTCGCCCAGCAGGTTTACATTCTGCCCGATGTTATCCTGCCACCGTTGTTCCAGGTGTTTGGTCAGTGCCGGACGTTCTTCTTTGATAATGATCTTGCTGGTTTCCTTGCGCAATACACTTTTGAAGATGGGTACGGCAATGAAGTCGAACAGGTAACCGAATTCCTTGAACAGGATGCCGAGAAATTCATACGTTTTACCGAAGAAAGCAGGAACGCCATACTCTTCGAAAATCTTCTTCATCCGCAACGAGAGCTTTCTGCTATCACGGATTTGTGACGATTCATCGAGCAGTTTGGTGAGCAACACCTTGTTCTTGGGGTTAGTTACTAAGGAAGCAAACATACGTTGTTCCTTGATTTCGGCGGGAGATAATTCACTCTCGGCCTTGGCCAGAAAGTCGCGTGTCCAATCAAGGACTTCAGAAGAAGATATGTGTTTCATACAAAGATTTATTTTGCCCTTAAAGATAGAGTGTTTTCTTTATAAAATGCAATATTTTCTGCATTTTATTTCAATAATAGAATTTAGTGGAAGGAAAATCTAAAAGAGAAGCCTGCAAAAAGCTCTGTGAAACTCTGTGGTGAATAAGTGAAACCTTGTGGTGAATAAGGAAAGAAAAGAAGTGAACCGTGCCGGGCTCGAACCGGCGACCTCTGCCCTGTCAAGGCAGCGCTCTAAACCAACTGAGCTAACGGTTCGCGGTGCAAATATACTATTTATAATACATACTTCATCATTTGTCCATAGGAATTTCAAAAATAACTCTTGCTCCTTGCTTGTATGTTGTGTCAATATAAATGATTCCGCCCATTCGTTTGGTGATAAGGCGACAGATATACAAGCCCAGTCCGGCTCCCTGCTTGAATTCGTCCAACTTGGTGAACCGCTCGAATACCCATTTGTGTTTGTCTTCCGGGATTCCGATTCCGGTGTCTGTAACACAAACCTTCAAACGTTTTTTTTCGGTATCCATTGCAAAAGAAAGCGTGGTACATGCTCCTGCCTCACTGAATTTGGATGCATTGGCCAGCAGGTTATCTACCAACTGGTTGAAATAGCTGCGGTTGATTTGTACCGGTTCGCCGGTGCGGACAGCATCCAATATCCATTGTTGGTCTCCGTACATGGTGCGGAACTTCTGTATGGCTTGCTCGCACTCGGCATATATATCGGTGCTTTCGGTGGGCAACGAATCATTGGATGCATCCAGCTTGGATACCTCCAGCATATCATCCAGCATCTTGGTCAGCAGGTGTGTCTGGCGTTCAATTTCCGTTCCCATTGATTCTTTTTCTTCCTCGTCAGGTTCGGAAAGCAGTATCATGGTACTGAATCCGGAAATAATGTTGAGCGGGGTACGTATTTCGTGGCACATCGAATGCAGGAAAGCGCTTTTCATCGTTTCGCTTTCCTGAATCTTTGTATTCAGTTTCTGCATTTTGCGGCGTACATAGTAATTATAGAAACTCCAGGCAGACAATAGCAGGAGTACGATGATGCAAGTCCACAAGGTAAGCATTTGGTTGTGCTGCTTGAGTTCGGCATTCTTCAGCTTGGTTTCGTTGACATCGTAGAGAGTTTGCAATTCCTGGTATTTACCCTGGGATTCTTCGCGGTTCAGGGAGTCGGACAGAGCTGTGGCGCTTATCTGTTCCAGATAAGCCTCCCGGTAATTACCGGTTTTGGACAACAGTTCGGCTTTCTCCTTCATGTACCTGATAGCCTGCAAGGGGTATGAGTTGTATTTCAGCAGGGAGTCCAGCTGTTGCAATGCACGTACATTGTCGTTCTTCATTCCATAATATTCGTAGCTGATACCTGCCAGATAGTAGGCTGCAGGAGGTGTGGGAGATTGCGAGGGATAGAGACGCAGGAGCTCTTTTACCTTCTCGAAATAACCGTCGCGTTCCTTTTGTGTGAGGGTAGTAGCCGAAACCAATGATCCGTAAATATGGATACGGGCGCGCTGACTGTAGTATGGACGTTTCAGTATGGAGGGGAGCTTCAGAAAGTTCTCATAGGCATCGAGCCGCTGAAGCGTGTAGTCCAGGTACTCTTTGCTGTCTCGCGGATAACCACTGCAGCATATCATAAGAGCTTGTTGTACGAAAAGATGTCCTCCACTTTCGAAGGGTACGCTTTTGGCTATTTCGAGCATCTCCTTTGCATAAGGCAGCATTTCTTCTCGTTGTCCGGAGCCTTCTTCCTGCAATAGGCGTATGCGGTCCTTGCAGCAGACAACGATGTAGATGTTCTTCATTTTCTCGTATTTGTCGATGGCCGGGTCATTGCTTTTCAGCTTTTGTGTATTTTCCTCGACAATGCGGTTGCACTCTTCACTGTCGGTTCCTTGCAGGTGGCGGGCTTCGAGTATCATTTCATAATACGTGGGAATAGCCCGCACGGCAGGCGATTTCATGAATTCCCTTGCCTGGTTGGCGTAGTAGGTCATCGAGTCGGGTTCGTTGCTGTCGAGTTTGCTGACGAGCAGGCGGGTGAGAGCGGCCGCAGCAGCGCTTTCGTCATGAGCAGCACGGGCCTCGTGCCAAAGCATGCGGCTATACGTGAGATCCTTGGTGGCCGACGAAAGGTCGGACAGGTTCGTAAGGGTTTCCAGTCTTTCCGGTGTGCTTTTGGCTTGTGACAGGGCGTGGAGCAAGCTGTCTTTTATAGCAGGTATATCTTGAGAGAAAACAGGAAATATGCTAAATACTCCCCATAGAAATACTATTATTGTTTTAGCGGGTATGCCTTTCATCGTGATCTCATTATTCTTATAAATTAATTTGACAAATATATGGAATAATATTGAAAATCACATCATTGGATAATAGATAATCATCTCACCCGCTTCCGAATAAAATAAGGTACGGTTCCCCAGAGAAAGAAAGCCATTGCTACCAATCCTGCAAACAGAGCCACTTGTATCACTACTTCTTCTTCATAGCTGACATTGAGCCAGCAAGCCATGGCGATACCTCCCGAGATACCCAGCTCCCAAGCCAATAGATGGGTGGTGTTGGCAGTACCACGTTGGCAATGATGTGATAATTTGATGAACATCATCAGGAATTCCGGCGTAACCAGTCCGATGGCAAATCCGAGCAATAGAGCAGATGCTACTCCGGCTCCTTCGCCCCATACCAACAACAAAGCTAGTGAAAAGATCATGCATACCAATCCGGTGACAATCTTATTTTTCCACTGATTGTCTTCCAGGAAAAGCATCTTGTCGGCTATGAAGGAAAGCAGGAAGCCTACCAACACAACAGCAAAATACGGCACAGTGTAATAATGAAGCAGTATCGTATCGAACGAATGCGTTAATATAGGCAGCAGAGCTCCCGGAACAAATGCTACCAATGCGAGGTTTAGCGCAGGAAGCCAGGCGCGTGGTAGAAAAAAACGATCGCACGAACACAATTGGGTTCCGATCGGTGCGCGGAATGGCACATGAATAAGAGATACGATTCCAATCCCCATCACTCCGATGCCTGTCGAAACGTACAACATCGTCTGAAAACTGTAGTATGGAGTGAGCCATACGCCTAAAGCGATGCCCGTCATCATCCCTATACGCGACATCCAGGCAAATGCCACATTGCCCGCACTGCGGTACATGGACGTATTGATATCGATGCCCAATGTGATGGCTGCTGTAGTAGCCATACCGAAGCATACGCCCTGCCCCAGCACAAGCAACCAAAGCTGCCAAAGGTTGTCGACATAATTGTAACCCAGAGTAGCAGCTATGATTCCCAAAAAAGAGAACAGGCACACCTGTTTACGTTTGTAAGCATCGACCAGATAGGCATAAAAAGGGCCGGCAAGTACCATGCCCAGAGTAAGTAGCAGGAAAAGAGATCCTGTTTGCTGGATGGGCATCTGAAGACGCGCAGCCATCATTGTAGGGATAACGGGCAATAACACATACAAGGATATGTATAGCAATAAATTTGCTATGCATATCCTTGTGAAATGCAATGTCCACAATTTGTTTGACATAAATGCCTTTGCGGATTAGTACTGTTCTTTTTCGTTGGGGAAGTCGCAATTCTTCACGTCGGACACGTAGCGACTGATCGCGTCGGACATCACTGTAAAGAGGTCGGCATAGCGACGGAGAAAACGCGGACGGAAACCGTTGTTCATGCCCAGCATATCCTGAATGACCAATACCTGACCGTCGACACCGCCTCCTGCACCGATACCGATCATCGGTATGGTCAGTTCGCTTGCCACGCGGGCAGCCAACGAAGCAGGAATCTTCTCCAGAACAATAGCGAAACAACCTGCTTCTTCGAGTAGATGGGCATCACGAATCAACTTCTCAGCTTCGGCATCATCTTTTGCGCGTACGGTGTACGTGCCATATTTATTGATAGATTGCGGCATTAACCCCAGATGTCCCATAACAGGAATTCCGGCAGAAATGATTCGTTTTACCGATTCAATAACTTCTTCGCCTCCTTCGAGCTTCAAGGCATCGGCATGGCTCTCCTTCATGATACGGATGGCCGAAGCCAGGCCTTCTTTGGAATTTCCCTGATACGAACCGAAAGGCATGTCGACCACTACCATAGCACGCTTTACAGCCCGGACTACCGATTTGCCGTGGTAAATCATTTGGTCCAATGTGATGGGAAGTGTCGTTACATTACCCGCCATCACATTCGAAGCCGAGTCGCCAACGAGAATCACATCGATACCTGCTCCATCGACGATGGTAGCCATAGTATAGTCATACGATGTCAACATGGAAATTTTTTCGCCGCGCTGCTTCATCTCAACGAGACGGTGCGTGGTCACCTTGCGGTTGTCGTCTGATATATAACCAGCCATAATTTTACTGTTTTAATTGTTAGTTGCGGCTGCAAAGGTATAACATAATCTTTGTAAAAAAGAAAAAGTAAGCTACAATTCGTTAGCTGCACTATGCAAACACATTGAAAACAAACGAATTATACTTATTGTTTCCAAGCCAATAACTGGGAGTAGTTCATCCCGGTAAAATCATCGATAATATGATGGGCTTTGCCTTCAATAGCCTCGCGCGGGTTGGTGGTAGCCAGCCCGATGACGGTTGCACCAGAACTCATTCCGGCTTGCAGGCCATGGAAAGAGTCTTCGAAGACAAATGTATTGGCAGCCGTAGTACCAAACACTTCCATACCCAGCAGAAAGCAGTCGGGGGCTGGTTTGGAACGGGCGAACATGTCGGCAGTGAGGATACAGTCGAAGTCTTGCTTCAACTCCGGATGAGCCCGATACACATTCGCCATTTTCACCTCATTGGAACTGGTGACGATGGCCATCTTCACATCGTGACGGCGTAGGTCGGCTATAAATTCTTGTGCGCCGGGAATATAGTCATAAGCCATTTCGGCTTCGAAGCGGTTCAGGTCGGCCACGATCTGCGGTTGGGCTGCCGTCAGGTCGATATCATTCTTTACTCCGCTGAAATGCCCGTCAAACATTTGCGTCAATGTTTGTCCCTTGATACGCCGTCCGAAGTTGGCTTCTCCTAAATATTTACGTCCTTGTTCATCCCAGAACACCGTATATTGCGTTTCTGTATCGAGCACTACGCCATCGAGGTCGAACAGTGCTGCTATGAGAGTGGTTGATTCTTTCATCTTTCTTTTACCTTATAAACGTTAAACCTGTTTTATATTCGGCGGCAAAGTTCCGAATAAACATTGGATAAGGCAAATAATTCATACCTTTGTGGACTTTAAAAGAGAAAAAAGAATTTTAGTATGTCTCAGAACAACCCTCACGCATTAGGTACAGATAATATCGGGAAATTATTATTGCAATACTCCATACCGGCCATCATTGGGATGACCATTACTTCGTTATACAATATTATCGACAGCATTTTTATCGGTCATGGTGTAGGTGCCATGGCTATTGCCGGACTTGCCATCACCTTTCCGTTAATGAATCTGGTGGCAGCTTTCGGAACCTTGGTTTCGGCAGGTACTTCCGCCCTTGCTTCTATCCGTCTGGGACAAAAAGATCTGGATGGCGCTACGGATATGTTGTCGCATACACTGATGTTGTGTCTCATTATCTCGGTAGTCTTTGGAACGCTGTCGTTCATTTTTCTCGATCATTTGTTGGTGTTCTTTGGCGCCAGCGAACACACATTGCCGTATGCACGCGACTTTATGCAAGTGATTCTGCTTGGTACGCCGATAACGTATGTCATGATCGGTCTGAACAATGTGATGCGCGCCACAGGTTATCCGAAGAAAGCCATGCTCACCTCCATGGTGACGGTGGTGGCAAATATTGCCCTTGCTCCTATCTTTATTTTTCATTTCGGCTGGGGAATCCGTGGGGCGGCATTGGCTACGCTGCTTTCGCAACTGATTGGTATGGTGTGGGTATTGAGCCACTTCATGAAAGAAGACAGCTACATACACTTCCGCCGCGGGTTCTGGACGCTGAGACGCCGGATTGTTGGCAATATCTTCTCCATCGGCATGTCTCCTTTTTTAATGAACGCGTGCGCGTGTGCGATTGTTATTATTGTGAATAAGACCTTGCAGAACAACGGTGGTGATATGGCTATCGGTGCGTACGGTATCATTAACCGTATGCTCACGCTCTTTGTGATGGTGGTACTGGGACTTACAATGGGTATGCAACCTATTGTGGGTTACAACTATGGAGCCATGAAGATGGATCGTGTGAAGCGCACGTTGCAGTTGAGTATCTTGTCGGGAGTGGTGATAACAACCATCGGATTTCTTGTTTGTGAGATTTTCCCGCATGGCGTATCGGCTATGTTTACGGATAACAATGAGCTGATAGATATTGCTGCTGCAGGACTTCGTATCTGTGTGATGGTATTCCCGATGGTAGGTGCGCAAATCGTAATCTCAAACTTTTTCCAAAGTATTGGGAAAGCAAAGATCAGTATTTTCCTTTCCCTTTCACGTCAGCTATTGTTTTTGCTTCCGGGTTTACTTTTCTTTCCGACTCATTTTGGTGTGACGGGAGTATGGATGAGTATGCCTGTCTCGGATGCGGCAGCTACCATTACGGCCACTGCGGCGCTGCTGCTCTATATTAAAAAAGTGTCGAAGCAGCAGTCCGCATTGTAACTTTTTATTCGCTCTTGATACTCTTTACCGGATTCTCATTGGCTATTTGTCGGGCTTTCAGTACCACGCTGGCGAGAATAACCACCAACATCACTACCCCTACTCCTGCATACACCCACGGGTTTTGTGGAATCTGGTAAACAAACTGATCCAACCATTTTTCTCCGATGAAATACGAAGCCACAATCCCTGTCAACACAGCCGGCAAAGCTATCCATAGCATGCTGGCTGACAACATAGAGAGAATATTCCACGCTTCAGCTCCATTCACTTTACGGATGGCTATCTCCTTACTCCGGCGACGCACCTCATCGTTGGTATAACCCAGTACCCCCATGAGTGTGATGAGCAGAATGGCTGCAAAAGCCATCACAACCCCGTCGCGGAAAGACTTCACACTTTGGTATCGCTCATCGAATACGCTACGCAATGAACTGAACATCACATCTTCGGTGGGGAAATGCTCTGTCAACTCTTTGTTCAGTTTGACCAGATTCTCCTGGAACGGTTCTTTCAGGCGCATGTAGTGTACATTTCCAGACAGGCTGCCTATCAGGGCCAGCGGGTCCTTCGGGAAGTAGGCGCTCCGGATGGTGAAGTCTTTGATAACACCTACCACCGTACCATACTTAGTATCATAGGCGCTCATCAGCTGTTTTCCGATGGGGTCGTCCGTCCACCCGGCTTGCCGTACGTATTCCTCGTTGACCAGCACTTCCTCATCGGTCTGTATATTCCGTCCTTTCATGATCTCCATTCCCAGAAATGGAGCAAAATCGGGACCTATCCATCCAATACGGGCAGAGAATGAGCTTCCTGCTCCCTTGGCCATCGACTCACCACTTGTTCCGCCCTGGAACAACCGCATACCGGCAAAGGCATATTCTTCCACCATGGGTAGATTGCCCAGAAACGAACGGGCATTGTCCAGCGTACCTATCTTGAGATAACCGCACACCACCCGGTCTGTGTTGAAGGCCTCTTGCCTGTTCATCACATATTGGTATTGCAACAGTACCACCACTAGGAATCCGAATACGAGCGCTGTACCAGAGAACTGGATAAAGAGCAGCACACGTTTCCAACTCATTTTCCGCTCTGTATACCGGCTGAATACCTGTGTCACAGGGATAGATGAGAACATCCAGCCGGGAATGACAGCCGACAACAGGAAGGTCACGAACAGCATCGCAGCCGGCATCCACAACGTCTGTGGTGCAAACAGTCCTTTCAGCGAAACGCCCAATACATCGGCTATCAATCCCTGTAGGTTCAGCATCAGAATAAGCGCCAGTATTAAGGCTATCAGCAGGATAATAGCTGTTTCGATGAGGAACATCCGGAACACGGTCAAAGTATCTGCACCATTACATTTATGTACCCCGACAGACTTGGCCCGACGGTCGATAGATGACACGGAAATAAGTACATAGTTCATCGAAGCTATCAGTAAGATAGTGGTGCCCAAGATAGACAAGATGATGATCATGGTCTGCACCGTTTTGTTGTCCGCACGTAACTGACTGATGTGCCGGAAAGAAAATTTATTATCTTCATCAGGTACATACTTGGTCAACAGGCTGGGTATCCGGGCTTCGACCGATGGTACATCGGCCGGATTGCGGAAGCGTACCGGAATCATGTAGCTGATGTCATACCCCCATCCGGCCGCATCCGGTCGCATAATATCAAAGATCGTGGCAAAGGAACACACCATCTCGTAGCGAAGGGATGCATTCTCCGGGATGTCTTCGAATACTCCCCGGATAGTCATGGGATACTTACGCTGATAATCTACCACCATACCGATAACGGCTTCCTCGCTTCCCGCCAGTTGACGGGCCAGTGACCGGCTTACGAACAGGTTACGTGTAGTACCCATCTCTTGTAGATTTCCGGCAAGCACCTTGAGACCCATCGTGGCAAAGAAACAGGAGTCGGCAAAGATGATTTCCTTGCGGAACGACTCTTCGCCCCGGTAGAAAGCTTCCTCTCCCCACTCACGGATCACTGTGGCACTTTCCACTTCCTTGGGGAAGTTTTCCCGGAAAGCAGCGGCCATAGCGCCATATCCGTATGGGAATGCTTCGAACTCTTTGCCGTCCTCTACCCAGGTGATATACGTCAGGTAGAGTTTTTCCGGTTCGTCACCATAGTTGTCATAACTCATTTCGAATGCTACCCGGGCAAAGAGTAACACGCCAACAAAGAGTCCCAATGTCAGTGATACGATCTTGATGATATTCGATCCTCGACCGCGGATCAGTGTTTGGAGAGTGTAATATAACTGTCGCATAGTTCTTTCTATTTATAATTTGTCAGCTAACTTATCAAGATAACTAAGTTCGTAGTCACTTAAATTGCCAATGCGTACCATAACCAACTTCTTCGACGGATGAATATACAGGATTTGTCTCAAATATCCTTCGCCATAGAAAACATCTGTATATACAATAATACGCCATTGGTTCTTGACCTGTTCGAAGCTATAATATTTGTATTTTGATTTCTCGGCAACTTTTCTTGCACTGATCGAATCGGAGAAGAATCTACCTTCGCTGGTATACCAATAGGACCTGCTGTACCATTGATATTGATACCCTTCGTTATCAACATTGGGAGTAGTCGACTTCTCTACCCATTCCGAATGGATGATTTGCTTCCCGTTCCATTTTCCGCCATTCAGATATAGTTGTCCGATTTTAGCCAGGTCAATAGCTGTCACATTCAGTCCTTGGTATGCTTTAGCAGAACGGTGCTTGTCATCGTCGACACTCCAAGTGGCATCAAACTCCATACCTAATGGAATCCATACTTTTTCTTCAAGGTATTTTCCCAACTCTTTTCCGGTAGCTTTTTCTATCACAATACCCAATAATGCTGTGGAAACACTTTGGTATTCATACACAGTCCCCGGATCATGTGCGAACTTCATTCTTTTTATTTGGGATAACTGGTCTTTGCCATAATACAATTTGGACATTTTGGAAAAGCGGGTACTATACGTCTCATTGAATTTCAATCCGGAACGCATATTCAGCAAATGCTCTATTGTTAGCTGCCGGAATTTCTTATCACCATCCCATAACTCGGGAATATAGTTGGTAATGGGGTCGTGAATACTTTTTATATAACCGTCCTGAACAGCCAATCCTACCAGTAGGGACGTCACGGATTTCGATATGGAAAAGACATTCATGAGCTGGTGACGTTCATAACCATTGTAATAGTTCTCGAATAAGATTGAATCGTTTCTTATCACAACAAATGCCGCTGTCTTAGTGCTCTTTAGATACTCGTCTAAGGTGACTTCTGTTGTATCCTTCGTTCTATCCCCTTTTACTAAAAGAGTATCAAAAATAGTTTGGTTACTTGGTTTAAAAAAGTAAACAGAATCCCCATGATTAACTGTTGTGTACGGAAAATTCTTGTACGTATTTATATCAGGGAATTTATAAAGTAAAGCGCACGACTGGAATGAAGCCATGACAATAACGCCCAGCACAACAGCCTTACCAATCATTCTATTTTTCATATTCTTTCTTTATCATAAATGTATTATGTAGTGATACTGGCCACCACGCTGCCATCAAACAAATGAACCACACGGTGAGCAAACGAAGCATCGTGCTGCGAGTGTGTCACCATCACGATAGTAGTACCTTCCTTATTCAGTTCTGTGAGCAGGTTCATCACTTCGGCGCCGTTTTTCGAATCAAGATTACCGGTAGGCTCATCGGCAAGGATCAACTTCGGGTTGCTGATCAAGGCACGGGCAATAGCTACGCGCTGTTGCTGTCCGCCGGAGAGCTGTTGCGGGAAGTGTTTGGCACGGTGGCTGATGTTCATTCGACGGAGCATTTCATCGACCATGCGGCGACGTTCGGCTGACTTGATACCTAAGTAAGTCAGGGGAAGCTCCACATTCTCGTACACATTGAGCTCATCGATCAGGTTGAAACTCTGGAATACGAAACCCAGTTTACCCTTACGCATCTTCGTGCGTTCCTTCTCTTTCAGGGAACCTACTTCGCTGTCGAGCAACCGGTACGAACCTTCTGTAGGGTTATCGAGCAACCCGAGGATATTCAACAACGTAGACTTACCACATCCCGAAGGACCCATAATGGCTACAAACTCACCTTCTTTGATATCAAGGTTGACGTGATTCAACGCTACTGTCTCTACTTCGGACGTACGGAATACTTTGCTGATGTTTTCGATCTTGATCATGATTTTATTTACAATTTATGATTTACAATTGGACGATTATTTATGGCTTTATTCGCTCTTGATGCTTCGCACAGGGTTCTCATTGGCTATCTGCCAGGTTCTTAGTATAACGCCGGACACAATAAGCGCTAACAGGAAGATGGCTATGATGATATACATTACAGGGTTCAAGGGGATTTGTTCGGAGAACTGATCCAACCACTTCTGTCCTACAAAGTACGATAGCAATAATCCAATAAGAACCGAGGGGATGGCTATCCAGGTGATTCCTTTGCAAAGCAGTGCCAGCACGTTCGAAGCTTCGGCTCCGTTTACTTTTCGGATAGCAATCTCCTTGCTGCGCCTGCGTACTTCGTCATTGGTATAGCCGAATAGTCCCATCAACGTAATAAGGAAAATGGCAACGGACGACAGGATAGTGGCATCGCGAAAACGCTTGGCCGATTGATACCGGTCGGTAATGGCTTGGGGCAGCGACTCGAACATCACATCTTCTGTCGGGAAAAGCTCTCCTACCCGACGGTTTAGTTCGCGCAGATTCTCCTCAAACGGTTCTTTCAGTCGCACATGGAAACATCCGAAAAGCGAGCGTTGACCGACAAACAAGACCGGTTGTTGCGGCTCATAAAAACTATATACCGGGAAGTCGGCCATTACTCCAACGATTGTGCCATATGGTCCACCGCTCTCGTGGGGTATTTTACCCAAGGCCGATTCGTTGGTCCATTTCATCCGTCGCACGAACTCTTCGTTGACAAGCACTTGGTCGGGAGCATCAATCAGTTTACCGGCTTTTATCGGAATATTCATCATACCTGTATATTCCAAATCGACCACATTCAGGCGGGAGGTAAATAACGGTGTTCCGTTCTCGCTACATACCGGGTTGCCGCCATATCCGCTGATGGGGCTGTTTCCACTTGTGGCTACCTGCTCCACGATGGGCAGGTGACGGATATTGTCACGCGCAGCTTCGGCATCGGCAAACCTGTGGTACACAATGGCTACCCGTTGCGGGTTGTAACCCAAATCCTTATTTACCAAATGATCATATTGCAGTAACACCACGCACATCAGTCCGAAGATAAAAGCCACTCCGGCAAACTGGATGAAGAGTAACGGCTGTTTCCACTTGCCTTTCTTTTCCGTATAGCAGCGGAATACCTGCGTTACCGGTATGGAAGCCAGCAGATAGCCGGGCAACAAGCCTGCCAGAAGAAATAACAATAGCACCATCAAGGCAGGAAGCCATATCGTCTGCCAGCTGAACAGTGAACTCAGATGAGCGGCCACCATATCCTCGATCGGATCTTTAAAGTTGAATATGATCAGCGCAAAGGCAAGCAGGGAGACACAGATGATGATTCCCGTTTCCCACATAAACATCGAAAGAATACTTCCCGACGATGCTCCACTGCATTTGTGTACCCCGATGGCCTTGGCGCGTTGCGGCAATGAAGAAACGGAGATCAGTACGTAGTTCATGGCTGTGATAAAAAGCAGGGCGAAAGCCAGTACCGACATAATGATCACCATGCGGCGTACTTCATCGAAGCCGATGTATAACTCGCGAATGGGTTTCACCTGGTAGTTCAGGTCTATTTTTGCATCCTTCTCCAAGATCATTGGAAAATACTTCTCTATCACACGGGAGTGTACGTAGGGGTTGATGTGGTCTATATTGCCTTGCGAGCGCAGGCGGACGAATCCTTTATAGCTGTCGTCACCATTATACATATAAGAAGTCCAGTGGTGATAGATGCCTGTGGCAAACGAAATGACGACTTCATGCTGCAAGGTACTGTTCTCGGGGGTATTGGCATATACACCCTTCACGGTCATCGGAATCTCCTTGTTGTACATCAGTATCTTCCCTACCGGGTTCTCATTACCAAATACTTTCCCGGCAAACTCCTCCGACAAAAATAGTATGTTGGGGGTGATCAGTTCTTTCTCTTCCCCGCTGATCAGTTCGATACCCATCGTACTGAAGAAGAGCGAATCGGCCAGGATCATCTTGGGAGTGAAGCGTACACTGCCGTTGAACAGCGTTCGTGCCTGGTACCACTCGCGTACCACCGTAAAGCTTTCGATATCTTCGGGAAATGTTTCGGCTAAGATGCGCGGGTATGGCGCCATTACATAGTCGGCTTTTTTCGTTTCATCGTTGATGGTATAGTACATCTCCATGGCACAGAGCCTGCCCGGATCTTTGTAGTATGTATCGAAACTCAGTTCGAAGGCAATGCGGGCAAAAAGAATAATGCCTACACAGAGTCCCATCGTGAGCGAGACGATCTTGATGATGTATGAGCTTCGTCCCCGCAACAGGGTTTGAATGCTATAGTAAAGTTGTTTCATAATGCTTGTATATATTAAGTGCAAAAATAAGTATTTCGTTGGTAAAAGAAGCACCGTTTCACAACGCTGCTCCCTGGCTGCTTCATTGTAATACATGAAGCAAGTTAATCTGATTGATACAATGCAGGAATCATGCCAAAGATTCAAATTTAAGATTATCAGATGATTAGTTGTTTTTAGCAAGATAAACGTGTCTAATAATCATACAGGTGCTGTCTATAAATTGGACAAAAAGGGGGTATTATTCGTCTAAATCACTGAAAACTCTTTGGGTGGTTTGTGGTTTCGGAGATAAAACTATACCTTTGCGCCCGGTTTTCAATAACAAGAAGAAGTATAAGTATGAAGAAAAAGACTACTGTTTTCCTGACTTGCCTACTGTTATTATCCGGGTGCGACCTGATCGATTACCACCCATACGACGTTCGAATTACAGGCAAGAGGGATATCAATGCGCAGAACATCCAACGGATTGAGAATAATTGTAAAGGAAAGACCACCTTGCGGTTTATCGTCATGGGCGACTCCCAGCGGTGGTATGACGAGACGAGAGATTTTGTAAATGCAGCCAATAAACGGGGAGATATTGACTTTGTGATACATGGCGGCGATATAAGCGATTTTGGTGTAACCAACGAGTTCCTGTGGCAACGCGATATTTTGGAGAAGCTCAAAATGCCTTACGTAGCGCTCATCGGCAATCACGACTGTCTGGGAACAGGGGAAGAAACATACGCCAAACTGTTCGGAAAGACTAATTTCGCCTTCATTGCAGGCGATGTGAAGTTTGTTTGCCTCAACACCAATGCACTGGAGTATGACTATTCGGAGCCTGTGCCCAACTTTACTTTTATGGAAAACGAGCTTACCGATCGTCGGGATGAATATACCAAGACGGTCGTCTCCATGCATGCCCGTCCTTTGTGTGATGTATTCAATAACAATGTAGCCAAGGTATTCCAGCATTATGTGACGCAGTTTCCCGGTTTGCAGTTTTGTACGATAGCACACGACCATGGCCTTAGCGTTAACGATTTGTTTGATGACGGGGTGATATATTACGGAAGTGATTGTATGAAACACCGCAGTTACCTGATATTTACCATAACTCCTGATGACTATACGTATGAAGTGGTTTACTTTTAAATATATTCTTTGTTTTTGCTGCCTCAGCTCGATGTTTTGTACTCATGTACATGCACAGGCAGCACCTCCGGAAGCATCTCCCAACAAGTATGATAAACGCGTACACCGTTACCGCGAGAAGTGGGCCGACCTGATTCCCACACACTTCAAGCTGCAATACGCGGGGAACATGGGACTGATCTCTCTCGGATCAGGATGGGATTACGGAAAGCGCAATCAGTGGGAAACGGATCTGCTCTGGGGATTCATTCCCAAAAACTACTCCAACCGGGCGAAGCTGACCTTTACATTGAAGCAGAACTACATGCCGTGGAGCTATTCGCTGAAGAACAACTTCTCTGTAGAACCGCTGGCTTGTGGCATCTATTTCAATACTGTATTCGGTGATGAATTCTGGACAGAAGAGCCCGATCGCTATCCCAGAGGATATTATGGTTTCTCCAGCAAAATACGTACGCATGTATTCCTGGGTCAACGGTTGACGTACGAGTTCCAGAACCGCAATCGTTTCTCACACTACCGGTCGGTTACTTTCTTTTACGAACTCAGCACGTGCGACCTGTATCTGGTCAGTGCTGTGGGCAACAGTTATCTGCGTCCGCGCGACTATCTGAGCCTTTCGTTCGGTCTGAAGATGCAGGTGTTCTAAAAAAATACGTAGGTAGGCTGTCTAATATTTAGACACACGTTTGCCGGTTTCTGTAGTTTCGTCTATTTTTGTGCAGAACAAATACCTGTACACAGATGAATAAACAAGGAACCATAGTGGTTGTCGATGATAACAAAGGGGTGCTGACTGCTGTTCAATTGCTCTTGAAGGGTTATTTCAACAAAGTCGTCACCCTTTCTTCGCCTGTAACTCTTCCCGCAGTGGTGCGTAGAGAACTTCCCGATGTGGTGCTTCTCGATATGAATTTCACGGCAGGTATCAACAGCGGTAATGAGGGGTTGTTCTGGCTGCACGAGGTCAAGAAACTGAATGCTGCTCTGCCAGTGGTTCTGTTTACGGCATACGCCGATATCGACCTGGCCGTGCGGGGTATCAAAGAAGGAGCGACCGACTTTGTGGTGAAGCCGTGGGATAACCGGAAGTTGGTCGAAGTGCTGACTACCGCCGCCCGTTCGCGTGGGAAAGTCGGTATAGATGCAAAACCGAAAACGACTACACCTTCTATGTATTGGGGCGATAGTTCGGTCATGCGTCACCTCCGCCAGCTGGTAGAGAAAGTGGCTGCCACCGATGCCAATGTGCTCATTACCGGTGAGAATGGTACGGGTAAAGAAATGCTAGCCCGGGAGATACACGCCTGTTCGGCTCGTAGCAGCAAGGAGATGGTGGCAGTCGATATGGGTTCTATTGCCGAGAACCTGTTCGAAAGCGAACTGTTCGGTCATGTGAAGGGCTCCTTTACCGATGCTTATTCCGACCGTACGGGCAAGTTTGAAGCTGCGCACCAAAGTACCCTCTTCCTCGATGAAATAGGCAACTTGCCCCTGCATCAACAAGCCAAATTGCTTACTGCTCTGCAACGCCGAAGCATCATCCGGGTAGGAAGTAATGAGGCCATTCCTATCGACATCCGGCTCATCTGTGCCACCAACCGCAACTTGCAAGAGATGGTAGGGCATGACGAATTTCGCGAAGACCTACTCTACCGTATCAATACCATTCACCTGGAGATCCCTCCGTTGCGTCAGCGCCGGGAAGATATCGTGCCTCTGGCCGAACGGTTCATCGCCCGCTTCAGCCGGCAATACGATAAACCGTTGCTTACCCTGAGCGATACAGCATGCGAAAAGCTCAAGGCGCATACCTGGTATGGCAATATCCGTGAGCTGGAGCATGCTATGGAAAAGGCAGTCATCATTAGCGACGGAGAGCTACTCACGGGCGATTCATTTCAGTTTGCCCATCGTAAGGAGATGCCCGAGGAAGCAGCTTCCACCCTCGAAGAGATGGAGATGAAGATGATTCAGAAGACATTGAAACAGTGTGATGGCAACCTGTCGGCAGTGGCAGCGCAACTGGGCATCACCCGGCAAACGTTGTACAACAAAATGAAGAAGTTTGGATTATGAACGTTCTCAAAGTTCTTTTTCGCAGGTATTGGTTTTGCACACTGATAGCGCTCTGCCTGGCCACAGTCATGGCTTTGGCTGTGTACTGGGAATTGTACTGGCTATCGGTTTTCTCGGCAGTGGCATTGCTACTGAACAGTTGGTGGCAATGGAAGCTGTACCACGACCATACGAAACGAATGTTCCTGATGATCGATGCGATGGAGAACAGTGATCCGTCATTCCTGTTCCCCACTCATGCAGGAGATAAAGAGACCCGCCAGGTGAACCGCGCGCTGAACCGCGTGGGGCAAGTGCTTCACCGGGTGAAGAACGAAACAGCGCAACAGGAAAAATACTACGAATTAATACTGAACAGCATCGGGACAGGCGTGGTAGTACTGAACCAGGCCGGCTATGTGTATCAGAAGAACAACGAAGCCTTGCATCTGCTGGGGCTGGAGGTTTTCACCCATGTGAAGCAACTGAGCCACATCGACGAAGGGCTGCAAGAGCGTATTGACTCATGCCGGGAAGGCGACCGGTTGCAAATATCCTTCAGCAACGAACGTGGAACGGTGAACCTGTCCATTCGTGTTTCGGGCATTGTGGTACGCGGGGAGCAACTGCGCATTCTGGCTTTCAGCGATATCAACCGGGAGCTCGACGAGAAGGAACTTGAATCGTGGGTGAGACTGATACGGGTACTGACGCACGAGATCATGAAGTCCGTCACCCCCATTACCTCCATCAGCGACACACTACTTTCCACCCCTGCTTCGGATTCCGACGAGCTACATCGCGGACTCAAGACCATCAGCACCACCGGTCGCGGACTGTTGGCGTTTGTGGAGTCCTACCGTCGCTTCACGCACATCCCCAAGCCCGAACCTTCCCTGTTCTACGTCAAAGCGTTTGCCGAGCGGATGATCGAGCTGGCCCGTCACCAGAACGACTGTGCACACATCTCCTTCCGGCTACACGTCGATCCGGCCGATCTGATCCTGTTTGCCGACGAGAACCTGATATCGCAAGTGGTCATCAACCTGTTGAAGAATGCTATTCAGGCCATTAGTGCACAAACCGACGGATGCATCACCATCCGGTCCTGCTGCAACGACGACGATGAAGTTATCATTGAAGTGCGCAACAACGGGCCTGCCATTCCGTCCGAAGTATCCGATCACATCTTTGTTCCGTTCTTTACCACCAAGAAGTCGGGCAGCGGCATCGGGCTTAGCCTTGCCCGTCAAATCATGCGTCTTTCCGGTGGAAGCATCACCCTGATATCGGGCAAAGAGACACGCTTTGTGCTGAAGTTCAGATGAAAGAAATAAGCGGACTGAACCGCTGGTTCAAGAAATATCCTTACGGTTGTTCCATTCTTGTCAAGAGCAGATTTATAAATTATTAACCCTTTGGGGACTGCCCGGGCAAGAAAAGAGAAACGTGTATTCCCAAGTAATGTAATCAGATTATCTTCCTTTGAAAAAAAAATTTGCTCGCTTCTTACTGAGTGTTTGCTCGCTTCTTATAGGGTGTTTGCCGGCCGCAAACACCCGATAAGAAGCGAGCAAACACCTTTGGTCCTTGCTTGTCCGGGAAGGTTTCCTGCCTTCTTCCGGACGCCCTTCACAGACGGGTACAAAAAAAGGGAAGCGCCTGCCTCCCTATATTATCAGTAGTTTAAATTGAATATACTTTATCATTACTTTACAAAGATACGACAAAAATTGGTCAAAGTCAAGCTTTTTGTCCATTTTCTACTCCCTGATTCTTCATTTTTACTCCTATTTTCGTATCTTTACACACCTAATTTAAATAATCACAAAAGCACGCTGCCTTATGACTTTTACAGCAGAGAATATCCTATTTGTAGGTTCAATTTTAGTTTTTATCAGTATTTGTGTCGGAAAAACCGGTTACCGGTTCGGGGTGCCCGCCCTTTTGCTCTTCCTCGGTGTGGGTATGCTCTTCGGAAGCGACGGTCTCGGTTTCCAGTTCAATAACTCTCACGATGCACAGTTCATCGGTATGCTGGCCCTGAGCATTATCCTGTTCTCGGGCGGCATGGATACCAAGTTTACCGAGATACGTCCCATCGTATGGCCCGGAGTGGTGCTGTCCACCTTCGGGGTATTGCTCACGGCGTTGTTTACGGGGCTCTTCATCTGGTATCTTTCCGGGCTGAGCTGGACCAATATCCATTTCGCCTTTATCCCTTCGCTGCTGCTTGCTTCCACCATGTCGTCCACCGATTCGGCATCGGTATTCGCTATCCTTCGCTCGCAGAAGATGAACCTGAAGCACAATCTCCGGCCCATGCTGGAACTCGAGAGCGGTAGCAATGACCCGATGGCCTACATGCTCACCATTGTGTTGATACAGCTTATCCAGACATCGGGTATGGGGGTGTTGGAGATAGGCACCTCGTTCATGGTACAATTCATACTGGGAGGTGCAGGCGGGTATGTGTTGGGCAAACTGGCCATCAAGTTCCTGAACAAGATCAATATTGATAACCAGTCGCTATACCCCATCCTCTTGCTGTCGTTCGTGTTCTTCACCTTCTCCATTGTCGACCATCTGAACGGTAACGGATACCTGGCCGTGTACATCGCCGGTATCATGGTAGGAAACAACCGGATACCGCACCGCAAGGAGATAGCTACATTCATGGACGGACTCACCTGGCTGTTCCAGATTATCATGTTCCTCATGCTGGGACTGCTCGTCAACCCGCACGAGATGCTCGAAGTAGCTCTGGTGGCATTGCTCATCGGCGTATTTATGATTCTCGTGGGGCGTCCGCTCAGCGTATTCCTCTGTCTGCTTCCGTTCCGCAAGATCAACCCCCGTTCGCAACTCTTCGTTTCGTGGGTGGGACTGCGCGGGGCTGTACCTATCATCTTTGCTACCTATCCGGTGGTAGCCAATGTACCGGGCTCGAATGTCATCTTCAACATCGTGTTCTTTATTACCATCCTTTCGCTGGTGGTTCAGGGCACTACGGTATCTTACATGGCGCGCCTGCTCGGACTCTCCACTCCGCTCGAACGGAAGGGGAATGACTTTGGCGTAGAACTCCCCGAAGAGATCGATTCCGATCTGCGCGACATGACCATCACAGCCGAGATGATCGAAGAAGCCGATACGTTAAAAGATATGAATCTGCCCAAGGGAACACTGGTGATGATCGTAAAACGGAACGATGAATTCCTGATTCCGAATGGAACTTTGAAGCTCCATGTAGGCGATAAATTACTGCTGATCTCGGAAAAGAACAAAGAGGAAAAACAAAAAGAATAATAATTTAAGGCGTAAATACTTGATTTAAATGATTTAATATTATATATTTGCCCCAAGAATTTGTGACAATAAGGTCCAATTAGAATAGACAGATAGAGAGGACTTTTGGAACAAATTACTACTAACTACTTTCCTGATACTTTGTGAAGAGGCGATTGTCCGTGGTGGATAGTCGTCTCTTCCACTTTTTGTACCCTTTTAAACTCTTTTGCGAAAATTAAGAGCTTTTAAAGCCTGCCGGTTGTTATTGTATATATGAAGATAGTAATTGTAGCCAACCGGTTGCCTTTGAAAATAGTAAAAGACGACGACCATTACCGTATGATTCCAAGCACTGGCGGACTTACCACAGGACTCGACTCGCTCGAAACCGAAGCCGAGAAATACTGGGTGGGATGGCCGGGTATGTATATGGATGAAGGGCCGGAGAAAGCGGAAATAGACCGTCTCCTGAGGGCTCAGCACTACTATCCGGTATACCTTACCCCCGGTCAGATAGAGAACTACTACGAGGGGTACAGCAACACTATCTTGTGGCCGATGTGCCATTATTTCTCGTCATACGTGCATTACGAAAACAAATTCTGGGAGATGTACCGGGAGGTGAACGCCCTCTTCTGTGAGGCGGCGCTCAACGTCATTGGTCCTGATGATGTGGTATGGGTACAGGATTATCACCTGATGTTGCTTCCGCAAATGATCCGCGACCACGTCCCCGATGTAAGCATCGGTTATTTCCATCACATCCCTTTTCCTTCGTACGAACTCTTCCGCAACCTGCCCGAGCGTGCTGAATTGTTGCGCGGACTGCTGGGGGCCGATCTGGTGGGTTTCCATACCCATAGTTACATGCGCCATTTCATCAGTGCAGTGTTTCGGGTGTTGAAACTCGACTGTGTGCTCGACGAGATTCATCTTGGCCGGCGGGTAGTCAATGTCAATGCTTTCCCGATGGGAATTCATTACGAAAAGTACAACGAGGCCATGCTCGACAGCAAGATAAAGAAGCAGGCACGGGCCTTGAAAAAGAGTTTCGGAGAATGCCGGTTGGTGCTCTCTGTCGACAGGCTGGATTATAGCAAAGGCATTCTGCAACGACTCAAGGGCTTTGAAGAGTTTCTGGATCATCACCCCGGCTACCGTAAACAGGTATCGCTGGTGATGGTAGTGGCCCCCTCGCGCGACCATGTGGCGGCGTATGCCGGACTGAAAGAGGAGATCGACCGTGCAGTAGGCCATATCAACGGGCGTTTCTCTACAGCCGACTGGCGACCGGTGTATTACTTCTATCGCTCGTTTGCCTTCGAAGAGCTGGTACAGTTGTACCACATAGCCGATATTGCAATGGTCACTCCCCTGCGCGACGGGATGAATCTGGTGGCAAAGGAGTATGTAGCCACGAAGCGAAAAAAAACCGGAATCTTAATATTGAGCGAGATGGCCGGAGCTTCCGTGGAATTGTCGGATGCATTGATCGTGAACCCAACGAATACACAGGATATCGAGCATGCACTGGTTACGGCGCTCAAGATGCCTGTATCCGAACAGATGCGCGCCCTGAGCAATATGCAGGCCGTGGTAGCTACACAGACAGTAAAGCAGTGGGCCATCGACTTCGTGGACGACTTGATGCGGGTGAAGAAGAAGAACGAAGCCATTCAGCATAAAATCGTAGACCGTCAGAACTTTGAGAACATCAAGCAGCGGTACGATGCAGCAAAGAACCGGCTTATCCTGCTCGACTATGACGGTACGTTGGTGCCGTTCCATAAAGATCCGCGGGGAGCTGTGCCTACCCGGGAATTACTGAAGTTGCTCATGTTGCTAAGTATGGTACCCGGCAACCGGGTAGTCATCAGCAGCGGACGCGACCGCCATACGCTGGAAGCCTGGTTGGGCCGTCTACCCATCGATCTGGCTGCCGAGCACGGCGCTTCGTACAAAGAGAACGGAATATGGCATGAAAAGATAGGACGGACAGAATGGGACAAAGAGATCATGGATGTGATGAAACGCACCATGCGTCGTACGCCAGGCTCGAAGATCGAAGAGAAGGATACGGCATTGGTATGGCACTACCGCAACGTGGATGCGTGGTTGGCCGATTTACGGGTAACGCAACTGATCAATGCACTCATCGGTCCCTGCTTCAGGCACAATCTGCAAATTATGAAAGGCAATAAGATCGTAGAGATAAAACCGGCAGGCATCAGCAAAGGAGCAGAAGCGCAACGTCTGATGGCGCAAGCTCCGTACGATTGTGTGATTGCCATTGGCGACGATACTACGGATGTGGAAATGTTTCTGGCTCTTCCGCCGGATGCCATTACCATCAAAGTTGGAAAGAGCTCGAAAGAGGCTAAGTACAATATTCCCACGCAACAACAAACAATTCTCTTTCTGAACCGGTTGTTGAGAGATGAGAAGGTATAAGTAATTGATTTTGCACATGGAAAATCTGGATTATGGTGTAATAGGCAATTGCAGGACTGCCGCATTGGTATCGAAAGAGGGTAGCATCGACTGGCTATGCCTTCCTGCCTTCGATTCCCCTTCGGTATTCTCCCGAATACTCGATAAAGAGAAGGGTGGAAGCTTTGCCATTCTTACTGATGGATACACCACCTCACAACGTTATTTTCAAGGGACAAACATCTTGTGTACCACCTTTACGTCGGACGAAGGTGCCTTCGAAGTGCTCGACTTCATGCCACGCTACCGCACGCATAAAGAAGATCACTACATGCCTGCCGAAGTGTACCGCTACCTCCGTCCGTTACGGGGCAAACCGCGCTTTCGTGTAAAGTATGATCCGATGCTGAATTATGGCAGTGAGGCAGTACTCAACCGTCAGTTTCCGGATTTTATCCGTACCTTTTCATTAGTGGACAGCAATGAAAGCCTTTACCTGTACACCAGCCTCGACTTCAATGCCGTGTTGCACAGTGACGAGATCACACTCGCTAAGGAGGAGTTTCTCCTACTATCGTATAACCAGAAACTGATACCGATAGATATTAATCGCATTTATCTGGAATACCAGCGTACGAAGGTGTACTGGCTCAACTGGGACAATCGTTCGCGTAAATTCCTGCCCTATAATGATGTTATTTCGCGCAGCCTGCTCATATTGAAACTGATGTCATATCATAGCACAGGTGCTGTAGTTGCTGCCCTCACGACAAGTATTCCCGAAGCCATTGGCGAAGTACGCAACTGGGACTACCGTTTCTGCTGGATCCGCGATGCTTCCATGTCTATCGAAACACTGCTAACCATGGGTCATCAGTCAACCGCCCGACGCTTTATGCTCTTTATAAAAAACATGTTGAAGTCGAAATCGGACTCCTTTCAGATCATGTATAGCATCGATGGCGGACGGATGTTGCACGAAGAAGTGCTGCCTCACCTGGCGGGATATGGCGGTTCGCGCCCTGTACGTATCGGTAATGCAGCTTACGAACAACATCAGAACGATTCATTAGGCTACCTGATGGATGTGATCTATAACTACTATTTCCATTTTCCCGGCACGCTCGACGAGATCGAAGAGATGTGGGAAATCGTGAAAACCATCGTGAAAACAGTATATCGTGAGTGGAGGAACACCGATTGCAGCATTTGGGAGTTCCGAAACAAACGCGACCATTATGTATTGTCGAAGGTAATGTGCTGGGTGGCTATCGACCGGGCCATTTCCATTGCTACATTCCTGGGACAGAAACCCTACGAGCTGGCCTGGAAGAAGGAAGCCGATATCATCCGGGAAGATATCCTGACGAATGGATGGAACGAGGAGTTGCAAAGCTTTACGCAAGCTTACGGAAGTCGGCATACGGACTCTTCCCTGCTGCTTATGGAACGATATGGCTTTATTGATGCTACAGACGAACGCTATATCCATACAGTGAAACGAATCAAACAGGAACTTTTCCACAACGGGTTGATGTACCGGTATAAGAACGATGACGATTTTGGTCTGCCTACCTCATCGTTTACGATCTGTACTTTCTGGCTGGTACGGGCGTTGTATGTCATCGGTGAGCGTGACGAAGCATCGGTGATCTTCAATCAACTGCTCTCCTACTCCAACCACCTCGGCTTGTTCAGCGAAGATCTTAACTTCGAAACAAAACAGCAGTTAGGTAACTTCCCGCAGGCTTACTCGCACCTGGCACTTATCAGTACAGCGCTTCTATTTGCCGAAGAGAAGGACGGAACGAGGTTGTTTATAAAACCATAAAACTCCAATGATCCGAATAGAAAAGTTCCGTTTAATAGAAGTGTAAGTTCCATTAAACAGAGGGTTGAGTTCTGTTTAATGGGACTTGCACTTCTGTTTAATGGGACTTGTACCTCTATTAAACAGAACTTCTACTTGTATTCTTCCCAGCTTTTGATAGCAATGTCATCCACACTCATCGTACAGAAAGCATGGATAAATGCGCTTGCCAGCCGTGCATTGGTAATGAGTGGAATGTTCAGGTCGATGGCCGCCCGGCGTATCTTATATCCGTTGGTCAATTCGTGAGCGGTGAGGTTCTTCGGAATATTCACTACCATATCGATCTCTTTGTTGTGCAACATATCCAGCGCTTGCGGATATTGCCCTTCCTCGCTCGGCCAATACACTTGCGTACAGTCTATCCCGTCACTTATCAGCGCCTTGTATGTCCCGCCCGTTGCAAAAAGTTTATATCCTTTCTTCACCAACATACGGGCAGCACCCAGCATGTCGGCTTTCTGCTTCGGTGTACCGGTAGAGAGCAGGATGTTCCGATTCGGAATACGATAACCTACCGACAACATGGCTTTCAGAACAGCACACGACGTATCGGAGCCTATACACCCTACCTCACCGGTAGAAGCCATGTCTACCCCCAGCACAGGATCGGCCTTTTGTAAGCGGTTGAACGAGAATTGTGATGCCTTGATACCCACATAGTCGAGCTCAAAGAGGTTCTTCGATGGCTTTTCGACGGACAGTCCCAGCATCACCTTCGTAGCCAGTTCAATGAAGTTGATCTTCAATACCTTGCTCACGAAGGGGAACGAACGGCTGGCTCGGAGGTTGCACTCGATCACCTTAATGTCATTGTCGCGTGCCAGATACTGGATGTTGAACGGACCGGAGATGTTGAGTTCCTTGGCTATCTCACGGCTGATACGCTTGATGCGGCGGACGGTTTCCACATAAATCTTCTGCGGAGGAAACTGAATGGTAGCATCACCGGAGTGTACGCCGGCAAACTCAATGTGTTCGCTGATGGCGTAGGCGATGATCTCGCCGTTCTGCGCTACAGCGTCCATCTCTACCTCTTTGGCATGTTCGATAAACCGGCTCACTACCACCGGATGTTTCTTCGAAACATTGGCTGCTAGCTTGAGGAATCGTTCCAGCTCTTCGCTGTTGGAACATACATTCATGGCCGCTCCGGACAACACGTACGAGGGACGTACCAAAACCGGGAAGCCTACTTCGTCGACAAATTCGTGAATATCGTCCATCGATGTGAGTTCGCGCCAGCGGGGTTGGTCTACCCCGATGCGGTCGAGCATGGCAGAGAACTTCTCGCGGTCTTCGGCATTGTCAATGCTTTTGGCAGAGGTGCCAAGAATGTTGACCTGTTGTTCGTCCAGACGCATGGCCAGGTTATTCGGAATCTGTCCGCCGGTAGAAACAATCACTCCATGCGGATTTTCCAGCTCAAGGATATCCATTACCCGTTCGAAGGTGAGCTCATCGAAGTAGAGTCGATCGCACATATCATAGTCAGTCGACACGGTTTCGGGGTTGTAGTTGATCATCACACTGCGCCAACCTTCCTTGCGTATGGTGTTGAGCGCCTGCACCCCACACCAGTCGAACTCTACCGACGAGCCGATGCGGTAAGCGCCTGAGCCGAGCACGACGATGGAACGGTGGTCGCCCAGATACGTTACATCATTGGCTACACCGCTATAGGTGAGATACAAGTAGTTGGTTTGCGCCGGATATTCGGCAGCCAGCGTATCAATTTGTTTCACTACGGGTAGCACTCCCACGCGCTTGCGGTACTGACGTACATAGAGATTCCCTCGCTCCATATCGCCGTTGTAACCGATGGAACGGGCTATCTGGAAGTCGGAGAAACCTTGTACTTTGGCTTTTCGCAGGAGCGTTACAGGCAGTTCGGCAATATCTGTGTGGTTGCTTCCCCATGCTTCCAACTCCTGCGCCGTGTGCATAATGTGGAGCAACTTCTGTAGAAACCATTTGTCTATCTTCGTCAATTCGTGAATCTGATCGATGGTATATCCGGCACGGAGCGCTTTGGAGATAACGAAGATACGTTTGTCAGTCGGCTCGCGCAACGCTTTGTCGATATCGGGGATCACCAATTCTTTGTTGCCTACGAAACCGTGCATGCCCTGACCTATCATTCGCAGTCCTTTTTGTATAGCCTCTTCGAAGGTGCGACCGATGGCCATCACCTCGCCTACCGACTTCATCGACGATCCGAGCTCCTTGTCTACCCCGTGGAATTTACCCAGGTCCCACCGCGGGATCTTGCACATCACATAGTCGAGCGCCGGTTCGAAGAAAGCGCTTGTAGTCTTCGTGACCGAGTTCTTCAGGTCGAATAATCCATAACCGAGTCCGAGTTTGGCAGCCACGAATGCCAACGGATAACCGGTGGCTTTAGATGCCAAAGCTGATGAGCGCGACAGACGTGCGTTGACCTCTATCACCCGGTAATCTTCCGATTCGGGATCGAAAGCATATTGCACATTGCACTCTCCCACGATACCGATATGGCGGATGATGCGGATAGCCAGTTCGCGCAGTTTATGATATTCGCTGTTGGTCAATGTTTGCGAAGGAGCAATGACGATGGACTCGCCTGTATGGATGCCCAGCGGATCGAAGTTTTCCATGTTACACACCGTGATGCAGTTGTCGAAACGGTCGCGCACTACCTCGTATTCCACTTCCTTCCAACCCCGCAAAGATTTCTCTACCAGAACTTGAGGTGAGAAAGAGAAAGCCTTTTCAACCAATACGTTAAGCTGTTCTTCGTTGTCGCAGAAACCTGAACCGAGACCACCCAAGGCATACGCTGCCCGGACAATGACCGGATACCCTAATGTGGCCGCAGCCCGGCGGGCATCGGCTATATTTTCTACCGCTTCGCTCTGAATGGTTTTCACGTCGATCTCGTTCAGCTTGTTCACAAACAACTCGCGGTCTTCCGTATCGATGATGGCCTGTACGGGAGTTCCGAGCACCTGTACATTGTATTTCTCCAGGATACCTTCCCGGTAGAGGGCCACCCCGCAGTTCAAGGCTGTTTGCCCGCCAAATGCCAGCATGATGCCTTCGGGCTTTTCTTTCTGGATTACTTTCTCTACAAAATAGGGAGTGACGGGAAGGAAATAAATCTGATCGGCCACCCCTTCGGAAGTCTGTACAGTGGCAATATTGGGATTGATCAGAATGGTTTCGATACCCTCCTCTTTCAATGCTTTGAGCGCTTGCGAACCGGAATAGTCGAACTCGCCTGCTTCGCCGATCTTTAGGGCACCGGAACCCAGCAGTAATACTTTCTTTATCTTATTTTCCATATAGTAAGGAGTTGATTCACCACAGAGTCACACAAGTTCCACAGAGGAACTAAAAAAGAAGAGTTAAAAACTCTGTGGAACTCTGTGTGACTCTGTGGTGAAAATATTTCATTTTAAGAGGTTTACAAATTCGTCGAACAGGAACTCCGTATCGGTGGGGCCGCTGGCAGCTTCGGGATGGAACTGAGCGGAGAACCAGGGGTTACGTTTGTGACGTATCCCTTCGTTGGAACCGTCGTTCATGTTGATAAAGAGTGGTTCCCAGTCGGCGCCGAGTGTATGGTTATCCACTGCATACCCGTGATTCTGTGAAGTGATAAAGCACCGGGTGGTACCTGCCATACGTACCGGCTGGTTGTGGCTGCGATGGCCGTACTTCAGTTTATAGATCGAAGCCCCACCTGCTTTGGAGAGCAACTGGTTGCCCATGCAGATGCCGAAGATAGGAAGTCGCTCGTTCTGCATGGCTTTGCGAATGTTTTGTACGGCGGCATCGCAGGTGTCAGGGTCGCCCGGACCGTTGGAGATGAAAAGCCCGTCGAACTCCAGCGTGTTGAAGTCATAATTCCAGGGTACGCGGATCACTTCTACATCCCGTTTCAGCAGGCACCGGATGATATTAGCCTTCACACCACAATCTACCAGTACTACTTTCTTTTTGCCGGCGCCTTCGTTGTAACGCATCACCTCCTTGCAGCTTACTTTATCTACAAAATTGATATCATCGTACACATACGTTTCGGGTATGTTTTCCGGTTCATCGTCGAATACGATTTTGCCTATCATCACCCCATGCTCGCGCAATACCTTGGTGAGCTGACGGGTGTCGATGCCTGTAATGCCGGGCACTTGTTCACGTTTCAGCCAGTCGGCCAGGCTCTCCACAGCGTTCCAGTGGCTGAACTCCGTAGAATAATCGCTCACGATAATGGCTTCGGCATGAATCTTTTCGCTTTCCATGAAGGTAGCCAGTCCATTCGGTTCGAGGGTAAAAGGAGGAACACCATAATTGCCCACCAGCGGGTAAGTGAGCGTCATTAACTGCCCGGCATACGAAGGGTCTGTCAGGCTTTCGGGATATCCGGTCATGGCGGTATTGAACACCACTTCGCCTGCTACAGGTTTCTCGTAGCCGAACGACTGTCCATGGAACCGGGTACCATCATCAAGAATTAAAGTAACATTTCTCATATAATGTATATTAAATAAAAGGCTGTCCCTGTAAAGGACAGCCTCATGCTAAAACTGGTATAGTTGTTCGATATAACTAATAAATGCTTCGTTGAGCAGTTTCACACCACCCGGAGTGGGATAATTCCCGGAAAAGTACCAATCACCCTTATGCTGTGGACAAGCCTCGTGCAGACCAGCGAGCGGTTGGTAAACGATTTCAACTTTGGCGCGTATTCCGGCAGGAGTCAGCAACTCTACCATCTTGGCAGAGATCTCTTCGTCGGTGAAAGGGGCATAAATCTCTTTCACGTAGTTCACCAATTGTTCCCTCGGTAGTTGTACCTGTTCTTTCGACTTCCGGTAGGCCGATGCGATAACATCTTTCATATCCCGGTCTTTCAGCAGTTCGATAGCGGCTTTAAAGGCGATAAACTCGCTCATCTTAGCCATATCGATGCCGTAATAGTCGGGATAACGCACCTGTGGAGAGGAAGATACGATAACGATCTTCTTCGGGTTCAACCGGTCGAGGATGCTGATAATACTCTGTCTCAGGGTAGTTCCTCGTACAATGCTATCGTCAATGACTACCAGATTGTCGACACCCGGCACCAGACTTCCATACGTAATATCATACACGTGCGTGGCAAGGTCATTGCGACTGTTTCCCTCAGCGATGAACGTGCGTAGCTTGATGTCCTTGATGGCTACTTTCTCCGAACGGATGCGGCGCGAAAGGATTGCTTCCAACTCATTTGTATTCGGGTTATGTCCCAAAGCGGCGATCTGTTGCGCCTTTTCCTTGTTCAGGTGATCGTCCAATCCTTGAAGCATGCCATAGAATGCTACTTCGGCTGTATTGGGGATGAAAGAAAAGACTGTATGGTCGAGATCGTTATTGATGGCTTTCAGTATACGCGGAACAAGTTTTTCGCCCAATTGCTTGCGCTCCCTGTAAATATCCACATCACTGCCCCGCGAGAAGTAGATCCGTTCGAACGAACAGGCTTTCTTCTCTTGTGCCTTGTTGATGCGGGCCGTACGCAGTTCGCCTGCCTTATTGATAAGAAGGGCCTGTCCGGGTTGGAGTTCCTTAATGTCTTCTACCGGAACGTTCATGGCTGTTTGTATCACCGGTCGTTCGGATGCCAGTACGGCAATCTCGTCGTCGGCATACCAAAAGGCGGGACGGATGCCCCATGGATCACGGATGGCGAAGCTCTCGCCGCTTCCGGTAATTCCACTGATGACGTATCCGCCATCCCACTCCTTGCTTGATGTACGCAACACGTTGGCCAGATCGATATGATCTTCAATGTAGTGTGTGATATCCATACCGGTGAGCCCTTCGGCTTCGGCCATGTTGAACACGCGTTCTACTTCGCGGTCCAGGCGGTGTCCTACCTGTTCGAGCATGATATAGGTATCGGCATACTTGCGGGGATGTTGCCCGATGGCTGTGATGCGGGCAAATATTTCGTCTACATTCGTCATGTTGAAGTTGCCGCACAGCGCCAGGTTCTTGGCCCGCCAGTTGTTACGCCGCAGGAACGGATGTACAAACGAGATACCCGACCGCCCGGTAGTACTGTAACGCAGGTGTCCCATGTACACTTCTCCTGCAAAGGGTAAGGTACGTTTCACCAAATCGACATCATGCAGTTGTTGCTGCGTAAGATCCTTGAAGTTGGCATGCACTGCACCGAATATTTCGGTAATGGCATTCGACCCTTCGGCCCGTTCGCGGAACATGTATTCCGCACCCGGGTTCGATTGCAATTTCACACAAGCCAAACCGGCTCCTTCCTGGCCCCGGTTGTGTTGCTTTTCCATCAACAAATACAGTTTGTTCAGACCGTACATCCAGGTACCATACTTCTTTTCGTAGTACTCCAACGGTTTGAGCAGACGGATCATGGCTACGCCACATTCATGTTTGAGCATTTACAATCTACAATTAACATTATACAATTGATTCCTATTTCGCTGTTTCACTCTACGGTGACCGACTTGGCCAGGTTTCTCGGCTGGTCTACATCCATTCCTTTGCATACGGCTACATGATAAGCCAATAACTGCAAGGGTACGGTAGTTATCAACGGATCGAGACACTCCAATGTTTCCGGAAGTTCGATGCAATAATCGGCAATCTGACTGATAATCGTATCCCCTTCGGTTACAATGGCTATCACCTTTCCTTTGCGCGCCTTGATTTCCTGAATGTTGCTCAGTACTTTCTCATACAATCCGTTCTGGGTAGCAATGACTACTACCGGCATTTCGGCGTCGATCAGGGCGATGGGTCCATGCTTCATTTCCGCTGCCGGATAACCTTCGGCGTGAATATACGAAATTTCTTTCAATTTCAAAGCACCTTCGAGGGCAACGGGATAACTGTATCCGCGTCCCAGGTAGATGAAGTTATGGGCATACGTGAATATCTTGGCCAGTTCGGCTATCTGATTGTTGAGGGTCAATACCTGTTTCATTTTTTCGGGTATTTGTCTCAATGCTGTTACAACATGCAGGAATTGCTCGTTGGTGATGGTTTCCTTTTGTTTGGCCAGGGTAAGGGCCAGCATGGCGAGTACCGTTACTTGCCCGGTGAATGCTTTGGTCGATGCCACTCCGATCTCCGGACCAACGTGTATATACGAGCCGGTATGGGTAGTGCGGGGAATGGACGAACCGATGGCATTACATATTCCATATATAAAGGCGCCACGGCTTTTCGCCAATTCTACGGCTGCCAACGTATCAGCAGTTTCACCGCTTTGCGAGATGGCTATCACCACATCGTCCGCATTGATCACCGGATCACGGTAACGGAACTCCGACGCATACTCCACTTCGACCGGGATACGGCAGAAGCTTTCGATAAGATGCTTGCCGATGAGTCCGGCATGCCAGGAGGTACCACAGGCTACGATGATGAAACGGCGGGCGTTGAGCAACTTCTGTTTGTAGTCGATAACCGCCGAAAGTACCACACTGGTTCCTTCTATATTGACACGTCCGCGCATGCAGTCGAATATACAATCCGGCTGTTCGAAGATTTCTTTCAGCATGAAGTGCGGATAACCGCCTTTTTCCAACTGCCCCAGCTTCAGTTCCACCCGTTTCACTTCGGGGGTGGTTTCCACATTGTCCAGGTCGACTACCTTTAGCTCTTTCCCCCGGCGTATCACAGCTATTTCCTGATCTTTGAGATACACCACCTTGTCGGTATATTCCACAATTGGGGTAGCATCCGAAGCGAGGAAGAATTCATCTTCACCGATGCCTACCACCAGCGGGCTGCTCTTGCGTGCAGCTATGATCTCATCCGGATGATCTTTCTCCAATACCGCAATGGCATACGCGCCGATGACTTCGCCCAATGCTAATTGCACGGCAGCTAATAAATCTACATGATTGGTTACTTTGAAGAATTCGATCAGTTGGACAAGGACTTCGGTATCGGTACTGCTTTTGAATTCGTACCCTTTGCTTTGAAGTTTTTCTTTCAGAACGGCGTAGTTTTCGATGATGCCGTTGTGGATGAGAGCGAGTGTTTCGGAGGAAGAGTAATGAGGATGGGCGTTGGCAGAGCATGGTTCTCCGTGAGTGGCCCAGCGTGTATGTGCAATACCAATGTTACCGGAAATATCTTTTTGTTCGACGAAGCTTTCCAACTCGGAAACTTTCCCTTTCGTCTTGTACACATTCAGTTGTTGGTTATTACTGATCAATGCTACCCCGGCGCTATCGTACCCTCGGTATTCCAGTCGTTTAAGTCCTTTTATCAGGATGGGGTAGGCTTCTTTCTTACCAATATAGCCTACTATTCCACACATATTATCCTTTTTTGGTTTCGAGTGCAAATATACGTATATTATTTACACAAAGATGAGAAAGTGACGTTTTATTTGACATAAATACATAAAAAACTTGTTTTCTCGTCTTTTTGTTAAAGTATCTATTATTTATCTCTCAAAAAGAAAGTGCTTACAAATGTAAAAGAAATCAATAAACTTGCATTTCAATTTGAAAGTCCAATCAGTTAAACAGATTACAAATTATAATGTTTGCTCTTTCTATTTCTATTTTGTGTCATCAAAAGAAGTATTTAAACTATCTTTTTGAAGTTAATTATTTAATTTTGCAGAACATTTAGATATATAAACATCTATTTGTGCTGTTATAATGATATAAGAAATGAGAAAACAAGAACTTTTTAACAACCAAAAGGAAAGAGCTTCCTACCAACAAAAGTGCGATCACATGGGCCTGTACGATGCAGCCAACGAACACGATGCCTGTGGTGTGGGCATGCTGGTAAACATTCATGGAGAGAAATCGCATGACATCGTGGAGTCGGCCCTGAAGGTACTGGAGAACATGCGTCACCGGGGAGCGGAAGGCGCCGACAACAAAACAGGCGACGGCGCCGGTATTTTGTTGCAGATACCGCATGAGTTCATTCTGTTGCAGGGAATCCCTGTTCCCGAGAAGGGACGGTATGGTACCGGACTGCTTTTCCTGCCGAAGGACGAACACGACCGGGCGGCTATCCTGAGCATCTTTATAGAAGAGGTGGAGCGGGAAGGACTGTCGCTGATGCATCTGCGCAATGTGCCCACCTGTCCGGAGATTCTGGGGGAATCAGCTTTGGCTAATGAGCCGGATATCAAGCAGGTATTCATTACCGGATTTGCAGAAACGGTTACTGCCGAGCGCAAACTTTATATCATACGTAAGCGGATCGAGAATAAGGTGCGTCTTTCGGGCCTGGCATCAAAGAACGATTTCTATATTGTTTCGTTGTCCACCCGGAACATTATATATAAAGGTATGCTGTCGTCGTTGCAGTTAAGGAGTTATTTCCCCGACCTGACGAACAGTTACTTCACCAGCGGACTGGCTTTGGTACACTCCCGTTTCAGTACCAATACGTTTCCTACCTGGGGACTGGCACAGCCTTTCCGCCTGCTGGCACACAATGGTGAGATAAATACCATTCGTGGCAACCGGGGATGGATGGAGGCACGCGAAAGTGTACTCTCCTCTCCTGCCCTGAGCGATATCAGGGAGATTCGTCCCATCGTACAACCGGGCATGAGCGATAGCGCTTCCTTAGACAATGTATTGGAGTTCCTGGTGATGTCGGGCCTGAGTTTGCCACATGCCATGGCCATGCTTGTACCCGAATCATTCAACGAGAAGAACCCCATCAGCGAAGAGCTGAAAGCGTTTTATGAATACCATTCCATCCTGATGGAGCCTTGGGACGGTCCGGCAGCTTTGTTGTTCAGCGACGGGCGGTATGCAGGCGGTATGCTCGATCGTAACGGGTTGCGCCCGGCCAGGTATCTCATCACCCGGAACGATATGATGGTGGTGGCTTCGGAAGTGGGTGTGATGGATTTCGAGCCTTCGGATATCAAGAAGAAAGGTCGCCTGCAACCGGGAAAGATCCTGCTGATCGATACCGAAAAAGGAGAAATATACTACGATGGCGATTTGAAGAAAGAACTGGCGCAGGCCAGGCCGTACCGTACCTGGCTGGCCAACAACCGTATCGAACTGGACGAGTTGAAGAGCGGACGAAAGGTATCGCACAGTGTGGATGCGTACGAGAGGATGCTGCGTGTATTCGGGTATTCCAAGGAAGATATAGAGAAGGTGATCACTCCGATGGCTGCTACGGGAGCCGAACCGACGGGTTCGATGGGGAATGATACGCCGCTGGCTATTCTTTCCGAACAGCCGCAACTGTTGTACAGTTACTTCCGGCAGCAATTTGCACAGGTTACCAACCCACCCATCGACCCGATACGCGAAGAGTTGGTGATGTCGCTTACCGAATACATCGGTGCGGTAGGCATGAACATCCTTACTCCGAACGAAAGTCATTGCAAGATGGTGCGCCTTAAACACCCGATACTGAGTAACACCCAACTGGATATTCTCTGCAACATCCGTTACAAAGGATTCAAGACAGTGAGGTTGCCCATGGTTTTCGAAGCTTCGAAAGGAAAGGCCGGATTGCAGGAAGCCCTGACCGAACTGTGTAAACAAGCCGAATCATCCGTTACCGAAGGAGTGAATTACATTGTATTGACCGACAGGGACGTGGATGCAACGCATGCGGCTATTCCTTCTTTATTAGTGGTAAGCGCCGTACATCATCATCTGATATCGGTTGGCAAACGGGTACAAACAGCCCTGGTAGTCGAAAGCGGTGAGATCCGCGAGGTGATGCATGCGGCTTTACTGCTCGGATTCGGTGCAAGCGCCCTGAATCCTTATATGGCATTCGCGGTGCTCCATAAGTTGGTCACCGACGGGGAGATACAGCTCGACTATGCCACTGCCGAAAAGAACTATATCAAAGCCATCTGTAAGGGTCTGTTCAAGATCATGAGCAAGATGGGCATTTCGACCATCCGCTCTTATCGCGGGGCGAAGATCTTCGAAGCGGTAGGACTAAGCGAAGAGCTGAGCAAAGCCTATTTCGGAGGATTGAGTTCGAGTATATCCGGTATCCGCTTAGACGAAGTGGCGCGGGATGCCATTGCCTTCCACCGGAACGGATTCGAGCAAGAAGGCGCCTTGCCGCACAAAGGCATCTATGCATTCCGCAAGGATGGCGAACCTCATGCCTGGAACCCGGAGACGATCAGTACCCTCCAACTGGCTACCCGGCTGGGAAGCTATAAGAAGTTCAAGGAGTTTACTTCACAGGTCGACGGCAAGGGAGCGCCCATCTTCCTGCGCGATTTTCTCGACTTTAAGCGCAGCCCCATTCCGATAGAGCAGGTGGAACCGGTTGAGGGCATCCTGCGGCGGTTTGTCACGGGAGCCATGAGCTACGGTTCCATCAGCCGGGAAGCACACGAGGCGATGGCCATTGCCATGAACCGCATTCACGGACGGAGCAATACCGGCGAAGGTGGCGAAGATGCTGCACGGTTCGCCCCTCGCGAAGATGGTACATCGCTCCGCAGCGCCATCAAGCAAGTGGCATCGGGACGCTTTGGCGTTACAGCCGAGTATCTGGTGAATGCCGACGAAATACAGATCAAGATTGCACAAGGAGCCAAGCCGGGCGAAGGCGGTCAGCTTCCGGGATACAAGGTTGACGAGGTGATAGCCCGTACGCGCCATTCCATTCCGGGCATTTCGCTCATCTCACCGCCACCACACCACGATATTTATTCCATCGAAGACTTGGCACAGCTTATCTTCGACTTGAAGAATGTCAATCCGCAGGCGAAGATCAGCGTGAAGCTGGTAGCCGAAAGCGGTGTAGGAACCATTGCAGCAGGGGTAGCTAAGGCAAAGGCCGACCTGATTGTAATTTCGGGTGCCGAAGGGGGTACAGGAGCTTCGCCCACTTCCTCGATCCGGTACGCAGGCATTTCGCCGGAACTGGGATTGAGCGAAACGCAACAGACACTGGTGCTCAACGGACTGCGCGGGCAGGTGATGCTGCAAGTAGACGGACAGTTGAAGACCGGACGGGACATCGTACTGATGGCTATGCTTGGAGCCGAGGAATTCGGATTTGCCACATCGGCTTTGATCGTACTCGGATGTGTGATGATGCGGAAATGCCATCTCAATACCTGCCCGGTGGGTGTGGCTACTCAGAACGAGGAATTGCGCAAACGCTTCCGTGGACATAGCGAATACTTGGTCAATTTCTTCACGTTCCTGGCACAGGAAGTCAGGGAGCATCTCGCCGAGATCGGGGTAGAGAAGTTGGATGATATCGTAGGGCGTACGGAGCTGATCCTGCGTAAAGAGGAAGCGCATCAACAAGACACTGCTCCGCGTAAGACGGATTTGATCGACTTCCACCGGATGCTAACGCGGATAGACAATCAGGCTGCCATCCGTCACGTTATCGACCAGGAGCATGGCATCGACCGGGTGAAAGATGTGGAGATGATCCATGCAGCCCGGGGCGCCATCGAGTTCCGGAAAGAAGTGTCGCTCGAATACGCCATTGCCAATACCGACCGCTCCTGCGGGACTATGCTGTCGGGCGTCATCGCTTCGCATTACGGGGAAGCAGGTTTGCCCGAACATACGCTCAACGTCAAGTTCAAAGGATCGGCTGGACAGTCGTTCGGGGCTTTCCTGGCAGCGGGTGTCAACTTCAAGCTCGAGGGCGAAGCGAACGATTACCTGGGCAAGGGATTGAGCGGCGGACGCATTGCTGTTCTTCCTCCGGTTCGTTCCAACTTCGAGGCCGAAGAGAATACCATCGCAGGCAACACGCTTCTGTACGGGGCTACGAGTGGCGAGGTATATATCAACGGATGTGTCGGCGAGCGTTTTGCTGTGCGTAACTCTGGGGCGATAGCTGTGGTAGAAGGCGTAGGCGATCATTGTTGCGAATACATGACGGGCGGACGGGTGGTAGTACTCGGACCGACGGGGCGTAACTTCGCTGCCGGGATGAGTGGCGGCGTGGCGTACGTATGGAACAAGGAGGGCGATTTCGATTACTTCTGCAACATGGAAATGGTGGAACTCTCGCTCATCGAAGAAGCCGGCTACCGCAAGGAACTGCACGAACTTATCCGCCAGCACTACCTCTACACCGGGTCGAAGATGGCCCGTACGATGCTCGACAACTGGAACCGCTACGTGGACGAATTCATTCAGGTAGTACCCATCGAGTACAAGAAAGTATTACAAGAAGAGCAAATGAAGAAGCTGCAACTCCGCATTGCCGAGATGCAACGCGATTATTAAACCGATAACAGAAGATTGAAAGATATGGGAGATTCAAAAGCATTTTTAAGCATACACCGTCAGGAGGCCGGATACCGTCCGGTGCTCGAACGCATCACCGACTATAGTCAGGTGGAGCAGACGCTGAACACGCACGACCGCCGCTTGCAGGCTTCCCGTTGCATGGACTGCGGCGTACCGTTCTGTCACTGGGCCTGCCCCATCGGCAACAAGCAACCCGAATGGCAGGACGCACTGTACCGTGGCAAGTGGGAAGAGGCCTACCGCATACTGGCCGATACGTGCGACTTCCCGGAATTCACCGGACGCATCTGTCCGGCGCCGTGCGAGAAGAGTTGCGTGCTCAAGCTGTCGTGCGACGAACCGGTGACCATCCGCGAAAACGAAGTGGCTATCGTCGAAGCAGCATTCCGCGAAGGATACATCGAGGTAGTTCATCCCGTGCGCAATGGCCGGAAGGTAGCTGTAGTAGGCGCCGGTCCCGCCGGACTGACGGTTGCCAACCAACTGAACCGCCGGGGATATGCAGTTACCATCTTCGACCAGGCCGAAGCTCCGGGTGGGCTACTCCGTTACGGCATTCCCAACTTCAAGCTCGATAAAGTGGTGATCGACCGTCGCATGAAGTATCTCGAAGCTGAAGGTATCCGTTTCGAAATGGGCAAGGAGATCGATCCGGATCATCTGCCCGAAGGGTTTGATGCCTACTGCCTGTGCACCGGAGCCGAGACAGCGCGCGATCTGTCCATCCCGGGGCGGGAGTTGAAGGGCATTCACCTGGCGCTGGATATGCTGTCACAACAGAATCGCATCCTCGAAGGACAATCGTTTCCGAAAGATCAGTTGGTCAATGCCAAGGGAAAGAAAGTGCTTGTCATCGGTGGCGGAGATACCGGTTCGGACTGTATCGGCACTTCCGTTCGACAGGGTGCTGCATCGGTCACACAAATAGAAATACTGCCTAAACCTCCTGTCGGCCATAATCCGGAAACACCTTGGCCTTGCTGGCCCAATGTATTGAAAACAACTTCCAGTCACGAGGAAGGGTGCACCCGGCGTTGGTCGTTAAGTTCCCTCCGCTTCATTGGCAAAGACGGCAAAGTGACGGGTGTCGAGGTCGAAGAGGTGGAATGGCATCCCGACAGCGAAAGCGGTCGCATGACGATGCAGCCTACCGGCCGGAAAGAGGTGATCGAAGCCAATATGGTGTTGCTTGCCATGGGTTTCCTTAAGCCTGATCAACCGCAATTGGCAGGGAATGTATTCCGGGCAGGAGATGCCGATACAGGTGCCAGCTTGGTAGTGCGTGCCATGGCAGGAGGGCGTAAGGCAGCAGCGGATATCGATCGTTTTCTGTCTACGGAAGTAAAGTTCTCGCCTTTGACTTCATCGACCATTGGTTTGCATGTGAATATTTAAGCAATGGAGTGCGCGTCCTGATAAAACATTCTTGCTTCATTAAAAAGTTTCAACGCCTTTGAAACAACCTGTTTCACGCCGTGAAACAAAGTGTTTCATCGGTTGTAACAGAGTGTTTCATCGTTTGAAACAAAGTGTTACATCACTGGAAACGCCCCGAAAGAACCGGGCAATGACCCGTAAAGAACCGGGGAAACACCCGGGAAGAACCGGGCAATGACTCCGAAAGAACCGGGGAAACACCCCGCAACAAGCGAACATACACTCCGCTTGCTAAAAGTAAATTGTAAATCGTCTAATTATAAATAAAAAAACTCATGTGTGGAATAGCAGGAATCTTCAACATAACAACTCAAACAGATGAGTTGCGTGCCAAAGCCTTATGCATGGCAAGGAAAATACGTCACCGCGGTCCGGACTGGAGCGGTATCTATTGCGGCGGAAGCGCCATACTGGCACACGAACGCCTATCGATCGTCGACCCGCAAAGCGGCGGGCAACCACTCTTCAGCCCCGACCGCAAACAAGCGCTGGCAGTCAACGGAGAGATATACAATCACCGCGACATCCGTGCCCGCTATGCCGGGAAATACGAGTTCCAAACCGGGTCGGACTGCGAAGTGATCCTCGCACTCTACCGCGACAAGGGCATCCATTTCCTCGAAGAACTGAGCGGCATCTTCGCCTTTGCCCTTTACGACGAAGAGCGTGACGAGTTCCTCATCGCCCGCGACCCCATCGGCGTCATCCCTTTATACATAGGTAAAGACAGCGACGGAAAGGTCTATGTAGCTTCCGAACTGAAAGCCCTCGAAGGATTCTGTGAGTCGTACGAACCCTTCCTTCCGGGGCATTACTACCACAGTCCCGAAGGCAAAATGAAACGTTGGTACACACGCGACTGGATCACGTACGAGGCTGTAAAAGACAATCCTGCCCGAACCTCCGACGTACGCCACGCGCTACAGAAAGCCGTGCAACATCAGTTGATGAGCGATGTACCCTACGGCGTACTGCTCAGTGGCGGGCTCGACTCATCGGTCATCTCCGCCATTGCCAAGCAATACGCTGCCAAACGCATCGAAACAGATGGCAACAGCGATGCCTGGTGGCCGCAATTGCACTCCTTCGCCATCGGGCTGAAAGACGCTCCCGACCTGATAAAAGCCCGCGAAGTAGCCGAATACATCGGCACGGTGCATCACGAAATCAACTATACCATTCAGGAAGGGCTCGATGCCTTGCGCGATGTCATCTACTTCATCGAAACGTACGATGTAACTACCGTCCGCGCTTCCACACCAATGTACCTGTTGGGCCGCGTCATCAAGTCGATGGGAATCAAGATGGTGCTGAGCGGCGAAGGAGCCGATGAGATATTCGGCGGATACCTGTACTTCCACAAAGCGCCCGATGCCCGCTCGTTCCACGAAGAAACCGTGCGCAAACTCTCCAAACTCCACTTGTACGACTGCCTGCGGGCCAACAAGAGTCTGTCGGCCTGGGGAGTGGAAGGACGTGTGCCTTTCCTCGACAAAGAATTCTTGGACGTAGCCATGCGTCTCAATCCTGCCGCGAAGATGGCTCCCGGCAAAACAATCGAGAAGAAGATCGTGCGCGAAGCTTTCGCCGATATGCTGCCCGAAAGTGTGACGTGGCGGCAGAAGGAACAGTTCAGTGACGGTGTGGGCTACTCGTGGATCGACACGCTGAAAGCGCTAACCAGCGCTGCCGTATCCGACGAACAGATGGCCTGTGCCGCCGAACGTTTCCCTATCAACACTCCGTTGAGCAAGGAAGAGTATTACTATCGTAACATCTTCGAAGAACATTTTCCCAGCGAGAGCGCTGCCCGTACTGTCCCCAGCGTACCCAGTGTGGCTTGCTCTACAGCCGAAGCACTGGCGTGGGACATGGCTTTCCGCAACCTGAACGATCCAAGCGGACGGGCGGTAGCGGGTGTACACGAGGAGGCTTATGAGTAAATAATTCAGATAAATACGTTCAAGGCATTCTTTTTTTTCTAACTTTGTTGAAGTATATAAACCTCATCACGTTATGAAACTAAAGAAAATCATGATCGCCACCACTCTTTGTTTGCTGACTGGTAACTCTTTCTGCCAAACCCAGGTTATTGCCCACCGCGGCTATTGGAAAACAAAAGGTTCGGTACAAAACAGTATCACGTCTTTATTGAATGCCGACTCCATCGGTTGTTACGGTTGCGAATTCGATGTATGGCTGGCTGCCGACGATCAGTTGGTGGTGAACCACGACCCTACATTCAAGGGAAAGAATATGGAACGCTCTCCCTCCACTGCCCTGACGGCTTTGCTGCTCGACAACGGAGAACCGCTTCCTTCCCTCGCCAAATACCTGAATGCGGCTGTTCCGCTCCAAACACGCCTGATACTCGAGTTGAAAGAGCACAGCACACCCGAGCGTGAAACGGAAGCCGTACAGCGCATCGTGCAGAAAGTGCAAAAGTTGGGATTGGACAACCGGGTGGAATACATCTCTTTCTCGCTTCATGCCGTGAAGGAATTCATCCGTCTGGCACCGGCAGATACTCCGGTGTACTACCTGGAAGGCGATCTCACCCCGCAACAGCTCAAAGAGATAGGATGTGCCGGAGCCGATTACAACCTGAGTGTATTTCGTAAACACCCCGAATGGATCGAGCAATGCCATGAACTCGGGATGAAAGTAAACGTATGGACGGTAAACAAACCGGCGGATATGCAATGGCTTATCGGAAAGAAGGTGGACTTTATCACCACCAATGAGCCGGTAATGTTGCAGGGAATACTAAGCAAAAAACTTACAAATCGTTAATTGGGTGCAAGAAACCGTTAACGAACACGCTAACTTGTTAAACCCTGTTATAAATCAACGAAAAACAAGCGTGTTGCTTGCAGATTAGCAGAAAATGCCTACCTTTGCAATGTGTTTTTCATAGTATTAGATTTAAGGTTAACAAAAGATTGGCTGTCTGTGATAGATGGCCTTTTTTTATGCCCGTAAGTTACCTCCTTACCGGTGCTTGAATACTTTGTTTTTTAGTGCGTAACGTTCGTCCACAGTCTGGTCTGTGGGGAAGAACGTAAGAATAATGCGCCAGCCATCTTCCCGGAAAACAAACTTCCTGACGGGACTTCCAGCCCGGATTACTGATAATTTATCTTCAACAAAAGCAAGCAATTCCACTGGCATTTGCGTATCTGCTGCCGAGAATTCTGCGGTAATAAAGAAGCCGGGAGTATCCATCTGTCCTATCCACTCAAGGATCTGTTCCTGTAGTTCTTCGTTCTTTTCTTCTGCTGGTCTGATCATCGGGAACTATTTTTCTTTTCTACCATTACTTGCAGCAGCTTGCCGAAAGGATCGAACGATTTGCGCGAAGCCAACGAAATGGTAATCATCAGCGAAAGCATTGAGGCTGCAAATGTGATAACCATGATCATCATCTGGTATTTAATTGCGACATTCGGACTGCTACCTCCCAGTATCTGACCGATCATCGTACCCGGAAGCGCCACCAAACCCATCACGGCAATATTGGCTATCAACGGACTGAAGGCTTTGATCAGGGCTTCGCGTACAAAGGGAGCTTGCGCTTCCTGGCGTGTGGCGCCGTTGCCCAGCAGGTAACAGTAAAGTTGTTCTTCACGCTTCAATCCGCTGTAAAACGTATTCAGGGCAATCACATTGCTCGACAGCATGTTGCCCATCAGTATGCCGAAGATGGGGATGAAGTACTGTGCGCTGAATACATTGTCGAGACGCAGAACAATACCGATGAAGTACATACCCACAAGAATCACACTCGTCAGGAAACCTACGGTAATGGGAACGAGCAGGATGCTGCGTTTGAGTTGCGTGCGCGACAAGGCTGTCTGCCCGGCCACGAACACCATGATGATGACCCATAAGAAATTGATCCACGGATTGTCCCACTCGAACAGGTATTTGAGATAGATACCGATGAGGAAGAGCTGCACGATCATACGGGTGGTGCCTATGACGGTGGCTTTGACCAGTCCGGTTTTAAACTTGTACAGGTAATACAGAGGTATAGCCATCAGTAACACGCCGATGAGCAGACTCAGGTAAGATATATCGATAGTTCCCATACGAAACGGTGTATTCGGTTATAAATGGATGATTTTGTCGCAACCGGCAGCAAATGCCCGGTCGTGCGACACAGCCAGAATGGCTGCGCCTTTACTGGCCTGGCAGTTGAAATAAGCAAGCACCTTGTCCGTGGAGCCTGCATCGAGTGCCGAGGTAGGCTCGTCGACAACGATGAGTGGCTTACGCAGCAATCCGGCTACGGCGATCATGATGCGTTGCCGCTGTCCGCCCGAGATCTCCCCTACCCGTTTGTTGTACAACTCCTCATCGAGCCCCAGTTGTTCGAAGCACGCGAAGAGCTCCTCTTGGGTACAGGTCGCTTCCCGGTTGGCTTTCAGCTCGAAAGGCATCCGTATCATGTCTTTCACCCACTCTACAGGCAAGGCCAGTTCCTGCGGAATCCAGGCTATCTGCCGGCGGATGGCATCGATGGTGTTCCTGCTCAGCAGCACTTCTCCCACGGTTATACTTCCTTGTGTGAGGGGAACGAATCCCATCACCGCATTGAGCAACGACGTCTTTCCACGTCCGGAATCTCCGGATATACATGCCATTTCACCTTGCGCCAGCGACAAGGTAAAATTGGAGAAAAGAACTTCGGGGCCGTAAGCAATACAGGCATTTTCGATGTGTAGCATGATCTCATTATCTTTCTTGGGAGGCAAAGGTACTATTTTCCTTAAAAACACTATCTTTGCTCCAATAAATTAAATGAAAAATCAAGATTTATGATACAGAACGAACGGGATATCCGGCACGAGCACGTGCTTCGGGTAGCACGACAGATGATGACGGCCGCACGTACAGCCCCCAAAGGGAAAGGGGTGGATATTATAGAACTGGCTTTGGTAGACGGTAACGAACTGAAACTGCTTTCTGACTTCATGATCGCTATGGTCGAAGAGCATGGTATGAAATTCTTCCTGCGCGATGCTGCCAACATCCTGCAGACCGAGTGCGTTATATTAATAGGTACGCGTGAACAGGCACAGGGACTGAACTGTGGTCATTGCGGCTTTGATACCTGTGCGGGTCGTACAGCCGATGTTCCTTGTGCGCTGAACAGCATCGATGTGGGCATTGCTGTAGGTTCGGCTTGTGCCACGGCAGCCGATTGCCGGGTAGACACCCGGGTGATGTTCTCGGCCGGACTGGCGGCACAGCGATTGGGATGGTTGGGTACATGCCGGCAGGTGATGGCTATCCCGGTAAGCGCTTCGTCCAAGAATCCGTTCTTCGACCGGAAGACACCTACCGACACTGTAACTAAATTTCTGCCGGCCGAATGGTATCCGCAAAGCGGTATCCAACTGACATGGCCGCATGCAGGAACCGACTGGGCCTATATGCTCGACGAAGTACAGGAATGTTTCGTACACATCGCCCGCGAGATCGCCCAACGGGAACAGTTGCTCATCGTTACTCCCGATCCGGAAGCGGTGCGGAAACAGATCGAGGCAACGGTAAACATGGCGAACGTCCGTTTCTTCTGCTGCGAAACAAACGATACCTGGGCGCGCGATCATGGTGGTATCACGATGATCACTCCCGAAGGACCCATGGTGCTCGACTTCACATTCAACGGTTGGGGAAAGAAGTTTGAAGCGGAACTCGACAACCGGATCACCCGCCAACTCTCCGATGCCGGTATGCTGAAAGGCACCTATATCGATAAGTTGGGATTTGTGTTAGAAGGTGGTTCCTTCGAAAGCGATGGCATGGGAACCCTGCTTACCACATCAGAATGCCTGCTGGCACCTCATCGCAACCAACCCATGAACCATGCGGATATTGAGTTGTATCTGCGTTCGGTGTTCCAACTCGAACGGGTATTGTGGCTCGATCATGGTTATCTGGCAGGCGACGATACGGATAGTCATGTAGATACACTGGCCCGCTTCTGCTCACCCGACACCATTGCATACGTACAGTGTACAGATCGGGACGATGAGCACTACGAAGCGTTGCATGCCATGGAGCAGCAACTGCATACGTTCCAGACATTGAAAGGTGAACCGTACCGCCTCTTAGCGCTTCCTATGGCCGACAAGATTGAAGAAGACGGCGAACGGCTTCCGGCTACCTACGCCAATTTCCTGATCCTGAATCAGGCAGTGCTCTACCCCACATACAACCAGCCGGACAACGATCGGAAAGCTTCCGAAGTATTGCAACAAGCATTTCCCGGGTATGAGATCGTGGGTATCGACTGCCGGGCATTGATCAAGCAACACGGTTCGTTGCACTGTGTCACGATGCAATACCCGAAGGGAGTGATCAGTGGCGAGTAATGAAGTAAAGAGTAATGAAATAAGAATATGAGAAAAATAAGAATCGGATTGATTCAACAATCCAATACGCCTGACATCCGTACTAACCTGATGAACCTGGCAAAGAATATCGAACGGTGTGCTGCCAACGGTGCGCAGCTTATCGTGTTACAAGAACTGCACAATTCGCTCTACTTCTGCCAGACGGAGAACACGGAGCTGTTCAATCTGGCTGAGTCCATTCCCGGTCCGTCCACCGGATTCTTTTCCGAGTTGGCTGCTACGCACAAAGTGGTGCTGGTCACTTCGTTGTTCGAGCGTAGGGCTCCAGGCTTGTACCACAATACAGCGGTAGTGTTCGATCGCGATGGAAGTATAGCTGGCAAATACCGTAAGATGCATATTCCGGATGATCCGGCTTACTACGAGAAGTTCTATTTCACTCCGGGCGATCTGGGCTTCGAGCCGATACAGACATCGCTGGGGAAACTGGGCGTGCTGGTGTGTTGGGATCAGTGGTATCCCGAAGCTGCCCGCTTGATGGCATTGAGAGGAGCCGAGATATTGATCTACCCCACAGCTATCGGATGGGAAAGTACGGATACGGACGATGAGAAACTTCGCCAGTTGGGTGCATGGGTTATTTCGCAACGGGCGCATGCAGTGGCCAATGGGCTACCGGTAGTCTCGGTCAACCGGGTGGGACATGAACCCGACCCTTCCGGACAAACAAACGGTATCTTGTTTTGGGGAAACAGCTTCGTAGCTGGCCCGCAAGGCGAACTTCTGGCAGAAGCTGCCAATGACTGCCCGGAGAATATGATTGTAGAGGTAGATATGACCCGCTCGGAGAATGTACGTCGCTGGTGGCCGTTCCTGCGCGATCGCCGTATTGATGCTTATGATGGACTGACGAAGCGCTTCCTGGATTAGTGATTTATTCACCACAGAGTCACACAGAGTTCCACAGAGTTTTTATTTCTTTATTCATCACAGAGACACATAGAGAAGTTAAGAAAAAAACTCTGTGGAACTCTGTGTGACTCTGTGGTGAACCGAAACTACTTCACTACCAGTTCATCTGCATTCATCCGTTCCATGTACTGCTGAATGATAGACTTCAATTCATTCTCCATGGCTGCTTGTTCGGGAACTTTTCCCATCAGGTTGTTCTCCAGCATCCGGTCGGTTTTGAACTGATACATGCCTACCACATTCCTGCCGTCGAACTGCAATAAATAGTCTCCTTTGAAGAACTGGTATATGCCATTGATGTAATTCACGGCGAACGTTTCCTCGGGGGGAGTCGTGAGCAAGTCGCATCCGAATGAGATGTATGGCTGGTCATATCCTAAGTAGCTCAGTACCGTCGGCATGATATCGATTTGTTGCCCGATGGCATTGACAAAGCCCTTCAGGTTACTGTTGTGTTGATAGAACAAAAGAGGTATGGAGAATACACCTTGGGTGGTGGTATATTCGGGATGGTAACCCGGATTGGCATGATCCGGAGTGAATACGAACAACGTATTGTCAAACCAGGGTTCGTTCTTTACCCTTTCGAAGAAGAGCTTCAACGCATGATCGCTATAGCCGATGCACTGGTGTACGGGGGCAGTACCTTTGGGGAATACTCCTTCGTACCGTTCGGGAACATGGAACGGATGATGCGATGACAAACTGAACAATCCGGTTGCAAAAGGTTGCTTGAAGGTGGAAAGCTTACTGGCATAGAACTGGAAGAACTCTTCGTCCCAAATGCCCCAGGTACCGTCGTAATACTTATCATTGTTGAATTCCGTGCGACCGAAGTAGTCCATAAACCCGGAGGTGCGCGCGTATGCTTCAAATCCCATCGAACCGTTTTGAGCTCCGTGGAAGAAAGCGGTGTAATACCCCTTCTTGCGCAGTTCGCCGGCAAAACTGCTGACGGTATTCAGTGACGAAGGAGTCAGAAAGTAAGGCTCGATAAACATCGGTATCCCCGATAAGGCCGAAGGCATGCCGTCGATGCTTTTACGCCCGTTGGCAAAGGCATACTGATAGGTCAGCCCTTGTGTCATCAGCGAATCTAAGAACGGAGTGTATCCTTTATAGGTGCCATTGTCCAGATCGGGATTGAGCAATCCGCTGTTTTCGCGACCGAAGCTTTCGAGGATGAACAAGACCACATTCAGGGGTTTGAACTTCACCGTATCGGCCGGGACGTGTAAGGGCGAGTAGAGTTTCAGCATCTCCGCCCGTTGGTCGTCCTTGAAATAGTTGGGGTTGACAAACGTTTTCTTCCCGAAGGTGCGGTAGATAGAGAAAGGTGTATTGAGCACAATGGCGGCTTCCAACGGTTTCTCTACATACTGATTGGCATTACTGATCGTGATAGGGCGCACCTGATAGCCGATTCCCCCACGTAGTCCCCAGATGCAAGGCATGATGAGCAATGCCAGCGTAGCCGTATGCACTAAGTAGTACAGAGGCAGATTGTAGATCTTGCATTGCGCAGGTTTGCGGTAGAAGCGGAACAAGATATATCCAAAAGCAATAGCCAGCAGGGTAAGGTACCAATGGTTGATCAGTTCGGTGCCGAAGATGGTACCCAGGTTGTTTTCGTGACTGAATTCACTGAACACGGTAGCTGTAGTACGGCGGTTGGTGTACTGAAAGTAAACCGTATCCATGAGGTTCATGGCGATGATCACAAAGTTGGTCACCACAAAGATGCCTTTGGCTATCTGCTGATAGAGCTTCCCTTCTTTGAAGTGCAGGGGAATCAGCATAAGGGCCACATACAGCAGGTTGGTATAGAGAATAGCGGAAATATCGAACAACAACCCACCGTTCAGAATCTTAAGCATCTTCCCGGTAGTCATGTCCTCGTACATGGCATGGTTCTCCCAGTAGAATACGAGGCGGCAGACTATAAAACACCCCGTCACCAGCAAGAGATTGCTAAAGAGTGACAGGGTAGTATTATATAAAGAACGGTATTTGTTCATTATTTCTCTTTGATATCGATCACCAGGTTGAGTTCATCCAATTGTGTCTGTTCGAGTGCGGCGGGAGCATCCAGCATCACATCGCGTCCGGAATTGTTTTTCGGGAAAGCGATACAGTCGCGGATGGAATCCAGTCCGGCGAAGAGCGATACCCAACGGTCGAGCCCATACGCCAATCCGCCGTGAGGAGGAGCGCCATACTTGAAGGCATTCATCAGGAAGCCGAATTGTTCCTGTGCACGTTCGGGGGTGAAGCCCAAGAGCTTGAACATCTTGGCTTGCAGTTCGCTGTCGAAGATACGGATCGATCCGCCACCTACTTCTACACCGTTGATAACCATGTCGTAGGCATTGGCGCGTACAGCACCCGGATCGGTATCGAGCAGGTCGAAGTCTTCGGGTTTGGGCGATGTGAACGGATGGTGCATAGCCATGAAGCGTCCGGATTCTTCGTCCCATTCGAGCAGCGGGAAGTCTACCACCCACAGGCAAACGAATGTATTCTTATCGCGCAGGCCAAGCTGTGTTCCCATCTCCAAGCGAAGCTCGTTGAGTTGCTTGCGGGTCTTCATCGCATCATCGCCGGAGAGGATCAGGATCAAGTCGCCCGGCTTGGCGCCGAATGCTTCTTTCATCTGATGCAACACTTCCGGTGTGTAGAATTTGTCTACGCTCGATTTTACCGAGCCATCGGCTTCCACACGTGCATATACCAATCCCTTGGCGCCGATCTGCGGACGTTTGACGAACTCAGTCAGGGCATCGAGTTGTTTGCGGGTATAGTGGGCGGCTCCTTCGGCGCAGATACCACCAATGTAAGCGGCGCTGTCGAATACCGGAAAACCGTGTCCTTTCAGGATGTCCATCAGCTCAACGAACTTCATGCCGAAACGAAGGTCGGGCTTGTCGCTGCCGTACTGTTTCATGGCATCGTGCCAGGACATGCGTTGGAAGGTTTCTGTAAGCTCTACGCCACGGATGGTTTTGAATAGGTGTTTGGCCATACCTTCGAAGGTCGTCAGCACATCTTCCTGTTCTACGAAGCTCATTTCGCAGTCTATCTGTGTGAATTCCGGTTGACGGTCGGCACGCAAGTCCTCATCGCGGAAGCACTTCACAATCTGGAAGTACCGGTCGAAGCCCGATACCATGAGCAGCTGCTTCAGGGTTTGGGGCGATTGGGGCAAGGCATAGAACTGTCCCGGATTCATGCGCGAGGGTACCACAAAGTCGCGGGCTCCTTCGGGAGTCGATCCTACCAGCATCGGAGTCTCTACTTCGAGGAATCCCATGCTGTCGAGGTATTTACGTACTTCGAGCGCCATCTTGTGGCGAAGTTCCAGGTTGGCGCGTACCGCGTTGCGACGCAGGTCTAAGTAGCGGTACTTCATGCGGATATCATCTCCCCCATCGGTATTGTCTTCGATGGTGAACGGAGGGGTGATGGCTGCGTTCAGCACAGTGAGTTCGGATACGATGATTTCGACGTCGCCCGTGGGCATGTTGGCATTCTTGCTGAAGCGTTCGTTGACGGTTCCCTTGATCTGGATCACGAATTCGCGTCCCAGTTTGTTGGCGCGTTCGCACAGTTCGGCATTTACTTCTTCGTTGAATACCAGTTGGGTGATGCCGTACCGGTCGCGCAGGTCGATGAATGTCATACCACCCATTTTGCGGCTGCGTTGTACCCAACCTGCCAGGGTCACCACCTTATTTACGTCAGAGATCCTTAGCTCTCCGCATGTAGTTGTTCTATACATATCTGATTTATTGTTTAATGTTTGTAATCCTTGTTTTTCTTGTAGCGTACAAAAATACACATTCTCTTACTTTTTAGTAAGTTTCTTCAGTATTTTCTTGTTTTTGTAGGCTAAATCCTCCACGATGGCCTCGTTGATTATCTTTAATCCGTTGACGTACTCCTGTGCTTTCTGCAATACATTGGTGTTGTGGTCTTTCTCCGGATATTGGGGTACCACTACTTTCAGGCCTTTGCCGATGATCTCCACGTCGATGTTTTCGGTGGTCATCATCGGGTCGCCGTCAAAATGTACCACTCCGGGAGCTGCACGGCGTATGCGCAGCTTCTTGCAGCGGAATGTTTTGATGCGGCTGTTCTGGTCGATGGTTTTATTGAACAGTTGGAACGAGAGCGAAGGTACGTCGAGTACGGTGAACGGTTCGAGGATGGTTACATCCATCAGTCCATCCGTGAGCATGGCTTGCGGAGCAATGTAGGCATTGTTGCCATACTGGGATGCATTGCCGCAGGCTATCAGGAAAGCTTTGTAGTTGTACGTACCGTCTTCCGTTTCGAGTTCGTAGGTTTCCGGTTGGTAGGTCAGACTCTCTTTCAGGGTATTTTCCAGATACGTCAGCAATCCCCGTTTCCCGGCATTGGCAAATTTCAGACTGACAAATGCATCGAACCCCATTCCGCAGGTGCAGAAGAAGGCCGTTTCGTTGATCTTCCCGTAATCGATGGTTTCGATCAGCCCTTCGTTGATGACTTCCACCGCTCCCTTATAGTCCATCGGGATATGCAGATGGCGCGCCAGTCCATTACCCGATCCGCACGGAATAATTCCCAGTGCAGTATTGGTATGTACCAGCGAACGGCCCACTTCATTGATTGTGCCGTCTCCGCCGATGGCTACCACCGTATGTACTCCTTCCCAGGCAGCCTGGGCAGCAATATCGACCGCATGACCGGCTCTTTCCGTATAGACTATCCGGTAGTCGTACCTGGCCTTGTCAATCTTTTCTTCAATCAACTGAAGAATATGCTCCTTGTTCTGCGTCCCGGAGATGGGATTCACAATAAAAACTATTTTCTTTAAATTTTCGACCATTTTATTTCTTCACTGTCAAAAGTAGGTGACAAAAGTAATACAAAATTCTTAATAATAAGGTTCACTGTTAAATACAAAACAGGGTTGAATATATTTTTTAAGAGAAAAGAAACACTTAAATACTTATTTTGTTATCTTTGCCCCCTGTTTTAGATGTCCGTATGGAACAAATTGAAACTAAGGCGATTGTTAAGCCTTGAAACAGAGAAATATACACTAATTTCATGGGATTATTACAAGATAAGTTAGTAAAATACGACCTGCCGCAACAAGTAAAAGCAAAAGGCGTATACCCGTACTTTCGCTGTATTGAAAGCGAACAGAATACGGAAGTGGTGATGAGTGGAAAAAAGGTGCTCATGTTCGGTTCGAATTCGTACCTTGGCTTGACAAACCACCCTAAAGTTATTGAAGCATCCGTCGAAGCTACCCGGAAATATGGCACAGGCTGTGCCGGTTCACGATTTCTGAATGGAACACTTGACCTCCACCTGGAACTCGAAAAAGAGCTGGCCGAATTCGTTGGCAAAGAAGACGCGATCATCTACTCTACCGGTTTTCAAGTAAACCTGGGTGTGGTATCTTGCGTGACGGGCCGCGAAGACTATGTCATCTGCGACGAGCTCGATCATGCTTCTATCGTCGAAGGCCGGCGCCTCTCCTTCTCTACCGTCCTGAAGTTCAAGCACAACGATATGGAGTCGTTGGAGAAAGAACTGCAGAAGTGTCGTCCGGAAGCTATCAAGCTGATCGTGGTCGATGGAGTATTCAGCATGGAAGGCGACATTGCCAACCTGCCCGAGATTGTACGCCTGTCGAAGAAATACAATGCCAGCATCATGGTCGACGAAGCACACGGATTGGGTGTACTGGGACGTCAGGGACGCGGTACGTGCGATCATTTCGGTTTGACAGACGATGTAGACCTTATCATGGGTACGTTCAGCAAGTCACTGGCTGCCATCGGCGGATTCATTGCTGCCGACGAGTCGATCATCAACTACCTGCGCCACAACTCGCGTCCGTATATATTCAGTGCCAGCAACACGCCTGCCGCAACAGCTGCTGCCCGTGCTGCCCTGCACATCATGAAAACCGAACCCGAACGCATTGCTCACCTGTGGGAAATGACCAACTACTCGTTGAAGTGTTTCCGCGACCTGGGCTTTGAGATAGGTCACACCTCTACTCCCATCATCCCGCTATACGTGCGCGATATGGAGAAAACATTCATGGTAACGAAGATGTTGTTCGACGAAGGCGTCTTTGTCAACCCGGTTGTTCCTCCTGCCTGTTCGCCTAATGATACCCTGATACGTTTCTCGCTGATGGCTACTCACAGCAAAGAACAGATCGATACGGCTATCGGTAAGTTGGTGAAATGCTTCAAGATGCTCGAAATCCTGTAACCGGCATATACAAATAAGGAAGTTCCCTCCCAACACGTACAAGTGCGTGTTGGGAGGGAACTCTTTTTTTAAATCGTATAAATATATGCGCCAAAAACAATAAATAACGACTTTCCTGCCATAATTTGTTCGTTTTTTGTGATATTTGCACTTTATTGGCTATTACAGTAACACGAATGAAAGCAAAAATATCAGCAGGTTATCACCAAAAGGTGCTTGCGGCACTCACTGCACAGCAAATCGGTATATGGGAATACGATCCCAGTAGCAGGTTATTGGTTTTTCTGAACAACTATTCTGCTACATTAGGAATGGACCGGGCTGGCTTTACCGACGGGCAGTTTACTGGTTTTGAGCACTATGTGCACCCCGAAGATTTGCCCGGCCTGTATGCCGGTATGACGTCGGCACTTACAAAGGAAGGACAAATTATAACAATAAAATACCGTTGCATAAACGCTCAAAATCAAACATTCTGGTTGTGCGACTGTATTTTCTCTTACCAAGATACCGGCGAAGGCGCCAGCCGGAAAATAATGGGATACACCCGCAGCATTCAGGATACTATTCACGATCAGGAAACAATCCAGACGTTAGACAATCGTTTCGAGAAGTTCCTCACAGCTTCTCCGGGCTTCATCTTTATTTTCGACGATGCATTTTTCTTCCGCGATGTATTCATCTCCGAAGGTGAATCCCTGTTGCACTCCCTCAAAGACCTGATAGGTGTCGACGCACACCACATCTTTTCGCCCGAGGTGTGCGACCTGTACAAGCGCAATATACACGATTGTCTGGCCGACGGGAAGCTGCGCGAAATAGAGTATCACCTCGACATGAGCGATGTGCGTTACTACTTCCAGGCGCGGATGGTTCCCTTCAAAGAGAACCAGGTACTGGCGTTGATATGCGACATCGGCGACCGGGTGAAGCGTATCAAGGAACTGACCGATGCCAAGAAGAAAGCCGAAGAAGCCGACCGTATGAAGTCTACCTTTCTGGCCAATATGAGCCACGAGATACGCACACCGCTCAATGCCATTGTGGGTTTCTCGGAGATCATTGCCGCTGAGGAAGACCAGGAAAACCGTGACGAATACGTAGAGATCATCCGTACCAACAGCAGCCTGCTGTTGCAGCTCATTAACGATATTCTCGACATCTCGCGCATCGAATCCGGGAAGAGCGAAATCAACCTGAAGCAGACGAATGTCTGTACGCTGATCGACGAGATCAGTCAGGTACACCGCGTGCGGATGAAACCGGGAGTAGAACTGATCACCATTCGTCCGGAAGAAGATATATGGATGATGACCGACCCCATCCGCGTGAAACAGATTCTGTATAACTTCCTCTCCAATGCCATTAAGAATACCGAGAAAGGCAGTATCACCATACGCCTGGAGTTGATGGACGATGGCTCGCTTACCTTCACGGTGGTCGATACCGGACGGGGCATCGAAGCCGATAAGCTGGGTACCATCTTCCACCGTTTCGAGAAGCTGGACAGCTTTGCGCAGGGAACCGGGCTGGGACTTGCTATCTCCAAGGGGCTTGTCGAGTTGTTGGGCGGGAGCGTCGAGGTTAACTCCGTATTTGGTGTAGGGAGCGCTTTCTCGTTCAACCTTCCGCTGCATCAGTCGGAAGAGTACGTCGAAACGGTTCGTCCGAAACCGGTGGAGACGCTCGGCGGAAAGAAACGGCTACTCGTTGTGGAACCGGTCGAAGACGATTACCGGTTTATAGCCCTGGCACTCGAAGAAATCTATGACCTGATTCGGGTCCCATCGGCTGCCGAAGCCGTCGAACGTTTTGCCAGCGAACACTTCAACCTGGTACTGATGAATATTCCTTCGTCGGCCGAAGAAGTGGCCGAAGCCGTGAAGAAGATTTATAGCATCCTGCCAGGCATCCCCGTATTGGCCGTAGTGCCGCACGGGCGCTATACCGAACGGCAGGTGGCACTCCAGGCCGGATGCATCGATGTGGTGACCAAGCCCTACTCCATGAGCAGCTTGCGCGAAGCTATTGTGGCACATATCTGATGGTGTTCACACACAGAAGAAGGATGTTTTTTTTGAGAGGATATAAGAAGTAATGCATTCTTTTGATATATTTGCAGGGAATAAGCAATAATATAATGTTATGAAGCTAAAACAGATTCAATTCACTTCTCCGACTTGGTCATTGGACAACATTCGTTTTGATGATGTAAGTCTTATTGTGGGGAAAAATGCTGTGGGCAAATCAAGAACCATTGATGTACTGAACGAATTGGTTGATATTTTACTTCAGAAAAGAGAACTTAAGGAATATGATACTTTTGGCTATACCATCACTTATTACGACCAGACTAATGAGTTGACTTATTCGTTTAATTATTATGGAGGAGCATTCATTTCCGAATCTCTGACAGATAAAGAGGGCCGGGAATATATCCGGAGAAATGCTAAAGAAACAATCTTTTTTGAAGAATCCATAAACCCACCTGCCAACAAGCTTACGATACATGTGCGGAGAGATACCCAGTTATATCCGTTTGTCGAACAAATCTTCAAATGGGCTGAGAACTCGTATGGCATTTTATTTAATATGGTTCTCCCTATGCAAGGTAGCATCGATATCTTCAAAATTATGTCAAAGTGCGAAGACCTGATTACTATGTTCGAGAAGTTAGACGACAAAAGTAAACAGGAAATCCGAGAAGAATTGAATGCCATTCATTACCCCATTACCAAAATGGAAGTTGTGGAAATAGGTGATAAATCAGCCCTTAAAGTACTTCAAGTAGAAGAAGAAGGAGTCAATACTTATTTGTGGCAAGGATTGCTGTCTCAAGGAATGTTAAGATCGGTGTTTTTGTTAGTTCTCCTCAATTATATAGCCACAAGAAAAGAAGAATCAGCCACTCTGGTGATCGATGACTTTTGCGAAGGATTGGACTATGACAGAGCCATACAATTAGGAAAATATGTATATAATTTCTGCCTGCAACATCAGATCCAGTTGATAGCAACCTCCAATGACAACTTCCTGATGGACGTGGTCGATCTGAAATATTGGAACATTCTTCAGCGAGAAGGAACCCATGTTACGGCTATCAACAGACAGAATACTCCTGAACTTTTTGACGATTTCGAGTTCACAGGACTTAGCAATTTCGATTTGTTTTCGTCCGATTTCATAGCCCGACACAAGAAATGAGAAAGATAGCTGTATTTGTGGAAGGACAAGCCGAACTGATTCTTACCCGGGAATTGCTTAAACAAATGTTCGAATTCCAAGATATACGAATCGAGTGCCACGCCTTAATCAATGACCAACTGAACTATGCTCCATACGATTTTGGCGATAAAGATGCACCTTTCTTTTACATGATTGTCAACGTAGGCAACGATAACTCCGTGCTGTCGAAGATAAAGAGCAGAGTCGAAGGCTTAACCCAAAAAGGTTTCTGCAAAGTAGTGGGGCTGCGAGATGTGTATGGCGACGTATACAAGAAAGCGAATAAAAATCAAAGAACCATCAACCAGGAACTGATAAAGCGCTTTATATCGGCTAACCAAGCAGAGATCGATGCCACCGGACATGCCCGGGAAATCAGGTTTATCTTTGCAATCATGGAAGTTGAAGCATGGTTTTTAGGACTCAGGGAGATTTTCACCGGGATTGATCCCTGCCTAACCTGGGAGCATATAAAAACCCAATTAGGTTATGACCTGGAAAAGGATGACCCTGAAACCACCCATTATCATCCGGCGGCAACCATAGGAGATATATTCGGATTGGTAGGCCGCAAGTACGATAAGCACGGAAGAGACGTGGAACCACTCGTCAATCCTTTGACCAAAGAGCACTATAATGAGTTAAAGCAAATTGACAAATGCGCTACTTTTACCAAGTTTGTAGAGGAACTGCTGCTTGCCGAATAAAGAAAACCATAGCGGCTCCCCAGAGAACTCTCTCCGGTGAGCCGCTATTCACTTCTTACCTACTGCCTTAGTTCATTCCATGAATGCCCAAAGCTCCCAGCACAGCCGTAGCTGCTGCAATCACTACCTTCAACAGGGTAGCCCAATTAAACTTCTTCATACGCTCTTATACACCTCCTTTCAAAGCTCAATTACCTTACGCTCCCGGGTCGAATGGTTTCGGAGCGCTGTCGTCTTCGGCGGGAACCGTATCGGTATCCTTCGACAGGAGGTTGAACACCACATTGTTGGGTGCACTGCGGGTGGTAGCGGTGCTGTCGTTCACCAGTCGCAGGGTGTTGTCTACGCGGAAGCGGAGGTTTACCCGCTTGATGTTGCGTACCGTACACTCCTTTTCCGCTTCCACACCCGGACAGGTGAGGGTGATGTAGAACGTACCCAGCCCGTCGATCTTCACCCGGTTACCGTCGCGAAGTACCACTTTCATGGAGCGGACGAAGGAGTTGAGCACATGGCGTACATCCTCGACGGAGAGCGCGCCAATGGTTTCGATTTCAGCAGCCAGGCGAGCCAGGTCGAATACCTTGCTGTCGCCGGGTTTCTGCTTGATGTAGTACAACAGGGGCGAAGTTTTGTCGCCCAACTTCTTTCTGCGCTGTGCGCGCACTACATTTACTAATGCCATAAATTTGTTGGTTTTTCTTGGCGAGGAAGGTCATTCTCCCTCGTTGCTGAAACAAAGATACGACACCGAAAAGGGGCTATACGCGCAACTGCACACATCTGCACACAACTGCACAATAACACGCAATAACACGCACAACTGCACACAACTACGCAATACGTGCCCCATAATAAGCCCTGAAATCCTTGGATATCTCGCTGAAAATGAGTACCTTTAAGACAGTAAAATCAAATAACGCAACGATGAATATGCATGCAATGCCCCAGGACGAAACTCCTTTCCGCCTGCGCAGCTACGGCAAGTCTGAGCTGGCACAGATGTACCTTCCCAACATTCAGTCGTGCAGTGCCCGGCGCGAGTTCAACGAATGGATAGACTTCTACCCCGACCTGCGCCGGCAGTTGGCCGACAATGGACTGACGCCTAAATCGAAACGCTACACACCGACACAGGTGAAACTGATTGTGGCTGTATTGGGCGAGCCATGATGCGTTAATTACTCACATTCGGCAAACAGATCGGGTTCCTCTTCTTTGGGCAGCCAGCAGTCGGTATCAAACTGCGCATTCCGTATACGCTGCTCCACCGGTACACTTGCATCCGTACACTCTTCGCAGGTGGCATACCGCCCGTTCGCCATGTTGTACATCAGCGGCACCACTCCGGGAGTGCCCAGGTGTTTGTACTTCACCTTCTGCACATGGATGCGCACCACGTTCACTTGCTGATCACGCTCCACAATGATTCCATAATCGGCTTTGTTGAAAAATTCGGCTGATCCGCTGATGTCGTACATCTCCGGAACCAACCGCCGCTGGGTGGTCGGATGGCGTTCCATCTTGCGCGGATGGGCAATGAGAATCACCAGGCAATCGTTCTGCATGGCAAAGGTAGACAGGCGGTTGAGCAGTTCCGAGAGATACTGTGTTTCGGTGAGCCCTTCCGGACGTTGGTGCTCAATGCGCGACAAGGGGTCGATCACCAGTATCCGGATGCCGCGACGTACCACCAGGGCATGTGCCTTTTGCAGAATCGCATCGACTGTGTGTCTTTCGCTAGGGAGGATGTGCACCACGTTTTTCGTCAGGAAACGCTGAACTCCCTGATAGAGTGTTTCCGTCATTCCAGGTGTATCACGTGCGAATTTTAGCCCGGTAAGCTTCTCGGCCAGCTTGTTGTAGTGGTAGCTGATGGGCATGTTTTCGGGACTGAAAAAGGCTATCTGCCAGTCATGGCGCAGACATAGACGAAGCACGAGTTCGTCGGTGAACTCCGACTTCCCATCGCCAGGGATACCGCTCATCACCACCAACCGGCGGAGCTCGAAGGTGCAGATCTTATCGAATGTGGGCCAACCCGTTTCGGCCCCACGCTTCAACCCGTTTTCGAACAAGCGGCGCAGCTCATCTTGTAAGTCGTCGGCTGTGTACACACCCGTTATGGGCAGCTCCTGTGCCTGCTCCAAGGCGATGCGCAGGCTGCTGATTCCGTAGCGGACCAGGTGCTCGTTGGCATCCTTGCAGCCGGGACCGAAGTGTACGATTCGGCAGCGCTCGGGGCCGAAACGTTGCAGAAGTGCGTCGCGCAAAACGATGCCCTTCGGGTCGTTGTCCACCGCCAGGTAGATGCAACGCTTGTCGGCAAAGTGCGAACCGGCAAAACGGTCGAGCCAGGCCAGGTTGGCCGATGCCCCGGCGGGGGCGCTCACCACGTCCGTGCGCCCCATGGCAACGAACGACAGGGCATCGAATTCGCCTTCTACCACGATGGCTTCGGGTGTGGCCAGAATACCGTCGATGTTGTAGGGAATGAGCTCGGCACCGGTGACGAGCTTGAAGTTCTTGGCTCCGTCGCGGTACTTGATGTTGATGAGCCGGTCGTTTTCGAAATACGGAAAACAGATGCAATTGGCCGTGGCGCCGGTTTGCGGCATCCATTCCTGCGCTTCGCTGATGCGCATGCGGGTAAGTGTTTCTTGCGGAATGCAGCGTTGCTCTACCAGCCAACGGGTGGTACGAGGGCTTAACGCACTCACGCGGTCGGCATCGTACACCGGGCGGACGAAGTGTGCGGCCTCGTGCGGATGTGGGGAAGTGGCTTCCGTCTGTCGGCGTTTGCGCTCTTCATTGGCCTTGACATGAGCCAGATTTACGGTATAGCCACAGTAATGGCAGTGGCACAAACCGCGGTCGATGTCGACGCTGAGCGACTTGTCGCGTTTGTTTTTGCGGTTTTCGTGACATTCGGGACAGAATGTTTTGATGCGGCCGCTCGTGCGGCCAAACGTGTTTACTCCGATGGAGTGGAAATCATAATTCATTATTTTTCTGGTTATTAGTTGGTTGTATAATAGTGTCTATTTTAGATTGACCTTTGCCGGTAGCAAACCAGGTATTTCCCGGTTGCAAAGTGTCCGGTTGGCGGTTGCAAACCCACTGGTTGCCGGTAGCATTTACCCTATTTGACGGTTGCAATCACCCGGATTCCCGGTAGCAAATACCTCGATTTCCGGTTGCAAACACCCCGGCATGGTTAGGCACGCCACATCTGGTACGCCGAATCCCAACAAGCGGCAAGCGTAGGCCGTGGAGGTGCATCGTCGGGAATGGGACAGCCTCCCATGTATGTACGTCGGCCATCGATAAGCACCTCATAGCGATACGGGTTGGCAGCCCGGGCAGCTTCCTGCCATACGGTGATCTGTTCGCGTAGCCTCCGGCCCGTGCGGCAATCCGAGGCTACGAAGTTGAGGAAGTACCGACGTACGCTCCGGAGCGTGGGCAGTTCGTCCTCCTTGCCGAAAGCCTGGATATGGGTCTTGAACGCTTCGACTATCTGCGGCAGGTGGGTGCGGTGCTCCTTGGCAAGCTCCGTGGTGGGCCATACCTTGTCCAGCCACGTTTCGTCGGCGGCCAGCGTGTCGACGAGCGCCAGGCAGGCCAGCTCGTCCGGCGGGGGCAAAGGTGCTTGCCCGGTCGATGCACGTATGCAGGCGTTTTTGATGTTGTTGTTTATAATATTATCTGAGATAATATTATTATCATCAACAACAGAAGTGCGCGTACGTACGTGAGGGCGCGAGGGGGTGGATGTGCGCTTTTTGTTGGCTTTCAGGCGTTTACGAGTGGGTTTGGCAGGTTCAGTACGCGGTTCAACTGTGGGTTCAACTGCCTGTTCAACTCGTGGTTCAACTGGCAGTTCAACCGTAGGTTCAAGCACCTGTTCAACTGTGTTGTCAACCCGTGAGGGGACTGTTTCCGCTTGCGTTCGTATCTGATCCGGAGCGTAGATCCGGTCGTTCTTTACCGTGAAAAGTTGGTAAAGTGTAGCTATGCGTTTCAGCAGGTGTGGACGGGTACCGATGCGCAGGGCGAGAGAACCGAGTTTGGAGAGTGGTACACTGAGACTGCCCGATTGAGTGATGAATGCCAACAAGGCAAAGTAGATGCCGCAACCGCGCATGCCTTCGGCTTCGATCATCCGGAGGACGGAGGGGTTGAGTAAGGCGTCGGCCGGATTAATTAGTAAGATCTTGTTTTCCATAATTCTTTATTTTTGATGATTGGTTATGCTTACAAAGGCAAATGTAAGCAGATGTTTTTTATTAAGTGCGGTCGCAGTAGACCGCACTTGGTAAAAAAGTGAGTGATATATTCGCACTTTAAATAAGATTAATACTTTTATGCAGAAAGACAAAAATGTTGAAAACAAATCGCTACCCTGCGAACTTGCGCAAAATGAATTAGACCAGTATTTAAATTTTCTCCTGCAATCGGACGTAGAGGTTATTATAACTCTTCGGAAAAAATGCAATCAGAGTATTCGTGGGGCAGCTGAGATTGTTGGTTTAGACAACTCAACCTTGTGCAAATACGAAAGTAAAAAGCGCAAGATGACTCAGAATACTTATAAGAAGACATTAAGTGCATACTTATCGTATATGGCACTCAACCAAATTAGCATCCCCGATAGCATTCCGGAGTATTGTAGGTTGGAAAACTATCAAACAAGAAAGGAAGAAAAAAAGTAGAAAAAAACACTTTGGAATAATTGTGACAAACTGAAACGAAAAAGGCGTAACATCCATGTACAAACAGATGTTACGCCTTTCTGCGTATGTATGTGCCTACAGCCTACCTGAAAGAATCCCGGTAAATACCCAGCACCTCTTCATCGGTAAGCTTGCGCGGATCCACGCCGAAAAGTCCACCCATGTTGTCGCGGGCATTCTGCACGAACCGGGGCAGATCGGCCTCGGTGATCCCCCACTCGCTCATGGTCAACGTATCTACACCGCAAGCCTTCTGCATGGCGGCCAGGGCGCGGACAAAGTCCATCGGGTCGTTGCTGGGCTGACCCGTCATGGCTTCGGCCATCTGCATGAAGCGTTCGGGGACGGTCTGTGCAAATGCGGTGAAGTACGCCAGTGAGATGATGATCAGTCCGGCTCCGTGCGGCAACGCCGGATAATAGGCGCTCATGGCATGTTCCATGGAATGTTCGGAGGTGCATCCGGAGGTGGACTCTACCATGCCCGACAGCATGCTGGCCAGCGCCACCTGTGTACGGGCTTCCATATCGTTGCCGTCGGCTACGGCCTGTGCCAGGTGGCGGTATAGCAAGCCGATACTCTTCAAGGCATACAGGTCGCTCACCGGCGTGGCGATGCGGGCGATATACCCTTCGGCAGCATGGAAGAAGGCGTCGAAGCCCTGGTAGGCTGTGAGGTGCGGCGGTACGGATACCATCAGGTCGGGGTCGACGATGGAGAGTACAGGGAAGGTGTACTGGTTGCCGAAACCAATTTTCTCGTTGCGTTCCTCGTGCGTGATCACCGTCCACGGATCGGCTTCGGTGCCTGTTCCGGCGGTGGTAGGGATGGCGATGATGGGCAGCACACCGCCGAGTACGGGTTGGGCTTTGCCCGTTCCGCCGCCGATGTAGTCCCAGTAATCGCCCGGGTTGCAAGCCATCACAGCGATGGACTTGGCCGAGTCGATGGAGCTTCCGCCCCCCAGCCCGATCACGAAGTCGCACCCTTCCTGTTTGCACAGGGCTGCCGCTTCCATCACATGTGCCCGGATGGGATTGGGCAGGATTTTATCGTACACCACTGCCTGGGCGCCATTCTGCGCCAGCAGGCCGATCACTTTGTCCAGATAGCCGAAGCGGCGCATGGAGGTGCCCGAAGAGATGACGATCAATGCTTTGCACCCAGGGAGCTTCTCGGTTCCCAACTTTTCGATACTTCCCCGGCCGAACAGCAGGTTCGTGGGGATAAACTGATTGAATATTGCTTTCATCTTATACGTTTGTTTTGAAGTATCAAAAATAGGACTAATAATTGACAATGGACAATTAATTAATTATTTTTCACCACAGAGATTACAAACTAACTTCCGTCACCACCTGCCCGTCGAAGAGGTTGATGATCCGTGCCGCATAACCGGCATCGTGTTGCGAGTGCGTCACCATCACAATGGTGGTTCCCTCTTTGTTCAGTTCGTTGAGCAGTTCCATCACCTCCTTGCCGTTCTTCGAGTCGAGGTTACCCGTCGGCTCATCGGCCAGGATCAGTTTCGGGTTGGCTACCACGGCACGGGCAATGGCTACACGTTGCTGCTGTCCGCCGGAAAGCTGTTGCGGGAAGTGCTTGCGTCGGTGCGTGATGCCCATCCGCTCCATCACGGCTGTTACCTTCTGCTTGCGTTCGGAGGACGATACGCCCATGTACAGCAAGGGGAGTTCAATATTCTCGTACACATTCAGTTCGTCGATGAGGTTGAAGCTTTGGAACACGAAACCGATTTCGCCTTTGCGCAAGTCGGTGCGTTGCGATTCGGTGAGCTTCGATACCTCCCATCCGTTCAGGCTGTACGTGCCCGATGTAGGGTTATCGAGTAACCCGAGAATGTTCAGCAAGGTCGATTTGCCACAGCCCGACGGGCCCATGATGGCTACGAATTCGCCTTGGTTGATGGCAATACTGACATTGTTCAATGCCCATGTCTCTACTTCTTCCGTCTTGAAGATCTTCTGTAAGTTTTCTGTCTTAATCATCATAATAATAAGTATTTATTGATTTTTGTTCTTTATAATTTTTGCAGGATTAGTGCAGTTTATTCGCTCTTAATTACTTCCGCCGGATTCTGGTTGGCGGCTATCCATACTCTCGACCCGATGCTGAGTAACACTACGAATGCGATGCCAGCAAAGACAGCACAATACACCCACCAACTGATAGGCGTCTGCTCCACATAGCTTTCGAGCCAACGCTTCATAAGGGCATATCCCACCGAGAAGGCAATGGTCGAGGCGATGAGCAGCAGTAAGGTATACTCCTTCAGGAAGATCAACAGGATGTGACTCACCTTAGCGCCATTCACCTTGCGGATGGCAATCTCCTTGCGGCGGCGTTCGCAGGTCAGCGTTACAAAAGAGTAGATACCGAAAGTAGAAACGAGGACACAGACCACCGCCACGATGCTGAGCAGTTTCAGCAGCGTCTTTTCTGACTTCAGGTATTGTTCATACTCTTCTTCGAGATTGAAGAGGCTATATTTAGCAGCCGGATAGTTGTGTGCCATCAGTGAGTCGATAGCACTCCGCAATACTGGCCACTGGTTATCGCTGTATTTCATCAGAATCGTGGTCGAAGGTGATTCGTCCTTATAAAATAAACTGGAAGTAATCATCGTCGCTACTACAGGTACGGTGGGTGCGCTTACATGAAAATCCTTAATCAGCCCCACGACTGTAACTTTCCGGTCGCCGTCTACAATAAATGTCTTGCCTATAGGTTCGTCCCACCCGAATCTCTTTGCGGCAGTTTCATTGATCACCACACTGTGGGTCTCCTCGGGCGTACCGGTCAGTGCTTTTCCTTTCAGCAACCGGAACCGGTAGAATGGCATCATAAACTCCCCTTGGTCGATCATGGTCATATCAAAAGAATCGTCCGAAGGTTGCTTGCCCTCCCAATCGCTCATCGGCATGATGTAATACACAAAGGCAGGAATGATGGTATAACCTCGATCCAATACTTCAGTCGCCACAGGCATCTGTTTGATATGCTCCACCACCGGTGCCTGTTCGCCTTCCCAGAAAGCCATAGTGGCTATGTTTTTCCGTTCCATACCGATATCTGTATAATGCAGGTAATACAACTGCTTCATAATGATGGCCATACAGAAAACAAACAGAACACTGATGACCATCTGCATAACAAGGCTGACCCGATTGAAGAATTGGCTGTGGGCCCTGCCTGAACCACCCTTTATGGCCTGCTGCATGGACCGGCGGTTGAAATGATTCAATACCAACAAAAACATCAACATAGCCACGGACAAGGCTCCTGCCAGATACAATAGCGTGAAGGTGTACACATCTCCTTCTACCCCCGAAAGCTCTCGGAAATAAGGTAAGGAGAGTTCGACAACAACCATTCCTACCAAAGAAGCGAGCGATAAGGTCAGTACGAACTCGATGGAAAGCAATGCATACAGCCGTCCGTTGGACGAACCGCAGACTTTGCGTAAAGCCATTTCACGGATGCGGATACGCAAGCGGGCTGTAAAAAGAAAAAGGTAATTGAGCAATACACAAAGTATAACTAACCCGCCGGTTATACAAAACAGGATGAGGTACTGAAACTGAATAGGGAGATAGTCGGCATAGACGGTATATCTGCATTGGGTGATGGGCATGATCTCCATATTATTGAGCACATACCTCATCGTTTCGGGTCCGATAACATGTTTGTACAGCTTCTTACCGAACACATCTTTCTCCACCCCTTCTTTCAGCTTTAGTAAGATATGGGCATACTCGCCTCTCCAATTACCCTGGAAATCGGCGCCGAGACCATTCAATGCATCGAAGGCTAAGTTGGTCTGTCTGCCCCACCCTTGTACCACAGCGCAAACAACCCTTTTCCCATCACTGCATTCAACCGTCCGCCCAACGACATCCTTCTCCGACCCGAATAGCTTGACTGCTGTTTCCGGAGTTACAGCCAGTTTATCTTCCGAATTCAGGAAATCCATGCTTCCGGCCAGCAGGCGGATGTTGAACATACGGATGAAACAAGAGTCTACACCTGTACACCGAAGGATATAAGGTTGTTGCCCCGTTTGTACTTCGTATTCACGGAAAGGAACGGCACAACATGATTCTATTTCCGGGAATTCATTCATCAAACGATTGGCTAATGGAGCCGGATAGTCCAGACTGTACTTTTGAATGGCTGCATGATTACTGTCATACAACATATAGATGCGATTGGCATCCGGATGGAAGCTGTCATACGTCATCTCGTAGCGTATCCACAGCGTAGCCAGGGCAAAGCAGGTGAATCCTACCGCCAGCCCTACGATGCTGATGATGCTTTGTGTTTTGTACCGGAGCAGGTTGCGCCAGGCTACTTTTAAATAGTGTCTTATCATAATCTTTTTCTATTATTCGCTTTTAATTACTTCCGCCGGGTTCTGCCGGGCAGCTTTCCATACTCTCGACCCGATGCTGAATACCACCACCCCTGCAATACCTGCAAAGATGGATGCGTACACCCACCAACTGATAGCCGTTTGTTCCACATAGCTTTCGAGCCAGCGTTTCATCAGTACATACCCCACCGAGAAGGCAATGGTCGAGGCGATGAGCAGCAGTAAGGTATACTCCTTCAGGAAGATCAACAGGATGTGGCTCACCTTGGCACCATTCACCTTGCGGATGGCAATCTCCTTGCGGCGGCGTTCGCACGTTAGCGTTACAAAAGAATAGATACCGAATGCGGATATCAGGATACATACCACCGCCACGAAACTCAGGAGCTTCAGCAGAGCGTCTTCCGATTTCAGGAATCCTTCGTACTCCTCCTCCGCATTGACCAACTCGTACCTTATATCCGGAAAGTTTTGCTTCATCACACTGTCTACAGCAGCTTGGAGCGGCTTCCACTGGCCGGTTTGGTACTTCATCAAGATGTTTGAAAGACCAAAACTATTATGGTTAGCAGACTGAAATATAATGGGCTGTACAGGCGTTGTGGGTGAAGTTTGATGAAAGTCCTTAACCAATCCCATGACTGTAAGCCGATGGCCGTTTTCCGTGAATATCGACTTGCCGATAGGGTCTTTCCAGCCAAACTTCAAGGCAGCCGTTTCGTTGATCATCACTTTTCCTGCATCGCTTCCGTCGGCAGAAGGAACCTCACCTTTCAGTAATCGAAGTTTATAGAAATCGAACATTTTCCGGGCTCCGTTAACACATTCTACATCCAGCGGTTCGTCAGCCGGTTGCTTATCCTCCCAATCGGAAATACACATGCTCATACGCGCTCTTTGCGGAAACAGCGAAATCAGCCCGGTCAACATTTCCGAGACACAAGGTATGCTACCGATATGATTGGCCACAGCATCGCTCTTGTTCGTGAAGCCAAGTTGCAGCATAACAATATTCTTCCGTTCCATGCCTACGTCTACACTTTTCAGATAATAGATTTGTTTCAGAATAATCCCGACACAGAAGATCAGCAACAAGCCGATGCTCATCTGTAGCACCAGACTGGAACGGTGGAAGAACTGTTGCGACCGCTTGTCCGTAGCTCCTTTCAATGCCTGCCGGAAGACACGCCGGTTGAAATGGTTCAACACCAACCCGAAAGCCAACATGGCCAACAGAGCCAATGTGGCAAAGTAAAGCAAGGATTCGGCATATACCCCGCCCTTGATCTTTGTATATTCCAAGAAAGTAGGCAGGCATATCTCGATAAATACCAGTCCCAGCAAGCAAGAGAAGCACAAAATCATCACAAACTCCGTGCACAACAGGGCATACAACCGGCCATAGGACGATCCGCACACCGTACGCAGAGCCATCTCCCGGATACGTATACGCAAGCGGCTGGCAAAGAGCGACAAATAATTGAATAAGGCACAAAGGATGATCAGGCCTCCCGTCAAGGAGAATAGCTTCAGGTAATGGAACTGGACGGGAAGATCCCAGGCATAAAATTCGTAACGGCACTGGGTGATCGGCATTAGCTGCAGGCGCCTGATATTGATTCCATCGTCTATTTTCTTCTCGTACTGATACAGTTTCTCACGAAAAGCTTCCACATCGGTTTCTTTTTTCAACCTGACCCAGATATTGAGGGCGTTATAGGTCCAGTCGCTACGTTTGGCCACCGGAAAGATACCTTTCATAATGCCGTAAGGAATAATGGTATGTTCGCCCCACCCCTGCACCACCGCACAGATGGTCAACTCCTTGCCTTCATCCTTGAGCACTTTGCCCAGCGGGTCTTCCTGTCCGAACAAGCGAAGAGCTGTTTCTTGAGTCACAGCTATCTTACCGTCATCGTTCAGGAAATCCATCGTACCACTCAGCAGACGAATGTCGAACATCTGCAGGAAGCAGGAATCGGTTTTGATAGTGAGAATGGAATATGTACGCTCATCATCTGTTTTGTACTCCCATTCCCGGAAATGATTAATGGGACAAGAAACTTCGATCTCCGGGAATTCGGCTTTCAACTGATTCGCCAAGGGTGGAGGGTAGTTACGGTTGCTGCCAAACGCTTCATTGCTCTTGTCGTAAAGCATGTACATGCGGTCGGAGCCGGCATGGAAGCTGTCATACGTCATTTCGTAACGTAGCCACAGGGTAGCCAGTGCAAAGCAGGTGAACCCTACTGCCAGCCCCATAATACTGATGATGCTTTGCGTCTTGTACCGGAGCAGGTTGCGCCAGGCTACTTTTATGTAATGTATTATCATACTTCTTGTATATTAAGTATATGCTATCAATTAGTTTGCTTTATTTAGAGTTATCAACTCCCCTCCTTGCTAAGGAGGGGTGCCCGTAGGGCGGGGAGGTAGAAGGCACACAGTATGATTCAAATCCTTGGGGTATCTACCTCCTCCCCCTTCGGGGACTCCTCCTTAGCAAGGAGGAGAGTTCAATGCTGCACTAAAATAGCATAAACTAATCATGGATTGATACTTATTCGCTTTTGATTACTTCCGCCGGATTCTGCCGGGCCGCTATCCATACTCTCGACCCGATGCTGAGTAGCACTACGAATGCAATACCTGCAAAGACAACACAATACACCCACCAACTGATGGGAGTTTGTTCCACATAGCTTTCGAGCCAGCGCTTCATCAGCACATACCCCACTGAGAAGGCAAAGATCGAGGCAATGAACAGCAGCAGGGTATACTCCTTCAGGAAGATGAGCAGGATGTGCCCCACTTTAGCGCCATTCACCTTGCGGATGGCAATCTCCCTGCGGCGCCGTTCGCACGTCAGTGTTACGAACGAGTAGATGCCGAAAGCGGATATCAGGATACACACCACCGCCACAATGCTGAGCAGTTTCAGTAAGGTATCTTCCGATTGGAGAAATTTCTCGTATTCTTCTTCCACATTCACCTTATGGCAAAATATGCCGGGAAAATCACGCGCCATCAGGGAGTCAATGGAGTCCTTCACCGTATTCCAGGGGTGATCACCGTATTTTATCAGGATCGTTTTCGAGTTCCTAGTCCATGGCGCAAAGCGTTCGGACTCAATCAACACGGGTTCTACATGGGTGGTGGGCGATGAGTTATGAAAGTCTTTGATCACTCCGATAACCGTCAGATAGCCCCTTATCGTTTTCCCTACCGGGTCGCTCCAGCCGAATTGTTTGGCAGCGGTTTCGTTGATCAGTACCTTATTAGTATTATCGATACTGTCGGTAAAGAGTTCGCCTTTCAGCAGACGGAACTTATAATACTTCGTCATGGCTTCTCCTTTGTAGATCTTTCCCATCCATATTTCTTCCTCGTCGGGGCGCTTTCCTTCCCAGTCGTCGATCTTTACTTTTAAATTAATACCATTCGGAAAGATCGGGCTGGCTCCACCCAGTACTTCGGTGAGGAAGGGTAGCTGGCGTAGTTTTTCGGTTATAGCGGCTATCAGTACATCCTCTTCGGGGGTGGCCTCCGCATTGTACCAGTTACCATCAGTACTGGGATAAAGAATGCCCATACTTTTCCGCTCCATGCCGATGTCGCCATTCCTGAGGTGATTCAACTGCTTGATGATGACGGTGATGCTGAAGATAAAGAGTATGCCGATAGCCATTTGCAGTACAATGCTGGAGCGGTAAAAGAAGGATTGCCCCTGCTTGTCGGACGTACCTTTCAGGGTTCGTTGCAGCGTTTTCCGGTTGAAGTAGTACACCACCAACAGGAAGGACAGCATGGCCAGTAGCATCAACACTGCAAAATAGAATAGGGATTCCCCGTAAATATTTCCGGATACTTTCGTGAACTCCAGGAAGGTAGGCAAGGTGAGTTCGATGATAGCCATGCCCAATGTACAGGCTAACACCAACACCAATACAAATTCCATGGAGAGTAGTGTGAACAACCGCCGGTTGGACGATCCGCACACTTTGCGCAAAGCCATCTCGCGCATCCGCATACGCAGCCGGCTGGCAAAGAGCGACAGGTAATTGAACAAAGCACAAAGAATGACCAACCCGCCGGTGATGCAAAACAAGATGAGGTAATGGAACTGTACGGCAAGCGACTCGGGTTGTAGCTCGTAGTGGGCTTGCACGATGGGAATGATTTCGAGATTACTTTTCGTAACCTTATGTTGTTTGGGAGCTGTTTCGAACGCATACAGTTTTTCGCGGAACGAAGCCACATCGACTCCTTTCTTCAGTTTGACCCACGCATGCGAAAAACTGAACACAGGGCCGTTCGCCGGATCGGGTTTACTACTCATGCCCAGGAAATCGAAAGGGAGGTTGGAGTGTTTGCCCCATCCCGTTACTACGGCAACCACCGTTTTCTTATAATTCCCATTGTCCAATTCGAGTGTTTTCCCCAATGGAGACTCCGACCCGAAATGGCGCATGGCTGCTTCCTCGGTCAATGCAATCTGATCAGGTTGTGTCAGGAAGTCCAGGCTACCGGCCAGCAAACGGACATTGAACACAGACAGGAAACTGGAGTCGACCTTCAGTTCGATCGACTCGTCGGATGTGCTATAGATGTATTTATCTGTAGTACTGCAAACGGATTCTATCTCCGGAAAAAGCGGCCGCAATTCTTCTGCAAAAAGACTGGAGAAGACTGCATTTTTCCGCTCAACGCCTACACTGGTTACTTGTTCGAAAAGCTGATAGATGCGGTCGGAGTTCTTGTGGAATCCATCGTACGTCATTTCGTAACGTAGCCACAGGGTAGCCAGGGCAAAGCAAGTGAACCCTACCGCCAGCCCCACAATACTGATGATGCTTTGGGTGAGGTACTTAATCAGGTTGCGGAGAGCAACTTTTATGTAATGTGTGATCATACTTCTTGTTTATTATTCGCTTTTGATTACTTCCGCCGGATTCTGCCGGGCCGCTATCCATACTCTCGACCCGATGCTGAGTAACACTACGAATGCGATACCAGCAAAGACCGATGCATAGATCCACCAACTGATAGAGGTTTGTTCCACATAACTTTCGAGCCAACGCTTCATCAATACATATCCTATCGAGAAGGCGATGGCCGAGGCAATGAGCAATAACAGGGTATATTCCTTCAGGAAGATGAGCAGGATGTGGCCCACCTTGGCGCCATTCACCTTGCGGATGGCAATCTCTCTGCGACGCCGCTCGCACGTCAGCGTTACGAACGAGTAGATGCCGAATGCAGAGATCAGGATACATACCACGGCTACGATGCTGAGCAGTTTCAGCAAGGTATCTTCCGATTGGAGGAATTTCTCGTATGCTTCTTCCACATTCACCTTGCGGCATGATATGCCGGGGAATTCACGCGCCATCAGGGAGTCGATGGAGTTCTTCACTGTATTCCAGGGGTGATCACCGTATTTTATCAGGATCGTTTTCGAGTTTGTATTCCATTGCGGCATGTCTTCGGATAAAACCAACATGGATCCTGCATGGGTGGTGGGCGATGAGTTATAAAAGTCTTTGATCATTCCGATAACCGTCAGATCGCCATTAAACGTTTTCCCTATCGGGTCGCTCCACCCGAGTTGTTTGGCACCGGTTTCGTTAATAAGCACCTTATAAGCATTATCGGTACTATCGGAAAAGAGTTCGCCTTTCAGCAGACGGAACTTATAAAACTTTGTCAGGGCTTTTCCTTTGGGGACAGATTCCATCCATATTTCTTCTTCGTCGGGTCGCTTTCCCTCCCAGTCATTGATCTTCGTTCTCATCGTATAACTCTGCGGAAAGAGTGCGTAGGCTCCATCCAGTACTTCGGTGAGGAAGGGCAGCTGCCGGAGTTTCTCGGCCACAGCGGCTATCAGTTCAGTATCTTGGGAGTCGGCATTCATGGCAGCCCTATTGTCTGCGGCATCCGGATAAAGAATACCTACGCTCTTCCGCTCCATACCCATGTCGCCATTCCTGAGGTGATCCAGCTGCTTGATAATGACAGTGATGCTGAAGATAAAGAGTATGCCGATAGCCATTTGCAGTACAATGCTGGAACGGTAAAAAAATGGTTGTCCTTGCTTGCCGGACGTACCTTTCAGGGTTTGTTGCAGCATTCTGCGGGTGAAGTAGTACACCACCAACAAGAAGGCCAACATGGCCAACAGTACAAGTCCTGCAAAATAAAGCAGGGATTCCCCGTAAATATTTCCGGATACTTTCGTGAACTCCAGGAAGGTAGGCAAGGTGAGTTCGATGATAGCCATGCCCAATGTACAGGCCAATACCAGCACCAGCACAAATTCCATGGAGAGTAGAATGAATAAGCGCCGGTTGGACGATCCGCATACCTTGCGCAAAGCCATTTCACGTACCCGCATACGCAGTCGACTGGCAAAGAGCGACAGGTAATTGAACAAGGCACAGAGAATCACCAATCCGCCGGTGATGCAAAACAGAATGAGGTAATGGAACTGTACGGCAAGCGATCCGGAGTGTAGCTCATGGCGGGCTTGCACGATGGGAGTGATTTCGAGCCTCCTTATCTTGTTCCCATATTGATTGGGAGTAGATTCGAATGCATACAGTTTTTCGCGGAACGATGCCACATCGACCCCTTTCTTCAGCTTGACCCAAACGTATGATGATAGATACAGACGGTTGGTTTCCAATTCGGGGTTACGCATACCCAGGAAATCGAAAGGGAGGTTGGAGTGCTTGCCCCATCCTGTTACTACGGCAACCACTGTTTTCTTATAATTTCCTTTCTCCAATTCGAGTATTTTCCCCAATGGAGACTCCGATCCGAAGTGGCGCGCCGCCGCTTCCTCAGTCAATGCAATCTGATCTGGTTGTGTCAGGAAGTCCAGACTACCGGCCAGCAAACGGACATTGAACAAAGACAGAAAACTGGAGTCGACCTGTAGTGCGATTGACTTGTCAGGCGTATTGTATGCGATGTAGGAATTTGTAGTACTGCAAACGGATTCTATCTCCGGGAAATGCTGCCCCAATTCTCCTGCCAAAGAACTGAAGAAGTAGATACTTTGTTGCTCCATGCCCGAACCGTTTTCTTGCAGGGAAAGCTGATACATGCGGTCGGCATCTTCGTGAAAACTATCATATGTAGACTCGTAACGTAGCCACAGGGTAGCCAGTGCAAAGCAGGTGAACCCTACCGCCAGCCCTACGATGCTGATGATACTTTGTGTTCGGTACTTAATCAGGTTGCGGAATGCAACTTTTATGTAATGTGTGATCATATTTCTTGTTTTACTGTGCTAATTGATAATCAATTCTTCTGCCTCCCCAAAGGTATCATATCCTGTGATAATGACACAATCTCCGGGCTGCAAACCGCTAATAATTTCGTATTGTTGCGGATTTTGGCGTCCGACGGAGAGCGGTACGCGCACGGCTTTCGTCTTCGAGGCGTTGAGCTTGTATATCCACTGCCCACCCGTCTGGGTATAGAAATTGCCACGCGACAATACAAGGGCTTCTTCGGGTTGTCCCAACTCCACTTGTACCCGGAAGCTCTTCCCTACCCGTACATTCTCGGGCCACTCGCCGGTGAACACCAGGTCGACATCGAACGTGCGGTCTTTCACCTCGGGCACCACTTTGCTGATACGCAACGGATACCGCTTGCCCTGGTAAAGAATCGTAGCCGGGAGTCCGGTAGTAATGCGGTCGATGTAGTACTCGCTGAGCGATGTATGTACCTTGTACTGACTGAGCACTTTAATCTCGGCTATGCCCTCGCCCGCACTCACTTGCTGTCCGGGAGTGACACGTACGAAACTGAGTTGTCCGCTGATGGGAGCCGTTACGGCCAGTCCCTGTCGTCGTTCCAACATCCGTTCGTACTTCTTCCGTTCGCGTTCGTGATCGTTGCGGAGCAGGTCTTTGCGTATACCGGTGACGACGGAATCGTGCCGGAGGTTCTCCCGTTGGAGTACAGCGTTCTTCAGTTTGTAGTTGTACTCATCCTCCGACACTTCCAGTTGGGCTTTACTCTTTACACCCATGCGGAATTCCTCCTGATCGAGTTCGAAGCTCTTCCGCAGGCGTGCCAGTTCGTAATTGGTCTGTAAAGCCTGCTGTTGCAGTGTCAGACTTTTTTGCTCCATCTCGATCTCTTTTTCGCGGTAAGTAATGAGCTGCTTCTCCCACTCGTCGCGCTGATCGTCGATGGTGCGTTGCAGTTCCGGATTGGTGAGGAGCAGGATGGTATCTCCTTTCTGCAAAAGGCTTCCTTCTTCGGTCACGATTTTTTCTACGCTGCCCGGTTCGCGGGTGTTGACACGGATGGTAAGGATGGGTTGTACGATTCCTTCCACATCGATGTACTCCATGAACTTACCGCTTGCTACTTCGGCCATCTGTATACTCTCGGCATCGATGCGGAGCTTGCGGGGACCGGCGGCCTGGAACAGCACGTACACGAGGAGGACGACGAACACGCCTCCCGTCACCAAGTAGTAACGGTACCGGATGTACCAGGGTTTCTTTTTCAGTTGTATATCCATCTTGTTTATTCGATTAATAAGTCATAATTCTCGGCAAGCGGCGCCCGGGTCTCGAAGTCGAAGAGCGTCATGCTGCGCAGGGTGTAGTACAGGTTCCAGTAGTTGTGCAGGCTGTATACATAATTGCGGCGGGCAGCATCTTTCTCGGCGATCGATGCATTGAGGTCGAGGATGGTCGACTTACCCAGCATGTAAAGCCTGCGGGCTACGTCGTGTCTGCGCCGGGCTGTTTCGTCGGTACGGGCAGCGATAAGCACCCGTTGCGTTTGCAGGTTGAACTGTTTCACAATCTTGCGCACGTTCAACTCAAAATCAGTTCGTTCTTGTTCTACCTGTGTATGTACCAGGTCGCGTTGGGAGCGGGCTACCCTCACCTGCCCTTTACCTCTTCCCCAATCGAGTATCGGCAGTGCGATGCCCAGACTGACGTACTGCTGCTCCAGCGGATTCCGGTAAGCATCGCCCAGCGTTCCGGCCGTTTGGGTCAGTCCGAACCGCAGATACACATCGGCTTTCAGTCCTGCATTGGCCCTGGCGCGTGATACGGTGCTTTCGCTTTCCAGCTTCCGGCGTTGCATGTATTGTATATCGGGGCTGTTGAGGGCAGCCTGTTGCAATGCTTCGTCTATATCTATCTGGAAGTTTGGAAGTTGTTCGTGGATGATGACCTTGATTTCTCCGTCGTCGAGCATGCCAAGGTACGAACGGAGCGCCTGCATACAGTTGTCCATCTCGATACGGGCATTCATCCGGTTGGTTTCTTCGGTGAGCTTGTTCAGTTCCAGTTGCAGCATCTCGTTTTCGGTCGTTGTGCCTATCTGGTATCTTCCCTGCGCATAGCGATAGAGGGTATCGGCATTGGCATAATTGAATGTGGCCGTTTCGTAGTTGCTCTGTGCTGTGGCCAGTGCGAAGAATTTATCGGCAGCCCGTGACGAAACCAATTCCAATGTCTCTACGTATGCTTTACGGGCTTCCTGGTATCGGAGCGGTTCGATGCGACGATCCCATTTCAAGCTGTTGTATCCGAATATCGACTGTCGGTAACCGATGTTGATGGGCGATGTCTTCCAGGAAGTGGTATGGTCGTTGAATAAATCCATCCGCTGGGCAGCCGTCTCGACGAAGAGTGTACCTCCCGTCCAGGGTATATTCTGTGTGAGGCTTAGTGTCAGGTCGGTGTTCAACAGATTTTGTTCCACGAATTTCACGCTTCCATCTGCCAGTGTTACTTTATTGATAGCCCGGTCTAAGTAAGGATCGGATGTGAGGTTCAGTGTTGGCAGGTAATTGGAGCGGTAGTATTTGTAATTCCAATAAGCCGAACGGAAGCTGTGTCTGGCTGTCTGCGCATCGGGCGATTGAAGCTTGGCCATACGTACGGTTTCTTCGAGTGTCAGCTCCCAACGATCGGTCTGCGCCTGCATGGAAGCGGCTATCAGTATGAACAGGGAGTATGTAAGTGCTTTCAGATTCATTCTGTTATTTGTTTAACGAAATGTTATCAAATGCTGTGCCATTGTTGCAATTGCTTATTTTTCAATAAATTACAATTAAATCCATCCGAAAACACTCGTGCGTTTGTGCACGAAAATAGTGCGTAAACGCACATACAGCGCATCGTTTAATTCTTTACCTTTGCCCGTGATAAATAATCCGGAAACAGATAACAGATGTATGAAACCATTTGGAAAAATATTTATAGTCGATGATAATGAAGATGTACTCTTCGCCCTTCATCTGCTACTCGAGCCATTGGCCGAAAAGATAAAGGTAGCCACTTCGCCCGATCGCGTTGCTCACTTCATGGAAACATTCCAGCCGGACCTTATTCTGCTGGATATGAATTTTAGCCGTGACGCTATCAGCGGACAGGAAGGATTCGAACTGCTGGAACAGATTCTGCGGATAGACCCGCAAGCTGTGGTGATCTTTATGACGGCCTATTCGGATACGGACAAGGCAGTACGCGCCATTAAAGCCGGGGCAACGGATTTTATCTCCAAGCCTTGGGAGAAGGAGAAGCTGTTCGCTACACTTTCGGCAGGCATGCTCCTGCGACAGTCGCGCCAGGAGGTGAGCATCCTGAAAGAGCAACTGGAAGCCCTCAGCGAACAAGGCACTTCGGAAGGGAAAGTCATCGGCGAATCACCGGCTATGCAGGAAGTGTTTGCTACGATACAGAAATTGGGGAATACGGATGCCAACATCCTGATACTGGGCGAGAATGGAACAGGGAAAGACCTGATAGCCCGCTTGCTGTATCAGTACTCTTCGCGCTACCGGAAACCGTTTGTGACCATCGATCTGGGAAGCATCCCCGAGAATCTTTTCGAGAGCGAACTCTTCGGCTATGAGAAGGGTGCCTTCACCGATGCCCGCAAAACAAAAGCCGGACGGATGGAGGTAGCCACGGGTGGAACGTTGTTTCTGGACGAGATCGGTAATCTGTCGCTCTCCATGCAAGCCAAGCTTCTCACAGCCATCGAAAAGCGGCAAATCAGTCGGCTGGGCTCTACACAAAGCATCCCCATTGATGTACGTTTTCTCTGTGCTACCAATGCCGATATTCTGCAAATGGTGGACGATGGCAGCTTCCGGCAGGATTTATTGTACCGCATCAACACTATCGAGGTACGCATTCCTCCGCTACGCGAACGCGGGAACGATATTCTGTTATTAGCCGAATACTTCCTGAACCGGTATGCCTATAAATATAAAAAGGAGATACGCGGGCTGACGAGGGAAGCCCGGCAAAAGCTATTGAGATATGCCTGGCCGGGGAATGTACGCGAGTTGCAACATGCTATGGAACGGGCAGTGATTCTCTCAGACAGTTCCCTGCTGAAACCGGACAACTTTCCTTTGCAACCGTCGGCTCCGAAAGCGATAACTGATGCGAAAGAGGTACTCAACCTGGAACAACTGGAGCGTCAGGCTATCGAGAAAGCTTTGCGATTGGGGCAGGGAAATCTGACGAAAGCTGCGGAATACTTGGGAATCACTCGTTTTGCACTGTACCGCAAAATAGAGAAGTTAGGGTTATAAGGAGTGCGAAAGTCAAACACCATACGAATAGAATTATGAAGCATTATTCCATCACCGTCATTGTACACATATCATTGTTGGCCTGCCTTTCAGTGGGTAGTTATTTGTTCTTTCAACATCAGTTGTGGTTTAGTTTTCTGTTATCGATGCTCTTGCTGGTGGGCTTCGGGTTCAATATGTACCGCTTACAAATGAAGCAGGTAGCTATCATGCGCAGACTTATTGAGAGCATACGACACAACGATATGACCCAGTCATTTCTCCCGCCTTTCAGGAACAAGGATATGAAACGGTTGTCCGAAGAGATCACCGCAGCAGTCGAAGAGTTCCGTCAGAAGATGCTGGAGGAAGAAATCAAACATCAGTATTACGAGAACCTGCTGAACAAAGTAGACACAGCGGTACTGGTAAGCAATACAGAGGGTCGGATAGAGTGGAGCAATCAGGCTGCACATCAACTGCTGGGTAGTCAGCACATCCTTCCGGAATCTTTGCAAGAAGTAGCAGCCAACGACACACAGGTAGTACGGCTGCTCCAAGGTGGAAATGCCCAGGAGATGGCCGTATCGCGTACACAGTTTGTCAGCCGGGGGAAAACACAATGGATCGTCAGTTTGAAAAACATCCATACGGTGCTCGAACGCAACGAGATGGAAGCCTGGCAGAAGCTGATCCGGGTACTGACGCACGAAATCATGAACTCCATTACTCCCATCATCTCATTGGCCGAGACGATCAGCGAACGGGAGCCCCTACAGGAACCGACTGTAAAAGAGTACCAGGTGATGCTACAAGCCATGCAAACCATTCATCGCCGGAGCAAAGGGTTGCTCAACTTTGTCGAGAACTATCGCCGCCTGACCCGTATCCCGACACCAGTCTGTACGCAAGTACCGGTATCCGAACTTTTCCAGGATCTGCGGAAGTTATTCCCAGGACAAGAGATCTGTTTCGAATCCCCTGTACCGGAAACTACCTTCCTGGCCGACCGTTCGCTCATCGAGCAGGTACTCATCAACCTGATAAAGAATGCATGCGAGGCTTCCGCATCGGAGCATACCCCGCAGGTTCGTGTGGCATACAGCCGTTCGACGACCGGGCACCCTACTCTTTCTGTTTATGACAATGGTGAAGGAATCCTTCCCGAAGTCCTTGATAAGATTTTCGTGCCTTTCTTTACGACAAAACCTACCGGATCCGGCATTGGGCTCAGTTTATGTAAGCAAATCATGGCGCTTCACGGAGGTTCTATTTCGGTACATTCTACTAAAGGGAGCGGTACATGCTTCAAATTGATCTTCCAAACGTCATTTCTAACCAAATGATATTCAGTAAATTGAAAACAATGTTTAAAAATATCTATTAATAAGTATTGCTTATATAGAATTAATCCATATCTTTGCACCGCTTTTGAAAAGAACAAATAAGCATTCGGGGTGTAGCGCAGTCCGGTTAGCGCACCTGCTTTGGGAGCAGGGGGTCGTGGGTTCGAATCCCGCTACCCCGACGAATAAGAAACAAAGAGTCTGAATAGGTTTACTATTTAGGCTCTTTGTTTTTTTATAACTCCCTGTTCTCGATTCCAAAAAACACTTAACTTTGCAACAATTCAAGGGGATATCCTGTTTTATCTTATCAAAGGGTAGCACTTTCACTGGCTATTCCAATCAATATTCTAACCAATAATGAAGTAGTATTATGCAACCAATTATTAATTCGCAGCTTCCTGAATTCAGTGTTCAGGCATACCACAACGGTGAGTTCAAAACAGTGACCAGCAAAGATGTACTGGGCAAATGGGGTATTTTCTTTTTCTATCCGGCCGATTTTACGTTTGTGTGCCCTACCGAACTGGTAGATATGGCCGATAAGTACGATGTATTTCAGGCAGCCGGTGTAGAAGTCTATTCCGTCAGTACCGACTCGCATTTTGTACACAAAGCCTGGCACGATGCTTCTGAAAGTATTCGTAAAATCAAGTATCCCATGTTGGCCGATCCTACCGGAATACTTTCCCGCTCATTCGGAGTGATGATCGAAGAGGAAGGCATGGCCTATCGCGGCACTTTTGTTATCGATCCGGAGGGGAAGATCAAGATAGCTGAGATTCACGATAACGGTATCGGACGCAATGCCGACGAACTTTTGCGCAAGGTTGAAGCCGCTCAGTTTATTGCTTCGCATCCCGGAGAAGTATGTCCGGCCAAGTGGAAAAAGGGACAGGAAACGCTGAAACCAAGCATAGATCTGGTGGGAAAGATTTGATTCAATAAGCAAAACGTATTCGCATGTTAGACCAAGCATTCATTATCCAACTGAAAGATATTTTTGCTTCCCTGAAAGCAGAATTCACATTCGACGTCACCGTATCGGACTTTCACGAAAGCCGGACTGAACTGCTCGAACTTCTTACGGATGTAGCCAGTTGTTCGCCCCGGATTTCCTGCCGGGTAAAGGAGGGCGAAGGGCTGGAATTCGTCCTGTTGAAAGATGGGCAGGATACCCGGATCAAGTTCCGTGGAGTTCCCAACGGGCATGAATTTACCTCGCTTCTGCTTGCCATTCTTAACAGCGATGGTAAAGGAAAAAATATCCCCGATGAGACGATCTGCCAACGAGTGAAGGCGCTAAAGGGGCCTGTCCGGCTGACGACCTACGTTTCGCTCACCTGCACCAACTGCCCGGATGTGGTACAATCGCTCAACCTGATGGCCATTCTGAATGAGGAAATCAGTCACGAAATGGTCGATGGCGCTATTAATATAGAAGAGGTAGAAGCGCTTCATATAAAAGGTGTACCGGCTGTTTTTGCTGATGGCAAACTGCTTCATAGCGGAAAAGCGACTTTTGGCGAATTGCTTCAGAAGTTGGAGGAGCTTTACGGAACAAACATTTCTGATGGGGAAGCAGTGGTACAACAGTTTGACGTGCTGGTGCTGGGTGGTGGTCCTGCGGGTGTTACAGCAGCCATTTATTCGGCGCGTAAGGGACTAAATACGGCTATTCTGACCGATCGCATGGGTGGGCAGTTAAAAGAAACGTTGGGCATTGAAAACCTGATCGGTACGCCTTACACCACCGGAGAGCAACTTGTAGAGGACTTCAAACGCCATATACAGGACTATCCGGTACATGTCTTTGAGTACCGGACCGTTGAGAGTATAGCAGCAGAAGGCAAACTGAAACTGGTCCATGTAAAGGGCGGTGAACAGTTTGCCGCTCCGGCTGTAATCCTTGCAACCGGGGCAGGTTGGCGTCGCCTGCATGTTCCCGGCGAATCGAAATACATCGGACGTGGAGTGGCTTTCTGTCCCCATTGCGATGGCCCATTCTATAAAGGAAAACGAGTGGCTGTGATCGGTGGAGGTAACTCCGGTATCGAAGCTGCTATCGACCTGGCAGGTATCTGCTCGCACGTTACTGTATTCGAATTCATGGACGAATTAAAGGCCGATCAGGTTCTTCAGGAGAAAGCAAAGTCACTTCCCAATGTAGAGATTTTCCGTTCATCGCAAACCTTGGAAATCATAGGAAATGGAGAAAAGGTAACGGGCATGCGCGTGAAGAACCTGCGTCTTAACGAAGAACGGATCGTAGCGCTCGATGGTGTTTTCGTACAAATCGGCTTGATACCCAACAGTGCTGTATTTAAAGAGTTTGTTGCTATCAATCATTTTGGCGAAATAGAGATCGATGCTCATTGCCGTACCAACCGGTCTGGGGTGTATGCAGCAGGCGATGTGACGAATGTTCCCTTCAAACAAATCGTTGTTTCGATGGGCGAAGGAGCCAAAGCTGCTTTGACGGCATTCGAGGATCGGATGCGGGGGAGCCTTGAATGATCTTCTAAGTTCTCTTTGATTTTCCCGAAACTTTAAGGAGAAAACACTAACTTTGCCCGAATCAAATAACAACTCCATGAAGAAAGATTTCATTTTGAAGAAGGGCGCATTAGTACTACTCCTTTCACTGGCATTCGGCACAGCCGCGTATGCACAAACCAATGACATTAGTCGGAATAAGGCGCAGCGTTGGACCAAGCAACGCGAATGGGCCCATGGCTTTGCGCCCATGCCCCACAAAACAACCGATTACCGCGAATTCTACACACAGTATCACAAGAACAAAGACTTGTGGGACAAGGCTTTCACCTGGCTTGCCACGCACGACCTCATTGGCATGCCCGCCGGTAAGTACGAGGTAGAAGGCAAACGCTGTTACGTAAGTGTGGAAGACGGAACAACACAGGATGCCTCCAAACGTCGGATTGAGGCACACCGCCAGTATATAGACCTGCAATATGTGGCGAAGGGAACCGAACGTTTCGGACTCGTCAACCCGAAGAATGCCACTCCCATCAACGAATATAAACCCGATGTACAGCACTTCACATCAGAAAAGATAAAGTACGTGGACTCAACGCCCGACGTCTTTTTTATGTTCTTCCCCAAGGACTACCATCAGGCCATGGTGAAGGCAGGCGATGTGGGCGAGAAGGTTCGGGTGATTGTAGTGAAGATGGAGTATCTTCCTTAAAACCAGCAAACGGAGTGTTTCCCGTAACATAACAGAGTGTTTCAAGTAATGAAACAAAGTGTTTCACGCCATGAAACAGAGTGTTACAAGCAATGAAACACTCTGTTATACTACGGGAAACACTTTATTGTACTACGGGAAACACTTTGTTACAACCCATGAAACTGTCGGATTAATCCTATCTAAATAACGTGGAACTATTAGTTTACAAAGCATCGGCCGGGTCGGGAAAGACCTTCACGTTGGCTGTGGAATACATCAAGCACCTGGTGCTGAATCCCCGGGCCTACCGCCGTATATTGGCTGTAACGTTCACCAACAAGGCTACGGCGGAGATGAAGGAACGTATCCTCAGCCAGTTGTACGGCATACATACCGGCGACGAAGGTGCACGCCCCTATCTGGACTGTGTGATACGCGACACCCGGAAGACGGAAGAAGAGATCCGTCAGGCAGCCGGTGTGGCGCTCAACTATATGCTGCACGACTACAGCCGCTTCCGGGTCGAAACGATCGACTCCTTCTTCCAGTCCGTAATGCGCAACCTGGCCCGTGAACTCGAACTCAGCCCCAACCTCAATATCGAACTGAACAATGCCGAAGTGTTGAGCGATGCTGTCGACAGCATGATCGAACGTCTCGGACCTACCTCCCCTGTCTTGGCTTGGTTGCTCGACTATATCAATGAGCACATTGCCGAAGACAAGCGTTGGAATGTATCGGGCGAAGTGAAAAGTTTCGGCCGTAACATCTTCGACGAAGGGTATATAGAGAAAGGAGAAGGGCTTCGCCAAAAGCTGCGTACGCCCGATACCATCCGCGACTATCGCAAGGAATTGCAAGCGCTCGAGACCGAAGCCCTGGAGCATATGAAAGGTTTTTGCGATCGCTTTGACGAGCTATTAGAAGGATATGCCCTCTTCCCCGATGATCTGAAGGGTGGTAAAAACAGTATCGGTAGCTATTTTCGTAAACTGCAACGAGGTGAACTGGGCGATAATATCCGCAATAAAACCGTGGAAGCTTGCCTGGAAGATAAGAAGAATTGGGCAGCCAAGACTTCGCCACGATACAATCTGATACTGGAACTGGCTGCCCAAAGCCTGATGTCTTTGCTGGACACAGCCGAACAGTTTCGCATGCGGAACAACCGGATCGTGAACAGTTGCCGTTTGTCGATGCAGCATCTCAACAAGCTGCAACTGCTGGCCAGCATCGACGATGAGGTGCGTCGGCTGAACCGCGAGAACAACCGCTTCCTGCTCTCGGATACGAATGCCTTGTTGCACAGTCTGGTCAAAGACGGTGATTCGTCGTTCGTCTTCGAGAAGATCGGGGCAAACATCCGTCACGTAATGATCGATGAGTTTCAGGATACGAGCCGCATGCAGTGGGACAACTTCCGGTTGCTGCTCATCGAAGGCCTGTCGCAAGGAGCCGACAGTTTGATTGTGGGCGACGTAAAGCAATCGATTTATCGCTGGCGAAATGGCGATTGGGGCATTCTGAATGCATTGAACGACCGGTTGGATAACTTCCCCGTTCGGGTGGAAACTTTGAAAACCAACCGCCGTAGCGAGACGAACGTTATCACATTCAACAACCGTCTGTTCCGGTCGGCCGTGAATTATCTTAATACTATTTATCGCGAACGGCAGGAGGAAGACTGCAAGGATCTGCAACGGGCCTACAACGATGTAGAGCAGGAATCGCCCCGTACAGAGCAGCGAGGGTACGTCAAAGTGGAATTCCTCGAACCCGATGACGAATACAACTATACCGATGTAACGCTTCTGGCCATGGGGCAAGAGGTAGAACGGCTGCTCGCTGCCGGGGTAAAGATGAACGACATCGCCATTCTGGTTCGCAAAAACAAGAACATCCCTCCCATTGCCGACTATTTCGACAAGGAGTTACACTACAAAGTCGTATCCGACGAAGCGTTCCGTCTCGATGCTTCGCTCGCTATCTGCATGATGATCAATGCACTGCGCTACCTGTCGGATACGGAGAACGGGATTGCTGTGGCGCAGTTGACCGTGGCTTATCAGAATGAAGTACTGCAAAACAACATCGACCTGCATACTTTGCTATCGGCGCCTACTTCCACGTATCTGCCCGAAGCATTTCTACACGGATTGCCCACGCTGCGCCTGATGCCGCTTTACGAGTTGCTCGAAGAACTTTTCATCCTCTTCGACTTAAAGCGGATCGACAAACAGGATGCATACATTTTCTCATTCTTCGATCAGGTGACGGACTATCTGCAAAGCCATTCGTCGGACATGGGTGGGTTCATCCGCTACTGGGAAGAGACGATGTGCAACAAAACCATTCCCAGCGGCGAGATCGAAGGTATCCGTATCTTTTCCATTCATAAGTCGAAGGGATTGGAATTTCACACCGTGTTGCTGCCATTCTGCGACTGGAAGATGGAGAACGAAACCTATACGCAGTTGTTGTGGTGCGCCCCGCAAGAGAAGCCTTTCGACCGGCTCGATATTGTTCCGATGTACTACTCTTCGCGCATGGCAGAGTCTATTTACAGCAAAGATTATCTGCACGAGCAATTGCAGTTATGGGTCGATAACCTGAATCTGCTGTATGTGGCCTTCACCCGTGCCGAGAAGAATCTCATCGTGTGGAGTAAGAAGGGACAGAAAGGAACGATGTCCGAACTGCTCAGCCGGTCGCTTCCGGCTGTTGCTGCCGACGGAACCTGGAGTGAAGACGAAGCCTACGAATTCGGTGCCCTTTGTCCATCTATGGAATCCAGGCAGTCGGTCGCCACCAACAAGTTGATTCAGAAGCCTGTGAAGTTGCCCGTCAAGATGGAATCGATGCGGCACGAAATAGAGTTCCGGCAGTCGAACCGCTCGTCGGACTTCATACAAGGCATCGAAGAAGAGGAGTCGGACGACCGCTTCATACATCGGGGACGATTGCTGCATACACTTTTCTCGGCCATTGAAACGGAAGCGGATATCGATCCCGCCATCGAACGGCTGGTGTTCGAGGGCGTTATCGGCAGCCGGGAAGCAGAGGCCGAAATACGTTCACTGACGCACAAAGCATTCGCTATGCCGGAGGTGCGCGACTGGTATTCGGGTACCTGGGAGTTGTTCAACGAATGTGCTATTATATATAAGGTGAACGGTGAGCTGCAAACCCGTCGTCCCGACCGGGTGATGATGCAAGGCGGACAGGTGGTGGTGGTCGATTTCAAATTCGGCAAACGCTATAAGAAATACAATAAACAGGTGCGCGAGTATATGCAACTGTTGCAACGAATGGGATATGGTAACATCACAGGCTACCTGTGGTATGTGGATGAAGAAGCAATCGAACAAGTATGAAAACATTTCTGCAATTAGTCGCACACGACTTGCACACGAAGATCGGCAATGACTTGTCGCGCGTAGCCATTGTCTTCCCCAATAAACGTGCCGGACTGTTCTTCAACGAACACCTGGCTGAGAAGTCGGACTTGCCGCTGTGGTCGCCTGCTTACGTAAGTATCAGCGACCTATTCGGCCAATTGTCCCGGTTGAAAACAGGCGATCCTATCCGCTTGGTGTGCGAACTTTATAAGATATTCCGCGAGGAAACGAAAAGCGACGAATCGCTGGACGACTTCTACTTCTGGGGCGAATTGCTTATCAGCGACTTCGATGATACCGACAAGAATCTGGTAGATGCCGACCGCCTGTTTGTCAATCTGAAAGACCTGAAGAATATCATGGACGATTTCGACTTTCTGGATAAGGAGCAGGAGGCCGCCATTCAGCAATTCTTTCAGAATTTCTCCATCGAGAAACGTACGATACTCAAGGAGCGATTCATATCCGTGTGGGATAAGTTGGGCGATATTTACCGTCGGTACCGGGAGCGGCTATCTTCGCTGGGCATCGCTTACGAAGGCATGCTCTACCGTGAGGTGATGGAGCGTTTGGACACCGATCACCTGAAATACGACAAGTATGTGTTTGTAGGTTTCAATGTACTGAACCGCGTGGAAACGGAATTCTTCCTCAAAATGCGGAATGCCGGTAAAGCGATGTTCTACTGGGATTACGATAGTTACTACACTTCCCTGCACCCGAAGCATGAAGCCGGTGAGTTCATCCTCCGCAACCTGAAACTCTTTCCCAATGAGCTGACCGAAGAGTCAGTGTTCGACAATCTGAATCACCCGAAGAAGATTCGTTTTATCTCCGCACCGACCGAGAATGCACAAGCCCGTTACTTGCCCGGATGGGTACGGACCACTCTTTCCGACAAAGAGAAAGAGAATGCTGTGGTGTTGTGCAACGAAGCCCTGCTCCTGCCCGTGCTTCATTCCATTCCGGAAGAGGTTAAGAACGTCAATATCACGATGGGCTTTCCACTGGCGCAGACTCCGGTGTATAGCTTTGTCAACGCTGCACTGGAACTGCAAACAAACGGATACCGTGCAGAGTCCGGCCAGTTCATTCACGAATACGTGCAAACCCTGCTGAAGCATCCTTATACACAACAGTTATCCCCAACTGCCGAACTGTTGGAGCGGGAACTTACGCGCGACAACCGGTTCTATCCTCATCCATCGGAATTGAAGAGAGATGAATTTCTTACCCGCCTCTTCACTCCCTGCAATGGTATCAGGGAACTCTGCCGCTATCTGATCGAATTACTGAAAGAAGTTTCTGTCATCTATCGTGAAGCACCAGATAAGGATATCTTCAATCAACTGTATCAGGAGTCTTTATTTAAGACCTATACGGTAATCAACCGCCTGCTCAACCTGGTCGAGACCGGCGAACTCACCGTGCGTATAGAAACAATCAAACGTTTGCTGAACAAGGTCCTGAGCGCATCGAATATTCCTTTCCATGGCGAACCGGCCGTCGGTATGCAAGTGATGGGAGTGCTCGAGACACGTAACCTTGACTTTCGGAACGTAGTACTGCTCTCACTCAACGAAGGGCAACTCCCGAAAGCAGGCGGCGATTCGTCGTTCATTCCGTATAACTTGCGCAAGGCATTCGGTATGACCACCATCGAACACAAGAATGCTGTGTATGCTTATTACTTCTATCGTTTGATACAGCGGGCGGAAAACATTACCTTATTATATAATACCGCGTCCGACGGACTTAACCGGGGAGAGTGGTCGCGCTTCATGCTTCAACTGTTGGTAGAATGGCCATACCCCATCGAACGTGAGTATCTCGAAGCCGGTCAGTCGCCGCAAAACAGTACGGAGATCCGTATTGAGAAGAGCGAAGAGATGGTACAACGCTTAGCCGATGCATACGATATCACACAGAATCCGAAGGCCATACTTTCTCCTTCGGCTCTCAACTGTTATCTCGATTGTCGTTTGCGTTTCTACTTCCGGTATATTGTCCGGCTAACTGCTCCCGATGAAGTCAGTTCGGAGATTGACTCAGCTCTGTTCGGCACCATTTTTCACCGTTCGGCAGAGTTGGCATACCACGATCTGACTGCGCGCAGTAAAGAAATCTGCAAAGAAGATCTGGAACGATTGATGAACAATGACGTACAGCTACAAGCCTATGTGGACAATGCCTTCAAGGAACACTTCTTCCATGTGCCACTCGACACAAAGCCGGAATACAACGGTGTACAACTTATCAACTCGAAGGTGGTTGTATCTTATCTCCGGCAGTTGTTGCGCAACGACCTGCAATACGCTCCTTTCGAGATGGTCGGCATGGAACGACGGGTAAGAGAAGAATTGGAGGTGAAGCTTCCCAACGAACGGACTGTAAAGATGCAGATCGGGGGCACTATCGACCGCCTGGATAGCAAGGACGACACTCTTCGCATTGTAGATTACAAAACAGGGGGTGATCCCAAAATTCCTGTCAACGTCGAACAACTCTTTGCCCCCGCCGAAGGACGACCAGGCTACATCTTCCAAACATTTTTGTATGCTGCCATTATGTGCCGGAAGCAAAAGCTGAAAGTAGCTCCTGCCCTACTCTACATCCACCGGGCAGCTTCGGACACTTACTCACCAGTCATCGAAATGGGCGAACCGCGTAAACCGAAGATCCCGGTCAACAACTTCGCTTTTTGGGAAGATGAGTTCCGTGAACGCCTCTCTTTGTTGCTTACTGAGATATTCGATACCCAAGAGCCTTTTACGCAGACAGAGATTGAGAAGAACTGTACCTATTGTGATTTCAATGCCATCTGTAAGCGGTGACATCTGAGCAGGTTGCATAAAAGTAAGACAGGCGAAGAACCGGGATACGATACCCTTTTCTTCGCCTGTCTTTATGCTATCCCGAAGTATTACTCCGGCTTTATTGCTGTTTCAATGGTATGGAGAAATAGAATGTAGAACCTTCGCCCTTCTTCGATTCGAACCACAACTTACCACCATTCTTGAGGACAAAGTCCTGACACAGCAGCAAGCCCAATCCCGAACCTTCTTCATTGTTGGTTCCAAATGTACTGAAGTGTGTATCTGTGTGCAACAGTTTCTTTTGGTTTTCGTCATCGATACCACAACCGTGGTCTTTCACACTTGCTATAGCCATACCGTCTTTTTCTTCCAGCTTCACCAGAATCTCGGAATCTTCGTTGCTGAACTTGATGGCATTGCTCAGGAAATTACGGAATACAGTTTTAATCATATCGATGTCGGCATTAACCTCAATCTTGTCAGGTGCATCAAGTTGGATTTTGATTTTCTTCAATCCGGCTACCATGGAGAAGATTTCGATAACCCCTTCTGTTACCTCTACCATATCAATATCCTGGTATACCACCTTCAGTTTGCCGATCTGACTCTTTGTCCACTTCAACAAGTTGTCGAGCAATGCAAATACATCCTCTGTTGTCTGATTGGCCATTGTCAGGAGTTCGTACATCTCATCTCCTATAGTCTGGCTGGGCAAACTCAAGATGAGCATATTAAGCACCATTTTGATAGAACCCATTGGCGAACGGAGGTCATGTGCAATAACCGAGTACAACTTATCACGCCCCATGATTGTCTTTCTCAGTTCTTCCGTCTGCGCCAGAATGATTCTCTTTGCTGCCACAAGTGATACCTGATGTGTCACACGGATAATCAGTTCTTCTTTATTGAATGGCTTGGAGATAAAGTCGTTACCACCTACCTGGAAACCTTTTACAATATCGGCAGTGCTGTTGAGGGCAGTCAGGAAGATAATAGGAACTTCGGAGGTGTTGGGATTTGATTTCAAGTATTGAGCCACTTCAAATCCACTCATATCGGGCATCATGACGTCGAGTAGAATTAAATCCGGCTTTTCTTTCTCCACTTGTTCCAAAGCCTGTGTTCCGTTGTTGGCCGTTGCGATATTGAATTTCTCGTTAGTCAAAAGAACTTTCAATAACAAAACGTTCGACATTACATCGTCAACGATGAGTATCTTGTACTCTGAAGGGTTAATTTCCATGTTCATCGCTGTATGGGCATTATTTTGTTAGCTTTTATATTTTATCTTAAATGATTCGATCATTTTTGTCAAACCTTCTTCCAACTCTACAGTTGGTTTCCAGTCAAGTTTTTCCTTTGCCAGCGAGATGTCCGGTTGACGTTGCTTGGGATCATCATGTGGTAAAGACTTGAATACAATTTTCGACTTTGAGCCTGTTAACTGTATCACTTTTTCGGCAAGTTCCAGAATGGTGAATTCATTGGGGTTGCCAATATTTACGGGACCAATAAAATCATTACCTGTAGCCATCATACGAATCATGCCTTCGATCAAGTCGTCTACATACTGGAAACTACGTGTCTGTTCGCCGGTTCCATAGATTGTAATATCTTTATTCTGTAATGCCTGCATCACAAAATTGGATACTACACGCCCATCGTTCGGATGCATCCTTGGACCGTATGTATTGAAAATACGAATGATTTTTATACGTACATTGTTCTGACGATGATAGTCCATAAACAATGTCTCAGCACAACGCTTTCCTTCATCATAGCAAGAACGGAAGCCTACGGGATTCACATTTCCCCAAGAGCCCTCTACGTGCGGATGAACCGTCGGATCGCCATAAACTTCGCTGGTTGATGCTTGCAAAATTTTTGCTTTCAGTCGCAGGGCCAGTCCAAGCATATTTATAGCACCCATGACGGAAGTTTTTACCGTTTGGATAGCATCATGTTGGTAATGTATGGGAGATGCCGGACAAGCCAGATTGTATATTTCATCGACTTCGGCGCTGTAAGGATATGTTACGTCATGTCGAATAAACTCAAAATGATGGTTATCCATCAGGTGAATAATATTCTCTTTCGATCCGGTGAACAAATTATCCAGGCATAAAACGTCGTGTCCGTCGTTTATCAATCGTGTGCACAGGTGCGACCCAATAAAGCCAGCCCCTCCGCTTACCAATATTCTCTTCATTTCGTATTAATAGATAACTCTTTTTCGTAAATTATGGCAAATATAGACCATTCACCTAAAACCTGCAAATAATATGAACAGATAATTTATAAACAAAGTTATAATTTTAGCGCTTGTACCGGAAATGTGTACAAACAGAATCAAAAGTCCCATTCCTCTGTCAGTTCCACACTTGGAACCTCTATATTGTGCTCTTTAGGAATGCTGAATTCTTTATTAGCAAAAAGTTCTGCCAAACCGGACACTTGTTTTAATCTTAGTAATTCGTCGCGGTCCATACCTATATGCTTCATAATCCATTGATCGGACATGCCTGCTTTGTCTAATTCGGCTACGATGTGGCTCATTAGCTCTATATTATGAGTACCGCGCGCACGATTATGTCTGATTGTTGAACTGATACGATTCGACAAATCTTTATCAATTACGACTACAGGCAGTAGTCCTTTTTCGCGTTCGTAAATGCGTTTGGAAGTTTTCAAGACGGTGTACCTGTGAAACCCGTCGACAAGAATATATCGATCGTTTGACGAATCATAATAACACACGCATGGCATGGTAAAACCATCTTCCCAAATAGATAGTTCGAGTAGTTTCATTTCGGTTGGGGCTACTGTATTGGGGTTATAGTTGTTGGCGCATATTTTTTCAACAGGGATGGCCTGTACGTTGTAGACAGGGCTTTTATAGTCATTCATGGGTGAAGATTTTAAATTGATCCATAATTCTGTTCTTTTTGCTGATTTCTTCTTTAGTGAGAGAGAACCCCATGTATTTACAAGCGTGATCATTCTTTAGAATGCAGATGCACATACGTTTGTAAGTGGGAATTTCGCGAAATTCGGGTATATTAATATCATCCTGGTATTCCATGCGCACAGGCTTTTTAGAAGTTTTGTAATTACTTCCGCCCATAACGATAATCGGGACATTAGCTTCCTGTAGCTTTTTTATTGTTTCGTCAGCTAAGCATCCTCCTCTGTTTCGCCAGAATTTGACGCTGACAGAAAGTTTGCGCAAGTAATTATCGCGGGTTTGAGGAGGCAGAGTCGACAACAGGAAATTCATAAAATCTTTCCACTTGTATCCGTTAGGGGCTTTAACGCTATGCCATCCCATTGCGTGAGTTCCTCCGTAGATGCTTGTGAAGTTTATTCCGTTTACACGTCCTATCATTCGTCCCCACATATCAGGATCAATAGCCCGGTAAAGCGCTAAACTTTCCACAGCCTCACTAATAAACGGACTGGCTACGCGTTGGCGCTCAAGGTTGACACCTGCCATGTGGTACAGATCGTACAAATGGTTGTAGTCCCACTTGAACCGTCCGTTTGCTGTCCACACATCAGTAGTTTTCCAATCGAATAACGGGTAGGCATTGTACACATCATTACTTACCTTGTACGTCCAACGGCACTTGTGGTACATTTGCAATTTCCGGTTCAGGTAGATGCTTCGCCAGCGATTGAAGCTTTCCTGTGTACGTACACCGATCAGGCAACAAGTACGTACAGCGTCCTTCTTTTCGTGCAACCATTGACCAAACCGTACCTGAAACTCATAGTCCCACATCTTTTTGTTGTAAAAGTTGATATCGTCCTTGGTAAGACATCCTTCGGGACGTGGACGTACCCAAGCATCTTTCATCTCTTCGTCCCATGGTCGCCAGTACGATTGATACATCGAGGTACAGGTCGAAACCCGTACAGGTATGCAAACACGGTACACATCAAGTATATCTTTATTAGCTTCCAGAATACGGTCAATGAAGTCGATCGTCATCTGATACTGCACTTCATAATCGATATGAAAGACCCCCAAACGTATTTTAAGGTTGTTGCGCCGTATATAGTCGATGCATAAATTCAGCAGCACCCCACTATCTTTTCCACCCGAGAATGAAACATAGATATTATCGAATTCATTGAAGATCATATGTAGACGCTCTTGAACCAATTCATATACGTTTTTAGGCTGTGTTGTCAATTTTGCAGTGGTCATTCTATTTTCATTTTAACGTACAGTTTCAATTCTTTTATGAGCGTAAATCCACATTGGGCGAAGATATTTTGATGTTCTATCAAGGTGACAGACTGTAGCTTCTTCTTTCCTGAAAATTCTGTTACAGCCTGTTCAATCAGTTTTTTCAAAGTCTCCTCCTCTTCATCTTTTATATAATAATTATTGATGATGGCAAGGTGTCCACGAACCTCTACAGGTACAAAACCTATTACATTTTTGTTGTTGCGGGCAATAAACCAGATAAAATCTTTCGTGGTCTTAAAAGGATAGTTATTGTTCTTTTGTAAGACTTCAGGGTTCATTATCAGCGGTGCAATAAGCTGATATAGCCTTTTTTCAGTTCCTTGTAGTTGGATAATATTGATCATAAGCAGTTGTGTTGGTACATTTTACATTGGCAAAATTAACAAAAAAAGCAAGAATGTTTCGTAGAAAAAAGATAACTTCTGTAACATTTGTGTTAACAAACAACAAAAAGGTATTGTGGGATTTAACCTTCCACTCATTTCGGGTTCTAACTATTAAAAGACAAAAGAACATGATTAATGAAGCAGAATTCCGAAAAGTTTTCTCTCGGGACAGAGATAAAGGATTCCGAATGTTGATGGACTACTTTCAGAAACCTATTTACTGGCATATCCGTCGTATGGTGGTTTCTCATGACGATTCGGAAGATATTTTGCAAGAAGTTTTCATCAAGACCTACCGGGGATTAAATGGGTTTCGTTACGACTCCCAACTGTCTACCTGGATCTATCGGATTGCCACAAATGAGTGCTTGCGTTTTCTTGAAAAACAACGCGAAGACTTAGCTAATGAAGAAGAAATGCAAGAGGTGTTACTCAATAAACTGGCGACTTCGGAATATATTGATTATGACAATGAGATGGCAGTAAAATTTCAACAGGCGCTTTTGAGTTTGCCCGAGAAACAACGGGTCGTTTTCAATCTCCGCTACTATGATGAGTTGAGTTACGAGGAGATCAGTAAAATTACCGGTACAACAGTAGAGGCGTTGAAAACCAACTACCATTATGCAAAGGAAAAAATTAAAGAATATATTGTAAACAACTAAGGATATGATGGATAAGGAATTTGATTTCGACGGAATGGGGAAGGTAATGCCTTACCGGGTACCTCCCACGTTCTTTGCAAGTTCGGAAGAGAACATACTGGCAAGAATCCGGGCGGAAGAGCGCGCCCCGAAAAAGAGTCGCCTGATACGCTTTGTCATACCTGCACTGGCAGTAGCCGCTATGTTGATGGTAGTGTTATCAATCTCTGTATTCCGTCAGGCCGATTCTCCGGAGGAAACCGCTGTGCCAGGAATCTTTGCTTCGGCTTCATTGCAACTGGAGATGTTGGCTATAGATCCGGACACACCCGATGAGATGGATATCGTCATCCAAAATCTTTCGGACGATGAGTTGGCCGAACTGGTGGCTCAGGTAAACGGCGATGTATTTTTATTCTAACGAATCAAACAAATAATAATTACTAACTAAAAACATTCAGACATGAAAACAAAGTCTTTTTTTATTGCACTGGCATGTGCTATGTTGAGTATGCCGATAATGGCCCAGAACAATCAACAGTCGGGTGAAAGACAACAGAGACGCCCAGGGGAAGGCATGCAGATGAACCGCGAGAAGATGAAAGAGATGCAGGTAAATCAGGTGGTCAACGCTTTAATGCTGGGCGATGCTATGGCTGCCAAATTTAAACCTGTGTACGAAAACTACCTCAAAGAGCTTGGCGAGGCCCGCACGTTTGGCATGAAGAAGGTTAAGGATCAACCGCTGACTGATGCCCAAATCGAAGAAGGTATCAAGAATCGTTTTGCTCAAAGCCGTAAGATGCTCGATGTGCGCGAGAAGTATTACAACGAATTCAAGAAGTATCTCACTCCGAAACAAATCCTGAAGGTATATCAGTTAGAGAAGAACAACGGTCAGAGAATCCAGAAAGAGTTCCGGAAAAGAATGCATAACAACAAAGATATGCGTACCGAATGGGGTAAATATAACATGAAGAAGAATCCTGAAAAGGACAATAAAAGTAAATAGTATACCGAGTAGTTTCTAATTTTTATTGATTAAGAAAAGGGCTGTACCACTGCATGTTTTGTGGTACAGCCCTCATTATATCCGGAGAGTTCGTCTTAGAGTTTTCCTGTAGAGTCGAAATGTTTGCAGAAAAACAGCAGTTGGTAAACCAATGCATTGGGCCAGTACTTCCAGTTGTGTGCACCGGGTCGTACAATGTAATCGTGCTCGATTTTCTTGGCAAGCAATGCCTGATGGAGGTTATTGTTTACCTGAAAGAAGAAATCATCGTATCCACAGTCGAAAATCAATGCCTGCTGACCATTGTTCAGTTTGCTCACCAGATTGATGACGGTGTAGTTTTCCCAATTGGCGGGTTGCTCCTTTTTGGTTCCGATCCATTTCTTCATGTCCCAATTCTCCGGGAAGGGACGAATGTCCACTCCCCCGCTCATGCTGCCTGCTGCCCCGAATACATCCGGATGACGAAAGGCATTCCACAACGCACCGTGCCCACCCATGCTGAGTCCCGTGATGGCTCGTCCTTCGGGCGAAGCGATGGTTTTGTAATGTTTATCTACATACGACGGAAGTTCCGAGGAGATGAATGTTTCGTACCGCATGGTTTTGTCTACCGGGCTATCCCAATACCAACTGTTGCGTCCGTCGGGACACACAATGATAAGCTGGTGCATGTCGGCCAATTTTCCCAGATCGGCATTGCGTATCCAATCTTTTTCGTTTCCTCCATAACCGTGCAGCAGATACACTACCGGCAGACGGGAAACGGCTGTCGATGCTTCGGGAACAACGACAAGGGCTTTCACATCCCGTTGCATAGCGGTGCTATACACGTTTACACTATCGACTACAGCTGCCTGTATGTACGTAGCAAGCAGACAGATGCAGAGTAAAAACAGATTTCTTCTCATATCTATTTGATTCCTTATTATACCTTATTTGATTGCTTCGTACACCACCTTTGCCATGATACGGGCGCCTTGTTCGTTGGGATGAATCTTATCGGGAAACACTTCGGGCATACCATCGGTTGCCGTATGCAGGTCGATAACGGTCAGTTTGTTCTTTTTCGCCAGCTTCTGTATCATCGGAATCACTTCGTTGGCAATGATGCTCTCGGTGATACCCCATGAATCGGTGTAAGCCTTTGCCGGATAACAAAGGTAGATCTTCGGCTTCGATGGCAGAGCATTGAAGGTGTCGATCATCGTTTGTGCATCCTTCATATATTCATCCTTGAATTTCCAGTTCTGGGGTTTGGTATCATTCGTTCCCAGTTTGATGACGACAATATTCGGGTTGAATGTCTGGGCATCTTTGAAATACTGTTCGTTCATATACGGATGGTCGCCCTTATTCAGCATGGTACGTGCGCTGATACCAAAGTTCTTCACGTTATATCCTGGGCCAAGCATCTGTCCCAATACAGCCGGGTAGCTGTTTTTCTGCCGGTTGCTGATACCTGCCCCGTAGGTAATACTGTTGCCGATACAAGCCACCCGGATGGCATTCTTACATGGTGCTTTAACGCTTTGCAACCATTCGGTAAGCTCGTCGAGCATGCGGTTCTTGTACAGGAACGCATCGCGAATACCCCATCCGTGTCCACCCGAGGGATAAATATGAAGTACTGCCGGAACACCTTTCTTGTTCAGCGCCAAGTAATAGTTCACTCCGTTGGCAGGTACTACCGCCTTGTCGTCGTCGCTGTAAGCAATGAAGGCCGGAGGGGTTTCCTGTGTCACTCGTCGCTCGTTGGAGTACTCTTGTTCGAGTTCTTTCGATGCATCCTTGCCCAGCAGGTTATCGTGCGAACCCATGTGCGTGAGCGATTTGTCCATCGAGATTACCGGATAGAACAATATCTGGAAGTTGGGACGCACATCGGCCTGCGAATGTGTAGCGATGGTCGAAGCCAGATGCCCTCCTGCCGACGAGCCCATGATACCTACATCGAACGGGTTGATGTTCCACACATCAGCACTGTCGCGTACCATGCGTATGGCTTCGGCAGCATCCGAGTAAGGTACTTCTTTGTGGCCACCTTTGGGCATGCGGTATTTCAGCACTACGAGTGCGATACCTTGTTTGTTGAAGTACGGCGCCCAGTCGTATCCTTCGTGACCATAGGCCAATACGCTGTATGCACCGCCGGGACAAGCTACCACTACGCGGCCTGTAGCCAATTCGGGAGCCGGAAGGAACACGCGGATAGAGGGTTTGTAGTTGCCTTTCGATTCGTCGAAAGGTGCCGAGTCTGCTCCGTTCGTATTGGGCATTCCTTGCGCCCATAGATCAATGTCGAACGGCTTTTGTGGGTTTTGAGCCGACACTGTGCTTCCCGATACCAACAGTAAGAGAAGTACAAGCAAAGAGGTAAAATTCTTTTTCATGGATTATTCCGATTGATTTAACTTGTGAATCGTTTTGTAGTTATTGTCTGCAAAAATATAAAACATCTCTGAAAGCAGGTAATTACAGAGCGGAAAAGTGATTTTTTATTACCACAGAGTACGCAGAGGTCACAGAGGAATAATCATTTTAAACCTCTGTGACCTCTGTGTACTCTGTGGTGAAACTACTCTATCGCTTGGATGTTTCGTTCATCAGCTCATCAGTCATGTCGATAGTCTTCGGGCGAAGCACGGTAAGTTGCAGGAAGATAGATATGCAGATAGCCACTATCATCACAGCGAATACGATACTCATGTATCCGGCGTCGAGCGCTTTACCCAGCTCTTTTGTGATTACTGCTCCTGCCGAGATGCCAGCCAGGTTCAATAATCCGTAGCCTGTGGCGCGGTATCGCGAAGGTATGAACTGGCACAAGATCGGCATGTTGTTTACATCAAACACTCCGAAGCCAAAACCAAACATCAAGGCTCCCGTGATGATCATAAAGAGTCCGCTGCCATAGCCGATGAGGAACAAAGCAGGAATGGTCAGCGCCAAACCGATAACACCGGTGTAGATACGTCCTTTCAGTTTCCTCTGCACCCAGCGGTCGGACACATATCCGCCTATCAGCACACCAACAAGGGAAGCAAGCGCCATCGTCATTGTAGCCAATGGTCCGGCTTGCGCCATATCCATGTGCAGGCTTTCGGAGAAAAGCGTAGGCAGCCAGTTCTTGGTGGCCCATCCCGGCAGGCTGGGTGCCGAGAAGTAATACAGAATAACCCAGAAAGAGATGTTTCCTAACAGAATTCCCAATCCTTTCCAGGCCATGGACAGTTCGTGCTTCATTGAGCGTTTCTCGGTATTTTCTACTTTATAAGTCTTCTTTTCTCTCAGCAGGAGGATGAGCACAAGACTGTATACCATCCCGATGACACCGAACGTATGGAAGGTGAATTGCCACGAGGTATTGCCTGCCAAGGTAGCCCCGAATCCGCCCAGTGCCTGGCCTAAGTAGATGCCCGAGGTATGGAACCCGATAGCCAGCGAACGTGTTTTGCCCTGATGATAGTCGGCAATGAGCGACAATCCGGCAGGTACGTAGAAAGCTTCGCTGATGCCCATTAGGGCACGCAGGATGTAGAGCTGGTTCATATTTTCGGCATATCCCATCATAAGTGTCACGCCCGACCATACGAACAGACTGATTACAATCAGTCGTTTACGGTTCAGACGGTCGGCAATCATGCCCGAAAGAGGGCTCATGAAAGCATATATCCACAGGAAGATGGCCATCAACCGACCGAAGTTGGTAGCCGAAACAAGCTCCTGAATATCCTTCACCATGAAGGGTTGCATTGTGGAAAGCATCTGCCGGTCGAGGTAGTTGAGTAAGGCCACTACCCACAATATGCCGACAACAATCCACGGATATGATTTCTTGTCCTGTAACATGGTATTTGTTTTAAGGAGTATTAGTAAGTGTTTTCATATTATCTTCTAAGCATGTTTATCGTTTCATTATTGTGAAGAAGCCGTTTCACAGTAATGAAGAAGCTTCTTCACAGTAATGAAAAGACCTTTTCACAGCTGTGAAACGATAAACTTGCTTAAAGAGTTTTATTCATTCCCTTGCATGCAACTGTTGATGAGCAAGAGATAGACGAGTAGATCTTAAAGATTCAGTTCGGCCAATGCGCGCTCGATCTTGGCGCGATGCTCGGCGCCGAATTTATTGAACGGAGCGGCCATGAAGTCGCTGCAAATACCTTTGAGCGACAGTGCGCACTTCACCCCTTTCAGATAACTGGAGCCGAAACTTCCTTGCGTATAGATGCTGCACGAAATCTGCATCACCTTGGCTTGCAATTCACGTACCTTGGCTACGTCGCAAGCTACAGCAGCGTTATACAAGTCTACATAAAGTTTGGGGAAGATGTTGGCGCCGCCGTTCACTCCACCGCTGGCACCGAGCATCACCACTTCGGCCGTCATCTCTTCCGGGCCTACGAAAATGGAGAAATCCTTGCGGTCGCGCATCTCATGCATCACCGCCTGAAAGTAAGCACCGTTGGCCGAGCTGTCTTTGAAGCCGATCACCTTTTCGTTCTGCGCAATCTTCTTGATCGTGGCCGGAGCGAAATTTACCTTCGTATGCACCGGCATGTTGTACAGGAAGATGGGCAACGGAAGCTGCGGAATAAGGCTTTCGTAGAACTCTGCCAATTCCGGCTGTCCGGTAGCGAAGTAGTACGGAGGAGCCGATACCAATGCGTCTGCACCGCACTCATGGGCCACGTGCGACAAACGAAGACTGTCTACCAAAGAGGTATCCGAGATACCTACCAGCAACGGCAAGCGACCATTGAGGATACGTGCCGACTGACGGATCATCTCCACACGCAGATCAAAGCTCAGGCTCTGCGCTTCGCCGGTGGTTCCGAGGATGAATATACCATGAACACCGCCTGCGACGACGTGCTCTATCAATCGCTGCAAACCTTCTACATCCAATGTTTCGTTGTCCAGCAACGGGGTTACCAAGGGCGGTATAATACCGTGATAAGTTGTTTTCATGTTCTTTTTATATAAGTTGATTCTTAATTCTTCTCTCCAAACTCTGTTTGTTGACGCTCTACTTCGATCAGTAACTTTTGGCGTTCTTCTTCGGTAAGCGTACTCTTCTTACTGTCTTCGTCTGTCGATGTGGCATGCTTCTTTGCCTTCACCACCTGTTCGGTAAAGCAGAAAGGCAACTCGGCGGGGATGCTGGCAAACTCCAACTCGGCTGCTACCGGCGCCTGTGTACCTTCGAACTGTACGCGAGCTTTCACCTTGATAGTGCCGGCCTTGCGGGTAGAACGTACCAGAATGGGAGCCGAACCGAACTCTACAGCCCGGGGATTGGCATTGATAGAAGCATCGCCGATGATTTCGCCTTCGCCTTCTACCGTGAACACTATATTATCTTTCGCCAACCGACGTACGTTTCCGTTGTCATCGGTCACCTCGGCTACTACGACGATAAAGTCCGAACCGTCGGCTACCAGTTGCTTGCCTTGGGTATCTACCGACAGGCGAAGCTTGGTGGATCGACGCGAAGGCATCTTCTTCTCCGTGCAAACCACCTGCCCGTTGATGATTCCTTCGGCTACGATATTCACCTTCTGCCAGTTCTTCTGCGTGTAGCTATAGCTGCGTGCTTCCCAAAAGTCCCATACATTTTCGAACACTACCGGAGCATTCGGCATGTGACCTTTGGCGTGTACCACAGGCTTTGTCCAGCTTTTCGTGCCGTCGTAGATGGAGAGCCGAACCGAGTCGCAGTTGCTGAACACCACCACATCGGCATCCGAAAAGGCCGACATCTCGTGAGCGATAAACACCATCGGTCCACTTTCGGCAATGGGGTGCTTCAAGCTGGCAGGCGACTGGCTGCGGAACATATAGTATGCATACTTAGGCTGACGGAAAGCATCGAAGTCGCCACCCCAATACGGATCGGGATGATACCCGCGCTGATGATCGAACGGATGCCACTGAGCGCCGCCGATGAACTGTCCGGTGGTGCGGTACATCTCATCGCAACTCTTAGCCAGTGACAAAGCTTGTACCAGCAACGGACGTTCGCCCCAACTGCGACTGGCACGGTTGTTATTGTTGTGTGCATACCAATCGTCCACGTTCTCGCCGAACTCACGGGTGAAGATGCATTGTGTCGGTTTGTCGGCTTTCTCGTCGTCACCCGGCCAACCGTACACCACATCGTAATGCTCGCGTACGCCATCCGAATGCACATCGGCAGCCGCTACGGGACGACCGGGGTACGGGAACTCATCTTTCGTGATCTGAAGCGCTTCCAAGGAGAAGTCGAGCGGGTAACGGGTTTCGTTCAGGATCGGTTCCCACATCAACACCGATGGGTGGTTGCGGTCGCGACGGATCATCTCGCGGGTATTCTGGTGTACCATTTCGCCGAACTTGGGATCTTTGTTCCAGAACTGCCAGCCGGGAGTGGCTACAATGACAAACAGGCCAAGTTCGTCGCAAGCATCCATAAATGCAGGGTCTTGCGGGTAGTGTGCCACCCGGATGATGTTGAAACCTGCATCGCGCAGCCGTTTGGCATCGCGCCACTGCTGGGAGTTGGGCACTGCATTGCCTACATAAGCGAAGTCCTGGTGACGGTTTGCGCCTACTAACTGACCGAATGGCTTGCCATTCAACCAGAAGCCGTCCTTGCCGCGAAATTCTGCATGACGGATTCCGATGCGGGTTACACCACCGTCCAAGCATTCCTTGCCTTGCTTGATGCGTGATTCTACTCTATATAAATAAGGCGCATCGGGCGACCAGAGTTTGGGCGATTGTACGGTCATCTGTTGTTTGCTTGTTTTCTTTTCGCCGGATTTCAGAGTCAGTTTGCCGGTAGTTACGTTCAGTATCCGTCCTTCTGCATCAGTCAAAGTCGTTTCAACGGTAACAGTTTCAGTACCTATGCCCGTATTCTGTACTTCGGTATCTACAAATACCCGGGCGCTTTTCTCGCTGATGTTATCGTAGTGTACAAAGACGCCTCCGCTGGCAACGGTATTCGATTCGATAGCATCGGTAATGGCTATGCGCGATTTGTTTATCATCCATACATCCCGATAGATGCCTCCGTGATAAGTGAAGTCGAGCGTGTATTGGGTTTTGCCGGGAGGATAGGTTTTATCGTCGCTGTTGTCTACCTTGACGGCTATCCGGCAGCCTTCACCGGGACTTACACCTGCTTTTGTCAGGTTAACGGTAAAGGGCAGATAGCCTCCTATATGTTCGGCCACTTGCTTGCCGTTTACGTAGATGGTTTGCTTGCCCATAGCGGCTTCAAAGTGTAAGAGCAGTTGGTCACTGTACGCATTACCTTCTGCTTTAAAGTACTTGCGATACCAGGCAATACCCTGATAGTTGCGGCATCCGCTTGCTTCGGCAGGCATTAACTGTACGGTGTGTGGGGTAGATACTATTTCCCAGGCACTATCGTCGAAGTTATCGGCTTCGGCGCCTT
>JAVBVA010000093.1:0-28145 GCA_031554665.1 Bacteroides sp. | reverse complement strand
CGGGCGGCACGCGAGGGAGAGGAGTGCGAGATGTTGGCGCCTGCGGAGATCATGTTGCGGATTCAGCAGAAAAGCGGGATTAAGATGCCGATTAGCAAGGTGACACACTTCGGGAGGTTGCTCAGGAAGGATAAAGTGCCGTTTCATCGCGTCAGTAAGTGCATGCTGTACAAAGTAGTAGCGCTGTAAGAAATGGTGAATGGATGGTGAATAAAAAAGGGATTCACCATTCATTATCAAAGTGATTATCAACAAGTAAAATCAAAAAATATGGTGAATGGCGAATGTTTTTCAAAAAACACAATAAGAGAGAAAGAGGCCACAGTTGAACCTATGTATTTAGGGAAATGCCTAATACATTATAGGGACATTCTGTCCTGAAAGTAAAATACCTCCCCTATTTTTGTATCAAATTAAAATTGAGCACTATGAGAATGAAGAGACTACTACCCACCCTGGCTATCGGAAGCATAGCACTATGCAGCTTGCTATTCACTGCCTGCTACAAAGATGACGAACCCACGCAACCGGAGCCGGACCCAACCCCCATCAAAGATCCTGATCCTGTTGCAAAGAATACCTACAAGTACCTATCGACAAAAATATTCCAATTCAAGCACGTGCTACCTAAGGCACAGGAGATGCCCGATGAGTTACTGACCACTTACTTCGGCAGACGCATCGAACTGAACCAGCCGGAAGAAGTGCAGTTCAAAAACGACTCGATAACGATCCTGAAACCCTACGGACTACAGGAGAAATTCAAAGTAAAGTGGGACAAGGGCGACTTGTTTTACTACAAGGCAGACGAGACCTGGGCGTATATGGGAAGAATAGAAACCGACGAAACGCTACGGCTGAACCTGGGCGCTTACAGCCTCACCAACAAGAGCGAACAACGATCGCTTACGGTAGTAGAACAGGGGTATGACCTGACCTCCCCCGATGCGCTGCGAGAAGGATCGGATGCCAACACTTCACTCGTATGGCTAAGCCTTCAATATATTATGGAATAATAGGATTCATGTACCAAACTTCTAATCGATCACCTTATGAAAACAAAAATAATTGCCTTACTGCTCCTGACACTTGGCTTGCCATCGATGCAGGCGCAAAACACACAGGAAGGATTCCAACAAAGCAACACCTTCACGGCCAAGAACCCGGACAAACTGTTTGTCGGAGCAATCATAACCGCCAAGAGCCTCAACCAGGATACGCACCGGTTTCTCGACGTACCGCTCCACCCGATCACCATCAGCAGTATGTCTCCTTTTTTAGTCAAAGAGATTGCCCCGTCATACGCCAACATGATGGAGGCGGTGACAGCTGCCGTCCGCGAAAAAGGTACACTCACACAATCCACGTCTTTCGGCTACCTGTTCAGGGAATTGAAGTCGTACAGAGAGCTGCCGCTCTTCTTCGGACAAAGCATCGACAACCGGTTTTTCTTCGGCACATCGTCGCTACAGAAGACGCGCAAGACGCTGGCAATAGTAGACATCGACCATATCTTTTTCGATGTGACCATGGATTTGCAGGAAGAGATCTGTTCCGATCCCAAAGCGTTGGAGCCATTTGCCGGCGAAGAACTGATCTATGTGGCTTCGGTGTACTTCGGACGCAGAGCCATCCTGGTGATTGAGTCGGATTATTCGTATGCCGATGTGAAGGGGGCTGTGGAGTACACCATCAAGAAAGCGCGGAATATCGATACAGAGACCAACGGGAAACATGAAGCGGTATATGCCAATTCGACCATCCGGGTGATGACACTGGGAGGCAAGGATCTGGGCCGCGACGACGCCACCCGTCCGCTGAGCAACCTGGTATCTTACCTTACACTACCTGCCAATATCGATGATTTCGGCGCACCCATTGCATTTTCAGCGATAAGCCTGAAAGACAACTCATCATTTATCAACAAATTCACTCTTGAATAATAACTTCCTAAACACTTAGTATGACAAGAGGTTGCACCCGTTACAACGAAACGGGATGCAACCTCTTCTAAATGGAATCAACATTCATAAATATGTCACAGGAAGCACACCAAATTGCCATTGGTTTAGCTTCGCTAACCGTTGGCTCAACCCAATGTCATCAGCTTAAGGAATATCGAAGGACGCGCACTCAATTGCCGTCGGTTTCAACCGACGGTTTAATAATGTGGAGCGAAGCGACTTCCGCTGTGGGTTTCAACCCCAGGTCTCCGAATCGCAAAACTAATTCTTTATAACTTTGTCATTGAAATTCTAATCCATGATATTTTATGTCACACATTAATGTTATTCTCCATTGTGTATGGAGTACCAAAAACCGGATACCTATACTCGCCAATAACAATCGCCGATATGAACTTTTCGCCCATATTCGTAATACTGCTCGCCAGCGTGGAGTATTTGTAGATTACATAGGTGGAATGCCCGATCATATACATTGCTTACTTTGTCTTAATCGTGATAAAACATTAGCAGTAATCATGCGGGAAATAAAGGCAGAATCATCGCATTGGTATAATTCTTTAGGAAAAGAGCGTCTGGAATGGCAAGATGATTACTTTGCAGTTTCTGTGAGCCCCGAACGCATTGAGTCTGTTCGTAACTATATTAGGAATCAGGAAGAGCATCATAGAAACCGTACTTTCACAGAAGAGTATAACCAATTTCTGGAATGGGCAGGCATGAAGAAAAGTTGATTGAGAGACAAATAGGAAGTAATCATTTCTGAAGAAACAGAGTCCTATGCATCAGAGACCTGGGGTTAAAACCCACAGCGGAAGTCGCTTCGCTCCACATTAAACCGTCGGTTAAAACCGACGGCAATTGATTGCGCGTCCTGCGAATATTTGTGAGAAACCGACGGCAAGGGAATCGCTGACTCCTCTTCTCATTGGATTACTTTTTGTAGCAATACTATTAAGTTCCGAAAAATTAAAATATCCTGATTTTTCGGAACTTAATAGCACAATCCATTCAATAACTCTCGTTATTCGAGCGTACGGTAAACAAAGTTGGTGACTTTCACTTCACCATCGCCACCGGCAAAGATACCGGGACGTACGGACAGGAACTCGCCTAACGTATTGTGATGGAAGCCTTGCATGTCGTATCCCCACGGATATTTACGCCAGGTTTGTCCGTCGGCGCTGTACCAACCGGAGATAATGTGATCGGTATAGCGAAGCTTCACCCAAAGTGTGGTCTTTCCATCGACTGTTTCTACCGGCACCAACGGTTGCTTGCGGTTGATGCTACCCCGGCGGTAACGCAACAGTTCGCCCGGACGGAAGCCCATACCGAAATGCATGGAGTTGTTATAGAAACAAACGATACCTGCCGACGGGTTCTCACCGGTCAGCTCCAGGCATGCCTCCACCTCGTACGAGTGATCGCCGGCACGAAGCAGCAACGGAGAAGCGTCGAACGGAGTTCTGCCGGCACATTTCAGCACAATCTCGTCCTTGGAGATCGTAGCACGGTCGCCCATGCTTTCCTTGTAAGCTTGCCATACGAAATCACTGATCTGCTTTTCCTTCTTACGTTCGGGCTGAAGAAGCGAAATAGCACCCGGCTTGAGTTGCACCCAACCATCGGGACCGACCTCGACTTCGCAAATCATCGATTGACGGCCCAGGGTGAGGAAATCTTTCTCGTAAGCATGGAACGTCATGTACAGTTGTCCGTCCTTGCCTTCGATAAACTGCCCGTGCCCCTGGCTCCACCACTGTTCGGCAGGCGACTGGGTACGCAGCAACGGATTGGCCGGAGCATTCTCCCACGGTCCTTCGATGGTGCGCGAGCGGGCTTGCACCACCATGTGACCGGTAGGAGGACCTGCCGTGCCTCCTTCGGCAGCCAGCATATAATAGTAGTCGCCTATCTTCCGCACATTGAGTCCTTCGAGCGAGAAGCTTTCGATGTCCCACTCTTCGGGTATCTCCCAACCTTTGTAGATGATGGCCGGTTCGCCGGTGATGGAAAGTCCGTCGGCCGACAGCGGATGCAGGTCGCCTGCACTCAGCAACACATACCGGCTGCCATCCTCGCCCACCACATGTTCGGGATCGATGCCCCCTACTTTCAGATCGACGGGTTCGCTCCACGGGCCTTCGGGACTATCGGCCCATACCACCATATTGGTTTTCTTGCCATCGGCTCCCATGGCCGGGAAGTAGATGTAGAACTTATCGTCGTACACACAGATATCGGGCGCCCAGACCGCTCCCACATACTTGTTCAAGGCTGCCGAACAGGGAGTCCAGTTGACGAGGTCGGCCGACTGGTACACCACCAGCCCCGGACAATAATCGAACGACGAATGGACCATATAATAAGCACCCTTGTACAATACGAGAGCCGGATCGGCATTATCGCCGTCCAGCAGACGGATTTTCTGTACTTCGGCCGTTGCCGTCGGGGCCGGATCGCCACACGAACTCATGCAGATGCCTCCGGATACGAGTAACATGGTTAGAATTGCTTTCATAACAGTTATAATGTAAAGATGACTAAATTCGGATTACCGCATCCTGTCTAAATACAGGATGCACTTCATCATGTTGGCCACATAAACACCAGTAGAGATACCCATCACGGGAGTTTCGGGGCGGTAAGGAGAAGTATCGTACTCATCGCCCACCATGGTTCCGAGGTACTTGTTCTCATTGCTTTCCGGCATCGGAGGACAAGGCTTGTACGGATTGGAGATCTGCGAAATGGGACTCAGCCAATAGCCTTCCTTAGTGAGTGTCTTTGTCAGCTCCTTCACATCGGCATCCAGGCGGTCCTTTTGGAAACGAACCGAACTGTAGTATTTCTCCAGCGGCACCTGCTCATTGCTCAACAGAGGAGATTCTTGTTTGAGTTCGCTCAACGGCGTGTTCAGTACCTCCTGATAACGTTGACGCAAGGCTTCGGGATCGATGAAAGCGCCGGAACTGTAATGGGCAATGGTATTCGAAATATCCTGATCGATGAAGTAAGTACCGTTCACCACATTGCTACCTTTGCGATGTACGTAGAGCGGCTTACCGGTATCAGGATCGATAAAGCGTGGTACGAGCATGGTGCTACCTTCGCGCGCTTCTCTTCCGTAACGTACGACTTCCGGCTGCGGAAGCTTCAATGATTCGAGGAAATCGATGGCATCGGGAATACGCGACAGGAATTTGGTTTCGCCCGTAAGCAGGTAGTAGTCCATCATCAGGTGGATGCAACGTACCGTAGTGGCGGTATTGATGGAACGGGGTTCGTACGAGCGGGCGTGAGCGGGCTTCAGGTCGACCACGGTATATTGATCGGCCCATCCGGCGTAGGGTTTGCCTTGCTGTAATACAATCATCAGGTTCATGGCCCGCATGATGGGTTCTTTTACATTCTGCATACCCAATGCCTGGTAACACTGTACCAGGAATTCTATGTTATCGGGGATCACGTCATCGTTCAGTGTAATAAAGGAAGAGTAGTCGGCCTTGCCCTGGAACGGATGGTCGTACATGAGCGGATAGCGTTGCGGCCAGCCTCCGATGGGGTACTGGCTCTGCAAGACAAAAGCGATGACCTTATCCAATGCCGGGCGGAACGCAGGATCGTTCTTCTCTACATAGATACGTAGCAAGAATTTGGCTACTTCTGCCGTAGCCGAGTCATCGAACGTAGCATTGCCATAGTAGTGTTGGAACTCTTCCAGACGCCAGGCCTGACGGCCGGTGGTGGCATACCATTGTTTCAGGGAATTCTCTCCGGCAAAGTCGAACACATAGTTCCAGCCTCCGCAGGGCAGCTGTCCCCAGATCAGGGCACGCGCCACCTTGCAAGCCGAATCGTAGTAATACTCATCGCCCGTAGCATGATACGCATCGAGCAGCAGGTGCCCCACCGTAGGTGTACCGGGCGGTTGTATCCACGCCATGGTACGTTTGGCTTCCATTTCGCCCCAGCTACGCGAGAAGTCGGGCAGGTAGTTCCACACGAACCCGCCGTTATAACTGGCAGATTCCATCATAAATTTTGTGGCGTTCTTCATGGTTTGCAGCACGGGATCGTCACCTTTCTTAGCTTGCGCATGCAAGCCCAACGGAGATACAACAGCCAGCATACAGGAGGCAGCTATCCACTTGGCAATGTTTTTCATACGTTATTTGATAAAGATAATAGTAGTTGTTATTCCTCGGCAGCGGTCACTTCCTTACCGTTCACCCGTACGTTTTCCAATACCAGATTCTCGACATTCCGCATCTGGGTAGCTTTGGGCGAGCTCTTCACTTCGATATTGCGCAAGGTGATGTTATACAATTTGGCTTCGGGTGTACCGTTAGCCATCAGCGCCACGCTGTCCACGCGGTCGCAAACGATGTCTTCAATGGTTATGTTACGGAACAGCGTAGGATAGTTGCCTCCCCGGTATCCATGATAGTCGGTACGGAAGTTGACCATCCCCCACAAGCAGACCCTGGCTTGTATACGCCGCATATACAGATTCTCAAAAAATCCTCCCCGGTCCATGTTCGACTTGAAGTAGATACCATTGCGGCAACTATCGATCCGGCAATCTTCGATGTAGATATCGCGCACACCGCCCGACATCTCGCTGCCGATGGTAATAGCCCAACGGGAGAAGCGGCAATTGCGGATGATGACGTTTTCGGTAGCCTGCCCGATACGCCATCCGTCCTGATCGCGTCCCGACTTGATGGCAATACCGTCATCGCCTACATTGAAATCGACATTCTCGATCAGTACATTGGTGGACGATTCGGGATCGCAGCCGTCGTTGTTATAGTTGTCGCCATCGATATACACATTGCGCACGATCACGTTGTCGCAATATACCGGATGGATGATCCAGAACGGAGAGTCGTATATCTTTACCCCATCGATCAGCACGTTCTTGCAACCGAAGAACTGGATCATGCATGGGCGCAGATAGTGTCCCTCACCAAATACACGTTCGTACACCGGTACACTGTCGTTGCCCATCTGGCGCAGACGGTTCATGGCAGGTTCCTGCAGCTTGCGCCATCCATTGAATACCGCTGCTCCGTTTCCGTCGATCTCGCCTTCGCCGGTGATAGCCACGTCGGTGCACTGGTAACTATATATAAAAGGTGAGTAGTTGTAGCATTCCGTACCTTCCCATTTGGTGAGCACCATAGGCAGGTAGTCGGTTGGCTCGGTAGAGAATTCCAGCCTTGCTCCTTTAGCCAAATGCAGGTTGACATGGCTTTTCAGGATGACAGAGCCTTTGATTAGGTATGAGCCTGCCGGAATGAGCACCTTTCCACCTCCAGCCCGGTTACAAGCATTGACTGCTTTCAGAATCGCCGGACGGCTGTCGAATGTTGTATCGGCTTTTGCTCCGTAGTCCATAACATTGAAAACAGTGTCGGGGAACGTAGGTGCAGAGATTTGTTGAAGGATGGCAGGTACTTTATCCCAGCCGGTAAGTGGCTGGGTGGAAGCTGGTTGGTGGGTGCAGGAACATACTGTCAGAAGCATGTAAGCTGCAAGAAGTAGTTTATTCATGGTATTAACTTTGTTTGATCAAAAGACTACCGAACGCTGCCCTTTGGTCCAGCGGGCAGCATCCGGTAGTGAGAAACTATTTCGTGCAGTCCCAATCACTGCATTCTTTAAACATAGTGGTTACTGAATACTTTTGTACTTCTTTGGCAGTGAGCTGCTTTCCCCATTTTACACGTCCGGTTGTTGCGGCGCCTTCGCCTTTGTTACCATATTCGGCGTAGCGGGCAGTCGATTCATTTTCGACCTTACCCCAGTTGTGCCAACCTTCCGGACGGATATGCTTGCCGAAATCGCAGTTAATAAACACCGTAGCGGCATACGGACGCCAGGGGCGACCGAGATACACTTTCGTGGCCGAAGGGGCAGCTGTCAGTTTGCAATCCTTGAACACATACCCAAATTCCACATCTTTAGGGGTAGAAGCGGCTGTGATGTACGAATCGCGTTTGCTGTGGATGGTACAGCCTTCGAACAAAGCGGTGGACGGACCGAAGATAAAATCGGTTGTCCCTTCGATGTAACAATCTTTAAAATACAAACGGGTATGTTCGGCACCGGTATAAATGGTATCCTGATTGCCTAAGAAGCGGCAGTTGATAAACTTCAGACGGTCGCCTTCGGTGTGCAGCGCTACAGCTTGCCCCAGCTGGGCGGCATTGTTCTCGATGGTGAGATTCTTGAACGTGATGTTGCTACCTTCCACCTTCACGGTATACGTGCGGAAGGTACCCATCTTATTGATGTTGGCATGGTCGTCGTAGGTAATCACTACGTTCTCAGCACTTTCGCCTACGATCTCTACATTCTTCAACCACGAGGGGATAATGAGCTTTTCCTTGTACGTACCTTTCTTTATATAGATGGTTACGGTGTAGTCCATAAAGGCGCGTACACTTTCTACTGCTTCGTCAATGGTACGGAACTTACCTGTCCCGTCGCGGGCCACCACAATAGTATCCACTTTTTCCTGTGCTTGCAGCATCCCGCCGAAACACATACACAGAGCAATGATTGCCAATGTTGTTCTTTTCATCATTCTTTTATTTTTGAAGACGTTCGTATTCGAGGCTGGCCATAATAAACGGGCCGGTAGCTTTGGGGTCATTGTCGCGGATTGTCTCGCTCAGGTAATATTCGTAAGTTCCCGAACGGTAGTTCTTATCGCCACCCAGTCCGGCCACCGCACAACAGTTGGTGATGCTTATCACACCATCCTTATCGACTTTAATCAGTGTATTCAGCAGTCCTTTGTACCCTTTCAGCGCTACTTCGAGGTAAGATTTCTCAATGTATCCCATGCGGACAGCCTTGAACAGGGCATATACAAACATAGAAGAGCAAGTAGCTTCCAGATAGTTACCCTTATCGCCGCTACGGTCGAGCACCTGATACCAGAGTCCGGTTTTCGGGTCCTGTATCTTCTTCACCTGAAGGGCGATGTTACGCAGGATCACCAACATGGAGTCGCGTCCGGCTTCGTGCTTCGGAATAAAATCGAGCGCATCGACAAATGCCATGGCATACCAGCCCATAGCGCGCCCCCAGGAGTGTGCCGACTGTCCGGTCACGGGATCGGCCCAACGCTGCTGGCGACTGATATCGCATGCATGACGGTACAAACCGGTTCTGGGGTCGTACGTGTGACGGGCAGCTACCAGAAACTGGTTGATGATATCCGCATAGTCGTTCACCCGGTTGTTGCGGAAGGCATATTCGGCATAATACGGCGTGTTCATATACACCCCGTCGAGCCAGCATTGGTTGGGATAGATCTTTTTGTGCCAGAATCCACCGTCGGCATTGCGCGGATGTGTATCGAGCTGGCTGCGAAGCAGGTCGATTGCTTTCTTATACTTTTCATCTTTCGTCTGTTCGTAGATGCGGAACAAGAACTTACCCGAATTGACACGGTCGATGTTATACTCCTCCAACTTATAGGTTTTGATGCTGCCGTCGGCATGGATCATCGTATCGGCATATGCCAACGCATAATCGAATATTTTCTGACCGCCGTATGTATCATAGGCATCGAGCATAGCGCCCAGTTCCAGACCATGGCAGTAATCCCATTTCAAATTGGGCTGAAAGTCGAGCTGCCACGACTCCGGGCAACGGATCATTTCCGATTCGACCATACGCAATGACCAAGGTAATTTATCGCTCACTTTCTGAGCACTCAACGAAGCGGAGCAAAGAAGTGCTCCAAAGACCAGATGTGTACAAAGAGAAAATCTTTTCATTCTGTTTTCTATTATGATAATTAGACTTAATTTCCGATACTACAAAATTAGGAACTCTTTTTAAGATGGTTGTGTAGTTTTCGGTTCAAAAGGTGTATTAATCAGTATTCGTGTACGCAAACATATAGGTTTTTGAGATTTTCGACCGATTTTTACTCTTTTCACCCGCTTTTTAGTCGATTGTGTCAATTTCTACAAGAATTTAAGCAATTTTTATAGTTGACTTACATCAAATAATGCGTAATTTTGACGCCAGATAAAAAACTAATCAATTAAATCAATTATCATGAGTACATTTCAGAATGCTACGAACAAAATGACTAACTACAGATGGACCATCTGTGCTATGTTATTTTTCGCAACAACAGTAAACTACCTCGACCGGCAGGTTCTCTCATTGACATGGAAAGATTTTATCGCTCCTGAGTTTCATTGGACAGACAGTCATTACGGTGACATCACCGCTTTATTCTCTATTTTCTATGCAATCAGTATGTTGTTTGCCGGAAAATTCATCGACTGGATGGGTACCAAGAAAGGTTATTTATGGTCAATTGGAGTTTGGTCGTTAGGCGCCTGTTTGCACGCACTTTGCGGAATCGGAACCCAATGGTGGGTAGGCATCCCGGGAGCCGAAGCATTGGCAGCTGTTGAATCGGGTTCGGCTATGGCACTTATGATTGCTACCATCAGTGTATATATGTTCATTGCCGCTCGTCTGGTATTGGCTATCGGTGAAGCAGGTAACTTCCCTGCAGCCATCAAGGTTACAGCCGAATTCTTTCCTAAAAAAGACCGCGCTTTTGCTACCAGTATCTTTAATGCCGGTGCTACGGTAGGTGCTCTTGCAGCTCCTGTAACAATTCCGGTACTTGCCAGATATTTCAAGAATATCGGTGTAGGTAATGGTTGGGAAATGGCGTTCATCGTTATCGGTGCACTCGGATTTATCTGGATGGGTATGTGGGTATTTATGTACAAGAAACCCAATGTTCACCCCAAAGTAAACGCTGCAGAACTTGCATACATTAATCAGGACGGAGACGACCAGCCGGCTACTAACGAAAAAGAAGAAAAACAAATGAGCTTCCTGCAATCGTTTACTTACAAACAAACCTGGGCTTTCGCTTTCGGTAAATTCATGACCGATGGTGTTTGGTGGTTCTTCCTCTTTTGGACGCCGGCTTATGTGAGCGACGTATATGGATTCAGTTCGGATAGTCCCACAGGTATGCTGCTGATCTTCGTATTGTATGCCATCACCATGTTGTCTATTTATGGTGGTAAACTACCGACAATCATTATGAACAAGACAGGAATGGACCCGTATGCCGCTCGTATGCGTGCCATGTTAATCTTTGCTTTCTTCCCCCTATTGGCCTTGTTCGCACAACCACTTGGTACTATTTCTTACTGGTTCCCGGTTATCATCATCGGTATTGCAGGCGCTGCTCACCAATCCTGGTCGGCTAACATCTTCTCTACCATCGGCGATATGTTCCCGAAGAGCGCCATTGCAACCATCACCGGTATTGGTGGTATGGCAGGTGGTGTAGGTTCGTTCCTTATCAACAAAGGATCGGGTATGCTCTTTACACATGCCGACGAAACTCAAATGGCTTTCATGGGCTTCAGCGGTAAACCAGCCGGATACTTCATCATCTTCTGTGTTTGTGCTGTGGCCTATCTTATCGGTTGGATCGTAATGAAGTCGTTGGTACCGAAGTACAAACCTATTACCCTGTAATCGCACATATTTCTTATAATATACGTATCAGAAAGAGGCTGCCCATTCCGGACAGCCTCTTTCGTTTCATAGAAAAATCGTCTAATCGTAAATCGTCCAATCGCAAATAAATGTACCTTTGCCAGATGGAAAACGAGATAAAAGAGTCTTTCGAACTTTTGCTGGCAGTATGCCGCACAGACAATACCCGGTTAGCCGACGGCTATAAGTTGTTACGCGACCTGCTGGAACGCCTCTGCCGCTCGCTTATGCAGGACGAAAGCCTGCAAATGACCGACTTAGCCGCACGCATCAGCTTTGTATCGGCCCGGTTGGGTTTATCACCTGTCGAACAAAACCGGCTACACACCTTCCGCCTGACCTCCAATGCCATACTCAACCGCCGGGAAGCTCCCACCCGTGAACATTTGCTGCGCGATGCCAAGACCCTTTCCTTCTTCCTGCGTAAACTTTCCGGCAACGAAATACCGGATAAACTCTACCGGCTCCTACCCCAGGCAGACGCTACTTATATCGTCGCTCCTCCGGTCCGCGAACGCCGGACGCGTATCCGCGTGTGCTTTCAGTATGCCGATGAGCAGTACCTCTATGTAATGCCGGTGGATGAGATTGCCGACGAGCCCTGGCGAGTAAGATACAACATACCGGATATCAACACGGAATTTACCGCCACCTGCGAACAACTCTGGAGACATGCACAAGTAAACCTGCTCGATGTAGCTATTGACGAGCAAGGCATCCTCACCCCCTCATTCATCGTACTGGAACCTGATTACCTGATCGACATCAGTTCCTTAGCCGAATGCTACAAAGACTACGGCAGTCACCCGGCCAACTACCTGATGGCTCGCCTGCAACCGTCGGAAAACACCCGGCCGTTGTTATTAGGAAACATAGCCAACCTGTTTCTCGACGAATGGATACATGCCGATGGGGAGGTGGACTACTTAGCCTGCATGCGGAAAGCCTTCCGGAGGTACCCTATCGAACTGGCAGCTTGCACCGACTTACAAGACCCACAGAAAGAGCGGGAATTCTTCATCGACTGCCGGACTCACTTCGACCACATACGCCAGGTGGTAACAGAAACCTTCCACTTGCCCGGTTACGAACTCGACAAAACGGATGCTGTACTCGAACCGGCTTATATCTGCGAAGCGTTGGGACTGCAAGGTCGGTTGGACTACATGCAACGTGATATGTCGGCCTTCATCGAAATGAAATCGGGAAAGGCGGACGAATACAGCATCCGCGGGAAAGTAGAGCCGAAAGAGAATCACAAAGTACAAATGCTTCTTTACCAGGCTGTATTGCAATATTCGATGGGGAAAGACCACCGTTTGGGAAAGGCGTACCTGCTCTATACGCGTTATCCGCTTTTGTATCCGGCCCGTTCGTCGTGGGCGATGGTTCGCCGGGCTGTAGATTTGCGCAACCGCATCGTAGCTAATGAGTATGGCATCCAGTTGCGTAACAGTATCCATTATACCGCCTCCAGGCTGCAAGAAATCAATCCCGATACCCTGAACGAGCGCAAATTATCCAACGTGCTTTGGCAGAAGTTCCTGTATCCCGGCATTCTGAAATTCCGAACAGACCTGGCCGAATTGTCGGAACTGGAGCAAGCATACTACTACTCGCTCTATAACTTTATTACCAAGGAACTATACACCTCCAAATCGGGTGATGCCGACTATGAAGGTCGTTCCGGCGCTTCTTCCCTCTGGCTGTCGACATACGCCGAAAAGCTGGAGGCCGGTGAGATCATGAGCCAGCTGCGTATCCGGGAAAACCATGCAGCCAACGAGCATAAGGCCGGGCTAATTCTGGAAAGGCCTGTTTCTTCTTCAACAATCAGCAACGAAGCGCTTCCCAACTTCCGTCAGGGAGATGCCATTGTGCTATACGAATGTCATTCCGAGAGCGACAATGTAACCAATAAAATGATATTCAAGGGTAACATTGAATTAATAACCTCCAAAGAAATACATATACGCCTGCGTGCTACCCAACAAAACCCTTCGGTACTTCCCGAAGAAAACACCTATTCCATCGAACACGATTCAATGGATACCACCTTCCGGAACATGTTTCAAGGATTAGCAGCATTCGGCATGGCAACTAAAGAGCGGCGCGATCTGCTCCTCGCCCAACGGCCGCCCCGGTTTGACACCCGGTTCGACCATGCCATTGCCACAGCTACCGACGATTTCACCCGCATTGCTATCCAGGCAGAAGCGGCACAAGATTATTTCCTGTTGGTAGGACCTCCGGGTACCGGCAAAACATCGCGCGCACTGAAACAGATGGTAGAAACCTTCCACAGTCAGCCGGATACACAGATCCTGCTCCTGTCATACACCAACCGGGCGGTCGACGAAATCTGCAAATCGCTCTCACGTATCTGCCCACAAGTCGATTTCATTCGTATCGGCAGCGAGCTATCCTGCGACGAAGCCTACCGCGAACACCTCATTGAGAATGTATTATCAACGTGCAACCGCCGTTCGGAAGTAGCTGCCCGCATCGGAGGTTGTCGCATTTTTGTCGGCACAGTGGCATCTATAGCCGGTAAACCGGAGCTCTTCCGGTTGAAACGCTTCGATGTAGCCATTATTGACGAGGCCTCTCAGATCCTTGAACCCCAGCTGCTGGGTATTCTTTGCACCCAAACCCCTTCCGGACAGAACGCAATCGGCAAGTTTATCCTGATCGGCGACCATAAACAACTGCCGGCCGTAGTGCAACAAAAAGAGGAACAATCGGAAGTGTACGACGAAACGCTCCGCAACATCGAACTTTACAACTTGCGCGATTCACTTTTCGAACGCCTCTACCGGTACTCCGCCCAATGGACACGCAGTGCCGACATGCTTTGCCGGCAAGGACGCATGCATCCCGAAGTGGCTCACTTTTCCAACCAGGCATTCTATGAAGGCCGCCTGCTACCTGTAGGTCTTCCCCACCAACTGGAAGCAACCGACGCCTGTCGCCGTCTGGCCTTCTATCCTGCCGAATCCGGGCAAGCAGGAACCTCCGCCAAAAGCAATCCCGCCGAAGCAAACATTGTTGCCCGCTTAGCCGCCGATATCTTCCGGCAATATGGCGAACGGTTCGACAATGCAGACACTTTAGGTATCATCACTCCTTACCGAAGCCAGATCGCCCTGATCCGGCAGGAAATTGCAGGTTTAGGAATTCCGGCACTGAACGATATTATGATTGATACGGTGGAACGTTTTCAGGGAAGTGAACGGGATGTCATTATTTATTCTTTTTGCATTAATTATCCCTATCAGCTAAAATACCTTTCCAATCTGACTGAAGAGAATGGGAAATTCATTGATCGGAAATTGAATGTAGCACTGACTCGTGCACGGAAACAACTATTCGTAACAGGCAATGAAAGCCTCTTAAAGTTAAACCCTGTCTACGAAAGTTTATTAAATTTATTCAAGAAAGAGGAAGTCATAGTGTAAAATGGACAATCTTTAGCTAAAATTCCCATTTTATTTCTCTCATTAACACTTTTATATCAGCAATTTCACTATATTTGCGTCACGTTTTTTTCATAGAGATTTAGATTTAAGGTTAGAGGAATTGTGGAAGTCGCGAGACTTCCCCTTTTTTCTTCTTAACGTTTGCGGCTTGAGAAGTTTCTTTCAAACGAAAAGAAGCAAGCAAACATTAAAAGTCCCCCTCGCGAGAAGGGGCTTTTGTTTTTATATACATTCGTATTTTTTTTGCGCCTACTTACTCTTCTTTCTTATCCTTAATCATCAGGATACTCAACTCATAAAGCAAGCAAAGCGGAATGGAAACCACACTCAGTGTAAAAGGATCGCCGGTGGGAGTAATAATAGCAGCCACAAGTACGATCAGCACAATGGCATGGCGACGGTATTTGCGCAGAAAAGACTTGTTGACAACACCCAGCAGTGAAAGCAGCCACGTCACCAATGGCAACTCGAATGCCAGTCCCATACAGAGCACCAGCATCATAAAATTATCAATATAAGAATTCAGTGAGATGACATTCTCTATCTCAGAACTTAACTCGTAGGTAGACAGGAAACGAAGCGTCAGCGGATAGACCATAAAATAACCCAGCAACACACCAATATAAAACATCACCGAACCTACCCACAAAGCTTTGGATACTCCCTTTCGTTCGTTCGGGTATAGAGCCGGGCAGATGAAACGCCACACTTCGAATAACAGATAAGGCATAGCAGTCACCACAGACATCCAGAAAGCAGTAGACATGTGCACGAAGAAAGGAGCCGCCAGATTGATATTGATCAGCTTGACATGGAACTCCTTTGTGAAGAATTCATCGGTAAGATTGAACACTTGTCCCACATAACGCAGGAGGTCGTAGAACACAAAATCATTGTGGCAAGGGGCCAATATCACCTGATCGAACAGGTAAGGCATGGCAATGAAATACCCCACAGCCAAAACGAACCACACCCCGATCACCCGAAAGAGTACGAGACGCAGTACATCTAAATGATCCCAGAATGTTAATTCTCTTTCAGACACCCCACCCCTATTGCAAGTAACTACTATTCTTTTTTAGAGTCCGCAGGTTTATCAACTTCGTCCTTGACCTTATTAATTTCGTCCTTGGCTTCGTTCACACCGTCCTTGAAGCTTTTCACTCCTTTACCAAGACCGCGCATCAGTTCGGGAATCTTCTTTCCACCAAACAACAACAAGATCAGCAGAGCAACAATGATCCATTCCGAACCGCTGGGCAAGAAGCCTAAAAATAAGTTATTCATATAGTATTATTATAGATTGTTTTGCGACAAAGATAAAACTTTTTAGTGATTAGTGATCAGCGATTGGTAATTTATATGTTAATCATCTATTACTAATCCTGATAATAGATACGTTTCACTCTCGACGACACACTGGTAAACACTTCGTACGGAATCGTTTCCAGCGTACCGGCTATCTCGGTGATGGGCAGGTCGTCGCCAAAGACAACCACCCGGTCGCCTTCCCGGCAGTCAATATCCGTTACATCGATCATACACACATCCATGCAGATATTACCCACGTAAGGGGCTTTCCGGCCATTGACCATACAATAAGCGCGTCCACCGCCCAGGTGCCGGTTCAACCCGTCGGCATAACCGATAGGTATAGCAGCAATACGCGAATCGCGTGTCAGATGCCCGTTACGGCTGTATCCCACCGTTTCGTTGGCCGGTACATCCTTGATTTGCAGGATGGTGGTACGAAGCGTACTCACGTTATGAATGATGTTATTCGTAGCCGGATCGACTCCATAGAGTCCTATACCCAGCCGAACCATGTCATATTGTGCTTCCGGGAACCGTTCCACGCCGGCCGTGTTGCAGATATGACGCAGGATCTTATGCGGGAAAGCAGCCTGAAGCTCCACAGAAGCTTTCTCGAACTGAGTAATCTGGTGATGCGTAAAGTCGTCGAACTGCGAACCGTCACTACCCGCCAGATGTGAGAACACCGATCGCGGAATCACCGCTTGCTGGTTGTGCAGGCGACGGATCAGTCTTGGTATTTCATCGGCAGTAAAGCCCAGACGGTGCATGCCTGTATCCAACTTTATATGAATGGGGAAATGGGTGATCCCCTCTTTCTCGGCTGCTTTGATCAGGGCTTCGAGCAAATGGAAATTATAGACTTCCGGTTCCAGCTTATAGTCGAACATGGTCTTGAATGCCGTCAGTTCAGGGTTCATGATCATCATCGAAGCAGTAATACCCGCCCGGCGGAGTTCGGCGCCTTCATCGGCTACAGCTACCGCCAGATAGTCTACCCGGTGTTCCTGCAACGTACGGGCTATCTCATACGATCCGGCGCCGTATGCCGATGCTTTGACCATACATACCACTTTGGTTTCCGGCTGAAGCATGCCCCGGTAGTGATTCAGGTTGGCCACCATCGCACCCAGGTTGACTTCCAATATTGTTTCGTGCACTTTCTGCTCCAGCATTTCCGTCACCTGGTCGAAGTTGAACGAACGGGCGCCTTTGATCAGTATCACTTCATTCTTCAATGCCTTGAACACCTCCGACGAAAGCAATGCAGCGGTATTGGGAAAGAAATACTTCTCCACCCCGTTGAAGCGTCCGGCAGACGACATGATATCCGGCCCGACGCCGATAATCTTGTCTACCCCCCGGCTATGTATCAGTTGCTCTACTTTGCGATACAGCATGGCAAGGCTTTGTCCGGTTTCGAGTATATCCGAAAGGATCAGCGTACGCTTCAACCCTTTGGATACCGACCGGCGATAGAGAAAATCGAGAGCTATATCGAGTGATGCAAGGTCGGAGTTATAACTATCATTGATCAGCAGGCAGTTGTTCTTTCCTTCCTTCACTTCGAGACGCATAGCCACCGGTTCAAGCCGTACCATGCGTTCGGTAACCTGGTCGGCAGGCATCATCAGGTAGAGACAAGCCGCCAGGCAGTTAAGGGAATTCTCGATAGAAGCATCATCGACGAACGGAATGCAGAACGTATTGTCCATGCCCAGATAACGGTACGCAATCACTGTGTGATCGTCCATCTTCTTCACTTTACTAATATACAACGGCCGCTCGGCATCCTTGCTGCTCCACGCTATCTCACGGGCCGACAGGAGCGACTTGGAAACACAGTTACTTATCAACTCATTATCACCATTATATATCAACACATCACAATGTTTGAAGAGTTGTAACTTCTCCATGCATTTTTCCTGCAGCGAGAAGAAGTTTTCCTGATGCGCTCCACCAATATTAGTCAGAATACCAATGGTAGGTTTAATGATCTGTTGCAACGCCCGCATCTCGCCCGGCTCGGAAATACCTGCCTCGAAAACGCCCAATTCAGTATGTTCGTTAAGCTGCCATACCGAGAGCGGCACACCGATCTGCGAATTATAACTCCGGGGAGAACGCACGATGCTACGATCCGGACTGAGCAACTGATGCAACCATTCCTTCACAATCGTTTTTCCGTTACTGCCCGTGATACCTACAACAGGCATCTGAAACTGGTTTCTACGGTGCTCTGCCAATTTCTGCAGAGCCTTCAGCGGATTGTCGACAATCAGCAGATTAGCATCGGGATAGTCGGGCAGTTCGTCCGCCGTACCCAACACAAAATTGCGTACTCCCCGTTCGTAAAGATCGCTTATGTAACGCGCTCCTGTATTACGTTTGGTGGTCAGTGCAAAAAACAGCGTTTCTTCCGGGAAACTTAACGAACGACTGTCGGTAAGCAGCCAGTCAATGACGGCAGGGCGGTTACCTTTTCTTTGTGCAGCAAGTATTCCAGTGATGGATTCAATCGAGTATGACATAATTAATTTCCTTTCCGAAGTCTAAGTTCGGATATTTTCCTTTAAGTCGGTTTATTTTTAACACTATTTGTCCTAAAAATCTTTTATATTCATCCCCGTCCGGATGGAAAGGCTTATGGGCCAACGCTTTGCGTATATCTCCCACTTCGGATAGAATGGTCTGTGTTTCGGTTGAAAAGAACGTTTGAGCGAATCGTTCCCAAATATAGTGTACCGCCAAGGACGACGGATGCAGCATGTCGTCGGTATAAAATCGATAGTCGCGCAACTCGTCCAGAACAATCTCGTACGAAGGGAAATAATGCACCCGACCGGGGAACTGAGCCTGAAGCACATCGATAGCAAGCAACAAAGTCGACTTGCTGAGCTGGTTTTCGTGTAGCCCATCGCGCACATGCCGGATGGGACTTACAGTGAAAAGGATATTCATATCCGGGTTCTGTTGCCAGAGCCCGTCCAGCAGAAGGGTGTAATCACTCACAATCTCATCTACCGTCAACCGTCGACGGCGGAACTGCCTTTCGGGCAACTTGTGACAATTAGCCACTATCTGGCCGGTTTCAGCCTGTACATATACATAAGCCGTACCCAATGTCAGCATCAGCCAGTCGGTATGCGGTAGGCTGTCGTGTGCTTCCGTCATTCGTTCATTGATACGACGCAATGTTTCCTCAGGCAATTCCGAAGAGAAGGAACCATGATGCATCGGGCTATGCCAGCATCCACGGTAGAAAAACAAGTCGGACTCCGTATATACCCGTCCGCTTATGATCTCACGCAACGCTGCGCCAACCGACAGCGGATTGTACAGAATCCCCGTCGGGTTCACATCCACCCGGAAAGCGCCTTCGGTAAGTAGCTTCCCCATGTTCTCGGCAAAACACGACCCCATCAACATCAAGCGATGGTCGTATGACACCGGCGGAAGTCCTGCCGGCAGTTCAACAGGTGTATTCAATTGCATCATACAATGATTATTTATATCACTAAACTACCGGTTTCAGTCCCATCTTAGCAGCCTTTTCCAGCATAAAGTCATACGCCGCATCGTGCTCATTGGGAATAACACCATCGAGAATAGCATCCTTGATCTGGCTTTTCAACGCCCCTATCTCATGGCAAGGCGAGAGTCCGAACACCCGCATGATCTCCTCCCCGTCCACCGGTGGCTGAAAATTACGTATACGATCCTTCTCTTCCAGGTCTTTCAGTTTCTGGCGAACCAGCTTGAAGTTATCAAGGAACCGTTGCTTACGATCCATGTTTTTCGAGGTGATGTCCGCTTCACAGAGCGACATCAGGTCGTCAATATCGTCACCTGCCTCGAACAACAAACGCCGTACGGCCGAATCCGTCACCACATCATCGGCTATCACAATGGGACGCATGTGTAGCCCCACCATCTTTTGTACATACTTCATTTTCTCGTTCATCGGCAGCTTCATCCGGCGGAAGATATCCGGAATCATCCGTTCACCGATGAAGTTATGGTTGTGAAACGTCCAGCCCGCCCGTGGCTCCCAACGCTTGGTAGCCGGTTTGGCAATATCGTGCAGCAGAGACGCCCAACGCAACCAGAGATTATCGGTTTGCCGGGCTATATTATCGAGTACCTCGAGTGTATGGTAGAAATTATCTTTGTGTGCCCGTCCATTGCGGGTTTCCACTCCCTGCAAGGCAGCCAGTTCGGGGAATATAAGCGTCAACAGCCCGCTACGCTCCAGGTCGATAAATCCTTTCGACGGAACAGGCGACAGGATGATCTTATTCAGTTCCTCTGCGATACGTTCGCGGGAGATGATGCTGATCCGTTCCCGGTTGCGCACCAACGACTCAAACGTATCGTCATCGATGTGGAAATTCAGTTGGGTGGCAAAACGAATGCAGCGCATCATCCGGAGCGGATCGTCGCTGAATGTAATATCGGGATCGAGCGGCGTACGGATAACCCGTTCTTTCAGGTCGTTCATGCCACCAAACGGATCGACCAACTCACCAAACCGGACCTTGTTCAGGCAAACCGCCATGGCGTTGATAGTAAAATCGCGCCGGTTCTGGTCATCTTCCAGGGTACCGTCTTCCACAATCGGCTTGCGCGAGTCACGTTGGTACGACTCTTTCCGGGCGCCCACGAACTCCACCTCGATACCGTGGAACTTCACCTGCGCCGTACCGAAGTTCTTGAACACCGCCACATGTGCGCTCCGCCCTAACCGCCGGCCCAAGGCCTGTGCCATTTCGATACCGCTGCCTACCACCACTACATCTATATCCTTGGAAGGGCGTTGCAGAAAAATATCGCGCACATAGCCACCCACAGCATAACATTCCAGTCCCAGTTCATCGGCCGTTTCGGATATCTGTGTAAATATCTTCCGGTCGAAATATTGTTTCAGTTCTTCTTGATTCAGTTCAATCATCTGAGGTTCTTCTTCATTTTTCTTTATGAGGGAGTGCAAAGATACGAATAAATCCCTATTTTTGTTCCAATTATAAAGAACAACGTATGAAGAGAACCATTATCGGGGTGTGTGCCGCCCTGTTGCTCGCCTCTTGTGGCGAGAATGTAGAGAAAAAAGCAAGCGAAAAACTGGCTGTTGCCCGCACTGCCTTCGAGCAGGGCGACTTCAACGCAGCCAAGACAGAGATAGACAGCATTAAACTGCTGTACCCGAAAGCCTTCGAAGCCCGCCATGCGGCCAACCGCCTGATGCTGGAAGTCGAGAAGAAGGAACAGGAGCTGAGCGTAATGTACTTAGACAGCCTTCTGCAAACCAAACAGCAGGAAGTAGAGGCTATCCGGAAGAACTATACACTCGAAAAGAACGCCGAGTACCAACAGGTAGGCAACTACTTCTGGCCTACGCAGACGGTTGAGAAGAACCTGCATCGCAGCTATCTGCGCTTCCAGGTAAGTGAGCAGGGTACGATGTCCATGACCTCCATCTATTGTGGTGGCAGCAACATTCACCATACCCGGGTGAAGGTGACAGCTCCCGACGGTACCTTTGCCGAAACCCCGGTCTCACGCGATATCTACGAAACGACCGACTTGGGCGAGAAGATCGAGAAAGCCGATTTCAAGTTGGGTGCCGACGGCGATGTACTGAGTTTCCTCTACATCAACCAAAGCAAACCTCTCAAAGTAGAATTGTTGGGCGACCGCAACTACACCATGACTATGCCTGCTTCGGACAAACAGGCGCTGGTGGGAATATATGAGTTGGCACAACTACTTTCGTCCATCGAAAAGATCAAAAAAGAGAAAGAAGAAGCCAACCTGAAGATACAGTTTGTCATTCGCCGGTTGGACAAACATATACAAGAAGACTCAATCCCGGAAAATTAGCGGATACGGGTCAGGAAGCAGACGCTTTGTTCTTCTTTTTCTTGCCTGCACCCTTGGCCGGTCCTTGTGCAGGTTCCTTCTTCTCTGCCGGTGGAAATTTCGGTACCAGATTCATCAGACGCAGAATCTGTTCCTGTCGTTTTCGGATATACGGCGAAGGGCGGGCCGAATCGAAACGTATCGGATTAGGGAGTGTGGCTGCAATCAGTGCGCACTGTTCGCGGGAGAGTTTCCGGGCCGTTGTCTTGAACTTATATTTGGCGGCAGCTTCGGCGCCGTAGATTCCGTTTCCCATCTCGATCGAGTTGAGATACACCTCCATGATACGCTCCTTCGACCAGCAAAGTTCAATGAGGTAGGTGAAGTACACCTCGAAACCTTTCCTGACCCACGACGAACGCGGCCACAGGAATACATTCTTCGCTGTCTGCTGACTGATGGTGCTGGCTCCACGCTTGCGCTTGCGCGTTTCGTTCTCCTTCATGGCCTTCTCGATCTCAATAAAGTCGAATCCGCCATGCTGTGCAAAGCGGTTGTCTTCCGATGCAATGACCGCCATAGCCAGGTGAGGCGATATCTTATCGAAAGAAACCCACGTGTGTTTGCACGTGGGTTTCTCTCCGGACACTATTTGCTGTACGCTTCGGATAACCATCAGCGGGGTGACGTACACCGGAACAAACCGGTAAAGCAGCGCCACCAGGATGGTGGATACAAAAAAGAATATCAGCAGGTTGCGTGCCAGTCGCAGTATTTTACTGACCAGCTTCGGCATTCTTGATCATTTGCTCACTTGCGTACATGTATACTTCTACACGACGGTTTTGGGCAGCGGTCAATGATTCGTCATACTGTGAGTAATCCAGACCTTCAACAGCTTTGAACTGTGCAGCAGATACACCGCAAGTATTCTGTAAGTAGTTCTTTACAGATACGGCACGGTCGTTTGATACCTTCTGGTTAACTGCCAGTGAACCCGATTTGTCGGTATGTCCGTAGATAGCGATATCGATAGTCGGATCAGCCTTCAGGATGTTCGAGAATTCAGACAGCGAACTCTTTGCAGCACTCTTCAGGGCAGATGAGTTAAGATCGAACAGGATACCAGAATCGAATGTTACCTTTACAGCAGCCAGACCGTTGGCATCGGTTACTTTGTCAACCTGTGCACCGGCGATCTTAGCAGCTTCGGCAGCTTTCTTATCCATCTTGTTGCCGATGATAGCACCTGTTCCGGCACCTACAGCCGTACCAATAGCAGCACCAATAGCAGCACCCTTGCCTTTACCGGCAATACCACCGATAATTGCTCCTAAAGCAGCGCCCGAACCACCACCGATCAAAGCACCTTTAGTTGTGTTACTGCTGCTTCCACATGCTCCTAAAACAAGAGCTGCACTCAGATAGAGAGCCATTAATTTTACTTTCTTCATACTTTCACTTTCTTCATTTAGTTAATAAATAATGATACTTTTTCGGAAAAAAACCGAGCAAAGATATGGATAAATTCTGAATCTTATAGATGTCATTGCCCAAAAAACAATGAATCACTCTTTTTTGTTGACCGAAAGGACATTTTTGCGGACAAACAGGAACCAGACAAGCAGTGCTATCCCCTTGGCAATGGAGGTAAGGCATACAGCCCACCAGATTCCTTCCACCCCCATTCCGGCATGTACCAGAAAAAGGGCCAGCGGAATGCGCAGGTAGTTGAAGAAGATGCTGACCACAGCCGGTGGAACGGTGCGTCCTATGCCGTAGAATACACCTTGCATCGATATCTCCAGCATCATAAAAAGCATCGAATACCCATCGATGCGCAGAAAGATACCTCCTGCCTGATAGGCGGCCGGCTCGGGTACGAAGAGTGCGAATACTTCGTCTCCAAAAAACACAAACAGGATAGTACTGAATATTCCGAACACGAATGCCAGTCGCAGGATGGTAAAAAGTCCCTTCATCACGCGGTCGGCCATGCCTGCTGCATAGTTCTGAGCGATGAATGCACTCAAAGCGGTGGAGAAACCCTGGGAGGTGTTCCAGGCGATGGCTTCGATCTGTCCGCCGGTAGTGAACGCCATCAGGCCGATGTGCCCGCCGTGTGCCGAAGCAGTGCGGCACAGGAACATGCTGACAAAGGAAAACAGGGTATTGAGCATCGCTACCGGTAGGCCGATCTTAAAGATGCGCTTCGTATAGTTTGCCCGAAGCCGGGTAAAGAAGGGGAAGCCTCCCAATATGGCTCCGCGCTTGCGGAGTTGTGCTACAAAGATACTTAGTACAATGGCTTGCGATAGCCAGGTGGCGTATGCCGCCCCATTGGTTCCCATGTTGAACCCGAAGATAAATAACGGATCAAGTACCATGTTGAGCAGCAAGCCCATTCCGCTAATGTAGAATGGAACCTTGCTCCGTCCCGCAGCATTGTATATACCGGTGCATGCTGCCGATAGGAATACGAATGGAAATGCAGTGGATATGATGCGCAGATAGTCCACCGCTTTGTGGGCAATGTGCAATTCAAGCTCATAAAAACCAATGATAGCATGAGCCGCCACAAAAAGCAATCCGCCCCATACCAGCGAAACAATGAGGGCAAGGGTGATATTGTGGGAAGCAAACAAACGGGCATTCTCCTGGTTTTGGGCCCCGATAGACTGACCTACACTGACTTCTGCACCTACTTTATTCAGCAAGGCGATAGATCCCGACATCCATGTCAGTACACCTACCGCTCCGATAGCAGCCACCGCTTCACTCCCCAGCCGTCCCACCCAGGCCATGTCGGTAAGGCTATAGGCCATCTGTATGAATGAGGTAGCCATGATGGGCATTGCCAAATTAAATAATTGGCGGTTGATAGGGCCGTGTGTGAGATTTCTTACTCCTTGCATCTGCTATTCGTTCTTGAAAAAACGTTGCAAAGATAGTGATAAAACAGCTACTTGAAAAGAAAGCTGCCTCAAACAAATGAAGCAGCTTCCCCGATCATGAAATGAAAACAAAATTATTTGTCGCCAAAATAGCGGTTGTATAGTCCTTCGAATCCTTTGCCATGACGGGCTTCGTCCTTGCACATTTCGTGTACGGTGTCATGGATGGCATCCAGATTCAATGCTTTGGCACGGGTGGCAATGCGTTTCTTGTCTTCGCAAGCTCCTTGTTCGGCATCTTTACGTTTTTGCAGGTTGGTCTTTGTATCCCACACACAGTCGCCCAGCAGTTCGGCAAACCGGGAAGCATGTTCGGCTTCTTCCCAAGCATAACGCTTGAATGCTTCGGCTACTTCAGGATATCCTTCGCGGTCGGCCTGGCGGCTCATGGCCAGATACATACCCACTTCGGTACACTCGCCCATGAAGTGGTTGTTCAAGTCCTTGATCATTTCTTCGTCGCAGCCTTTGGCTACACCGATTACGTGTTCATCGGCAAACGTCAGGGCGCCGCCTGCTGCTTCGACAACTTCTACAAATTTACTGGCAGGAGCCTTGCACAACGGACATTTCTCAGGAGCGGTTTCACCTTCATGTACATAACCACAAACGGTACATCTAAATTTCTTCATCATTGTTTCTACATTTTAATTAATTAGTCAATATGTGTATTCAAACTTAAACAGTTCTTACAAATTCCTTTATAGTAATAATGGATCTCAGTCACTTCGTGCCCTTCGATTTCCTCTTCCATCACCTCTCTGGTTTCTATATTGTGGTGCAGATCGTGTATCTTTCCGCATTTCTTACATAGAAAATGTGCATGCTGTGCAGCGTTTACATCAAAATTGGTGTTTCGCTCGTCAATGGTAAGCATTTGAACAGCGCCATTTTCGGCAAATAACTTCAGCGTATTGTACACCGTCGTCTTAGAGAGTGTGGGCATTGAAGGAGACAATGCCAGGTATATTTCATCGGCCGACGGATGCGTGTGGTGTTCCATCAGGTAGTTCATGATGGCCAAACGCTGCACAGAAGGCTTGATGTTACATGCTATTAAACGGTTGTATGACTCCATTTCTTTTGTATTATTTTAAAAGTTGTAATCATTACAATTTTAAAACCTTTGCAAATATAAGGATTAAATCTGTTTAAACAAGTGAATCAGCAATGATTTTTTATTTATAACAACACCTTATCAGGGAAGCTAAAGTGTTATAATTTCCCTTTGAACATTTTCGCTACAACTTTCTGGTATTGGTTTTCCAGTTGCAGATAGTTTTGTTTGCTTTGATATACTACCGAAACCTCTACGAAGTATTCTATCATACTGATTTGTCCTCCGGTGAGCGCTTGCTTTAATAACGACAGGTCTTGTTGCGACCGGAATGTTTGTTCGTACTCGTTCATGGAGGCGCGTAGCGATTGTGCTTCGTGGTAGAGCCGGCACAGCTCCGATTCGGCTTGTGTGGTTGCGCTTTCCTTTACTAAATCGGCCGTCAGTGCCTGGGTACGGGCCATCTTTACTTTGCTCTTGTTCTCGAAAAGCGGGATGGAGAATCCTACCACTACACCGTTGAACGGAGCGCCCGACTCGGTATTCCGGCGGTATCCCAGCTCCAGCTTAGGCAACCAACCCTGTTGGTTAACGCTGATCTGCTTATGTGCCGCAGCGCTCGAGTTGGATAAGGCTTGCAGGTTGGCATCGGTTGCCAGGAACTCCGCTTTCAGACTTTCGTAATCGGAAGGAAGCACTGTTGCCGGATACATATCGTCCTCAAACGGTATTGGCTGATTGCCATTCAGTGCCCGCAATTCCTGCAATTTGTTGTTGAGGGCAGTCTCATTCAAGCTGGCTTCCGTCTTGACATTCAGTAACTCAAGATTGATCTTGTTGGTCTCCAGAATGTTGGCATCTCCCGTTTCCAACCGTTTGCGATACATGAGGGCGAGTTCCTGGGCATTGCGCAGACGCTCGTTCAACACCTGTTTCTGTTGCCGAAGCATAATCAGGTCCATGCATAGCTCCTTGGCTTGTAGCAAAATACCTTGACGGAATGCAGCCGTCTGGCTGTCGAATGCATTTCCGCGCAAGCGGTTCAGTTGTCCTCGTCCGGCGTACAGCGTCGGAAAGTCGAAGCTTTGCGACACGATAAGTTCGCCGATAGTTTCGTCTTTGTTGTCTGCTCCCCACAGGTGGGAGTACGACAGGGTAGGGTCAGCCAGATTGTTTTCTGTCTTTGCTTCCAGCTTCTGTGAGGTTGTCAACTGTCGGTTGGCTTGCAGTTCTTTGTTGTTGGTTTCGATGCTTTGTAGCACGAGGTCGATTCCATTGCTCTTTTGTTGAGCCATGGAAGATAGTGTGACGACACAGACCATTGTGGTAAAAAGTTTCCTTTTCATATTGTTTCTTTTGTTTTATATTTCTTCTTCAAAATCTCTGGTTTTTCAAAATCTCTTCCCCCCTGCCCCTTCTCTTAACCTTTAAGAGAAGGGGTGATTAGGCTGCGCTGTGGAAATAGGCTCCTTCGGACCCTCGAAAAGGGGGCTGCGCCCCCCTTGGCCCCCGTGGGGATGTCTATCGCCCTACAGTTGGTGCCCTTTCGGCACCGGGACTGCCTGTGGGGCTGTCTTTGTAGGGTCAGTTAGCGGGTTGCGGAGTGACATGTCCTTTTGAACTTATTTTTTGCTTCTTTTCCTATGCGATAAAAGTGATTTCATTCGTCACGTCGTCACGATTTGAGAGCTTATATGTTAGTAGTCAATTATGTATCCCGTGACGAATGACCGGTTTATTCACCATTCATTCGTCACTTTCTGATTTATTCGTCACTTCTGGCGTCCCTCATCTCCCTTAGTATCCTTCCTGTTCTTCGCTGTTACATGTCCCATTGTCAGTAAGACATCATTCAATAGCAGCGAGGTACGTGTCCCTTTCCCGTGAGGTAATTCTCCTTTTCAAGCGAGGTAACACCTTATTTCAAAGGCTATAACACTTTGTTCCC
>JAVBVA010000035.1:0-27120 GCA_031554665.1 Bacteroides sp. | reverse complement strand
CCTATGATGTGTTGAGAATATTAACTGTGTCATTATTGGATAAAACCAATCTTTCAGACTTGTTTAGACAGGTAGAGGAAGAGCTGAACTATCAAAATGACACCCAATTAAAACTTAATTTTATTTAGTGGACACTAGTGTTTCCCTATAAACAAATGCGGGATATTTATACGATTGAAGATGGAGACCATTTAATGGTAATGAAAAAGGCAGAAGAAGTAAATCGAATATTGAACGAAATAATACTGCTGTCATGATTGATGATATATTGGTATTTGTGGGATATTTTGATTGGATTATCATATTTGTATTGATTCTCTTGAATATAAAGCTTTGGAACTCGGACAAAGATATTTCCGGTTGCCTGCTTCTTCCTGTTTTCGGATTGGTGTTACCGATTCTTTCAATAATAGTTGAATTCGAGATAAATGGTCCCAAGGAAGACGACACGTTCGATGGCTTTACCATGTTGTATGTATACTTCAGATTTCCTTTATATTGGATTTTACTTATTATTCAGTACATAATATTCAAAATCCGAGATTAATTATGCCTGCCAACAGAAACGCACTCATCCGTTATAAAACCATCGATACCTGCCTGCGTAACCGGTATCGTCAATGGACACTGGAAGACTTGATTGATGCCTGTTCCGATGCCCTTTACGAGTTCGAAGGAATCGCAAAAGGTATTAGTAAACGTACTATCCAACTGGATATTCAATTGATGCGCAGTGAGAAGCTGGGATATAATGCTCCGATCATTGTCTACGAAGGTAAGTACTATACCTACGAAGACCCGAATTACAGCATTACCAATACCCCGCTTTCCGAACAGGACCTGAAAGTCATGTCGGAAGCCGTGGAAGTGTTACGGCAATTCAAAGGGTTCGATTACTTCACTGGAATGACCGATATCGTCAGCCGGCTGGAGGACCATGTGACTTCTGCCAGGCAGCATACCATTCCGGTGATTGATTTTGAGAAGAATGAGAGCTTGAAAGGGTTGGAGCATTTGGATACGGTTTACCATGCGATTGTGGGTAAGCAGACATTGAATATCAAATACCGTTCTTTTAAGGCCCGTTCAGCAGGGACCATTCCTTTTTATCCTTACTTGCTGAAAGAGTACCGCAACCGCTGGTTTGTTTTCGGACTGGAAAAACGAACCGGGACCTTGCGCAACCTCGCTCTCGACCGTATTCACGGATTGGAAGTTGTAACCGATGAACCGTTCGTCGAAAATACGCTTTTTGACCCTTCCACTTTTTTCAATGATTTGGTAGGCGTTACGAAAAGCATTAACTCCAAAGCGGAGAAAGTTCGCTTTTGGGCAGGCGCCGGCGATGCTCCTTATATTCTGACCAAACCGATTCACCGGAGTCAACAGTTGATAGAACGAAACAGTGACGGCAGTATGATCTTTGAAATCGAAGTCGTAATCAACCAAGAGTTGCAACGGGAATTTCTGGGGTTTGCCAATGGGGTGAAAATACTGGAACCTCCACATTTGGTTGATTTAATGAGGGCAAAATTGAAAAGGGCCAGTGAGATTTATTCACTGTAAAGACCAGTGTGCATACCAATCAAGAAAAGTAATGAAGTCATTTGCAAAATATGTAGCCAAACAGTTCGGCAATCCATCAGGTATAGGCGGTACAATTATTCATTTTATAATGAATAAACAGAACACGCAGCAATATGGTGCTGTATGTGGTAGCATTGATGTTCAACCAACAGATACGATATTGGATATTGGATTTGGGAATGGTTATCTGATTGAAAAACTACTGGAACAAAATCCGCAAAAGATTTACGGAATCGAGATTTCACAGGACATGCTGAACAAAGTTCGCCGTAAATTGAAGTATCCTGTTTCAACCGGCAAGTTAAATGTATGTTTGGCTGATATAAAGAAGCTTCCCTACAGTGACGCCTTCTTTGATAAAATATGTACAGTGAATACACTTTACTTTTGGGATGACACAAAGAGCAGTTTTGCCGAAATAGAACGTACTCTAAAGCCTAAGGGAACATTCATTCATGTTTTTTACACCAAAGAAATATTGGATAAAATGCACCATACTCAATACGAATATTCCAAATATTCTGTTGCACAGGTTATAGAAATGACCGAAAAAAGTGGCTTGAGAATCAATCAGGTTATTGAGATACACAAAGGCATTTCGTTTTGCATTATTGCTGAAAAACGATGATTAAACGATTCAAACAAAGAGTCTGTCGGGTTACAAAATGAGACAGGTCATCCCCCACAGATGCCCTTGTCATTCTCAACCGACTATCAAAAGATATTCTTTACCAACCCGCCATCCACACGTAAAGCAGAACCATTAGTAGCCGATGCTCTCGGACTGGCAATATACGCCACCAGATTAGCCACCTCTTCTACACTTGCAATACGTTGAATAAGTGATGACGGGCGAACAGTACGGAAAAAGTCCTTTTCAGCCTCCTGAAGAGTGATATGCTGCGTCTCTGCCAATTGTTGGATAAAAGTACCGAATCCTTCCGACGCTGTCGGGCCCGGCATGACTGTATTTACCGTCACATTCGTCCCTTTGGTCAGTTCGGCAAGGCCGCGGCTGACGGCATTCATGGCTGTTTTCGTCATACCATAATGAATCATCTCTTCCGGGATGTTGAAAGCCGATTCACTGGAAATAAAAATAATCCGTCCCCAATTCTTTTCTATCATCTTTGGAAAAAGATGACGGGACAACCGGATTCCACTTAGTACATTGATCTCAAAGAAGCGCAACCATTCTTCATCTGCTATGTCTACAAAAGCCTTAGGCTCAAAGATTGCGACATTATTCACCAATATATCAACGTGCGGGAGCTTGGCGATCAGGCGGTTCACTTCATCCACTTTGGAGAAGTCGGCAGCAATGCCACTTATCTGTGCATGAGGTACTTGTTGTTTCAGTTTGGCAACGGAAGCATCTACATTTTCCTGTTTGCGTCCGTTGATGATAACTGTTGCTTCTTCCTGCAACAGTTGTTTGGCAATCGCATATCCGATGCCCTGTGTGGAACCGCTGACGAAAGCGGTTTTTCCTTTTAGTTGTAAATCCATAGTTGTCCCAATTAATTTATGGATATAACGCTAAACATTTAGCTTTGTTGCGCAGCTCCTGTTTTATGTGGATAATTTAGCAATAAACCTGCGGGTTCAACTATTATCACTATTTTTGCATTGTTATCACTACGCATGATTAGGATGTATTTTCACTTCTTTATAACTTAAAATGGTTGAAATGAAAAACGGAATAAAATATGAGTTTTCAGCCACGCCTTGGCAGCAGTGCTGGTATTTCGTTTCCCTCCCCGAAGAAATGTCAAACGAAATCAGGGAAAATCTGAAATTTCAGGAAGAAGGTTGGGGACGGATGAAAGCAATCGCAAAAATCGGCAACAGCCAATGGGAAACTGCTATCTGGTTTGACACGAAACATAACACATATCTGTTGCCCATCAAAGCAGATATAAGGAAAAAGGTGAATGTCGGAGTTGACAGGGAGGTGGAAGTTTGTATTTGGATTTAGTGGAAAAGAACATAAGACTACTCAAAATCTTATGTTCTTATGTCCGATAACTACCATTCCAGTACGGGTATAATATGCTCCCAATTCATTCTTTTTGCCAGATCCATTGCTGTGTCTCCGTGATTGGTTTTAGCATTCTTATCGGCACCGGCAGACAGTAGCACTTCAACGGAAGTCAGGTTTCCTGCGACGGTTTCTTTATGCAGCAAGGTTAAACCGTTCTCGTCGCTATGGGCTATTTCGTCCGGGTTCTCCTTCAGGAAGTCGATGAGTTTTTCCCGCATGTTCTTGCTCATGGGATGTTCTGTGAGATTCTCCGGCTTTTCCTTTTGTTCATGCACAAGCAGGACTTCATTGTAATCTCCAAAATCCAGTCCCCAAGCCTTGTCATGCTCTTTTCGTTCCTGGTTTGTCATCTCAGAACGCATGGCTTGTATGGTGAATCCTCCGTACGTCTTGGGTTTGGGAGTGGAGGAAAAACGTTTGAGGAATCCGCTTTTGGGAGTATCTTCGGTTATGGCAAATAACCAGTCGCTGATTTGATGCAGGGGTACAGTTACCGTGTCGCCATTGGAAATATTGGTCAGTTCGTAGGGATCGTTGATCAGCGTTCCTGTTACATTCGTTCCGTCAAACATCACTTCGTTGATCCACATGTGTTCTACGATAGGTTTTTCCTTATCCTCTGTTTCCTGGGTAAAGGCAACTTTTACGCAAGCAATGTTCAGTGCGGGGATTATTCTTCTGTATTCCCAGGATAATTCCCGCCAGAAATACTTGAATGTTTGTTGTGCATGTTGAAATGCTTCGCTCATTTTAGGGCTGTCTCCGTCTGCCCAAAAGATTTCTTTATCTTCCATATCTGTTTGTTTGAAAGCAAAGATATCTAATTTTTCCTTGTAAACAAATTTAATTTTTAACGCCGGGTTATTGTTTTCCCCTCAAAGTAAAAAGCGAATAAGCCAATTCCATTAATCAACTTAATCCTTACATAAAAACACTGATGTTCACCATAAATAAGTGATTATACGCACATTTATATGCAATAAAAACAGACAAAATAACCCCATAAATCAAATATTCATGTATTTTTGTTATTAATATGCAGTTAGAAACCAGACTGCAACTCCTAGTATTAACCTTTATATTTTACCAGTTATGCAAACCTCAGTGAAGTTAAAATTCCGCCCATCCACAGTCGAGGGCAAGCCGGGTAGTCTCTATGTTCAGTTTATCAAGGATCGTAAATCCCGTACAGTCGCTATCAAAGGTTTTAAAATCCATTCGCACGAATGGGATGAAGTAAACGAAGGCTTCCGCGTCAATACCAGCGACCCGGTGCGTAAGACCTATCTGGAATCCGCCCATGCCAAAATGGTACACGGAAAAGCCCAATTGCTGGAAGCAATCAACCACTTGGAACACCGGAACCCGTTCTATACGGTGGAAGATGTACTGGAAACCTATTACCGCCAACGTTGCAGCAGCAACCTGACCGCCTACGCTGACCGGCTGGCGGAAAAGATGGAAACCAATCAGCCGCGAACCGCCCGTTCCTACCGTTGTGTGGCCAAGCGCGTCAGGGAGTACAATGGCGGGGATGTTCCTTTGAATAACATCACTGCTGCTTTTGTCAAAGGTTTCGAGACTTTCCTGCGTGCCAAAGGGAAGAAACCCAACACCACCTCGTACTACTGCCGCAACCTGCGGGCTATCATGAACCGCGCCATGGAGGATAAAATCATCGAGATGTCGCAGGAACGCTTGTTTGCCGGGGTGTTCACCGGAAACGAGAAAACCGAAAAACGGGCCGTAAAGAAGGATGTGATAGAGGCTTTGGAAACCATTGAACTTTCCGGAAGCCACAACAAGCATCTGGAACTGGCCTGCCAACTGTTCCTGTTGAGCTATTACCTGCGGGGCATCTCCTTCATCGACCTGGCCTACCTGAAGAAAAGCAATATCAGTGACGGCTGCATACGCTACACCCGCCGCAAAACCGGACAACGCTTCGAAATTGAGATCACACCGGAGATACAGGCCATTCTCGACTGTCACCGCTCGGACACAAGCGATTACCTGCTGCCTATCCTGCGCGATGGTGACAGCCGGACGGACTACGAGAACGCCTTGCGCCGAGAAAACGGTTACCTCAAACAGCTTTCCTCGCTGATTGACCTCGACAAGCCGCTCACCACCTATGTAGCCCGCCACTCCTGGGCATCGAATGCACATGCGATGGGAGTCCCCATGGAACTGATCAGTCAGGGATTGGGACATGAAAATGTCCGCACAACGATGATTTATTTGAAATCTTTTGACTATTCGAGCCTGCACGCAGCCAACCGGAAGATAATAAATGGAGGGAAAGATGCAGCATAAACCGGATAAATCAGTAACTTTGCCGGAAATAAAGAGAAAAACGACGCAAAAAAAATCTCTTTTCAAGAGACATCGGAATCAGCGAAAAATCCTACCGGCGGATGTCTCTGAATTGCGCTACAAAGATACGGGCTTTTCCCGGAATGAAAAATCATATTCCTTCCCAAATTATTCAGATTTCTGCCTTTCTGTCCTCAGATGGCATCTTTTGTCCCTTATCTTCTCTCTCACTTTTGTAAATCACCTTCCTTTTTTCCGCTCCACAACACTCTCGGCAAAACTCCATATTGTATCTTGCAAAAAGTACAGAAGTGCGAGTAACTTGCAAAATGATATCTTTCGGCAATTTCCTTTAGCGGCGATTTCCCGGAAACAATTTCTTCGCGTACACATTCCGCTTTTTGACGTACCATCCATTTGTAGGGTGATTCGTTAAAACACCTCCTAAACTTCTTCATAAAGCCCGATGTGGACAGGTTAGCCATAGCTGCCAGTTCCTCCACGTTGCGTACTTTCTTCCAGTTCCCGGTCACAAAACTGCGGAACCCACCCTTTTCGTCCATCACCGGACGGAGGAAGCCTGCCAGTTCCACCTTATTATATAGGCTTAGCAGCAGGCAGAAAAATTCCTTCTGTTTGAGAGTCTGCATCTTTTCCCCGTCTATTCCCGTTTCCCTGTAATATTCCAGTAGCCGCAAAAAGCGAAAGCAGGGCTGACAGATGTTCAATACCGACAGCCCGTTTCCTACATGCTGGCACAGGCAAACCAACTCCCTGACCGGGAGGATGTCGGCCAGCATTTCGGGTAGGAAACGGCAGGATACGGTTTGCGTGTCTGCCACTATTTTGTAACTGTATGTACAGCCAGGAGGCAGCAGAAACATTTCTCCGGCGCTAACAGTACGCTGGTGGGCCTCTGTAGTAACGAGTATACTCCCCTTTAAAACGAATATAATAACCGCTCCGCCCGCAGTCCTACCCTGACCCGGACTTCCTGCCTCCTGGTGACTGAACTGCCACACGTCAAGGCTTCTTCTTTCTTTTTGTTCCATATTGCCTGATTTATAGTTGCTCTTAAAAAAGTTCGTCAAATTTTCATTCACCATTATTTATTGATAAAAATTTAAACGTTTGGTTTTCAGTTGTTTATAGCGGCTTATTCTACAAACTACCCTGAAATCGTTTTGAAAAACGCTCGCAAAAATTTCTATCTCTCCGGAATGAAATAATCTAACCAGCTATATATCAGTGCAATACAAAAACCTTCAAATGGCCGGATTCCTCTTGAAAAGAGACAGTAAAGGACAAACAGGGACAAAGCATCCGGCAGGCGTCTTGCTGATAAAAATAATTAATAAGAAAGTTGAATATGTTATCGTCCAAAGTCAAATGTGCCATACAAATTCTATCCGAAATGGAAAAAGCTGCTGCACAAGGAAGCCGCCTTTCCGTGAGCGACCTGCGTATGCTTTGCGGGTTGGATAGCCGGTTGGTCTCCCGGACGCTACAGTTGCTTCGCAATCATAACTGGGTGGAATACATCGGAACCAAACAAGTGCTGGTAAAAGATCTGGTTCCGGTAACCTTATATGAACTGGTGATTGACATAGACGGCGAATTGACGCTAGGAGGCATCGACCTGTCGGGCGGTTGGCCGGAGAGGTATGCGATAAGCTTGCTCTCGGCTATTGTGTTCGACCGGCAGTTGGAGGAAGAACTGGAAAACCGCTTACGTAGTATACGGCTGTCCGATCTGTTTCCTTGCTCCTACCATCCCAAAGAGTTGAAGAGTAAAAGAATCTTGAATAACAGAACAAATAAATAAAGTCAGATATGAATGTAACAGTCAAACGAATCCTACCGTTGCTATTTCTGCTTGCCGGGATATTGCTCCCCAGACAGGTGCAGGCACAACATACTATCGGTAAAACGAAACTTCCGGCCATTGGCATCAAAACCAATCTGCTTTATGACGCCACCACCACGCTGAACCTGGGAGCCGAATTTCGTCTTGGGCGTAAACTCACCCTTGATGTGCCAGTCAGTTATAATCCGTGGACATTCGATAACAATAAAAAGTGGAAACACTTACTCGTACAGCCCGAACTCCGTTGGTGGACGTGCGAAGCATTCAACGGTCATTTCTTCGGACTCCACGCGCATTATGCTTACTACAATGTAGGCGGACTGGACAACCCGCCGTTTTCAAAGTACATGAACGAACACCGCTTTCAGGGATGGCTGGCAGGTGCCGGACTTTCTTACGGGTACCATTGGATACTGGGCAAACGCTGGTCACTCGAAGCCACGCTGGGAATCGGTTATGCTTACATGAAATATGATAAATACCCCTGCAAAAAGTGCGGTGAAAAGCTCGGTAGCGAAACAAAACACTACGTAGGCCCCACCCGTGCCGGAATCAGCTTGATTTACATGATTAAATAGGTGACGAAACAGGGACATACAAATAAATAAAAGAATAAGAAGATATGAGAAGAACAAGAATCATGAGTATTGCCGAGTACCACCTGCACCATCAGAAATACCGCAGGTCGAAGCATAAGGAGCTGGCCCTGAAAATCATTCTAATGATGATAGCTGTTTTCCTTTCCGCATACCTGTGCGCTGCCGTTCCTGAAACAGGTAACCGGGTGCATGTACGGCAGAATGTTTTTGCCCTCGAAGGTGATTCCGTTTACATTGAAATGGAAATAGGATTGAATGACGCAAAAGTCGATTCCCGGTCGTATGTACTGCTCACCCCCGTGTTGCGGGCGGGTAGCATGGAGAAGGAACTTCCCTCCATACAGATCAACGGACGAAACCAGCACAAAGCCTACAAGCGTTTGGTATCCTTAAATAAGGAAAACAAAGCAGTCACCAACTATATAAACGCTTCAGATAAGAAAGTCCCCCAAACCTATGTATATAAGACAGCCCTCCCGTTTGAGGCGTGGATGGAGCAAGCAGAGTTTCTATTACGTGAAGACCAGTGCGAATGTTCGGGGCCGTTGGTACCCATGTCTTTTGAACTGTTGGCCAGAAACATGGAGAACCGTAACCGCCCCGAACAGAAGCCTGCCTACGAACCCCTACTGGCAGTAACCTTCATCACCCCCGAAGTGGAAACCATCAAGAAACGCATGGAATCGGGCAAAGCCTATCTGGACTATCCGGTAAATGTATCAGCCGTGCGCCCGGAGTTCCGCAACAATACAACCGAACTACAACGCATATATAATCTTATAGACAATTTGAAAGACAATCACGACGCTACGATTACCGGCGTCGCCATCCTGGGCTATGCTTCGCCCGAAGGTACGTACCATGCTAATCAGCTGCTTTCGGAGAAGCGTGCCCAGGCTCTGGCAAACCACCTGAAAGTCAAATATGGATTTGCAGACAACCTGTTCCAGGCAGAAGGAAAAGGCGAAGATTGGCAGACATTGGATTCGTTGGTTGCCGCTTCAAACATGAAAGATAAGGAGCAGATACTCGCTATCATCCGCGGCACGGGAGTATTCGATGGCCGGGAAAAGAAACTTATGGAACTCTCCGGCGGAACTCCATACCGTGACATGCTCAAAGAAATGTTTCCCAAACTCCGCCGGAGCGACTACGAGTTAAGCTACACGGTGGTACCCTTCACGGTTGAACAAGGGAAAGAGGTGATCAAGACCCGTCCGTCCAGCCTCTCGCTGAATGAAATGTTCCTGATTGCGAAAACCTACGAACCCGGTTCGGATGCTTTCAATGAAGTGTTTGAAACCGCTGCCCGCATCTTCCCGCAGGACTATGTAGCGAACCTCAACGCCGCCGCCAGCGCACTGAATCGCAAAGACGTACAATCGGCTGAAAAGTACCTGAATAAAGTAACAGTACAGGATGCCGCCTACTGGAACAATGCAGGCGTACTGTCCGCCCTAAAAAAAGAATATGAAAAGGCCGCGGAGTATTTTCACAAAGCCCAAGCGGCAGGAAATACCCAAGCCGCGGGCAACATGAAAGAAACTAAAAAGGCGGCGGAAAGAAATTGAGAGGTACTTATTTCCCATTGGCAAGCCTGCTAAAACCAGCGCTCAGTCCAGAAAGAAATAACTCTCATGCTAGCAGAAATTAGTTCGGCGCTCTATAGCCCGCCTATTAGCGGTATACTGAAATCCAATTAGCGGCCTACTGAAAGCTAATTGGCGGCCTACTGAAAGCCGAACTAAATCCAACTAACAGGAAAGTTATTTTTAGCAGCCCGGAGACCTATAATGTACTAAAAAAGTAAGGACACAGTCCTACTCATATAAAAGACCAAGAGAATTGACAAGTTCAATTATAAATCAATTATTAATTAAAAAAAGTTAGAAAGATGAAAAGAAAGTTTTATGCAATCGCAGCACTGGCTCTCTCTATGGGGTTAGCAAGCTGTAACAACGAAGAAGCGATAGAGGGTGGAAAAGGAGAACTCTCCGGCAAGGACACCTATATGCAAATCTCCATCTCCCAACCGTCGGCACCCGACACGTACGCTACCACCGATCCTAATTCCTCGGAAAAGGAATCCAAGTTCACAACTGTCGACTTGTACGTTTATGACATGACCGCCAATGTATTAGAAGTTCACAAACGTCTGGAAGCCAATGCTTTCGATGGTCCCGGCAGTGGTACCCGGGATAAGTGGACTGCCAAGACCAAAATCCCCTGCAAGACAGGCAACAAAAAAGTATTGGCTGCCTTGAATATCACCGAGGCTCGTGGCCAGGCCATTGCCAACAAAGGCATGAATATTTTCACCGAATCCCAATTCGGCGTAACCAATTACGGTACAACGGACGAAGGACTTGTCGATCTGGACGGTCGTGGAATCGCCATGTTTAGCGTAGGTCCGGTTTCAGCTACCATGTATCCAGAGAGCGATGCTACCAATTATGCCGCTAACAACAAGGTAACTATTCCTGTACAACGCCTGGTATCCAAAGTGACCTTGCAGAAAGTAGAAAATCTGGTGGAAGAAGCCGGAGGCGGAACAATTTCCGGTTTGGAATACACACTGGCCACTACGAACCTGAAAACATACCTGCTGCGTACGTGGGGAGCTGCCGGAACGGGTGCAGTGAAAGACCACAACTGGGATAGCTTTGCCACCACTGATTTCTTCGCAGCTTATGATCCGGGCACACCGAACAATATCGTCAATACGCTTACAAATGGCGATTTTGTGGCTATGAATGCATTCGGCGTAGCTACCAAAGACCTGGTTGCCCGCTATTGCCCGGAAAACACATCCAAAGAATTCCTGCAAAAGGAAGTAACGTCAGCCATCGTACGGTGTAAGTATATACCGGGTACCTATAAGAAGTATAAAAACGATACGGATAAAACAGAAGGCTACGAAGATATGACAAACTCTACCGCTACTGCCACTACTTTCTACGTAGTTGCTCAGACAGGTGGTGTAAAACAATACTTCATGGATGCTGCCGTAGCCGATGACTACATCACCGATAACGGTGGTACAAGATTGAATTATGTGAACGGTTATTGCTATTACCGCGTCTATCTGAATCCGAAAGGAACAGCCAGCAAGACGACCATCGCAGCCGATAATAAAACGTTGGATATCGCTGCCAAAGCAGACGGTGTAGTAGGTCCTTATGACGTTATCCGTAACGCTTTCTATCAGGTGACAATCAGCAAGATCGTTGCCCCGGGTAACCCGACACCGGAACCCCTTGATCCCGACCAACCTGTAGCAGTGCCGACGGATATCACTGCCGATATCGAAATAGTGAACTGGGATGTAGTAGCACAGAACGAAGAGCTTACTCCGATGTAATACTCCCTGCTCATTGGCCTTAGCCTCTAAAGCGTGAAACCAGACTGGGACGGAAGGCTTATCCTTCCATGGAAAGCCTCCGTCCTCCGGTTCCACTCATGAATAATTGATAAGAAAGATAATGATGAAACAATTCCATTACATATATACCCTGCTGGCATTACTTGGGTTGGCTATTCTTACATCCCTTGCTGTGTCCTGTATACGGGAAGATACGTCAGATTGTCCCGGGACTCTGAGAATCTACCTGACCTTTTCTCCGGCTACTTATGCGCGTACGGGTGTAAACCCTGAAGAAGTGGACAAAATGGACTTGTTTGTCTTTGACAAGCAAGGTCGATTTTTGGGTAGATGGACAGATGAAAAACCAGTATTGGCTCCCGGATATTATATGACTATTCCCAGCCTTCCCGATGGAGAGTACCGTTTCATCGCCTGGGGAGGCATGCGCGAATGTTACTCCCTGCATCCTGCCACCTTCGAAACAGGACAAACCACTCTCAAGGAGGCATTATTATATCTCGACCCGCTTTCCGGTACATTGAATACATGTATCCATCCGCTTTTCCATGCGGCAAAGACGGATTACGTACATAATATCACCCGCGAACAACGCATCGACATGCCTTTGGAACAGGCATACAATACCATCAACCTGACAACCGAGGGGATTCCCGACGTGGATAATGACTTCCGGTTTTCCATCACGGACAACAACGGGAAATATGACTTTGAATATTCGTTCGTTGACTGCAACGAATTTACATATATCACTCCGTGTACCCCAAATACGGATGGACAACCCAAAGCTTCACTCAATGTGCTCAAACTGGCTGCGGACAGGAAGCCTCAACTGGAAATATACAATGTGACCAAAGAGAAAAACCTGTACCGCGCCGACCTTGTCTCCCTTCTCAACCAGATCGAAGGCATCGACTACGAAAAGATACACACGTATGACATCCATATCAAATTCACTACAGACGATACCGATCTCACTGCCACAGTGACCATCAATGGCTGGCAGGTGACAGTAGAAGATGAAGTGCTGTATTGATGCGGATAAGAGAAAACAGGATAAAAAACAAGTAGTAAAAAGCAGAAGATATGAAATCAAGACAGTGGATACCATCCTATCACTTTCTGGCTCTCATGGGTATTTGGACTCTATTTCTTACCTCATGCGTGGCCGAACACCTTGACAATGGAGATGAAGGAGCAAACAAATCATCCAGTGTGCGCATCTCCTTGCAGATGCCATCCGCTTCTGCCCACAGGACATACGCCATCTCCGCTCCGGACGAAAACGAAGTGGAAACCATCGACATACTGGCTTTCAGGAAAGACAACAGTACTTCTTCGGGATGGGCATTCGCCTATAAAGTACAGGGGACCTCCATTACCAATAAATCGGAAGACGGATTGAAAAAACAGTTTGATGCCACCTTGTACCAAATGTCAGGTGAACAGACCTTCGTAGTCCTTGCCAATGTCCGTAATGAAGTGGAAGGATTGGGTGATATTGCTATCGGAGCTGACAAGAATGCCTTATTGAAAAGGCTTGTTTGCACCGACCCCGACAACTGGGATACCGATCCCTTCCGTCCGTTCCCCATGTGGGGTGAAAAAACACTCGTCCTGACAGTGAATACCACAGAGATCACCGAACTAAAGATGCTGCGCAGCATAGCCCGCTTGGATGTGGTACTCAGTGAGCAAGTGACAGATGCCGGTAGTTTTGTCCTGAAAGAGGTATACATTTACAACAGTAAAAAGAAAGGTTACATTGTGCCTGCATCAGGAAATATCCCTTCCGGGACAACGGTTACAGCAGCTACTATTCCAGAAGATCTCGACGAATATAAATTATGGAACAACCCTTCATCCCTGTCTTACCTCGTCCCTACGGCCATGAAGAATGCCTTCGAACGGACGGTTTACCTGTTTGAATCCAAAGCAGTGCCCAAAAGCACGCCTTCCAAGGCCACTTGTGTAGTAGTGGGAGGAAAATACGGCGCAGACTCCGAAGCGTCCTATTACCGGGTGGATTTAATCACTCAGGACGAAACCCCGACTTTCAGAGACATACTTCGCAACCATCAGTACCGTATCAATATATCCAAAGTATCAGGAACAGGTTTTCCTACACCCGATGATGCATTCAACTCCAAAACCGTTAACATGGAAGCCGAAGTGGTAGATTGGGATAACGGAGGCGATACACAAGTGATTATCGAAGGGCAGCACATGCTGTCGGTCGATCCGGGCAAGCTCTCTTTTTCACGCGATCCGGAGACAAAACCCCTGACCGTTTATACGGATTATCCCGCAGGATGGAGCATAGAGAAAATTGTCGAAACGGCCGACGGTACGACCCTTGCCTCTTGGATTACGGTTTCGAACGCAAGTCCCGGAGATGCCAATATGAAGCAAACCCTATCTGTTACGGTGACAGAAAATAATACAAGCAGCGAACGTTCCGCTTGGATTGTGGTGGCTGCCGGGCGAATGCGTTATAAAGTAGTTGTCAGTCAAAGTACAGTTTCAGAATTAAAACTATCAATCGTAAATCCACATACAGGAAATGAACTCAATGAAATGCTGTTCGCCTCAGGTAAGGACATGTTGCCTGCGGCCAGACTGTTTGCCGTCAACTGGCTTCCGACGGGTAATACGGTGGCGGTAACGACTTCGTCCGTGGGGACATATCCGGCCTTTACATACCAGGGTGGTTCAGATGCCATTTCCACCGGCACTCTCCCGGCCGGAGGCAACAAGACCTACACCATCCAACCCACTCCCTTTACCTCTGCACAATTGGGAGATGCAAATCCTTTCCCGGAACGGATAACACAGGTAGAATACAAGATTAGCAACGGAGTGGAAACAGTATCCCGAAACATTATCCTGCGGCAGATCGTGTATAACCTGATACCTGATAAAGAAGTCGCATACCTGATGAATGGAGGTGAGCATTCGTTTACCGTGAAGTCAAACTACCCATGGAAGGCGGAGATCGTCCAGTGGGGAGACGAAGTAGGCAAGAATGTAGTTACAAAACTAGTCACCACTAACGGCGACGCTAATACAACCACAGGTGTACAGGTAAAATTTGAAACATCGGAAGACCTAACCAATCCCAGTATTTATGCAGGTACAGCCAAAGTGAAATTCACCTGTCTGTATGATGAGAGTGTGACCGAAACGGTGGATTTGCTCTGTGTCTCAGGAGATATACAGGAAGAGTCAAACTGCTACATAGTAAAACCGGGTGGAACAGGAATCCTGATTCCGGTAAGCCGCGCCAATAAAGCTGTGGCAAACAGTATTGGAACCGAAGCTACTTATTCGTCCGACCTTCTTTGGACAGACAACTCCAACGGATTAGCCGTCAACGGTGCCGTATCCCGCATTATCGTTGCCGGAAAAGGCGGAACCGGTTACATATTGGTAATCCCCGGTACGGGCGAAGGTAATGCTGTTGTTACGGTGGAGGTAAATAGTATCATCAAGTGGAGCTGGCACATCTGGACCACCGACTATGTGCCTAATAGCTCGACTTCCACGTCCTTTAAACTATTTGCCAATACGGTTCCGGCGATGGATAGAAATCTTGGTGCCTGGGGAGCGAACCTTTCCACCACCCAAAAGGGAGTCTCCATGAGCGGTTACTGGCAAACCGGATTGTTTTACCAATGGGGACGGAAAGACCCCTTCATCGGAGCCAACGGCTGGAGCGGAACAGGACGTAAAACAATATACAAGGCCGACAAGACCACGTATTCCAGTCCGAATACCATAACCAGCGGATATACTCCCTCACCGGCTAATCCCGGAACCTGGTACAGCGAAAACAGAGGAAGTAACGGCAGTTCATCCTGGGGCAACTCAAAAACAATATACGACCCTTGTCCGAAAGGCTGGAAAGTCCCGAACAACAGTGCTTGGAATAATGTGCCTATGAACTGGCAGACTTCTCCACGAACGCATTTTTACAGCACTCAGGCAGGCCGGTTCCCTGCAGCAGGCTATTATAGTTCGGGTGGTAACCTCACTGCCCCGAGTAAATATGCCTGGACATGGTCGTCGACTCCTAACGGAGATTCACGGGGCATGTTGCTCGGAGGTGATACAAACGCTTACATATGGAGGGGCAATTACGACCTGAACAGGGCCATTGGAGCACATGTGAGGTGCGTAAAGGAGTAAAATAACATAAAAAATGACCCATGAATATAAGAAACTATCTGAAACTTATGCTTTTCTGCCTGCCTGTTTTCTTGCTGGCAGGATGCATTGCCGACGATGACCCGGTAAAAGGCGGTACAGGTTCTACAGACCGGGAAGTCCCGGTGAGAGTCACCCTGCAAATGCCCGCCGCATCGACTCCCAACACGTATGCCATATCGGCCATTGACGAGAACTACGTGGCGGACATCGACGTACTGGCATTTAAACCCAATGCGGATCAAACGGTTTGGGAATTCACTTACCGGGTAAAAGGTACATCCATTACCGACCAAACGGGAAGCAATCCCATCAGGGCCAGGAAACAATTCCAGGTAAACCTGATAGCAGATGAGGCCAACCCGCAGTTACTGGTGGTGCTGGCCAATGTACGCAGTCAACTTGATGCTTTGGGGAATATAGCCACCGGGACGGCTAAAGACGCCCTCTTAAACAGCCTGGTATTTGAAAATGCCAGCAGTTGGAATGCCAACAATGACAAACCGGATGATGCACCGGAGAAAACATTTACCCCCTTTCCCATGTGGGGAGAGGTAACAACTACCGTCAATGACGGGACAACGCAGATCACCGGCGTAAACCTGCTCCGGAGTATCGCCCGCATGGATGTACTGCTCACGGACGAAGTCACTGATTTTACACTCGATAAAATCTATGTGTACAACAGCAAAAGCAAAGGGCGGATCGTGCCGGCGACTGTCAACCTCGATGGCTCAACTACCAAAGTAAAGGCCGCTACAGTACCAACAGGAAGCATCAACAACACTTCTCCGCTGATATACGAGATTCCGGAAGGAATGGAACGGTTGTTCGAACGCACCATTTACCTATTCGAAGCACAGGGAACAACATCGGCCCATGCGTCCCAAGCCACTTGTCTGGTGGTGGGGGGAACCTATGGTTCGGACAGTCAGCCAACTTATTACCGGGTGGATTTCTTTAAAAAAGATACCCAGGGGAAATATACTGCCGATTACCGGGACATTCTGCGTAACCATCGGTATCGGATTCACATAACAAGCGTATCCGGAAGTGGGTATGATTCTCCACAGGAAGCCTTCGAAGCCAAAGCCTTCAATATGGGAGCAGAAATTTTCGAATGGGATGATAATGATATGACCGATGTCGTATTCGACGGACAATACATGTTATCTGTTTCTCCGGGAGAATTCTTTTTCAATCAGGAAGCACTTGCCGCTGCAGAAGGGAAGAATAGAATCTATGTGTACACGGATTATCCCAAAGGATGGGCCGTTGAAAAAATAGTGGATGCAACCGACGATACGACAATTGCCACTTGGCTATCCGTACAGGAAAATATCGAAGGAGTGGCGAAAGTGAAGAAAACCCTTTGGATAAAAATGAACGAAAATACGACAGGCAGCGAGCGCACCGCCAAGATATGGTTTGCGGCAGGGCGATTGCGTTATGCCGTAACCGTCAGGCAGGGTATCACATCGACCTATCTATCTGTTATTGATCCTCTGACAGGAAGTGAGCTGACTGAATTGTTATTTGAATCGGAAAAAGATGTGTTACCCGCTGCCCGGCAGTTTACCGTCATCTGGACTCCGGCCGATTCACCTGTGTCGGTCGAGACTTCATTATCGGGAACCAACCCTTCCTTTATGTATCATACTACTTCCGACCGTGTGATGGCAGGAACTTTCCAAAGCGTTACGGGTAGCAAGAACTACATCATCCAACCGCCGGCTATTACTACCGCGGAATTGGAAGCTAATCTGTCCCCCAACCGGGTCACAAAGGTAGAGTTTAGCATAACAAAAGGTGAGGAAACGATTACCAAAAGTATATTGTTGCGACAAACCGTTTCGCAAGAATGATATGATAGAAGTAAAATAACACTTAAGTAACTCTGCCATGAATTGTAAAAAGAGACTGTTGTATTTGCTTTTGGTTATCTTTCTGTTTACAGGATGCATCCCGGAGGATAAGTTTAAAGAGCCACAGGATATTCAAAGAACCATACTTCTTTATATGGGTGGCGACAATAATCTGTCATCAGAGGTAAACTGGAAGATAGATCAGATACAAGCGACCGCTTTGTTGCCCTGCACACGTATACTTATATATATGGATACACGCGGGAGTCATCCGCAGTTATTGGAATTGGTAAAAGTGAACGATGAGATAAAAAAAACCGTAGTGCACGAGTATGAGGAAAGCAATTCGGCATCGCCGGAAGTTTTCGGAGCGGTCTTACGAGAAGTACAGGAAAGCTACCCTGCCCCCTCTTACGGACTGGTAGTATTCTCACACGCTTCGGGCTGGCTGCCGGAAGGGATGTATAACAATCCATCGCTACGCTCGTCGCTCAGTGTGCGTTCCATTATCATCGACGGTAAATCGGAAATGGAACTGCCGGACTTTGCCGCTGCTATTCCCGACGGAATGTTCGACTTTATTGTCTTTGAAGCCTGCTACATGGCAGGCATTGAAGTGGCTTGGGAACTGAAAGACAAGACGCGGTACATCGTAGCATCGTCCGCTGAAATCGTTTCACCCGGCTTTGCCGGATGCTACTCCAAAGCCTTGCCATACCTCTACCAGGGTGATCTTACAGGCTTTTGCCGGGCGATTGAAGCGGATTACCAAACCCGTTCCGGTGATTATGGTTCGCTGACACTAAGTTTGATAGAAACAAAAGGACTGGATGCTCTTGCTACTGCCCTGCGTGGAAAGCAACTGCAAGGCACCAGCGGAACTATCCAAGCATTTGACCGCTACGGCGGTAACCTGTTCTTTGATTTGGGAGATTGTTACAAGCTGGAAGCGACAGTACAGGAAATCGCCGCTTTGCAGGCGGCTATCGACGGCTGTGTAATCTGGAAAACGGCGACAACGGCATTTATGCCTGCATACGGCGGCTTCGATGTTGTTTCGCACAGCGGACTGACAACTTACATTCCGCAAGAGCAATATCCGAAGCTGAATGCAGCCTATAAAAAAATGAAGTGGTACAAAGAAGTTCTGTTCGATGGAAAAGATAAATGATATTTACATTCATCTCCTTACTCCGGCAAGCAGGAAAATCCGTTTACCTAAACGCGTTTTTCTCTGTAGCTACAGAAATTTATCTGTTTAGCTAAACGCGAAAATTTCTGTAGCTACACGCATGATACCCCCGTGCAGAGTTCTGACGGCACTTCCTCTTTTTAAATAATATTTTAGAAAAATGTAGACAAAAAGATGAGATTGAAACAGTTAGACATAAAGAAAATCCTCGTATGGATATCAGTTCCCCTCCTATCGTGGGGGACTCTCATAGCGATTTGTGTGCAGGCCTGTTCGAACAGTTCGAAAACCTCGCAGATACAGGAACAAGGAGTAGGTTACTCGCAAACGAAGGCGCAAACATTTCGCCTGCCGACTATTCCCGAGAATCTAACCAAGCCCGGGCAATGGGTAAGAAAGCCATAAGAAGAATAAATATGAAAATAAACAAGAAAGGAGTAACAAGATGGCAATAATCGGGTATCCATTTTTAAACATCCATAGGCGGGTGGACAAGAAAATCGAGCAAACCATTGCTTCGTACATACAGACCTGCCAATGTAGCGGCCAAACAGGTCTGAATATAAAGATAACCACCATTGAGGCAAAGAACTGCACCGTGGGTGATAGCATCCGTATTATGATGGTGGACAGTCAGGAGGAACAGGCATGGGCCATTGCCAGCGAACAAAAGCAACTCCAATATTGGAAAGAGATGCTGGCAGGAAGTGAAAAGTATATGGAAGCCGACTGCTCCTGGATGCAGGAAGAATACCGGCAAAACATCAACAAATCCATGCGCCGCATCAATGCCCTGCGTGAATCGCATCCCGAGCGTATTACCCATTACTATGAAAGCTGGAATCAAGGGGAAGTACTAGCCATATATGCCGTCTGCCATTATGATATCTACCCCACTGAAAATTGCGGGCATGAATCAAAAACGGAAACATTCATCATTACTCCCGATGGGGAAGCAGTCATCGGAAAAGAACCTTATGGGAAACTGGTTCCCACAAGAAAAAAAACCAAAGTAAAAGTGGTGTAAGAATACCTAATTAACACTATAATAAAATTGTATGAGGAATTTCATTATTATGGCAACGCTGATAACAACCTTATTGGCCTGCTCGCCCAAGGAAAATGTATATGAACAAACGATTGCCAACCATGTGCAGACCGACAGGCATGGTACTTGGACGGACTTACACTTCAAAGTGATCTCTCTGGAAGCAGCCAACTGTACGGTGGCGGATAGTATCAAAACTCTTGTGGAAGATGCCACGGAAAAGAAGGAAAAAGCAATAGCCCGTGAAACTAAATGGTTGAGTGATCACAAGGCCGGACTGGAAAAGAACAATAAGAAAAGATACCCCAGCCAAACCATAGAGAATATGTACCGGGGGCTTATTGAGAAGGCACAACATCGCCTTGATTCGTTGCAGCAATTAAACCCCGAAAAAGTAAGCCACTACGAAGGGGTGGCTCCCGACAAAGTATTGGCAGTGTACGTAACCTGCAAATACGGGGTTACCCTTCCGGGAAGCAACACCTATAAAGAACGGACAGATACATTCGTACTGACTCCGGATGGTAAAACCGTGATCGGAAAAGACAACCGGAAAGATAAACCTTCCCATAATTAGGTATGCCCTATGATGGAGTTTGTACAAAGACTGAAAAAGGAGGTGGAAGCGGAAATACGCCGTATTGAATCCTCGAATGCCAACAGCCTGAAAAAGGCATTGGAAGCTTCGCATGCCCTGGGTGATGCCTTCGGACAAATGAAAGAATTTATCATGGATTACAATTTCCGGGATGAAACCGAAGAGATCTTTTTTTTCAAGGAGGTCAAGCCCCGGCTTTGTTCGCACCTGATCTACTACCGCAAGGTGTACAACATTGAAATGAACCGACCGGTAGGAACTATTGAAGTACAGCAAGCTTACCTGCACCGGGAATTAGAACGGATACAGGAATTCCAACAAAAACGTCAGGACTTCTACCGTTACCTGCGTTCGGGAACTACCAATCTGGACGGTATTTACTTCCTGCGGGGCAAAACCGATATGGAGCTATACTTGGAAGCATTCTACTATGAGCGCGACCCGCTTTTTTCTACAAACTGCGATTTCAAAGTGGCGCGAATCATGGCCAACGATATGTTGCAGGCATTTATTATTTGCGAACTGGAAGTGCTATGCGCAGGACAGGTAAAATCGGACGGTGTGGATTTACACAATATCAACCTGACGTGGGAAATGAAGAAAACCTACCTGATCGAACTCCTGTACGCATTGGATACGGTAGGTGCTTTCGGCAAAGTGGCCTTAACCCGGCTGGCAGCATTCGCCGAACAACTGTTACGTATCGAATTGGGGAATGTGACGAGTAATTTCTCGGAAATGAAAACCCGTAACCAGCCGACCCCTTTCCTCGATATGCTCAAAGAAGGATTACTCCGCCGGATGAAACGGAAAGATAAAGACAACGATAAAAAACAATCGAAATAACAAAACATTTTTCCGGCATACCCGCCCGCGAAGCCTATCCGCCCGTGGCTGCCGACATGACATATTCGCTATATTCTCAATTTAGGAATCTGACAAATCGATAAATTGGTAAGGGAAATTAGCGCGATGTTCATGCTATTGATTTAGCGTGGAATTGCGCCAGCCTTACCATGGGTTTTGTCAGAACCTCTAAATTGCTGCGTAATATCCACGCTTTTTACTTTTTTATTTGTTATATAGGGTAAGGAAACATTTTAGAAAACTGACATTATGCATCTTCCAAAAATTAAAACCTACTCGTTCATGTCGCTGGACGGGTTTGTAGCGCAAACAGATGGCGACATCGACTGGATACTGGACTATCCTCGCCCGGCAAAAGGTGACTATGGCTACCGCCGGTTCTCTGATTCGGTAAGCTGTTGTGTGATGGATTTCATCTACCACAGTACGCTCTTATCCTACGACATACGGCTACTGCCGGATAAACCTTGCCACATCCTTCAGACAGAACCGGAGGATGAGGATGCAATTATCTCCCAGATAAAAAAGCTCCAACAACAGGCTACCGGCGATCTCTGGTTGGCAGGCGATACACGTCTTATTTCCTTGCTTCTGGAAGATGGTTTAATAGATGAAATGACTATCGGCATTGTTCCCGTAACACTTGGTAGCGGCCTGCCGTTATTCGACCAAAACGGCATTTCTGCACAGGACTTTTCACTCAAAAGCTGTGAACAGTATGATAATGGAGTGGTGATGCTGGAATACCAAGTAAACCGTTTATTGTTCTGATTTATAAACAACTGATAAACAGAGTAATATAAACAGAAAACACCCTGCACGGTATAATAGTTTCTCCTATCAAAAAGATGTTTCTACCCGCATTCTACGCCCCAAATAGGGCAAAAATGCGTGTAGAAACTTTTTTTTCGCCCAATCTAATATTCGTAAGAATTTTCAACACGCCTTTAAAGGTGATTTAATCAACTGTATTTCATTAAATTAAATAACATTCCAGCCGGAACCTATACCCAGTATTCCCCTGTCAAAAGCCTCCACGTTTCAGATAATAATTCCCGGTAAATAAACGGTTTGCGGCAGTTTTCTGAAAAAAGTCGTACCCTGCATATTATCAACTGTTTATAAACACCCGAACTTTGCAGAAACCAATAAGCAAAGCATATGAAAGTTATTACTATCGACAGCGAAGCGTACCGGATGCTGGTACGGAAAATCGACCGCATTATGGAGTATATCAAAAGTGAAGAAGAACGGCAGGCCAACCAGCAACCCGATTCTGCCGGGGTGTGGGTGGATAACGATGAAGCCGCAGACCTCCTGGAGGTGAGCAAGCGGACGTTGCAACGCATCCGATCGGCAGGAGAGATTACTTATTCCATCCGCGGCGGACGAGTACATTACACACTCGCCGAAGTACAGCGGCTCCTTACCGGACGGGTGGTGAGCAGCAAGTACGTCCAGGAGGCCGATCTGATCAACGCTCACCGGGAGTATTACGAAAAACGGGAAATTACCCCGCAGCCGGTGAACAAGAGAAAATAGTCAAAAGACTTAATAGAAATGAAGTAAACTTTATTTGTTAGCTCCGGTTTCTTGCTTCAGGTGAGTAAACTTCTGTAATTCGCCCAGGCCGAACGACCAGTTGTCTACGCTGTTCTCTACCAGAACGATAATGATATCCTCTTTCCGAATACTGGTTCCAGCCGAGATTCGTTCCGCAATTCCTGCGTACAGCCGCTCCTTTTGTTGGACCGTTCTTCCGGCACCGGCTATGATCTGTACGAATACCATACTTCTGCTGTGCGAAATACCAAGATAACTGGAAGGGTATTTGAGTTGATGCGCTTCCAATTCTTCTATAATATGGAAATAATCATTTTCCGGAATATTGAATTCTTGTATAAGCGATTCGTGGATTGCATGAGACACCTTTTCTTTAGAGTCTAAAGGCAATTCTTTTAGTAATGAAATTCTAACAAATGGCATACAGTCTTATCTTTTGAATTATTTTTATATAGAACGATTGTCAAAAGATTAGGTTCATGCATAAAAAGAATATATATGGACGAAAATAATTTAAAGGACTGGATGCAGGAATGGTTTGAGTTGTTCGTGGGACGCTTCGACCGCCTGGACCAGCATCTGGGAACAATGTCCGGCCGCTATAACATGCTGGATGGTGAACGGCTTTTGGATAATCAGGACTTGTGCGAAATGCTCCATGTCAGCAAACGCACCTTACAGCGTTACCGGGTGTCTGGCGAACTACCCTTCCAAACGATTTACCACAAGACATATTACAAGGAGAGTGATGTCGAAGCGTTCATCAAAATGCAATTCGGCAAGGAAGATAATACCGCCGGACGATTTACCAGCGACGATAATACAGGGAACGATCCCGACACTGCGGAACCGGACACGCCATAATTACACGACACATATACAATCTTGGTTTTTGTTTTCTTTTCGTTGCAGCATCCCGTACGGTCGTGAGATAGAACGGGATGCATCTTTTTACAAGAAACAGGAATGGTTAGTTTCGGGCAGACTTTTTGTTGGCAACTATTATAATCAACGCTTGCGGAAGAACAAGCCAAAAGCCCGATACCGGTTCTACCAAACAACCAAAAATGCTGACCGCTAAAAGCGCATAGCCTACGTGTATCGGAGATGGTTTTTGCTCTCTTTTGATATTGTACTGCAAAGTATAACCATATAGAATGAGCAATACGCCAAAGAGAAAGAACCAAAACGCAAACCCACGGGTAAAATCGTTCTGCATCGAATTGACCAATCCGTCGCGTAGCATATCGGCATAAATATCCTTGCCTATCATAAAACCGACAACAATGTGGATAATTCCTGTAACCCAAAGGAATGTTCCGCTATATTTCCAGAGTTTCATATCTGTAGATGTTTATTTCAGCTGATACTTATCTTTCAGGATTTGCCTTTGCTCTTCATCCAAAGACCGGAGATAGCCTTTCCATCCGGGACAGAAATTAATATGCCAACGCCAAAATCTCCCGATCAATGATTTGGGAGCAATATCGTATTTCGCCCGTATCGGGCAATTTTCACAATTATGTTTTGCCATAACAGTATATCTATAAATCGGCAATAAAGATACTGTTTTATTGTCGGAATAATCCGAAAGGTCTAACCACAATATTAGATAAAGTCAGTATATTTGTAAAAACGATATATCATAATGAACGCCGCAGCCATCAAAGAAAGAACAGATGAATTATTCGGATTGGTATTCTTTACCGATTTCGACAGTAAGAGTTATGTGGATTGGGCAGTCGCTATAATGGAACTCGGAGTAGAAAACGAAAATCTATACATCCTCGCAGGCTTGGACGATTCCGATACGGTAGAGCGTGAAAAATATTTCAAGAAAACGTTGAATGATTTGAAAATTGAAATGCCGGAAGATGCTAAATCGTATGCTGACAAGTTCATGGCCAGTTTGGCCGAGAAAGTTCTGAGTGGCAAGATAACTCCGGCGGCGGGTCTTAAACTGGCTGCTGGAATTAATATTCAGACCGACTATGAACTTGGATACTTGCAATTTGATTATCTGGACGAAGATTTGGATTATGTTGAGTATGAAGGGCATGCCTTATTCAGTAATAATATGGAGAAAGGCAAGTCCGATGAATATATTAAGAAAGAATTTGAAATCTGGCAAGATGCTCACCTCCTTCAGTTGGATGATATAACCAAATTGGTGTATTGTGCCCATTGCGATGCCGTCGTAAATCCTGTTCTGAAAAAGAAATACAAATTTTTCAGGCACGTTTATGATTACTACCGTTGCAATCAATGTAATTCTACGATGAGCTTGTTATTTGGCACCGGTCAGGATGGTAGGGCTAAAATCCTTTCGGCATTAAAAGGCAGCACCCGCATTTCGTAGTAGTTTTCTTCTCCGCCGGAGAGTATGAACAACGCGGTACTGTTATCCACCCAGAACCAACCGTGAGCATAGCTAAATGGCAGGTCGCCTATGTATTCGTATTTTTTCTTCGCAACGTTCCACTTCTCAATAAACCATAGGTCGGTATCGTACGCGCCACCGGGATAGTATCCGTTTATCCGCAGATTTCCATCGGGTGAAGTTGCCCGATAGCTGGGATTTCCCACATAATTTTCGTTGGAGCTGTCGCGCAAGTCTATCGGGTAGTCGCCGCCGGCTTCATTTTCCAGAATCACCACATCAAGTTGGGGATAGTATTCGATGAAGTAGTCTTTCAGGCTGTTTCCTCCGAAATCCAGTCTTCTTTTTGTTCCGTCCTTATACTTTATCTCAACCCCTGCCTGACGCCATTCTTCACCCTCCAGATTGTTATCTGCAATGTATTTCACCCTACCCCGAAGCATCTTTGCTGCTTGGTCGCAATCCTTTATCACCGTATAAGGCTTGCTACGCAGGTGCGAGGTTTCCCACATGCTGGTGATGTATTGGCTGCGGGGAATCTGCCTTGATATGATGGAAACATCTCCGCTCACTTCGATGTGTTTTGTTTCCGGATCCCGTTCTTCATTCTTCTCCGGGAATTCGATAAACGACCGACCGCTAAAGAAACCATCCATAAGTGTAAATACCAAACCTTCATCATACGGTGACATGAATAGAGGTATTCCTCCCACAGTGTCGGCCACTAACGAGTCGCCTTTCAGGTACAATTTGGCGTTCAACGAATCGCATTGCAGGAATATCTCGCCGTCTTGTTGCCTGTGTGTGGTTATCAGTCCCTCTTTTTGACTGAGGCTCTCGTCTTTGAGAACATAGCCTTTGTCGGAAAGGGTAATACTAAAGCTATGGTATTCGCCCCTGAAGTCACAGGCATAGAAAGCGTGAGGCTTTGCGCTTTTCGATGGCATAAAACTTCCCTCAATAAGTCTGCCTTGTAATTTCCCCGAGAATGACGGATACAGTTTCTTGTTGCCTTTGAGTGTAAGGTTGCCTTCGCCGTCAATCTTGCCTCTCAACGGAGTGACTACATTGTCGAGTGGGTATTTATAAAAACCGGTGACAATACCTCCCTCTGTTTTCAGATGGATGATTAAAGGAGAAGTTCCCACGATTTCGCCTTGAAATGTGCCGCAGATGGTTTGGCTCGCACATTCTGACACTTCGCCATTATTGACCTGCCCCATACAAGGAACTGTTATTGCCAAAGTCAGCCAAAAGAAGAGTATCGGGATATTCTTTTTCATTTTATGTATCTTAGATGTCTGCAAATTTACACTTTATATTCAGGAATACAGCACTTTGGCTCTGCCGATTCTTGCACAGGCTTATAAAAGAGCGTCCGAAGCAAGCCCCGGACGCCATCACTAAAAAAATCCGATGCCAAGCAATTATCCCTAATTACAATAGCGACATAGATTCTTTCAGTGGCAAAGATAACCTCCACTAACCTGCCTTTACCTTAAGCCCGGTTGAACAACCCTGTTTTCTCTCGGTCAGCAAGATTTTGACGGTCAGCAAGTTCTTTGCTCCTAATTATTAGTACCTTTGAAAAAACGGAAAAAGCAGC
>JAVBVA010000033.1:0-23974 GCA_031554665.1 Bacteroides sp. | reverse complement strand
TGTTTTTTATTACACCACAAATATACAAAATATAATTTACTTGAATAAGTATTTTAATATCTAATTAACAATATAATAAGATATTAAAATAGACAATATATAATAACAAACAAAGAAATAAAAGTAATGCGTCGACCCTGTCATTATTGTGGAAGGGCTATTTCACAGCTGTGAAACAGCTATTCCACAGTAATGAAACAGCCCTTCCACAGCTGTGAAACGCCAGAAAGCTGCTGGCAAATTCAATAAGTCCTGCCTGACAGACATCAAACTACTGCTTAGAGGCTTGTAGAGAGGTACCTTATACACAAGGTGAACCCGGTGAATGGCGGTGAAGAAACCCTTCTTCACCCCGGAATGCCGATGAGCAAAGGGGTTAAGAAGGGTTGAAGACGATGGAGGGCTAAAAAAGATTTCTATGTATAGAAGCTAATTTCCCCATCTATACTTTATCGCACTGTTTTAATCACAATCTTTCCGGCCTGCAAACCTTTGGCTTTGGCTTCGAACACTATATCGCCCGACACTTCGCCAGCCTGTACAATGGCAGTAAGCTGACCACTAAACACGTGCATCTGCGGCAAGTGGAACAAATCCAGGCAAGTAGCATCACCATTGGCAGCAGCCCGATACTTCCCGGAACCCTTTACGGTGAAGTTCACCAACCGGCTATCGGCTGGGCAGAGGTTACCATCCTTGTCCACTACGCTTACGGTGAGGTAGGCCAGATCTTTCCCGTCGGCTGTGAGTGAGGTACGATCGGCTTTCACTTCTAAGTGATGAGGCTTACCGGCTGTGCGGACAGTCTTTTCTTCGACCGCTTTACCATGCTTGTCATAAGCCACGACCTTTACTTCGCCCGGCTCGTACACCACATCCATCCACATCAGGCGGTAACGCTGTTGCAGCGCCAGCTTGGTGTCGGGACCTGTTGCCGTCTTAGGATCCTGAATGATTGATGCAGGGGCAGAAGCGGCATCGGCTTTGCTCTTCTTACCGTAACTCTTTCCGTTGACAAACAGTTCGGCGCTCGGATAATCGGTGTACACAAATACCGGAGTAATCTCTCCTTCGCGACCTTCCCAGTTCCAGTGCGGAAGTATGTGCAGGGTGTGTGCCTGCTTGTTCCACAAACTACGGTAGAGGTAGTAACGGTCTTTGGGCAGACTGGCTAAGTCAATAATACCGAAAAGTGAGCTGTGGCTGGGCCATGCGTCGGTATCATACGGCGAAGGTTCGCCCAGATAATCGAATTCTGTCCATACGAACTGTCCGATGGTCCACTCATGATCATCTGCCAGTGCGAAGTCGTCATCGGGCAGGTTGGACCAGGAACAGTGCTCCAGGTCATATCCTGTAGACTGGTGATCGTCGTACTTCGCATCGCCACGCTTCTGGGCAGGGAATTTGTACACTCCACGCGAACTGACGGTAGAAGCAGTTTCCGAACCGAGTACAATATTCTGTGGCAACAGATCGTAAGCCTCCTGATAACGGTGGTCGCGGTAGTTGAGCCCCGGTACATCGATCATGGCGGCAAAACCATTGGCCAGTACACAACTCACCTGATCCATGCCGCACGTTACCGGGCGGGTAGGGTCTTCGCGGTGGCAGATATCCTGCAGGAACTTGGCTACCTGATACCCTTTCGGACTGCACTGGGTAGGCACTTCGTTGCCGATACTCCACATCACCACCGAAGCATTGTTGCGGTATTGATGCAACATGTTCACCATGTCGCGTTCGGCCCACTCGTTGAAATAACGGTGATAGCCATTGGTACATTTGGCGATGTCCCATTCGTCGAACGGTTCGAGCATCATCATGAAGCCCATTTCGTCGCACAGTTCCACCAATTCCGGAGCCGGCATGTTGTGTGCCGTGCGGATGGCGTCGCATCCCATATCTTTCAGCAAAGTAAGCTGACGGCGGAGTGCGGCAGTATTGATGGCGGCACCGAGCGGGCCGAGGTCGTGGTGATTGCACACACCCTGGAACTTGCGGAGTTGTCCGTTGAGGTAGAATCCTTTATCGGCAATGATCTCAATGCTGCGGATGCCGAAGCGGGTGGTATATTCGTCGACCAGCCTATCTCCCACATATATTTTGGATACAGCCTTATACAGCGAAGGAGTCTCAGGCGACCAAAGCTTCGGCACATCGACAATAAAGTTCTGTTCGAACGGCTGTCCGTGATTGATCTTCCGTGTATTGTCTTTGGTAGCCACCACTTTACCTTCCGGCGAAAGGATATCGGTAACTACCCGTATCTTCTCATCTCCCGCATTCTCAATCGTTGTCTTCAGGCAAACAGAAGCGAAGGCAGCCGATACATGCGGCGTGGTAAGTTGAGTACCCCATACCGGAACACTGATTTTCTCGGTAACCACCAGATGCACGTTGCGGTACAATCCGGCTCCGGGATACCAACGCGATGATTGCGGACGATTCTCCAACCGTACGGCCAACACATTCTCCCGCCCATCGGCATTCAGCAACGAAGTCACATCACAATGGAACGAGTTATACCCGAAAGGCCAGAAGCAGGCTTCTTTCCCGTTGACATACACCCGCGCTTCGCTCATCGCCCCATCGAATACCAGAGTTACCTGTTTATCGGCCGGAGCATCAAAGCGGGTACGATACCATCCAATGCCGACATAAGGAAGCCCACCGGTACGCCCGGTCTTAACCGAAGCTTTCTTCTCGAAGTTCTGCGTCACCGCCACATTCTGCAAGTCGTTATTCCGGTCGAAAGGTCCAAAGATAGCCCAGTCATGCGGGATGGTAACAGATTGCCACTTGGAGTCATCATACGCTATCTGTTGCGCCTCAGGAACATCGTCAGAAATAAACTTCCAGTTCTTCTCCAGCATTCGCTCGCTACGCTGTGCTTGCACAACAGTGAAACAGGTTAATAAGAATAATAAGCTAATAAGTTTTTTTTGTTTCATGGTACTAAGAGGTTGTTTGATTATTATTATGATGGCGGCAAAGATAGGGCAGATCGGTGAAAATAAAGGATACAATTAAGACATAAAACAATAAAAATAAGACAAATCGAGTCTGATAAATAGATATATTCAATTTAGCTATGTGATTCAGAGACCTGGGGTTGAAACCCACAGCGGAAGTCGCTTTGCTCCTCATTATTAAACCGTCAGTTGAAACTGACGGCAATTGAGTGCGCGTCCTATGGATAGCCGAGCTGTTTCTGACGGCAAAGGACGTTACATAGTTTACTCGTTTGCCACAAGCGAAGCGATGTGGCGAAGAAAGGATTGGCCTCGGCTGTTTTCCGTTAAGCGAGCGACCGGAGTAGCGCGTGAAGACGACCCTGTGTTTGAGCGCAACGAAGTGAAGCGAGTTCGGGGTCGTTAGCGCTACGCAGCGAGCGAGTAGGAAAACAGACGCAGCCTTGATTTTTTCTTTGTTTCTTTCTTTTGCATCAAGGCAAAAGAAAGAAAATGACAACGCAACGTTGGACAAAACTGTCCGAACCCGGACAAAAACGAAATCGCAATGTTCTCATAATCAATATAAAAATATTTTGGCACAAACCTTGCCCTTACAAGAGCAAAACAAAAAAAGCGATATGGAAGATATGATTCGAATGGAGGGTATTACCCGGATCTACCGCACGAAAGAGGTAGAAACCCTGGCACTGGAAAATGTGAATCTGGAAGTAAAAGAAGGAGAGTTCGTGTCCGTCATGGGACCATCGGGATGCGGAAAGAGTACCCTGCTGAACATCATGGGGCTACTCGATGTACCTACCAGTGGTAGCGTACTGATCAACGGCACAGAAACCAGCCGCCTGAAAGACGGCCCAATGGCCGAATTCCGCAACGAAACCCTCGGCTTCGTATTCCAGAGCTTCCACTTGGTCAACTCCCTGAATGTACTGGACAACGTAGAGATGCCTCTCCTGTATCGCAAGTCTACCGAGAAGAGCCGCCGCGAGATGGCTCGCGAAGTATTGGAGAAAGTAGGCCTCTCCGCCCGTATGCGTCACTTCCCATCACAACTCTCAGGCGGACAGTGCCAGCGTGTAGCCATTGCCCGTGCCATAGTAGGCAAGCCCAAGATACTGCTGGCCGACGAGCCCACCGGAAACCTCGACAGTAAGATGGGCGCCGAAATCATGGACCTCCTGATGCAACTCAATGCAGAAGGAACCACTATCGTGATGGTGACACACGACGAACACATCGCCCGCGAAACGAAACGCATCTTACGTTTCTTTGATGGACGACGGATTGAATAACAACTAAAAAGGAACGACTATGTATAAAATATATTTTAAACAGGCTTTCCAGATGCTGAAACAGAACCTGTTTATCAGCACTATCTCCATATTGGGTACAGCGTTGGCTATCATGATGATCATGGCCATTATTGTATCCGAGGAGATTAAGTCGGTCAGTCTCGCGCCTGAGAGCAACCGGGGGAGGACGTATCACATTAATTACCAGTGCTGGCGGGATACGACAACAGGATCGATGCGGTCGGGAGATTTACTGTATAGTACCATCCAAGAGTGTTTGTTGGAGTTGAAAGTTCCGGAAGCTGTTTCTGTTTACTCCGCTTTTGAGGTAGGAAAAACAACGATAGTCAGTATGCCCGGTGCAACCGATATTCACAATCTGACAGTGCGGAGTGTCGATGCGGGTTATTGGCGGATATTAGACTTCCGCTTTGTCAGTGGAAAGCCGTTCACAGAGGAAGAGTTCCAGTCGGGTATTCCTTGCGCTGTTGTATCGGAGAGCACGGCCCGGCAGTTGCTCAAAGGAGAAGACCCATTGGGCAAAACCATTGAAGTACGTTTCAGACCTTACCGTATTGTCGGGGTGGTCAAGGATGTGTCGCCTGTATTCAATAAAGCGTATGGGAATATCTGGATACCCTATACTACTGATATTCCCTATACAAAACTTAGGTATAATATGATGTTGATGGTTAAAGACAATAAAGACTTTCCGGCCATGTATGCGGAGGTCCGGAAGATGGAACAGCAATATGCAACCACTCATGCGCCTGCTACCATGTTCATCAAAGGACCCGAGAGCCTCCGTATTGCTTCCATGAGTGCTGTTTGGGGGAATAGTGAGAAAGAGGTACAAGACCATGTCGATGTTCAGAACCGGAAGAGAGTTTTTATTTTGGTGGTGCTTTTACTGGTTCCTGCCGTTAATCTCTCCGGGTTCAGCTTGTCGCGCATTAAGAAACGTATGGCCGAGATTGGCGCCCGGAAAGCATTCGGAGCCAAGAAGTACATCATCCTGACACAGGTTCTTTACGAAAATTTTCTCACATCGATCATAGGCGGAGCGTTGGGATTGTTGCTCTCGTATGTCGTGGTTTACGGCATGAAGGAGTGGTTGTTGAAGGTACCGGCTGATGCGGCTATTCCGGTTCAGACGCTTATCTCGCCTATGGTCTTTCTGACAGTATTTGCCGTGTGTGTGCTCATCAACCTGCTTTCGGCAGGCATTCCGGCCTACAAGGCTTCACGAATGAGTATTATTGATTCACTCAACCAAAACGATAAATAATTATGATACGCCATATCTTTAAAATACTCTGGAACGAGCGCCGTAGCAACAGCTGGATTGGGCTCGAGTTCATTCTTGTTTTCTGTATCCTTTGGTTCTGCTGTGATTACCTGTATTATATAGGTGGACGTCATATAGAGCCTCTTGGGTTCGATATCAATCATGTATATAGAATCACAATGAGCCAACGAGAGCAGGTAAACCTAACGCCGGAAGAGCATAGTGCTTATATCGAGACATTCCGGGAACGGGTGAAGCGATATCCGGGCGTGGAACATCTGGCTTTTGCCAATGGGGCGATTCCATACGGACGAAGCACGAATGCAAATTCGTATTATATCAATGACGATTCTACCCATTTTTCGCTCCATACAGGGTGGGCTACTCCTGAGTTCTTCGATGTGTTTCGAGTCAAGCTGACCAGCGGTACGGTGTTCGGGGGAGATATGCAAACAGCAGTGATCAGCCCGGCCTCGGACGGTAAGTTCGGATTGGGATACACTAAGGAAGGAAAACCACACGAACTGTCCGATGTAAAAGTGCTTCACCTCCGGCTCGGCGATGAGGGATATCCTCCTTATAATGTGGTGGGAACTATGGACAAGAAAAAGTATAGTTGCTATTCCGGCTATTTCAGCTCAGTGTTATATCCATATCCAAGAGACGAGCAGCAATTGGGCAGAGGCCAGATTGTCATTCGGGTAAGCGAAGCAGCCGATAAAGATTTTGCGCAGCGTTTCCTTCAAGACATGAGAGAGCAATTGATGATAGGTCCCTTCTTCTTGTCATCGATAGTCTCTCTCCAGGATCAGGCGGAAGAGCAAAATCGAGATGAAGCGGGTGATAACCTGAACAGTGTGCTGAGCATCACGGCTTTTCTTATTGTCAATATCTTCCTGGGTATACTGGGCACCTTCTGGTCGAGAACCCAGTCCCGACGCAGCGAAATCGGTCTGCGCATTGCTTTGGGCGCTTCCCGGAGGAAGGTAAAACGACAGTTAATTATGGAAACGTTTCTGCTGTTGTTTGTATCCAGTATCGTGGCCACGATTCTTTGTTTGAACATCGGACAAACGGAATTATTGGATACACTGGGTATTCCTGTTGCCGACAAGAGTATTGTCAATACCGGTCAGGAACAGTATTTCATTAATTTTGGATTGACTTTCTTCTTCTTAGCGGTGGTTTCATTCCTCTCCGTATGGTATCCGGCACGGAAAGCGGCGAAGATACAACCGGCCGAGGCTTTGCGGAATGAATAAAATAGCTAACTTTGTTTCATTTAATATGAAAGTATGATATTGATCTGTGATGATGACCTGACCGTTCAGTCCTCTCTGACATTGGTGCTCAGGCGGGCGGGGTACGAGGTGGCATCGGCTACCACGCCGAAGGAAGCGGTAGACTTTGTACGCTCCAACACCCCGCAATTGATCCTGATGGATATGAACTATACCAGCAGTACCACCGGCGAAGAAGGGTTGGAGCTGCTGGCTAAGGTAAAGATATTCTGTCCGGATGTACCGGTCATTCTGATTACAGCCTGGGGCTCCATCGGGCTGGCAGTGCGGGGTATCCGGGCAGGGGCTTTCGACTTTGTTACCAAGCCGTGGAACAACATGGCTCTGCTGAACAGCATCCAAACAGCCATTCAACTGACTGAGGAGAACAACCCTGCTGCACCCGAGGAACGAACCACCTCAATCAATCCCGCTATCCGGCGGAAGATCGTCGGGAAGTCGCCCCTCATGTTACAGATATTCGATACGATTGCCCGCATCGCCCCGACGAATGCCTCTGTCCTGATCACCGGTGAGAGTGGCACGGGAAAGGAACTCATCGCCGAAGCTATTCACGAAAGCAGTTCCCGGCAGGGGAAGGTGTTTGTAAAGGTCAACCTGGGTGGCATCTCCCAGTCCCTGTTCGAGAGCGAGATGTTCGGCCACCGCAAAGGGGCGTACACAGACGCCCATCATGACCGTGCCGGACGCTTCGAACTGGCCAACAAAGGAAGTATTTTCTTAGACGAGATCGGTGAGTTGGACCTGGCTTGCCAGGTGAAACTGTTACGGGTGCTGCAAGACCAGACTTTCGAACCGCTGGGCGACAGCCAGCCCCGGCGGGTGGACACGCGTATTATCAGCGCCACCAATCGCAACCTCGTAGAAATGATCGCCCAGGGAACCTTCCGGGAAGATCTTTTCTACCGCATCAACCTCATCACCTTGCGGGTGCCTTCCTTGCGTGAACGCACGGAGGATATCCCGTTACTGGTGAACTATTTTGTAAGGAAACAAGCCGAACTGAACGGCATACTCCCGGCTGAGGTCTCCGCCGATGCCATTCGTTACCTGCAAAAACTGCCTTATCCCGGCAATATCCGGGAACTGAAGAATCTGGTGGACCGCACTTTGCTGATGGCCGGCAAACGGATACTCACCGACCAGGACTTCAAAGACCAATACATCGAAATACCCGGAGGAGCCGACACCCGGCATCCCTTTGCCGAATCGATGGAACAGATCGAAAAGAACATGATCCTGAAAACCATTGGTATCTATGGAAGTAATCACTCCAAAATTGCATTGGCACTGGGAATGAGCCGGCAGACGCTCTACCGACGGATGGAAAAGTACGGAATAAAACTACCCGAATGAAGCGGCTCTCTATCAAATCCAAGTGGCTGTTTGGGATATGGGTGGTCTTTATCTTCGGCGCATTGGCCATTATAGGCTTCGTAGTGTACGATGAGAATACTCCCTTGCTCTGGATCATCGAAGGAGTTTCGGTACTGGGTGTCGTGTTGTCCATCTGGCTCTATTACCAGCTGATCAGACCGTACCAGGTGATTATGAGTGGCATGGAACTGCTGAAAGAACAAGACTTTTCCACTACGTTACGTGCAGTAAGGAATAGTGATGTCAACCAGGTAATCGGTATTTTCAACCGGATGATCGAGCAGCTCCGTCGCGAACGGTTGCAGGTACGGGAAAAGAACCGTTTTCTGGATTTGCTGATTCAGGCTTCCCCCCAAGGAATTATTATCATGGATTATGATTTCCGGATCACGGATATCAACCGGGCCGGCATGAAGATGCTGCACGTCTCCGAACTGGAATCGATCCGGGGGAAAACATTCGGCGAACTGGACCTGGAACTGGCTCCTGCCTTGGCTGCCTTGCAACCGGGCGATGATCAGGTAATCCGGGATTCGGGTATGTTGTTGTATCGCTGTATCCGGTCTTCTTTCTTTGATCAAGGCTTCGATCATCCTTTTATATTGATGGAAGAGCTGACCCGGGAACTGCTCAAAGTAGAGAAAGCATCTTACGAACGCATTATCCGTATGATGTCACACGAAGTGAATAACTCGGTAGGGGCTATCGGTGCCACGTTGAATGTGGTGTCTGATATGATCGATCCGGCAGATAGCGGAGAGTGGAAAGAGGTGCTTCCTGCTGTCAATGCTTCGCTGGTCCGGTGCGATCATCTGGCACAGTTTATCAGCAATCTGGCTGAGGTAGTGAAGATACCACAGCCGTCATTGGCTTACATCTCCCTGAATGAACAAGCCCGGTCGGTCGATGCACTGACACGGATGGATTGCCACCGCCGGAACATCCAACTGACATTGAACCTGGCAGAGAAGGATTGCCTGATCTATATGGACGGCATCCAGTTGGAGCAGGTGCTGGTCAATATTGTGAAGAATGCCTGTGAATCCATCGGCGCCGATGGGGAGATACGTATTACTACCTGTACGCACCCCCGGTCGATATGCATAGAAGACAATGGGCCGGGTATCTCTCCCGAAGCCGAAAAGGACTTGTTTATGCCTTTCTTTACCACCAAGAAAAACGGACAAGGCATTGGGTTGATGTTCGTCCGGGAAGTACTTATCAATCACCAATGCCGTTTTACTTTGACTACGAAACAGGGATGGACCCGTTTCCAGATCCTTTTCCCTGTTTAGTTTTACTTGAATGCATCCAACGCTACGGTCGGTTTACCACTTTCGTCGAAGGCGCCGAGCGTATATCCGTTCCATCCCGGCGAAGACTGTGGCTCCCAATAGAACACTCCCAAACATTTGTTGCCTTCAATGGCTTTCGACTGTTCGATGAGGTCGGTGAGGAAGCTCTTGCACGCTTCGGCCTCGTCCCACGGCATACCTACTTCGCATACCATCACTTCCTTGCTATACCGGCTGATCATATCTTTCATGTTGGCAATGCATTGCGTATTCAGTGTTTGCCAGTTGTCGGAGGTGGGGTAGAGCGACATACCGATCACATCCCATTTGCCTCCACTATTCTTCAGTCCGTCGAAGAGCCAGCGGAACAGGTTGTTGTTGTATCCGTTGGAGATGTGTACGATGACCTTTGCCTGGGTGAATACCTCTTTGACGGCGTCGTAACCCGCGTTGGTCAGTTCTGCATAGTTCTTCATGCTGGCAGATGCCCTTCCGTCTTCCCATAACATTCCGTCATTGGTTTCGTTGCCTACCTGCACCCATTCCGGTGTAATACCGTTATCTTTCAGCGCTTGCAGCACCTCTTTGGTATGGCCGGAAACGGCTGTTTTCAGTTCGTCTAATGAATAATCGGTCCAGGCAGCCGGTTTGGTTTGCTGGCCCGGATCGGCCCAGGTGTCACTGTAATGGAAATCAATCAGGATGCGCATACCAAGTGAGTAAGCACGCCAGGCTTTAGCCAGCACATCGCTTTTGTTGCACCAACCATCGGCAGGGTCGACCCATACCCGCAGGCGGATGGAGTTCATACCCAGGTCGCGGAGGAGTGCCATGCACTCCATTTCGCGTCCGTTGGTGTTGTAGAACTTACTGCCTGCTTTCTCCATCTGTGTTACCCAACTTACGTCGGCTCCTTTGGCAAAGCCGGTCATATCATACGTGGGAGGTTCCGGGAAGCTTGGCTTGTCATCGTCGCTGCAAGCCGATAATCCCATCAGGGCAACGGAGGCAGCCAGTAGAAAATATTTCAATTTCATATCTTTCGTATATTTAGTTCAATAATAATAGATTGGCAGGATGCTTATTGCGTGATACTGTATGTCCATGCCGGCAGGTTTACGGTCAGCGTATAAGTACCCGGTGCCAGCGTGGCATCGTCCTTCGCTCCGTCACCTTTATAATACAATGTACCTTCGTATCCACCGAAGAACTGATCCCAATTGCCGTTGAACAAATAGAACTTGAAGCCCCATTCCGAAGCATGATCTATCGTGATACTACCGGCATACACGCCCGGTTGGCTGGTAGCCTGTAACGCGTGGAAATCCCAGTTATCGTTCAGTCCTGAGTAGTAGATCTCGTTGCCGAGAGCTGTCAGTTGGTAGGTAAGGGCTTTGGTCGACACTTCGAAGAGGTACGTGCCTGTAGTCGGAATAGGCATGTTCGTCGGGCCGGCCCATTCCAGTGTTCCGGCTGTTGCATCGCCCGAAGCATACGTGTATTTGTCGTTCCAGTTGTCCTTTTCGATGTTTAGGGTGTATCCCCAAAGTGAATTCGCGTATGCAACACCGGCATAAGCCAGGTTGTTCTCGTCGTAAAGTGACAGGTATTGATCGAATAACCAGGCATTGTTTTCCGTAACAGCATCATTCAGCCCCGGCAGATAGAGCGTTTGCGGTGTCTTGTCGGGCTCAACCGAACCTTCGATGGTAGTACATGTCCATGCTTCCGGATTGCTAAGATCGAGTATCAGTGTGTAATCGCCTGCTTTGGCTACCGTAACGGTGATGTTTCCTGCCGACTCTGCAAAGGTAATGTTTCCGCCGTTCTGTGCAAAGGCTACCGGGGTACTTGTTCCGCCACCGCTATCGCCGGTAGAGTAATCGTACTGCGCACCTGTTCCGCTGATTTTCACCGTCATGCTGGTCTGGGTAGCCGAGAATGGGAGCATCCACTTCACATTCGGACGGTCGAAGGTCATATCGCCGGTTAGATCGCCGCTTACGGTAAGTACCGGGATGTACAGGGCCGACCACTGCTTCTTCACCGTATTGATGATGGTGTAATAACATCCGCCTGATTCGGGAAACCAACAGTTCCACTTGTCTTCACCGGACGAGAGGTAGAAGGTACCGTCGGTGGCTGAGTTGCCCCAAACGGTGCCGTCGCCTTCCTGCATGTAGAAGTTGTACCACGACGTAGCGCCAATAAAGCCGGTATAGATGCCGTTCCAGTCGGGCGAAGCGAGGGTAACGCCTGTATCTGCTTTGTCCTTGTCGAGGATAAAGCCCGTACCCATATTAATTAAATAAGGAGTAACGCTAACCTCTACTACATTGCTGTACACCGGTTCCATGTTGTTGGCGATGGACGACTTGATACGGAAGTACATGGTAGCGGCTGCATCGGAAACCATATTGAGGTTCTTGGCAACCGTGTTCAGTTCCGAACCGGTGTAGGCTTTCGAGGTCGATGGCTCGAGCGACTCCACTACGGTGGCGAAGTTACTGCTTGTAGAAACCTGTACGGTGTTCGTGAGTATGTTAGGTGCACTCATCGTGGGGTTGCTCACCACTAATGTGCTGTTGTCCCATGCCAGTGACAATACGATTTGTTTACTGGTTTCCAGGCTTAGCACCACTTGGTCGGCGGTGGCCATCAGTCCGGCTTCTTCCAGTCCGGTTAAGTATATCTTGTCTCCGTCCTTCTCACAGGCAGTTGCCAGCAGCACCGCACACAAGCCGAGGAGTATCTGTTTCATTGTTTTCATACGATGTATATGGTATTAAGTGCTTAATAATTTTCGTTCTTCAGATTCGGATTGGCAGTGAGATCCGTAGTCGGAATGGGGTAGATGTTGTACCTGGCATCTACGGCACGTCCATCCTTTACGCCACCTTTCCACTGCCACAAGTAATCGGCTGTGGTGAACTTTCCGTAGCGTATCAGGTCTGTGCGGCGGGTACATTCCCAGTATAACTCCCGGGCGCGTTCGTTGAGATAGAAATCCACGTTCAGGTCCGAAGGAACCAGTTTGCCTTCCGATTCGTATTGGTCGCCAAAGGCGCGTTGGCGCAGTTGGTTCATGTAACCCAGGGCGATCGACGCACTACTGCCTTGTCCGTTGCGGGCTACGGCCTCGCCCAGCATCAGGTACACATCGGCTAAGCGGAACATCGGGTAGTCCGTATTTACCCCACCGTCTACGGTGTTCGAAGCTGTCTGACCGTCGTCGGTCAGGTTGGTCCATTTCTCCACAAAGTAACCGTTGCTCTGGTTATCGATCACATCGACCTTTTGCGTTTGACCTTCGGTGAAGAACATGCCACGCTTATCGGCAGCGTTGAACAAGGCGGGAACCTCGCCCCGGATACGGAACATACCCCAACCACTGGTCACACCGTAGTTCTCCGGTTTCTGATAGTCGGATGTATTACTCACTTCGCCACAGATGATGTAGGTGGTAGCACCCCACGATACAGTGTGTACGGCATCTACCGGAAGTGCATAGATAATTTCGTTGGTACGTTTGTGGTTATCGGCGTTGAACAGCTTGGCGTAATCTGCTTCGAGCGAGTAACCGCCTTCCGCGATCACCTTGTTGCACCAGGTGATACAATCCGTATAATGATCTTCGTTGATATACACCTTGGCATTGAGATACAGCTTGGCGAGCAAGGTCCATGCGGCAGCTTTGGAGGCACGACCGTATTCCACGTTGTTCTTGTCGAGCATACCGTCGGCAGCTTCTTTCAGTTGGGATTCGATGTACTTGAAAACATCTTTGGCTTCGGCGCGCGGAGGTATGAAACCACCTACCGGATCTTTCTCCGTTACGAACGGAATGTTGCGGAAGAAGTCGAGTGCATGATAATAGGCCAGTGCACGCAGGAACTGTGCTTCGGCACGGTAGTGGCGGATGTCTGCCTGCTCGGCTTCGGTGAACTTGCTGATCTGGCTGTCGCCGGCATTGCGCAGAAACTCGTTGCACAGGGCGATGTTGTAGAAGATGCGGTAATACATGTCGGCCACCCACGGGTCGTTGGCATCCCAGGAGAGGAAAGTCAGATCGGCCACCTTGTCGCCTTCGAGCCAGGTCGAAGCCAACTCATCGGTTCCACACTCTTGCAGGTTGAAGAAGCAACGCATATAGTCCTGTCCGTTGTTGCTGGTCAGGTCGGCTTTACCGCCACCTTTCTCCTGTCCGTTGATGACGAATGCTACGTAGAGCTTGCCCAAAACGGCTTTGTAGTTTTCTGCTTTGGCATATACATCGGCCGATGTGGTTTGCGTGTGTGGCATCTGGTCGAGATCGCCCACGCAGGCGGTGAACGCCAGGGTACTGACTATGAGTACTGTATATAGTATCTTTTTCATTGTTGTACGATGTTTAATGGGTTAGAATTCAAATCCTAAACTGAGCGAATAGGTACGCGGACGCGGGTAGAACGACATGTCCATACCGTTGGGTACTTCGGGATCGACTCCGGTGTACTTCGTCAACGTAAATACATTCTGCACCATGGCGGTGGCGTTGATGCTGAACCATTTGCATACCCGGCCGAAGTTATAACCCAGCGTGAGGTTGTCCATCTTCAGGAAGGAAGCATTCTCCACGTAGTAGTCCGACAGGTACTGGCGGTTCTGGAAACCGGTCTTGAGGAAGCTTCTCGAGAGGTTGTTCACCTGGTACGAGTTGTAACTCGCCGTGCTCCATGCGCCGGAGTTCATAGCCATACCATTGTACACATAGTTTCCTACGTTGGCGCGGAAGCTCATGCCGAGGTTCCACTTCTTGTATCGCAGCGAAGTGCTGAAACCATAGATGAAGTCGGGAGCGGGCGAGTGGTAGCGGTACAGGTCGGAGGTATTGATCACGCCGTCGTCGTTCAGGTCGGCATAAGCGCCTTCGATGGGTTTGCCGGTGGTTTCGTCGTACAGTTGGTGATATACATAGAACATATACGGTTCATATCCTTCGCTCAGTACCTGGAACTGATAGCTGTCGATGGTCGGCCCGACGAGTGTATTGGTTTTGGCTCCGCCTTGTACCAACGAGAGATTCTTTACCTTCATCTTCTGCCAGGTCATGTTGAAGCTCAAGTTCCACTCCAGGTCTTTCATGCTGATAGGGGTGGCGTTGATGCTGGCCTCGATACCGTGGCTGTCTACATTGCCCACATTGGTGAGGATGGTCTTGGCAAAAGTAGTTCCGGCTGCTGCGGGCACGGTGGCCAACAAGTCTTCTGTCTGGCGGGTGTAGAAGTCGAAGCTACCGGTGATACGGTCTTTCAGGAATCCGAAGTCGAAGCCGACGTTGTACGCTGTGGTTGTTTCCCATTTAAGTTTCGATACGTAGGCTTCCGGGCGGTACGTGTAGTAATACTGGTTGCCGTACTGTACCTGGGCACCGTCCTGACTGTAAGTATATACGGGCAGGTAGTTATAGTTGCCGATACCGTCCTGCTGACCGGTGATACCGAAGCTGGCACGCAGTTTCAGGTTGCTCAGTACGGGGTTGTCTTTCAGGAAAGCTTCCTCGGTGAGGCGCCATCCCAGCGCAACAGAGGGGAATGTACCCCAGCGGTAGTCAGGGTTGAAGCGTGAGGTACCGTCGCGACGTACGGTAGCGGTGAGCATATAACGCGAGTCATACGTGTAGTTCAGACGGGCGTAGTAGGAGATGAGCGCATGCCGTTGGTCGTTGGCAGCGGCTTTGCTTTGCACTTCGTTTTTGGTGTTCAGTTCGATGTACTCGGCTGTGGTGCTTTTCCAGAACTGGTAGTCGTAACCGAGCGTAGCGTCGATGCTGCTTTTGATTGACTCGATGTATTTATTATAGTTGAAGTAGGTAGTAAGCAGACGGTTGGTATTCTTCTGCGGACCGTAGCTGTAGTCGCGTCCGGACGTGGTATAGTATTGGGCTGCTTCGGCAGGCACGTATACGGTTCCCTTTCCTTCGGCATAGTCGTAACCGGCAGTGGCGTGGAACTTCAACTCGGGCAGGAAGTGCATCTTGTAGTCTACATCGAAGTTGGTGATGAGGCGGCTCACTTTACTGTTCGAGTCGTACTGATTCGCCATGCCGAGCGGATTGCGTGTACCACCGTTGACCGGTAGCCCGGCATTGTCGATGGCTTCGTTGTATCCGCCGAATCGGCTGTTGCTTGCATATACCGGCAGGGTAGGGTTGAAGGTAGAAGCCGCCCAGATAGCTCCGGTGTTGGCAAACTGGTTATTGTTGTATGATCCTTTCAGGTTAAGGTTGAGCTTCAGGTGATCCTGGAAGAAGGAAGGTGAGAGTGAAAGGCTTCCTGTGAGACGTTCGGCATTGTCTTGTTTCAGCAAACCGTCCTGGCTGTAGTAGCCGATGGATGCACGGAACGGGAAGTCCTTGGCAACGCGTCCGGCGATGCTCAGGTTATTGTCGGTACCGTAAGCAGCGTGGTATATCTCATCGTTCCAATTGGTATTGTCGCTTCCGAGCAATGCTTTCTGTTCTGCTGTACCCCGGCTGTTGATCACGTCGATGAACTGACCGCGGCTCAGCATATCAGGCATTCTCGTCTTGGTCTGTACCGAGTTGGTAGAGCTGAAGTTTACTTTGATGCGGTCGTTGCTACCCTTCTTGGTGGTAATAATGATAACCCCGTTCGAAGCGCGCGAACCGTAGATGGCCGTAGACGAAGCATCTTTCAGGATGCTCATGCTCTCGATATCGTTGGGGTTGATGAGGCTGAGGAAGTTACCCGTATTACCGCTGATACCTCCTTGCTCCAAAGGTACCCCGTCGAGAACGATAAGCGGGTCGTTGCTGGCATTGAGCGAAGCTCCTCCACGGATACGGATGGTGCTTCCTGCCGTGGGCGAACCGCTGTTCGACATGATCTGTACACCCGATACCTTACCGTTGATCAACTGTTCGGGCGAGCTGATCAGTCCGGCATTAAAGTCCTTGGCGCTCACGTTCGATACCGATCCGGTGAGGTCGCTCTTGCGTTGTGTACCGTAACCGATGACCACTACTTCGCTCAACAGTTGGGCATCACTCTTCAATACTACATTCACGATGTTGCTGGTGGGAATAGCTACCGTCTTGGTTTCGTATCCCACGTACGAGAATTGCAGTTCCTTACTGTTGGTAGGAACGGAGATGACGAAATTACCGTCAAGGTCGGTAATGGTGCCTGCACTGGTTCCCACTACGAGAACGCTTACGCCGATAAGCGCTTCTTTGTTCTCGTCGATAACTTGTCCCGAAACTTTCTTCCCGTCTGCCTGTTGGGCAAAGAGCGGAAGTGTTCCTCCGATAAGCGCGATGCACAGCAACAGGAGTGCTGTGATGCGGCTTCGATTTAAGATGTTACAGTTCATACTTGGTATTGTTTTTAGAATATTGTTACTTATTTCTTGCTGTCTCTTCTCCGGTTCTTTGTCCTGCCTACAGCCGAGAGTGTTCGTTTCATCCGTGCAAACAAAGTGTTTCAAGCGATGAAACAGAGTGTTTCGCGGTGTGAAACAAAGTGTTTCCAGTGATGAAACACTTTGTTACCCGTGATGAAACTCCTTGTTTGAACCGGGGAATGGCTCCGGTTACTCCAACCATATACTGCCCAACTCAATGACGGCTTTCTCATTCCTTACTCCGTCAAAAGAAATCTCCCACTGTTCTATCCGGTCGATCCGGAAAGGAATCTCCGTTGCAGGTTCGAAGTACTTCTTCAAGAATGAGGGGTAGGGGTGCGGCAGTAGCGCGGTGGCTGTCTGTTTCAGTTCGGCGAGGGGGATGCGAAGCATCTTGTCGCCCGGCACTGATGCCGTATAAGTGAATCCGTCTGTAGTGACGAAACCAATGTTCAGCAGCTTGGGAGCCTGCTTCAACACCACACAAAGGTGGGTGGCACGGCGCAGAGCTTCGGGGCGGTTACCGGTTTCTGCCGATATCTGTTTACGCAGGAAGAACCGGGGGGTGTCTTCTTTCGACTCAAAGGAGAAATGCAACGTATTGCGTTCGGTCAGTGAACTGTCGACGAGCCGGCGTTGCATGTTGCACAGTTCGGGCATGGCATATTGCTCTACACCGTTCCAACTATCGGTCACGTTGAGCAGTACCACAGGACTTGCGGGTGCAACTACCTGCGTGGCGAAGTAGTTGCCCGTCGCATAATCCCAGTCGAGCGGATTGCCGGCGGCTCCACCCGGGAACGTTTGTTGCGTATGCCCCCGGCACACAACGATGTTATACCTGAAAGTACCTTCTTTTACCTCATCGCCCGGTACGGTGGCGGTATATGTGTAGCCTTCCGTGCGCGTCATCCGGATATGCGGATTACGGTCGCGCCAGAAAGAAACCTTATCGGTATAGATGATGATGGAATCCGGTTGTGGCAGTCCGGCTACCTCTGCCCGGAGGGTTAACGCCTGGTTGGCTTCAACGGTCATAGCCGGTTGATGTACCACACTGTACGCATCGACCGGAGAGATGCCGTTGGTAGCAGCAGTCGGTACCGACGGTGCAACGTACTCCTTCAGCCGGATGTGCTGCCACTGGGAATCGCCCTGCCAGGTATGCAACGGCTTGATGCCTGAGCGTTGCAACAAATACACACCGGGTTTCAGACTCTTGATAGTTCCTTGTGTGGCCGTATTCTGGTAAGAGTTGCCATCGTTCAGTGCAGTGACGGTGAAGGTATCGCCCAGGTCGGGCAGACGGAGCGTCATGTTCCACGTGCCATACAAGATACGGACCACCTCCCGTTTCAGCGACGGCTTGGCAAACGGATCGTTCACCGTCACCGCATCGGGCATTACTTCGAGTCGCCACACTCCAGTCTCCAACCGGTCGATGAAGTAAGCGCCCGTACCTTCGTAGCTTGCCACCGGCGAACTTCCGCATCCGGCTACCGACTGCAAAGCCTGCGGGCGGATGGGTTGTGTGGTGGTATGGTTCGAATAGAAAAACTTCTCCGTACTGTTCATCTCGCTCAGGTCTTGCAAGTAGCTTACCCGGAATGTTCCGAACAACGTATCTGCCGGGTAGACTCCGAACGATTCACCCCGTTTCACATCGCGTGCTACTTCGGCGGCTATCTTCATGCTGATGGCTTTCTTCGGCGTGTAAACCAGGTTGAGGAAGTGCGTTTGGTATTCCGTATTGGCCCATGCCATGTCGATGGGATCATAAGCAAACTGGGTGATCCACTGGAACCCGGTGCTGCGGAATGTTCGTGCCATAGCCGGATACAGATAAGAATAAAGCACATCGGCCGGGTCGAACTCGTACACCAATCGTGCCTTTTGTGCGAAACCTTTCAGGTTGTCGAAAGGAATGTGGTAGTTATCAACGTTCGGGAGGAAGTTGCCCGTACGCATGCGTCCCGCTACCAGTCCGGTAGGGTACCATTGGTACGTAGTTCCTTGTATGGCAGTTTGATAATACGCTTCTACTACCTGCAGGTTGTGGCTCACGTTATAAAACACCGGTTTGCGGTTGCCTGCCTGTTTCAGTGCATTGAGCATGCGGTCGATGTAGCTCTTGGTATCGGCTGCCGTACCGGCGTGGCAAGGCTCATTATTAATCTCAAAGCCTACGATGTACGGGTCGGTCATATACGCTTGCCCCGTGTACGGGTTTACGTGCTTCGCCAATGCGGCGATGTAGCGTTCCTGGGCCGCAATGGCTTCCGGGTTGGCATGCACATTACATTTATCATATAGGTAAGAGAATCCTCCGGTGGGTTGGTTACGTTCCGGGTAGCCGTTGCCGAAGTTGGTCTGTGCGGTGATCACCACACGAATGTCCCGCTCCCGAAGTTTGGCTATCAGGTAATCGAGTAGTTCCAGATGATCATTCTCTATCAGGCTGCCCTTTTCATCAGATATCTCTACATCCCATACATGGATGCGATAGGCATTGAAACCGAGTCGGGCAAAGTGATAAACATCCTTATCAATAGCCGCCTTGCGATCGAGCCCCAGATAACCGATAGCCCGGTAAGCATGCGCAAAAGGAACAGTATAGTTCACTCCGTAGAAAGAAGCCTCTTTCTTCGTGTCGCTCCAGCGCATCACACCCTTGGCATCCACGTAAATGGTGGGTATGTTCAAAGTTTGTGTTGTAGCAGATGCATGCGTCATAGCTCCGGCAACCAGGCCGAGCAACAGGCATACGAGAGTGGTGAATTGTCTTTTCATGTTCTTACATTTTTCGGTATCGACAAAGGATTTTATCTGTTGGCAAAGATAAAGGGAGGCGAAAATGTAAGAAAGCAGAGATTGGACATAAAAGGATAAAATTCGGACAAATGGCCTTGAATGTTCTCAGGCTGTGATTATTCTTTGTGAATCCACTGTTTGGGCGTCACACCAAACTCGGCCTGAAAGCATTTCGAGAAGTACGAATGGTTGGAGTATCCTACCATATACATCACCTCCGCCACCGTAAATGTTCCCTGATTGAGCAGCATGGCCGCTTTCTTCATACGAATGGATTTGATGTATTCCACGGGCGTCAAGCCGGTGAGTTGTTTCAATTTCCGGTAAATCTGTTTGTTGTTGATGCCTGAGAGCTCGCATAAGGCATTCACATTCAGATCGGAGTCCGAGATACGTTCTTCGATGAGGCGGGTGATTCCAGCCAGAAACTTTTCATCGAGTGAAGTGGCTTCGATGGCTGTAGGAGTGGTTATCGTTTCTATACGTGTCTTGGCTTCGAGTGCTTGTTTGCTTTGGATAAGCTGTTCTACGCGGGAGAGCAACATGTCAGGCTCGAAAGGTTTGGGCACGAAAGCATCGATGTTGTAGTGCATGCTTTCCAGTTCGGTGTCCTTATCGCTCTTGGCGGTGAGCATGATGATGGGGGTAGTCGAAGTCGGTATATGCTTACGGATGTGTCGGCACATCTCCATACCATCCATGCCGGGCATCATCACATCGGCTATCACCAGGTCGGGGTGCTGCTCGAAGCAGAGCTCCATTCCGGTCTTTCCGTTATCCGCTGTCAGGCAACGATAGCGTGTGCGGAGTATATCGACAACGAAGTCTCTGATTTCCGGATTGTCGTCTACCACCAGTATCAGCAGGCGACTGTCGGTTGGGGCAGTGTCGGTCGAAACTTCTTCGGGTACTTCAATGATGGCTGCTTCCTGTTCAGAAGAAGGCGCCTCTTCGCGTACGAAAGGCAAGGAGAGTACGACGGTGGTTCCGCGATTCTCTTCTGATGTTACGCGGATACTGCCTCCATGTAACTCAGTGTATGTTTTAACTAAGTAAAGCCCGATACCTGTTCCCTCTTTCCGCCCGACCGTCTGCGACGACTGGAAGAATCGTTGGAAGATATACGGCAGGTCTTGTTTGGGGATGCCTGTTCCCGTATCCGAAACGGTGATCTCCAACATGCGGGAATCTTCCCTGTAGTCGATGGAAAGGTCGATGCTACCTCCTTCGGACGTGTATTTGGTGGCATTGGAGAGCAGATTGTTCAGGATTGACTCCCACTTGATAAGGTCAATATCGGCATACCACTTCTCTACCTGGGTATGGAAGTGGTAGGTGATTCCTTTTTCCCGGCCTGCTTCCTCATACATGTTGAAGATATTGCGGGCGAAACCAACCAACTCCGTATGCGAAAGAATAAGCACGGCGCTCGTACTACTGTCCACCCGGTTGAAATCGAGTACCTGGTGTATGAGCGAGTTGAGCTGCATGGCATTGCGTTGCACCAGTTCCAACTGCTTCTTCTCCTGTGGATTCTTCACCTCATGAAGCAGTTTGCTGACGGGAGCGATGATGAGGCTCAACGGGGTTTTCAGTTCGTGCGACAGGTTGGTGAAGAAGTCGATCTTCTGCCGCGACTGTTCCAGTATCTTGGCTTTCTCGGTGCGTTCGTTCTTCAACCGGTTCTTTACCCGGAAGAAGTTGACGGTCCATGCCACCAGACTGGCAATCAACAGGAAGTAGATACTCTTTGCCCAAAAGGTATAATACCAGGGTGGGTTGATACGAATGGAGAGCGTATGCACATCGGCCGAGGGTTGTCCGTGGGCATCGAGCTTGCTGATGCTCAACCGGTAGTTGCCATAAGCCAGGTTGTTGTACGAAATACGGTTGGTGTTGGCTTCGAGCAGGTTCCAATAGCGGTCTATCCCGTCGAGACGATACACGAACTTGCTTTTCTCCTCCATCGAATACGGAAGATCGGACACTTCGACGGACAGGTTGTTCTGCCGGTAATTCAGTTCAATGTCCGAAGTATAACGGATGTTCTGCCCCGGTAGTTCCAACCATTGGTTGTTGACATACAGGGCAGTCGATAGAATGGGGCGCTGTATCATTTTGTCTGCCAACACGTCGGGAGTAGTGATGGCATATCCGTCTACGCCGCCCAGGTATATGGTGCGTTGCTCCCGGTCGAAGAACATGCAAGTGAAGTGCTTACCGGTGAGGTTCAGGCGCCGGGCTTCTTGTGTCTGCTTGTCGACTACCCAGAATCCGTCCGAGGTGGAGATCCAGATATGCCCTTCGGCTTCCATCATGGAGAGTACTTCGTTGTTGTTGAAAGCATCGAAGCGGATGGAACGAATGCTGTTGTCCGTGGGTGTGATGCGCATCACACCACCCCGGAAGCCGCACCAGATATATCCTTCGCGATCGCAGAGGATGAAGTTGGGCTGTCGTCCGTCGGTATGTGCATGGACAGGGAAGGGGGTGATCTGCCGGGTGTGTATATCAATCTTATCGATACCATTGTTGTAGAGCAGCGCCCATACATGGCCTTCCTTGTCGGGCGCCAGTTGGTTGATGAACATGCCCGACAGACCGTTGCGCGTGTTGAAGTTGTACTCGGCCACGTAATTCCCGGAGGTGCATTGCATGAGCTTCTGCTTGTCGGCCACGAAGACCCCACCTAAGCAGGTGGCTATCCAAAGCTTGCCGTAATCATCCTCCATCAGATGATAGGCCCAGTTGGCATTGTAAGTGCCGGTGCTGTCGATGATGCTGTAGTGTACGAATTGCCGGCGGGCGTAGTCGTACCGGTTCACGCTGCCGTCGGTAGCTATCCAGAGTTGGCGGTCTTTGTCTTCATAGATGTGCCGGATGCGGCTGTGCGATAGCGGGTATTGACGGTCGCTCATCTTGTACCAAAGAACACTGTACTTATCGGTCGCGGTGTTTTGGAAACGGATCAGTCCGTTGGTCCCACCAAACCAGTAATAACCATGAGAGTCTTTGAATATGGAGTAGAACTGGTTGCCGTCGCCCGTGCCGGTGATTTGTGAGATGGGTACATAGCGATAAGTGCTGTTGTTGCGCGCCAGTGACACACCGTTGTCCGTACCGATCCAGATGTTTTGCTCGCGGTCGGCGAAGATGCTCCATACAATATTGTTCGAGAGCGATTGCAGGTTGCGCGAGTCATGCACCAGATGTTGCAGTTCTCCTTCCGACTCGTGATATACGTAGAGCCCGTTGTCTGTTCCGGCCAGCAGACGTCCGCTGTGGTCGAGCGCCAATGACTTGATGGAGTTGTCGTGAAATGCATCTATCAGATGGATATGTTCATCGGCTGGGGTGTATTTCAGCAGGTTGCCTTCCGTACCGATCCAAATGCAACGGCGTACAGTGTCTTCGAGCAGAGAGTTGACAAACAGGTTGCTTTTCTGCAGATTGGCAGGTAAAGTGATGTTTCGGAACGAATCGCTTTGGGGGAGATACAGGCAAAGCCCGTCGTACGTACCTATATATATACGGTCGTCGTGCGAGCGAATGATGGAGTAAATCGTGGCATGCGGAAGGGTAGGGTACTGCTTCCGGTCGAACGCTTTCAGGGTTTTCGTCCGGAGATTCCAAACGTACAATCCGCTGAGTGTGCCTATCCAGAGTTGATCGCCTTGTAGCGCCAGCGCACGTACATCGGTGAGCGGGTGCAACGGGGTTCCTTCGGTAGTGTCGTACCGGTCTGTGCGGTAATTATAGATGAGCAGTCCGGCATCCGAACCTAAGTAGAGATGCGAATCATCTGCCTTCACTCCGCAGTAGATACGGGAATTGCTTCGTTGGTCGAACTCAAAATGGACTTGTGTGGAATATCCGTCGTAACTATACAGTCCTCTGCTCGAGCCGATCCACATCATTCCCCCTTCGTCTTGCAGAAAACAACTGACTGCCGAAGCTTCGGTATCTTGTCCGATGTTTTCGAATAACTGATAGGCCGTATTTTGTCCGTACACCGTGTGGAGCATGGTGAAAAGAAGGAGAAGTATATGTACGTATCGTTTGTGCATATTGTATTTGATTGAAGGTTGTCGGCAAAGATAACCTCCACTAACCTGCCTTTACCTTAAGCCCGGTTGAACAACCCTGTTTTCTCTCGGTCAGCAAGATTTTGACGGTCAGCAAGTTCTTTGCTCCTAATTATTAGTACCTTTGAAAAAACGGAAAAAGCAGC
>JAVBVA010000055.1:0-68874 GCA_031554665.1 Bacteroides sp. | reverse complement strand
AGAGTGGCTTGATCCAGAAGATTATCTGAACAAGGAAACTCTGGCATATGCACTTGACAGGTGCATGGCAGATATGGGGAAGGGGCAAAGAATCAAATTCTCGCATTTTAATGCAAACTAATTAGTAACTGGTACTTAATATGACTGTAACAATACTGGGAAGTGGTACTTCGACCGGCGTTCCCGAAATAGGGTGCACGTGCCGGGTATGCACTTCGAGCGATCCGCACGACCGTCGCCTGCGGGCTTCGTCGATCATAGAGACGGACGACGCGCGCATCCTGATTGACTGCGGTCCCGATTTCCGCGAACAGATGCTCCAATTGCCGTTCGGCAAGATCGATGGGGTGCTGATCACCCATGAACACTACGACCATGTGGGCGGATTAGACGATCTCCGCCCTTTCTGCCGTTTCGGCGAAGTACCCATCTATGCCGAGCATTGGGTGGCCGAGAAGCTGCGCAGCCGCATGCCTTATTGTTTTGTCGACCATTCGTACCCCGGAGTACCTACCATTCCGCTACGCGAGATCACCCCGGGCATCCCTTTCTACATCAACCAAACGGAGATCATTCCCATCCGCGTGATGCACGGCAAACTCCCCATCGTAGGCTACCGCATCGGAAGGGTAGGCTACATCACCGATATGCTCAGCATGCCCGAAGAATCGTATGAACAATTGACCGGACTCGATGTTCTGTTGATGAACGCGCTGCGCATGGCGCCGCATCCCACCCACCAAACATTGGAACAGGCATTGGAAGCGGCTTCACGGCTCGGAGCGAAGGAAACATACTTTATCCATGCGAGTCATCACATCGGTCTGCATGCCGAGGTCGAGCAAATGTTGCCGCCCCATATTCACCTTGCTTACGACGGATTGAAGATTTTTTAGCAAAAGTTTTGTTTTATTTAATTAAATACATATATTTGCCGTGTAAGCTTAATAGGTATTAATATGAAACTCCGTACAGTAATCAGGATCGCCGTCATTTCTTCGATTGTGCTTCTATGTACAGGCTTCATTATGTTCTCTTTTTTCAAACTATCCAATGCCGAAGAGGGCGAAAACTTTAACCTTTATACACTTATCCCGGCCGATGCTTCGGCGGTATTCGAAACAAACGACATCGTCAAGCTGGTGCAAAACATCGACGAGATGGATTGCAGCAAAGACCAGCACTACCTGCCTATCTCCCGGCTGTTCGCCACATTCAAGTCATACCTCAACACGTTGCTGGAAGAGACTCCGCACGGACTGAGCAAGCAGATGAACAAAGTACTGTTCAGCTTCCACGAACCGGACAATGACTGGAACCAGGTGCTCTATTGTACCCTGGGTACGGGCGACTACCAGTTGCTCGAAAAGTTTGTCGCCCGGCTCAATACCGGTGCGTACCCGTCACGGCTCTTCCCCTACAAAGGAGAAAACATACGTATCTATCCCATGCCCGACGGCAGCTTCATTTCTTGTTTTGTCACCTCCAGGTTCCTTGTATTGAGCTACCAGAAACGATTGGTCGAACAAGTGGTCGATGCATACTTATCCGGAACATCACTACTGAAAGATCCCCTCTTTGCCGCTGCACGCGACAGCAAGAAAAAAAACACCAACAATGCAACCGTGTACACCCGCATGTACTCCATCGACATGGGTAAGCAGACCGATGATGTACGTGTGAATACCAACCTGGGCAACTGGACCGAGTTCGAAATGAAGATGAACGGAGCCGCTATCTACTTCTCAGGCATGAGCCACGAGAAAGACACCTGTCGCACGTTCATGGGACTGCTGTGCAAGCAAGAGCCCGTCAAGGGATTCCCTACCGACATACTGCCGGTGTCGACCTTCTTCTTCAGCCGCCGGTCGGTAAGCAACCTCGAAGCCATGTTTCATTTCACGTCCGGACAAGAATACAGCCGTGTGGCCTATTCGGATTATGTAAAGAAACGCGACCGGGAGTTATGCAACTACCTGGAAGAGCATGGAGGAGGAACTATCACCACCTGCTTGTTTCACCGGAACAACGAAATACCCGGTCCGGCATCCGTGATATGCCTACCGCTGAATGATATCAACCGGGCCGAGCGCCAGCTCCAAAGCCTGATCGAAATCACCCCGGCCGAACCGCAGATGGAGTATTTCCCTACCAAGAAATACTATCGCAGTACCACTTCGAAGAATTATAAATTCTACATCCTGCCGCACAACACCCTGTTTGCCCAGCTGACAGGTACCACCACCTCCGTTCCGCATGGTCACGCCTGCTTCTATAACAACCGCCTGTTGCTGGCGCCCGACGAAACCAGTCTGATACAATACATCGAGCACCTGGAAAAAGGGGAGATGCTCGACGAAACCCCCGTGTACGAAGAAGGCGTATCGGGTCTTTCGGACACCTACCATTTCATGCTGGTAGCCGACCTGGGCAGCATGATGGATCAGCCCGGAGACTATACCCGCCTGATTCCCAGCCTGTTTTTCCGCAATCCCGAATTCTTCCGCCACTTCACCCTTTCGGCTCAGTTTGTATGCAACGAAGGCGTGGTTTATCCCAATGTGGTGCTCTCTTATTCTACTTTTGCAAGCGAATAACTTATTAATGCGAATCAGCAGTTAATTTTATAGCCCGCTGGGCTATCGTGTTCGTAGCCGTGGGCGACATCCCAATGTCATCAGTTTAAGGAGAGTCGTACGTACTGGGGTATACCTATCCCCGACGATGCCCCGCCACGTCCCAACGGTGCTTCCGGCTGGCATCACGGCAAGCGCGCCTGGATACAGTAGGGCATTGGCTCACTGTGTTACAGGTATTTGCCCACTGCTACAAAGGTATTTGCCCGGGGCAAACACCCCAAATGCAGCGAGCAAACACCTTTAAAGCCCAGGGCAAATACCACACTCAAAAACCACAAGCGAAGCGATGTGGCGAATAAAGACCGGCCTCATTTTCGCAGCGTTAAGCGGAGCCTGTGCGAAAAACGAGTAAAGGAGCGATTGTCTGAGCGAAGCAAAGCGAGCGAGTTGGAGCTCCGATCGTTTTTCGTACAGGCGGAGTAGCGGAGAAAATGCAGCCTTGAATTTTTCTTTTGCTTCTTTTCTTTTGTTTCAAGACAAAAGAAAAGATGATCCCCACGCAACCACCCAAAGAAAAGAATTTCATATTTTTTATCATTTACATTGATTACAAAAGCCACCCCAAAGAGTCTTATGAGTGTAAATCCCAAAATTATCAGTATAAGATGAAGAAAAAAATCATGTTGGCCGTATGCGCTACCGCACTGTTGGCGCCGGTTTCAGTAGTAAAAGCCCAATATCCGCAGGAGCCCCCCGAGGTGAAAGCTGCAGTTAAGAAATTGATGGACGAAGAATACCGTCTGTCTGACGAAGCATGGGAAAAAGCACTGCCCATTATCAAACAAGAAGCCAAGGAAGGCCGTCCGTATATTCCATGGGCAGCCCGTCCTACAGACCTTCCGGTAGCTAAGATCCCGGCATTTCCAGGCGCTGAAGGTGGCGGTGGATACAGTTTCGGCGGACGTGGCGGTAAGGTGATTACCGTAACCAACCTGAACGACCGCGGTCCTGGATCTTTCCGCGAAGCATGCGAAACAGGTGGTGCACGCATCGTTGTATTCAACGTAGCAGGTATCATCAAACTGAAAACCCCAATCATCGTACGGGCACCGTACATCACTATTGCCGGACAAACCGCTCCGGGCGATGGTGTATGTATTGCAGGCGAATCGTTCTGGGTAAATACACACGACGTAGTAGTACGCCACATGCGTTTCCGCCGTGGTGAAACCAATGTAGGCCGCCGTGACGATGCATTCGGTGGTAATCCGGTGGGTAACATCATGATCGACCACTGTTCGTGTAGCTGGGGATTGGATGAAAATATCTCATTCTATCGTCACATGTTCGATCCGGGCGATGGAAGCAAAGAACTGAAACTCCCGACTGTAAATGTTACTATCCAGAACACCATCTCTTCACAAGCGCTCGATACGTACAACCATGCATTCGGTAGTACGCTGGGTGGCGAGAACTGCTCGTTCATGCGCAACCTGTGGGCCAGCAACGGCGGACGTAACCCGTCTATCGGCTGGAACGGTGTGTTCAACTTCGTAAACAATGTATTGTACAACTGGGTACACCGTTCGGTAGACGGTGGCGACTATACCGCCTTGTACAACATCATCAATAACTACTACAAACCAGGCCCTTTGACCCCGGTAGGCTCCAATGTAGGACACCGTTTGGTGAAACCCGAAGCCGGTCGCAGCAAGCTGGGTTACTTCGTATTCGGTCGTGTATATTGCAACGGTAACGTTGTAGAAGGCAACGAAACCGTAACGAAGGACAACTGGGCAGGTGGTGTACAGGTTCAGGATCAGCCTAATACAGATGGCTATACCGAGAACATGCGTTGGAACGAGCCGTTCCCGATGCCCGAATTCCCGATTATGACTGCCAAAGAATCTTACAATTTCGTACTCGACAATGCCGGTGCTACGTTCCCGAAACGCGATATCGTAGACGAACGTGTGATCAACGAAGTGAAAACAGGCAAACCATACTACATCGAAGGATTGGATCCGAATTCATTCTACCAGTTCAAGTATCGCCGTCTGCCCAACGATTCGTATAAGAAAGGTATCATCACCGACATCAGCCAGGTAGGCGGATATCCCGAATACAAAGGCGAACCGTACATCGATAGCGATGGCGACGGAATGCCCGATGCATGGGAAAAAGCAAACGGACTGAACCCGAACGACCCGTCGGATGCCAACAAGGACTGCACCGGTGACGGATATACCAACATCGAAAAGTATATCAACGGTATCAGCACCAAGAAGAAAACAGACTGGACCAACCCGAAGAACAACTACGACACGTTGGCCAAGAAGGGTAAATTGATGTAACAATTCAGCATGAAGAAAGTATTATTTATAGTAACAATGCTTGTGGCAGCCATAGCTGCCCAAGCCATTGACTTGAACAAAGAAAACCGTGATCCGAAGTACGTAGAGTCTATCGTAGCCCGTTCGAAGAAGATCGTCGACTCGCTCGGCATTGCCGATGTCAAGGTAACCGAAGAGGTGTGCAACGTCATTGCCAACCGCTATTTCGAGTTGAACGATATTTACGAAGTACGCGATGCAAAAGTGAAAGCCGTGAAAGATTCCAAGATCACCGGCGCCGACAAAGACAATGCACTGAAAGCAGCCGACAACGAAAAGGATGCGGCGCTGTACCGTTCGCACTTCGCCTTCCCGGCCACCCTGTCGCTCTTCCTCGACGAAAAGCAGATAGAAGCCGTGAAAGATGGCATGACATATGGTGTGGTGAAGGTAACCTACGTAGCCACCACCGACATGATCCCGTCGCTCACCACCGAAGAAAAAGCTCAAATCTACGCCTGGCTCGTCGAAGCCCGTGAGCTGGCTATAGATGCCGAAAACTCGAACAAGAAGCACGAAGTATTCGGCAAGTACAAGGGACGCATCAATAACTACCTGTCGAAACGCGGTTACGACCTCGTGAAAGAACGGGAAGGTTGGTACGAACGTATCAGAGCCCGTGGAGGCAAAATTTGATTGAAGTTGGAGATAGTTGTTTGTTAGAAGAGAAAGGGATGTCCTGGTTCGCCGGGATGTCCCTTTTTTATTATCCGCGTTTTGAGTACATTTGCCTGTATTTGCCGTCTTACACATATAAATAAACACAATTCTATAGCAATGAATAAACTGAAAAACGTATGGATCGTGCTATGCCTCGTTTTATTGGCATCGTGTGGAGCAGGAGCAGGTAAAGGTACTACCGAAAAGGAGTACTATGTGTTTACTTCTTTTCACGAACCGGCCGACGAAGGTTTACGCTATCTGTACAGCGAAGATGGTATCCATTGGGACAGTATACCGGGAGTATGGTTGAAACCGGGAGTAGGAAAACAACAACTGATGCGCGACCCGTCCATGGTTCGCACACCAGACGGTATGTACCACCTGGTATGGACCAGCAGTTGGAAGGGCGATTCGGGCTTCGGTTATGCCTGTTCCAAAGATCTGGTAAACTGGAGCGAACAGCGGTTTATTTCCGTCATGGACGACGAGCCTACCACCGTCAACGTATGGGCGCCCGAAATATTCTATGACGATGAGAAAGAACAATTCATGGTGGTATGGGCATCGTGCATCCCCGGACGCTTCGAAAAAGGCGTTGAGGACGAAGACAACAATCACCGCCTGTACTATATCACCACCAAGGACTTCCAAACGATTTCCGAACGCAAGCTCTTCTACGATCCGGGCTTTAGCTGCATCGACGCCATCATCGTGAAACGGGCGCCACAGGACTACGTCATGGTGGTGAAAGACAATACCCGTCCGGAGCGCAACCTGAAAATAGCATTTGCACAAGCCCCGGAAGGCCCCTACACGGCAGCTTCCGCACCGTTCACCGAAGGATTTATCGAAGGTCCGGCTGTAGAGAAAGTAGGAGACGAGTACTACGTCTACTTCGATGTGTACCGAAAAAAGATATACGGTGCCATGCGTACCAAAGATTTCATGACCTTTATAGACGAGACCAACCAGGTGAATGTCCCCAAAGGACATAAACATGGAACCATATTCAAGGCACCCCAAGCAACGGTGCAGGCATTACTCAAAGCTTCAGAAACTCAAAAAGCTTCCTTATGAAAAGAAAACTCTTGATTATCCCAACGGTACTCTCGGTCCTTACCGTGCCGGTGATGGCACAAGACCGGATTCACTACACCGGTACCGAACTTTCTAACCCTACGTACCACGACGGGCAACTCAGTCCCGTAGTAGGCGTGCACAACATCCAAGTGATGCGTGCCAACCGTGAATTTCCCGATGCTTCGAACGGTGGCGGATGGACATACAACCATCAGTCTATGCTGGCTTACTGGAATGGCAGCTTCTATCTGCAATACTTGGCCGACCCGGTAGATGAGCATGTGCCGCCCTCACAAACTTACTTGATGACTTCCAAAGACGGGTACACCTGGACGAATCCTTCCATCGTATTCCCGCCCTACAAAGTACCCGATGGCTATACCAAGCCCGATCGCAACGACGTGGCAAAGGATCTGATCGCCATCATGCACCAGCGCGTGGGCTTCTATGTATCGAAATCGGGGAAACTCATAACAATGGGTAACTACGGTGTGGCTTTCGACAAGAAAGACGACCCGAACGATGGCAACGGTATCGGCCGCGTAGTGCGCGAAATCAATAAAGACGGTTCGTACGGACCGATTCATTTCATCTACTACAATCACGGTTTCAGCGAAAAGAATACGGACTATCCGTATTTCAAGAAGAGCAAAGACAAGGATTTCGTCAAAGCTTGCCAGGAGATATTGGACAATCCGCTATACATGATGCAATGGGTGGAAGAAGCCGACCGCAACGATCCGCTTATTCCGCTGCACAAAGAGTACAAGGCATTCAACTGCTATACCTTGCCCGATGGCCGCATCGTGTCGCTGTGGAAACATGCGCTGACTTCGATGACCGAAGACGGTGGCCGTACCTGGGCAGAACCTGTGCTGCGTGCCAAAGGCTTCGTGAACAGCAATGCCAAGATATGGGGACAGCGCCTGAGCGACGGTACATACGCTACGGTGTACAACCCGTCGGAATACCGCTGGCCGCTGGCTATCTCACTGAGCAAGGACGGATTGGAGTACACTACGCTGAACCTTGTTAACGGTGAAGTGCCGATGATGCGCTACGGCGGTAACTACAAATCGTACGGCCCGCAATACGTTCGCGGTATTCAGGAAGGCAATGGCAAGCCCGAAGATGGCGACCTCTGGGTAACGTATAGCGTGAACAAGGAAGATATGTGGGTGGCCCGCGTCCCCGTTCCGGTGGAACTCCATGCACACGCCCATGCCAACGATAACTTTGCCGACTATAAGAAGTTGAGCGAACTCACTGCCTGGAATATCTATTCGCCCGTTTGGGCTCCGGTTTCATTAGACGGACAGTGGCTCACGCTGCAAGACAAAGACCCGTTCGACTATGCCAAGGTAGAACGCAAGATCCCGGCATCGAAAAACCTCAAAGTATCGTTCGACCTCCAGGCCGGACAGAAAGATAAAGGCAATCTGCAAATAGAGTTTGTCGATGCGAACGGCATAGCCTGTTCACGTCTGGAACTCACTGCCGACGGCGTGTTCCGTGCCAAAAACGGTGCCCGCTATGGCAACATTCTGAATTACGAAGCCGGTAAGACGTATCATGTAGAGGCAATCATTTCGGTAACCGACCGCAACATACAGATATTTGTCGATGGCAAGAAGTCTACCCGCATACTCTACGCTCCGGTTCCGGCTATCGAACGCATTGTGTTCCGTACAGGTGCCGTACGTACCTTCCCGACTCCCGATACAGAAGCCGACCGCGACTGGGACGTGCCCAATGCCGGTGCACAAGATCCGTTGGCCGTATTCAAGATAGCCAATGTACAAACATCTTCTGAGGACAAGAATGCTACGGGAGCTTTCCTCAACTACAACAATTTCAGCCGTTATGCCGATTACTTCAACAGTATGGAGGACGAGAACATTGCTCAGGCTATTCCCAATGCACAAGCTTCGGCTTGGATGGAAGAGAATATCCCCTTGTTCGAATGCCCACAGGCAAACTTTGAGGAGATGTACTACTACCGTTGGTGGAGCCTGCGCAAACACATCAAGGAAACACCGGTGGGTTATGGTATGACGGAGTTCTTGGTGGATCGTTCGTATGCCGACAAGTACAACCTGATAGCTTGCGCCATCGGTCATCACATTTACGAAAGCCGTTGGTTGCGCAATCCCAAGTACCTCGACCAGATTATTCGCACGTGGTATCGCGGTAACGAAGGCGGTCCGATGGCCAAGATGGATAAGTTCAGCTCCTGGAATGCCGATGCAGTGATGGGTCGTTTCCTGGTGGATGGCGACAAAGCATTCATGCTCGACCTGCTGAAAGACCTCGATACGGAATACAAGCGTTGGGAACGCACCAACCGGCTGAAGAACGGTCTGTACTGGCAAGGCGATGTACAGGACGGTATGGAAGAGTCGATCAGTGGCGGACGCCGGAAGCAGTATGCCCGTCCTACCATCAATAGCTATATGTACGGCAATGCCAAAGCCCTCTCGTTGATGGGAATCATGGCAGGCGATGAGAACATCGCCATGAAGTACGGCATGAAAGCCGATACGCTGAAACAATTGGTACAGGATAAGTTGTGGAACACCCGTCACGGTTTCTTCGAGACAGTACGTACCGACTCATCGGCCAATGTACGCGAAGCCATCGGCTACATCCCCTGGTATTTCAACCTGCCCGATGCCAATAAGTACGACAATGCCTGGAAAGAAGTGTTGGACGAGAAAGGCTTCTCGGCACCCTACGGTCTGACCACCGCCGAACGCCGTCACCCGGAATTCCGTTCGCATGGCGTGGGTAAATGCGAGTGGGACGGCGCTATCTGGCCGTTTGCTTCGGCGCAGACCTTGACCGCCATGGCCAACTTCCTGAACAACTATCCGCAATCGGCCCTGACCGATAGCGTGTATTTCCGTCAGATGGAGCTGTACGTGGAATCGCAGTATCACCGTGGCCGCCCGTACATAGGCGAGTATCAGGATGAAGTTACCGGTTACTGGCTGAAAGGCGATCAGGAACGCAGTCGTTACTACAACCACTCTACATTCAACGACCTGATGATTACCGGACTGATCGGTCTTCGTCCGCGTATGGACAATACCATCGAAGTGAATCCGTTGATTCCTGCCGGCAAGTGGGATTGGTTCTGTTTGGACAACATTCTGTATCACGGTCATAACCTGACTATCCTGTGGGATAAGAATGGCGATCGTTACCACAGTGGAAAAGGTTTGCGTATCTTTGTGGATGGAAAGGAAGTAGGTCATGCCGATACTATTACCAAACTCGTTTGCAAGGACGCATTGAAATAAATAATATCATGAGAAAAACAATACCTGCCATATTGTTGAGCCTTTGCCTGTCGCTGTGCGCGCAGGCAAAAGGCATTTTTATAGACAAGCTCACCACCGGAATGCAGGAGGGCATGGCTATCGTGACCAAGGAAAACTCCTGCCTTGGATGGACATTGAAGTCCAACGAAAACGGTACTTACCAAACAGCGTATGAGATCGAAATGCGTTCGTTGTACAGCGATTGGAAGTACTCAAGCAAGAAAGTAATCTCATCAGAGAGTCAACTTATCTCCAACCTGGGCAATCTGTATGGTAAATACGCCTGGCGTGTACGTGTATGGGACGAAACAGATACTCCTTCGGAATGGAGCCCCGAAGCTGTTTTCGTTTACGCACCGAACGGTATTTGGGAAGCCAAATGGATAGGAGCCATCACCAACAAAGACGCTAAGTTGCCCGAAGGACGTAACTTCCATGGTGCAGAGCTCAAGAAACCCGAAGTGGTAGAAGCCTGGGAACAGATGGACACGTTGGCTACCAAAAGCATCTGTCTGCGTAAATCCTTCCAAACAGATAAGGCCATTACTGATGCAGTGGTATTTATCTCCGGATTAGGAAATTATGAGCTCACCATCAATGGCGTGAAAGTGGGTGATGGAGAATTCACTCCGCTGTGGAGCGACTTTGACAAGACGGTGTACTTCAACACGTACGACGTCACATCCCTGCTGAAAAAAGGAGAGAATGTAACAGGTGTTCTGTTGGGCAATGGCTTCTACAATGTATTTGGCGGCGGACGCTATACCAAATTGAAGATTGCGTTCGGCGCTCCTACGCTTCGTATGCGGCTGGAAATACGGTATGCCGACGGAACCAAGGAAACCATTCTTTCGGATAACAGTTGGAAATATGCACTGAGCCCGATCACGTTTAATACCATCTACGGAGGCGAAAGCTACGACGCACGCCTGGAACAGAAAGGGTGGGACAAGCCCGGCTTTAATGACGCTTCGTGGAACCCGGCTGTGATTCAGGAGGGACCGAAAGGGGTACTCCGTCCGCAAATGGCTCCTCCGGTAAAGATCATGGAGCGTTACAACATTCAAAAAGTAACCAAGCTGACTCCCGAACAGGTAGAATCGGCTACTAAAACCACCAAACGTACCATCGATCCATCTGCCTTCGTACTTGATATGGGGCAGAACCTTGCCGGATTCCCGGAAATCACCGTTCGCGGAAAGAAAGGACAAAAGGTCACCCTGCTTATGGCAGAGGCGCTGACCGACGAAGGAGCCATCAACCAACGTCAAACGGGTCGTCAGCATTATTATGAATATACGCTGAAAGGAGATGGGGAAGAAACCTGGCATCCGCGATTCTCGTACTATGGCTTCCGGTATATACAAGTGGAAGGAGCAGTCTTGAAAGGTCAGAAGAACCCGAAGAATCTTCCGGTATTGAAAAACATCCAATCCTGTTTCATCTACAATTCGGCAGAGAAAGGTTCTACATTCGAGTGCTCCAATCCGATCTTTAATGCTGCCCACCGGTTGATTGAGAAGGCGGTACGCAGTAACATGCAATCGGTCTTCACCGACTGTCCGCACCGCGAAAAGTTGGGTTGGCTGGAGCAGGATCATCTCAACGGTCCCGGCTTGTTGTACAACTACGACCTTACCACATACATCCCCAAACTGATGCAGGACATGGCCGATGCACAGATGCCCAACGGCGCTATGCCTACCACAGCTCCGCAGTTTGTTATCTTCGAAGGAGAGTTCATGGATGTATTTGCCGAATCGTCGGAATGGGGGGTAGCCTTGGTTGTGTTGCCGTATATGTATTATGAAAGGTATGGCGACGACTCACTGATCAAGAAGTATTATCAGAATATGCGTCGCTATGTGGACTATCTGGGAACTCGTGCCGACAATCACATTGTTTCGTTCGGTCTGGGCGACTGGTATGATTATGGTGACTTCCGCGCGGGATTCTCGCGCAACACTCCGGTACCCTTAGTGGCCACAGCACATTATTTCATGGCTATCAATTACCTGCGCAAAGCAGCCCGAATTGTGAAGAATAACTACGACGATATGTATTATTATAATCTTTCGTCGGAGGTAAACAGAGCTTTCAACTTTAAATATTTTGATTACAAAACCGCACAATTCGGTACCGGAAGCCAGTGCAGCAATGCGCTCCCATTGTTTCAGGATATGGTGGGTTGGCACTTATTTTCTCAGGATCATGATGGTGGAAGATACCGTAGTACAAGGGAACGGGTATTCAAAAACCTACTGAAAGATATAGAAGCGCATGGCAACCGGTTGACAACAGGCGATGTAGGCAATCGATACCTCATTCAGACATTGGCTCAGTTTGGAGAACATGAGCTGATCTACAAGATGTTCAATCACGAAGAAGCTCCCGGATACGGTTTCCAGTTAAAATATGGTGCAACCACACTGACCGAGCAGTGGGATCCTCGCCAAGGTTCATCGTGGAATCACTTTATGATGGGACAGATTGATGAATGGTTCTTCAACTCGTTGGCCGGAATACAGAATATGCCCGATCAGCCAGTATATAGTTGGGGGGAAGGAACACTGACTCTGAATGAGAAGAAAACCACTAAGGTAGGTTATCAGCAGTTTAAGATTTGTCCTCAACCTGTAGGCGACTTGCAGTATGTGAAAGCTGCTACCCGTACTCTGTATGGCACTATAGAAGTGTATTGGACAAACAAGAACGGTGAATTCACCCTGAATGTTACTGTTCCGGTGAACTGTACAGCTATGGTATATATGCCGGGCGAGAAAAATCCAAAAGAAGCAGGCAGCGGAAAACATACGTTCACTTGCCAGCTCTCCAATGCTTCTAAACCTCAATAAGTACATCAATAATCAACTTACAATCATGAATATACGAATTATTGTTTTATGTATCGCGTGCTGCTGTGTCACCACTTTCCTGCGCGCCGAACGGGTCGATATGAAATCGGCCGGTGCCAAGGCAGATGGCAAGACGCTGAACACACAACTGATCAACACCACCATCAAACGGCTGAATGCCGGGGGTGGGGGAACGCTCTTCTTTCCGGCAGGTACCTACCTCACCGGACCTATCCAACTGAAAAGCCATATCACGCTGGAACTCGAAGCAGGCGCCACGCTGCTCTTCTCTGATAACTTCGACCACTACATGCCTTTCGTAGAAGTGCGTCACGAAGGAGTAATGATGAAAAGCTTCTGCCCACTGATCTATGCAGTAGATGCCGAGAACATCACCATCAAAGGAGAAGGAACGCTCGACGGACAGGGAAAAGCCTGGTGGACGGAGTTCTTCAAGGTGATGGTCGACCTACGCGACAACGGCATGCGCGAAGTCAACAAATATCAGTCTGCCTGGGAGAAAGCCAACGACGTAAAATCGCTCTATGCTGAAACGAACGAGGACTGGCATGGAACGTTGCAACGCCGTTTCTTCCGCCCGCCGTTCATCCAGCCGGTACGTTGCAAGGATGTACGCATTGAAGGAGTGAAGATCGTTAACTCGCCATTCTGGACGGTCAATCCGGAGTTCTGCGACAATGTGACGGTGAAAGGAATCACGATCAACAATGTACCATCACCCAATACGGATGGGATCAACCCGGAATCGTGCAGCAATGTACACATCAGCGACTGCCACATCTCTGTAGGCGATGATTGCATCACCATCAAGAGCGGCCGCGACTTACAGGCACGTAAGATTGGTAAGCCGTGCGAGAACATCACCATCACTAACTGTACCATGCTTTCGGGACATGGCGGGGTGGTTATCGGCAGCGAAATGAGCGGAAGTGTACGCAAAGTGACCATCAGCAACTGTGTATTTGAAGGTACCGACCGGGGCATTCGCTTGAAGTCGACCCGTGGTCGTGGTGGTGTAGTGGAGGATATCCGTGTAAGCAACATTGTGATGAGCAACATTAAGGCAGAAGCGGTGGTGTTCAACCTGAAATACAGCAAGATGCCCGAAGAACCAAAGAGTGACCGTACACCGGTGTTCCGCAATATCCATATCAGTGGCATGACAGTACGCAATGTGCAGACACCTATCAAGATCATCGGGTTGGAAGAAGCGCCGATCAGCGGTATCATCCTGCGCGATATCCATGTGGAGGGCGGTAAGCAGAAAAGTGTCTTTGAAAATTGCGAGAACATCATTCTGAAAGATGTTACGGTAGATGGGGAAGAAATTACAATGACTAAATAAATTGTTTCACCACAGAATCACACAGAGTTTTTCTTTTAATTCTTAACTCTTAATCTTTAAATCCTCTGTGAAACTCTGTGTGACTCTGTGGTGAATAAATAGTACGAAATGAAGAAACTTATATTATCTATGCTCCTGGCAGGTGCACTACCCGCCGGAGCACAAACACTGACGGTAGAGAACCAATTCGCCCGTCCATTGAACCAAGTATTAAGCGAGATACAAACCCGCTTCAATATCCGCCTGCAATACGATATCGACACGGTAGGCAAAGTGCTTCCGTATGCCGATTTCCGTATCCGTCCGTACTCTGTAGAAGAGTCATTGACCAACGTGCTGGCGCCGTTCGACTACAAGTTCGTGAAACAAAGCGGTAACCTCTACAAACTGAAAACCTACGAATATCCGCGGCGCACAGACGAGGATGGCAAGAAGATGTTGGCTTACCTCAACACTTTATACACCGGTAAACAAGACTGGGAACAGCGTGCCACACTCCTGAAAAAAGAAGTACGCGAACGTCTCGGACTGGATGCTTTACAGGCACAATGTATACAGGGAGCTAAGCCCATCCTCTCGAAGATTCGTAAGTTCGACGGATATACTGTACAGAACTTCGCCCTCGAAACACTGCCGGGACTTTATGTTTGCGGTTCTATCTATACCCCTGCACAGAAAGGAAAGCATGCCCTGATTATCTGTCCCAACGGACATTTCGGCGACGGACGTTACCGCAAGGATCAACAGGAGCGGATGGGAACGCTTGCCCGCATGGGTGCCATCTGCGTGGATTACGACCTCTTCGGTTGGGGTGAATCAGCTCTTCAGGTAGGCAGTGCAGCGCATCGTAGCAGTGCGGCACACGTAATCCAGGCCATGAACGGACTGGCCATCCTCGATTATATGCTGGCGAACCGGAAAGATGTGGATGCTACCCGCATCGGCGCTAACGGTGGTTCGGGCGGTGGTACACAAACGGTACTGTTGACCGTACTCGACGATCGTTTCACAGCGGCAGCTCCAGTGGTAAGTCTTGCTTCACACTTCGACGGCGGTTGCCCATGCGAAAGCGGAATGCCCATCCAGTTGGCAGGCGGTGGTACGTGTAATGCCGAACTGGCAGCTACGTTCGCTCCCCATCCGCAGCTCATTGTATCCGATGGTGGCGACTGGACAGCCAGTGTTCCCACTCTCGAATTCCCTTACCTGCAACGGGTATATAGTTTCTACGGAGCAACAGAAAAGGTTACGAATGTGCATCTCCCACAAGAGAAACACGACTTCGGCCCCAACAAGCGCAATGCCGTGTATGACTTCTTTGCTTCGGCTTTCAACCTTGATAAAAAGATGCAGGACGAATCCAAAGTAACCATTGAACCGGAAAGCGCTATGCTGAGCTTCGGCGAGAAAGGTGCATTGCTTCCCACTACTGCCATCCGCTCGTTCGATAAAGTAGCTGTATATTTCGATAAGAAATTGTTCAATCAGGTAAAGGCGGATGCATCCCTTGAAGCCAAAGCCACCGAATGGGTAGCTTCACTCAACCTTACCAGCGAAAAGAATGCTTCGTATGTCACTACGCTGGTGTACAACCACCTGCGTCAAGTACGCGACTGGCATAACGATCACCCATACACCACGGTTACGGCAAGAATCAATCCTACCACCGGTAAACCACTGTCCAACCTCGACCGCGAAATCATGGCCGATTCTGCCCAGCCGAAAGAGTATCACGAGAAACTGATGGCAGGACTCCGCAAGGTTTTGACCGAGGAACAGGTAGAAGCTATTCTCGATAAGTACACCGTAGGAAAGGTAGCGTTCACGCTAAAAGGGTACGAAGCCATCGTCCCGAATCTAACGGAAACAGAACGTGCTTTCATCCTCGAGCAACTCAAACTGGCCCGTGAACAAGCCATCGATTATAAGAACATGAAGGCTATCTCTGGTATCTTTGAAATTTATAAAACGAAGTGCGAGGAGTATCTCAACCAGCATGGACGCGACTGGCGACAGATGTTCAAGGATTATGTAAACAAGCGAAATGCAGAGAAAGCCGCCGAGAAAGCCGCTGCAGAAAAGAATGGACAGGCAACAGATAAGAAATAATTCCGGTACAACCGGTCTGTAAATGGATTCCCCTTTTGATGTACAATCTGCATCAAAAGGGGAATCTCTTTTACTAATGTTTCAGCAGCCCCTTATGCACCGGGACACAACAAATAGATCCATTCGACTTACAACAGTCGAGTAAATCACTTATTGAAAAGACAAGGATATCTTTTCACCTTTTTGCAGCGTCAGGTCTATATATTCTTTGTTTTGGGAAGATAATCGTTTACCTTGTGTGATGCTTACCTTTGAACAATCTTTGGGCATTTTTATCCGAATCACTTTGGCGAACCCGCCAGTAATCACCGCCTGTTCAGCTTTACCGTTTTGCCAGCGGAGATCAACCGTAGCCCCGCCGCGTACCTTGAAACCTTTCAATTCGCCTTCGCTCCATGCATCAGGCAAGGCAGGAAGAAGATTGATAAATCCGTCCTGACTCTGCACCAGCATTTCACTGATACCTGCAGTACCGCCCCAGTTTCCATCGATCTGGAAAGGAGGATGCGAGCAGAATAAATTCGGGAAGGTACCGCTACCATGACTCGACGGATTCTCCGGGGTGTAAGCCGGCTGTAGCAAACTCTTAAATAGTTTGTACGCCCGGTTGCCATCGCCCAGTCGTGCCCAGAAGTTGATCTTCCATGCCCGGCTCCAGCCTGTACCGCCATCACCACGACGATCCAATGTCTTACGGCACGCTTCTGCCAGTTCAGGTGTGTTCACCAACGAAATCTGATTGCCCGGATGAAGTCCGTACAAGTGCGACACATGGCGATGATGCACATCCACTTCCTTGTAATCTTCGAGCCACTCCATCAGGTAATCCTCCTTGCTAATCTGATGTGGAGGGAGTTTCCCGATGGCAGTTGTTAACTGCTTACTGTATTCCTTGTCTGTACGAAGTATCTTTGCCGCTTCGATAACATTGCTGAAAAGTTCGTGTACCAACTGATTATCCATCGTCGGTCCCATACAGATGCTGATGGGAGTACGGTCATCGCCGATATAGAACTCATTCTCGGGCGATGAAGTCGGGGCAGTAACCAGCCAGCCATGTGTGGGTTCTACGACCATGGTAGATAGGAAGAATTCCGAAGCGCCCTTCAATACCGGGTAGATTTCCTTTAGATAAGCCTGATCCCCTGTGTAGAGGTAATGTTCCCACAGATGGGCACAAAGCCAGGCACCGCCCGTGTTGGTTGCTCCCCATGACGGATGTTCGCCGGGAGCAGTAAATTGCCATACATTCGTCATCATGTGCGCCACCCATCCTTTCGCATCGGCGCCGTAGAACGCTTTTGCAGTCTGTTCGCCACTCTTCACCAATCCCTTAGTGAATTCCACCAAAGGCAGATGGAGCTCAGACAGATTACCTGGTTCGACAGGCCAGTGATTCATCTGCACATTAATATTGAGATGGTAGTCACCATTCCAGGGAGTCTGTATATTATTTGCCCAAAGACCTTGCAGATTGGGTGGGAGAGAGCCTTCCCTCGTGCTGCTGATAAGCAGGTAACGGCCATAGTTATAATACAAAGCTGCCAGCGAAGGGTCTTCCTTCTTCTGAAAATGTAATATTCGCTCGTCAACCGGGAGCTTTTCTGCTTCCGGATTGCCTTTTATATTCAGACTAACACGATTGTACAATGCCTGATAACTCTTCACAGCTTCATCTTCCAAACCATCGAACGAGCCAGCCAAAACATTATCCAATAACTCAGTGGCTTTCTTTTCATAATTATCACCTTCGAAAAAGGAAGTAGCCGAAGAAACAATGATCCATGCCTCGTCAGCTCGTTGCACGGAGATATTCTCTATCCCGAATCCGCGAAGGGCTTCCTTGCCGAATGCTTTAATGGCTACGAGGGTGGTGTATTTCATCCCTTTATTGTCGCCCCGTCCATTATCGAGTGTACCGGAGAGTTTCAGGCGGACTTCTTCGCGGTTGGGAACGCAACATGGTTCAGCAGGTTTCTGTCCATACATGGAGCGGACGGTTCCACGTTCTTTGCGGTTCAGATAGAGGCGGAAGTTGATGCTTCCCGGCTCAGAGGCTTGTAGACGGATAAGCATTACGTCTTTATCTCGTGATACGAAATAGGTTCGGGTATATTCCTTTCCTTCGACAGAATAAGTGGTGTATGCCATTCCTTGTTGCAGGTCGAGTCCACGGGTATAGTCTCCTCCCCACGGCGAATGTCGTTGCAGCAACGGCCCCTTGAAATCGGCAGATGTTTCGTGGCAGTAGTCGATATCCAAATAGCCCAAACCTTGGAAGTTTCCGTATGTACCGCCACTTCCTGGTTTCTTGGGAACAAAGTTCTTGTACATCAGTTCCTGTGCTTCTTTGTTCTTTCCCTCAAATAGCAGTTGACGGATATCGGGCAGGCAGCGGGCTGCGTCGGGATTGCTGTAGTCGGCTTCCGAACCACTCCACAGAGTGATGTCACTCAGTACTATGTGCTCTTTTTCGATACCGCCATCGGGCATCATGCCGAGACGTCCGTTACCCAGCGGCAGGGTTTCTTCCCACTGAGCAGCAGGAGCGGTGAAACTGATAATTTGATTGTTTATTGACTGCGCATCGATGTTTGTGCAGCAGATGATAAAGACTCCGCAAAGAGCGGCAGGTAGGTGTTTCTCTTTCATATTATATGATAGTTGTTTTATACAAAAGTAGCACTTTACTTCTAAACTCTCTTGAAACAAGAGATATTTATATTTTCACTGTAAGATATTATGCTAATAACCAACCAACTATACACAATGGTAGACTTATGTATTTCTGTTAAATGTTTGCCTGCACTCTAAATTATCCTTTATGTTTCTCGTTTTTGATACTAAACATAGTATCTTTGTATAAACAATTAGACTTATGGGTACAAAAGAAAAACTGATAGAGCGCTTCCTTACATTACCGAAAAACTTTACCTATGATGAGGTAAAACGACTGTTTGGTTTATTTGGTTATAAAGAAGGCAATAAAGGGAGTACATCAGGCTCGCGGGTAGAGTTTGTTAGTCCAGATGGTAAAGATTCGTACATTATGCATAAACCACACCCGTCAAATGTTATAAAAGGATATGTGATGAAACAATTGTTAGTGTATATCCATGAAAACAAACTGATAGAGAAATACGAACAAAGTAAAAAACAAAAAAAGAAATGAATATGGGACAGTTAAAGTACAAAGGCTACACCGGTAGCGTAGAATACAGCGAGGAGGACAATTGCCTTTTCGGCAAAGTCCTTGGGCTTAGAAGCGATAGTATCACTTATGAGGGCGATAGCATTAGTGAATTGAAGCGTGATTTCGAAGGAGCTATTGATGATTATCTGGCAAGTTGCAAAGACCGTGGAGTAGAACCTAAAAAGCCCTATAGCGGTAAACTGATTGTGCGTATGCCGTCAGATTTGCATGGAATGGTAGCAATGGCGGCTGCCAAGACCGGCACAACGATCAACGATTTCATTAACAAAGCCGTTTCAAAGGAGCTGGAGCATGAAATGAGTATCTAATTATTTTCTTATTGGACATAGTAACGCCTCCATTGTCAGTGGAGGCGTCGTTGTTTTATGCTTACATCGGCTGTTGCCGAACTTTCAGATTGGTAATCTTGCTCTTGAAGTTCCCCGATTGTTCCAACGGGAAGACCAAAGTGCGCACATAATTCATCGAATCTTTTCCTGCATTAAAATACAGTTTATTTATGTCCATATTGTCAACCAGTTTATCGTTGACGTAGAAACGGGTAGACACAGAGTCTCCTTCTATTTTGACTTTTACTTTCTCGTCTTTCACACTGTAACGGAACGTGTTAAGATAACCATCTATGGCAAACCCCATCATTCCTCTCACCGGATCGGACAGGTAGAATACGGCGCTGGGCGAACGGAACAACTCTGTACCCCGCTGTTCGCTGGTTCCATCCAAGTCAAACGTCACCTGATAGTTGTAACCTACTTCGCGATAAGGAAACTTGGCATTGGGCTGCACCGACTCCTGCTCAAATACACCCTCTGCCTGCTTGTTCAGTCGGCCTGCCTGATTGACTCCGGAAGCTTCGCTGATGTACTTACGTTGCCGGTCGAAAGTGTCAAAAGGAAGAGTAGGGGTTTGCGCCGTCCACATCTTTACCGCCAATGTCTGCACAGCAGGAAAAACCCGGTCGTGAATGTCTTTGGTAGAAATACCGTTTCCTGCATGATCGTTCCATACAGCAAACATACCGCCTAAGATAGAAGGATGCTTTTCTTCGAATACAGCCTTTCCGATGTGCGCAGGCGTCCAGCTTTCGTACAGGAACTTTGTATTCAGGTAATTATAGTAATACCCGGTTGCCGGTACGATGTAAAGGTACCTATCCGGTATACTGACTAACTGATATCCTTGCTTGATCATATCCTCAGGATTGGCGTAGCCGTTATACCAGGCATACATCACAACGTTCTCCGACTTTACAGGCGTATCTCCCTTGGCATGTGTCAACGCTCCCCAAATACACGCCTGCTTGCCGAATCCTTCTACATACTTAATGAAATGATCGGTGAAGTAGCGAAACTTCTCAACCACCTTTGGGTCTTTATTCGAGTATTCATCTGTGCCGATATGCACTCGTTTACCACGAAATACAGGCTCCGTTCCTTCGAGATATTCTTTAAGCAGCCCTTCTACAAATGTATACGTTTCAGGCTTGAACAGGTCCAGATGATCCATGCCGTACTTGTCACTGCCTATTGCAGGCTGATACTGCGCGAATGCCAATGAGTGTGCCGGCACGTCTATTTCGGGAATGATGTTCACATAACGGTTCTCTGCCAGTTTCTGCAAATCAATAAACTCCCGTTTGGTGTACGAACCGTCTTGAGCCGTCAGTCCGGGATATGTATCACACTCAAGGCGAAAGGCTGCGTATGTTTGCCCCCAGTCGTGTCTGAAGTATTGCGGGAACCCGTTATCGTTCAAGTGAATCTGGAAAGTATTCATTTTATAATACGACATCATTTTGACGTAGTCATGTAGGAAGTTCATCGGAATAAATTTCCGGGCGCAGTCCAACATAAATCCACGTACGGGGTAATCGGGATAGTCTTTTATAGTTCCGCAAGGCAATGTTTGTGTACTGCTTTGTTCGGCCATCTGAAGTAAGGAACGGGTACCCCAGTAAACTCCTATGTGTTGTGGAGCAGATATAATCACTTGTTTTCCGATTTCGATGCGATAACCCTCATCAGGCATTCCTTTTTCTTTGTGAATACGAAATACAATATCTCCTTCATGAGACTTTTCGGTGGAGACAGTGATGTTTTTGCCAAACATTACCTGATAGTCGGAAGCAAACGCTTTGGCCACATCGATAAGTTCAGGATCATTGGCAGCACAAACGATGCGGGAATCTTTATCGATATTGAATACGCCCTTTCCTCCTTTCCACTCTTTCAGCCCGGGGATGACAAACGGCTTGTTGTTTTGGGCGTTCAAAACCATACAACTTAATAATAATACAATGAATAAGATCTGTGACTGTTTCTTTTTACTTGTTTTCATAATTACGATGTTTGAAGATGCATATTGGGGGAATTATCATCATAAATTACGCATCGCCATACGCAATTTATGCGCAATATTCGCTAAAATCCCTGAGCTTTACAAGCAATTCCTCCAGTAATATCATATTAATTGCTATTTTTGCGCCATAATCATCTTGTATTATACACATATCTTATGGTTGACTTCTCCGACAAAGAACTGTTGCTCAAAGAGATAAAGCAAGGGAATAATCAAGCCTTCGAATACCTCTTTACCAACTACTATCCCCGCTTGCGAGGGTATGCCGTTCGTTTCGTCGGCGATGAAGAAACCGCACGCGACATTATCCAGGAGTGTTTCCTGCGTTTTTGGGAAAAGCGTGAATTGCTCTCTGCTGTTTCAGTCACCTCTCTGTTATTTGCTATGGTACGCAATGGTTGCCTGAATTACCTGAAACATATTGCCATTGTCGAAAAGCACCAGATAGAATATTTAGCTACTATCGATGGCGAAGAACAACTGTACCACACCGACTTCGCACTCGATGCCGAAAACAAACTTCTGTACGAGGAACTACAGGAACAAATCAACCTCGTCATCGGCCAACTGCCTGAGCGTTGCCGGGAAGTATTCCTTCTGAGCCGGTTCAAAGGGCTCAAGAACCGGGAAATAGCCGATAAGCTCGGTATTTCCACCACTGCTGTAGAGAAACACATCTCCAAGGCATTGCTCAGTTTCTCCCGCCACTTCAAAGACAAATACCCCGTCGATATATACATTATTATATTGGCATGGGTGATTATGAATCATAAATAAATCTTCACCGGACAATGAAGAAAGCAGGAAACGAATGTTTTTCTGCTTTTTTTATATATACCCGGGGTTGGGTAAAATGAAAATTAGTTGTTACATCTTATAGAAAGCAAAAGTATGAAAGAAGAAAAAGAGATCCGCGAGTTAGCCATCCGGTATTTTGAAGGACGTATTTCAAGAGCCGATGAGACATTCCTGTTCGACTACATCCGGCAGGACACTACCCACCGTTCGCAGTTTGCAGGCTGGGAGAAGGAGTGGATGGCATCCGGCATAGGGCGTGAGCTTGTAGCCCGGGAGTGGACACAGTTGCAAAACAAAGTACGTACGCAGGAAGCCATCAAGCCCATGTTGGTTCGCCCGACGCTTTCACTCTGGCGAAAGGTGGCTGCTGTAGCTGCTATTATCATCCTGACCGTAGGTGGCACCTGGAGTGTAATGGAAACCCTCTCGCACACCCAACAGGAAGAGTTTTTCACCTTCGAAGCCCCTTACGGGGAGAAAAGCAAGATGACACTGGCAGACGGAACGGTAGTATGGCTCAATGCCGGCTCCACATTAAAGTATTCCGATCGCTTCAATGTACGAAACCGCAAGGTGATACTCACCGGCGAAGGCTATTTCGAGGTCACCCGGAAACAAGACCGGGAATTCACCGTACAGACACACGCCTACGACGTGGTGGTAAAAGGAACCAAGTTCGATGTCTCGGCTTATTCCGACGACCCGTACGTCACCACCACACTGCTCGAAGGCGTGGTAGAACTACACAACGACAAGCAGCAGATACGAATGCTGCCGGGCGAGTCGGTGAGGCTCGACCTCGCTTCCGGTACATTCACCCGCTCACAGGTCAATGCCATCCAGTCCAAAGCCTGGTCGGAAAACCGCATTGAATTCGATAACATCACCGTTCGCGAACTGGCTGCCAAACTCTCCCGGCAGTACGACGTGAACATCCGGTTAGAATCCGGGAAGGTGGGCGACCTGCGTTTCCGCATCTCGTTGCGTAACCGTGAAACCATCGGTGAAGTGATGACAGCCTTACAGGAGATCATCCCCATCACTGTGGAACGCATAGGAAAGGATATATATATCAGAGAATAAAAGCATTTCTAATTGTAACAACTAATTTTAAAAATTAAGAAGACTATGAACAACCGAAAGCGATTCTTACGGCTATTCTTGTTGGCTTCGTTTTGTCTGGGAGCATGGACGCTACAGGCACAAACCGTCAGTCAGGAATTCAAAAGCCAACCCTTAAAATCCGTATTGAAGGAAGTGGAACAGCAAACCGGGCTATCCATTATCTACAAAACGGATGAAGTAAACGAAAACAAACTTATCACTCAGAACTTCCAGGACACACCTGTACTGGATGCACTCGCCCAAATACTCGATGCCGGACTGGAAGCTAAGTTACAGAACAAGATGATCGTCATCACCCGCAAGCCTGTTCAGCAGAAACCAGAAAGCGCTGTGAAAACAGTTAACGGAACGGTGCTCGACGAGCGGGGGGAACCGGTGATCGGGGCCAGTGTTGTGGTGAAAGGTAGCACCACTGGTACCATAACGGATATTGACGGTAACTATACCTTATCCAATGTTCCCGAAACTTCTACACTGACCATCTCGTACATCGGCTACAAGTCGGTCGACCTTTCGGCCAAAGACAAAGGATTGGCCAAGGTTGTTCTCCAGGAAGACAGCAAACTGATTGACGAAGTAGTGGTAGTGGGCTATGGTGTACAACGGAAGAGAGACGTAACCACTTCAATATCTTCCATGAGAGCTGCCGAGCTGGCTGTTCCCGTATCCAGCGTCGATCAGGCTATCACCGGTAAGATGGCTGGGGTACAAGTAACACAGCCCAGCGGTATCCCCGGTGGAGGAATGTCGATCAAAGTACGTGGAACAGGTAGTATCACCGCAGGTACAGAGCCCTTGTATGTAGTCGACGGCCTTCCCATGTCGGACGGTGCGCAGGATGGTACAGGCATGAAGGTGAATCCACTCAGCTCCATCAACATGAACGATATTGAATCGATCGAGGTACTGAAAGATGCTTCGGCAGCAGCTATCTATGGTTCACGCGGTTCGAACGGCGTTGTGATCATCACTACCAAGAAAGGTAAGGAAGGAAAACCCACCGTGAAGTACGACGGCTACATCGGTTGGCAAAACCGGACCAAAAAGATCAAGATGCTGGGAGCATACGACTATGCCCGCTTGAGCTACGATGCACACAACAATGCCTATCTGGATTTATTGGAGAAAAAAGGAATTCAGGGAAGCATCGCAGATACCAATGAGGAAAGAAATGCCAAGATGGGCAACAAGGCGGGAACGGTCAATCAAGCCTATCTGCTTCCACCCGAAATCATGCCTTACGTCAATGACGAGCAAGGGCTGACCGATACCGACTGGCAGGACGAAGTGCTTCGCAATGCCCCGGTACAGAGCCACAACATCTCTATCAGTGGAGGAACAAAAGGTACCCAATACTTCATCTCGGGCAATTACATGAACGAGCAGGGTATTGTCATCGGTTCCGGATTCGAGCAGATGGGTGGACGGGCGAAGATCGACGCTTCCTATAATAAGTTTACATTCGGAGCCAACATGAGCTTCAACCACTCCAAATATGACATTGTGCCTACGGAAGACCGTTTCAAGGAAGAAACCATCGTGGCTTCCGCCCTGGCTATGGCACCCATCATGTCGGTTTACAAAGCAGACGGTTCGTATAACTTCGACCAGTGGAACTGGCAATATGCCCAGCCACAGATTGTCAATCCCGTAGCGCTGGCCTATCTGAAAGAAGATAAGATGGAGCGCAACCGGATGATGGGAAATGCGTATGGCGAATATGAATTCATTGACGGCTTGAAGTTCAGGACTTCTTTCGGAGTGGATTACAATACATACACGCGCAATTACTTCCGGCCGTCTACCTTACCCACATCGCAGAACCGCGTACCGCCTTCCATCCCCACCGGACAGAAACGGGATAAGAACATGTTGAACTGGGTGTGGGAGAACACTTTGGCCTACAACAAACTGATCAAGCAGGATCACAACATAGCCGCCGTAGTGGGCTGGACAGCGCAGAAGGAAACGGTAAACAGCAGTAATTTTGCCGGAACCGGATTCCCCAACGACCTGGTGAAAACGATGAATGCTGCTACTACCGCCACTACCTGGGATGCTCAGATTGCCGACTGGTCGCTACTTTCTGCACTGGCACGTGTGCAATACGCTTATCAGAACAAATATATGTTCTCTGCCGCTATGCGTACCGATGGTTCGTCCCGTTTCGGTAAGAACAACCGCTGGGGTATGTTCCCGTCACTCTCTGCCGGATGGTACATCTCGGAAGAAAAGTTCATGGAAGATCTTACCTGGCTATCATCCTTGAAACTGCGTACCAGTTATGGTGTAAGTGGTAACTTTAGTATCGGTAATTATGAGTATTACTCCAGTCTGGGCGAGGACCAGTATGTGTACGGAGCAGGAAACGGCGCACTGGTATCGGGATTGATGCCTGCCACAGCCGGGAATCCCGACTTGGGATGGGAAAAGACAGGTATGTTCAACATTGGGTTGGAAGTGGGCCTGTTCAATATGATCACTCTCGAACTGGATGTGTACAACAGTAATACATCGGATATGCTGCTCAACGTGCCGGTGCCCGAGTTCTCCGGGTTCAGTACCGTACGTAAGAATATCGGTAAGGTGAACAACAAAGGTGTGGAATTCTCACTCTCCACGAACAATACCTTCGGTCAATTCACTTGGAGTAATCGTTTCAATATCTCGGCTAACCGCAATGAGGTGAAGGACTTAGGAGGAGTTGACGAGATGCTGACTACCAGCGAAAGCGTAGGTTTCATCACCAAGGTAGGCAAGCCCATTGGTAACTACTACACCCTGGTAACGGATGGTGTATGGGCCAATCAGGCAGAGATCGACAACTCCAACGATCCGGATATCAGCAAGAGAAAGCATGCCAGTGTAGCCGGAGCCAAACCGGGTGATTTCCGCTTCAAGGATATGGATGGCAATGGGGTGATCGATGGTAGCGACAAAGCCATCACCGGCAACTACATGCCCGATTTCACCTACGGTTATTCTACCGAGATGAAGTACAAATGGTTCGACCTGAGCGTAGCCATGCAAGGGGTATATGGTAACGAGATAGCCAATATCTTCCGCCGTTATATCAACAATATGGAGGGAGGCGGTAACTGTCAGATCGATGCACTCGACCGTTGGACATCGGAAAGCAATCCGGGCAACGGACTGACCGTACGTGCCAACCGTAGTGCGACAGGCAAGAACGGCGAAACCTCCACCTGGCACATCGAAGACGGCTCGTATCTACGCATCAAGAACATCACTTTCGGGGTAACACTTCCCAAGACATGGCTGTCTCATGCACAGATCACCAACCTGAGAGTGTATTTCTCCACGCAGAATCCATTCACATTCACCAAATACAGTGGTTATAACCCCGAAGTGAATATGAAAGGAAACCCGCTGACTCCGGGTATCGACTACGGTACGTATCCGCTTGCCAAGTCGTATGTATTTGGATTGAATGTAACCTTCTAAATGATTAATCGTATGAAAATGAAATATTTACTACCCAGTATCTTATCTGTCATGCTGTTGACAGGTTGTAGCGACTTCCTGGATCTGAACCCTAAGTCGGAAGCTTCCGTAGCCAACTTCTACAAGACTCCCAATGACATACAAACAGCTGTAAATGCCTGCTATGCTTCCTTACAGGGCACATATCAGTATGGCGAATACTTCATCGCCCTGATGGAGCTACGTGCCGACAATGTGGAAGATATTAATCCCGGCGGTTCGGCAGGTATGTTCTATACGGTCGATAACTTCACAGCTACATCGGACAACAACATCATTCGCTACTCGTGGAAGGAACTGTACAATCAGATTTACCGTTGCAACAAGGTACTGGCTTCGATGGATGTGGTGACCGATGCCAGCCAACGCAAGCAATTGGAAGGAGAGGCTTATTTCCTCCGGGCATTGGCCTACTTCAACATCGTTCGCCTATGGGGTGCTGCTCCGATGGTATTGACTCCGATAACGACCGATGAAGCACGCAATCTGACAAGAAATTCAATAGACGAGCTCTATACCTCCATCGAAAACGATTTGAAGAATGCTGCCGACCGTCTGCCCAAGAAGTATGCCACTACCGAACTGGGAAAAGCCACTTCGGGTGCTGCCAAGACCTTGTTAGGCAAAGTATATCTGACGCAAAAGAAATGGAGCGATGCCCTGATCGCACTGGACGACATCATCACCAATTATCAGGATGTGTATGCCTTGCAGGACAAAGTGGCCGATGTGTTCGATGTAAGCAAGGAGATGAATGCCGAAATCGTGTTTGCCGTTCGGTACTCGAAAACCATTGTTGGCGAAGGGCGTACGTTCAACGATTACTTCAAAGACAAATCGAAGATGAGCGACGACCTGAAGAACAACTGTTACGAAACGACCGACGAACGCCGGGCCATGATAGAGCACAAACGGGTGGATGCCAACAACAATGTGATAACGAAGTATTACGATACATTCGACGCTACCACTGCCAAAGTCGGTTACGACCAGCCGTTGCTCCGCTATGCCGATGTGCTGCTGATGTATGCCGAAGCGAAGAATGAAGTGGGCTACGAGGCAAGCAACTCAGGCAAGGCGATGACTTACCTGAACATGATCCGCAAACGTGCCAAAGCTTCGGAGTTAGATGTGACCATCGTCAACACGCAGCAGGCATTCCGTAATGCTGTTTTACAGGAGCGCAGACTGGAATTCCCGTTCGAACTTCACCGTTGGTTCGACCTGATTCGTACCAACACAGCCATCGAGGCGATAAAAAAGGTTGGCTACACCATAACAGCCAATGATTATCTCTATCCGATACCGAAAACAGAGGTAGATATCATGAAAAATCCCACGGGATTCCCACAGAATCCGGGGTATAATTAAAGACTAAATTAGAAGTAATGTAACGTGTGATTACATTACTTCTAAATAAAATTACAAGCAATGTAATTTGTGATTACAAGTAATGTAATTTCAGGTTAGTTCTATCAACCTGTCAATTCTCCAACCACTAATCTCTTTTTTCATGAAAAAGTTATTTCTTATTGGCCTCCTTCTATCTGTCACCGGCATAGGAAAGGGCTTAGCCCAAACATTGTCCCCCTGGCAGGAAGGGTACATGGACATACATCATATTAATACCGGTAAAGGTGATGCTACATTCTGCATACTTCCGGATGGTACTACACTGCTGATCGATGCAGGAGGAAACCACCGGAGTTCGGAACGCACCGTAGCAGCCCGACCGGATGAATCGAAGAAACCAGGCGAGTGGATTGCCCATTACATCAACAGGATGATGCCTGCATGTAAGTCCATCGACTACTACCTGATGACGCACTATCACTCCGACCATGTAGGTGGGGTTCGGGAAGTGTACAAGGCACTTCCTTGCCACAAGTGGATAGACCGGGGCGATACGTACATGACACCTGATAAAGACACAACTTACGCAACTTACCTTCAGTTGATCGGACAACTACCGGCAACAACCATCCGGCAGACATTCAACGTAGGTACCGACCAGCAGATCACTTTACTAAACCATCCTCAGAAATACTCGGGAAGGTTCAGTGTCCGCAATCTATATGCAAACGGAACGATATGGGACGGAAAAGACTCCTGTTACCCATTGTTTCCTCCGACTGATGGGCTGCCGGATCGCGAAATGCCCCGGGAAAACATGTACAGTTGTGCTATCCGCCTTTCGTATGGAGGTTTCGATTATTACACCGGAGGAGATATACCGGGATATCCCCGTCCGGGACGGCCTGCATGGCACGATGTCGAAACACCACTCTCCAAGGTGACAGGACAGGTAGAAGTGGCAGTACTGAATCATCATGGCAATGAAGACGGAACCAACGAGAACTTTATCTCCGCACTGGCGCCGCAAAACTTCATACTCTCCACATGGGACGCGCTGCACCCTAACCACACGGTGCTTGCCCGCTTGTTCTCCAAGGAAATTTATCCGGAATCGCGGAACGTATATGCCACGAATATACACCCGGCTACACGTATTGTAATCGGTGATCTGATCAACCGGATGGCCTCAACGCAAGGGCATATTGTGGTCAGGGTGTTTCCGGGTGGAGAACAGTATCGAATCTATGTATTGAGCGATACCGATGATCCATACAAGGTATTATCGGAATCGGACGTGTTTTCCGTATGGCCACCGAGCCATACACTGACGGTAAACACTTGCCTGAAACAAGAAAACAAAGTCCTCGTCGTGGCCCACCGTGCCGACTGGCGCAATGCTCCTGAAAATTCCCTGCAAGCCATTCAGAATTGCATCGATATGGGAGTAGATATGGTGGAGATCGACCTGAAACGCACGAAAGACGGACATCTGGTATTGATGCACGACCGTACCATCGACCGTACCATGACCGGCAAAGGTACTCCCGAAGAATATACCTTGGCCGAGCTTAAAGCCATGCGCCTAAGAAATGGGGCAGGTCATAAAACGGCCCACCAGATTCCTACACTCGAAGAAGCGATGCTACTATGTAAAGGAAAAATATTAGTGAATATCGACAAAGGCTACGACTACTTCAAGGAAGCCTATGCCATCCTCGAAAAGACCGGAACCACCGGCCAATGCATCATCAAAGCCGGATTGCCTTACGAACAGGTGAAAGCCGAGAACGGTGAAGTGCTGGACAAAATGACTTTCATGCCTGTAGTGAACTTATGTAAGGATGGAGCAGAAGCATTGATAGATGGTTATCTCACCCATATAAAACCAGTGGCTTATGAGTTGGTATTCGATACGGACAGTAAAAAAGTACAACGGTTACTAAAGAAAATACGTACGAGCGGAGCGGCTATCTTCATCAATTCTCTCTGGCCGGAACTCTGCGGCGGTCACGACGATGACCGGGCGGTAGAAGAATGTCAACCCGACGAAAGCTGGGGGTGGATCATCAGCCAGGGTGCCTGCCTGATACAGACGGACCGCCCTGCACAACTTATCAACTACCTACAAGAAAAGAGACTGCATGCCTTGCCTGAGCACTCCCAGACCGTATCTCAGGAGGATCCATACCGATAGTAAGAAAGTAAAGTAGCTTTGCTCGTAGAGCAAGGTACTCTTACTCTACGAGGGAGACAGTTTTACTCTACGAGTATCGATGTACGAGATGTACATCTGGAGCAGTACGAGATGTGCATCTGGTACTGTATGAGATGTACATCTCGTACATCGATACTCGTAGACCTAAATAGCCTGGGTCGTAGAGGAACGCAAGCTTGGTCGTAGAGTAAAACAAGTATGCTCTTAATCATTCACTCGTATCACTTAAAACAATATATAGCAAACATGCTGAAACAAATAATAAATTTCTACAAGGTATCCCCATCGAAACCTTGTAGCGAGGAAGCGCCATCTTCTATCGAAGAGTTATCACCTGACAATCGCCGCCGGTTGAAGAGGCTGCAATGGTCTACCTTCCTGGCTGCCACATTCGGATACGGTATGTACTACGTCTGCCGTCTGAGCCTGAACGTGGTCAAGAAGCCGATTGTGGAAGAAGGGATTTTCTCCGAAACCGAACTGGGTATCATCGGTTCGGTGCTATTCTTCACGTATGCCGTGGGCAAGTTCACCAACGGGTTCCTGGCCGATCGCAGCAATATCAATCGTTTCATGACGACCGGCCTGCTTGTTACCGCCCTGGTGAACCTCTGCCTCGGCTTTACGAACTCATTTATCCTCTTCGCCATCCTGTGGGGAGTGAGCGGATGGTTCCAGTCGATGGGTGCAGCTTCGTGTGTAGTGGGGCTTTCGCGCTGGTTCACCGACCGGGAGCGAGGGAGTTATTATGGCTTTTGGTCGGCCAGCCACAACATTGGCGAGGCGCTGACGTTTATCATCGTTGCATCGATAGTCAGCGCCTGCGGATGGCGGTATGGCTTTCTGGGTGCCGGGTTGGTGGGACTGATAGGAGCGTTGGTCATCTGGCGGTTCTTCCATGACACGCCACAGAGCAAAGGTTTCCCTGCTGTGAACCGACCCAAAGAGAAGAAGGCAATGAGCGAATCGGAAACAGCCGACTTTAACCGGGCGCAACGGCAAGTGCTGATGATGCCTGCTATTTGGATATTGGCATTATCGAGTGCATTCATGTATATCAGTCGGTATGCGGTAAATAGCTGGGGAGTGTTTTATTTAGAAGCACAAAAAGGGTATAGCACTCTGGATGCGAGTTTCATCATTTCTATTAGTTCGGTGTGCGGGATCATCGGAACAGTATCATCAGGGGTGATTTCCGATAAACTATTCAGAGGCAGCCGTAATGTGCCTGCCTTGATCTTCGGGTTGATGAATGTGGTAGCACTTTGTTTATTTCTGCTCGTTCCCGGAGAACATTTCTGGCTCGATGCATTAGCCATGGTACTGTTCGGGCTGGGCATCGGGGTGCTTATCTGCTTCTTAGGCGGACTGATGGCAGTAGATATCGCTCCACGCAATGCTTCGGGCGCTGCGTTGGGAGTAGTGGGCATCGCCAGTTACATCGGTGCCGGACTGCAAGACGTTATGAGTGGTATATTGATTGAGGATAACAAAAAAGTAGTGAATGGAATTGATGTGTACGACTTTACGTACATCAATTGGTTTTGGATTGGGGCAGCATTGCTATCGGTGGTCTTTGCACTGTTAGTGTGGAAAGCCCGTCCAAAGAATATTCCATGATGTAGACAGGCAAAGCTGCTGGTTTCAATTCAATAGGTAATTAGAGGGAGCATCCCGGAAGGAAGAAATATTCTTCGCTTTCGGGATGCCATCCTTAATTACTTACTATCCTTATTTTTATACTAAGTGGATACATTCCTTTGCCTTTTCTTCGCTTGCACCATACTTATAATGATGGGAATACTCAGGAAGATAATTGTACCCGCCATGACCAATCCCACATACATGCCGGGGCTACCTACTGGCAATTGTGAAGGCGGGAAGAAGGCTACAATAAAGGAAAACACCACAGCTGCAAAGCCTATACCTGCCACAAGTAACATCCCTATACGTCCACCCGGAACCTTGTACGGGCGCGGCAAGTCCGGTTGAGTCTTACGCAACTTGATACCCGCGGCATACATCAGCATATACATAATAAGATATAATCCTACCGTCAGTGCGCTTAGTAGAAAGAATGCCACGCTTACATCGTCTATCACAAAGTAGAGCGACGAAAGTATAGTTACGATCACACCCTGTATCAGCAATATATTGATCTGTACTCCATTCTTGTTCGTTTTGGTCATAGACACAGGCAACTGACCATCACGAGCTGTCCACAATAAACCGCGACTGGGACCAGAAATCCACGAAATAACACCTGCCAACGCGCCGAAAGCTACCAAAGCCCCCATGACATTGGTCATCCACCCGACATGGTAGGTTCCGAACAGATGTTCGAAGGTGAGCATCAGCCCATCTTGTATGTTGATATCCTTATAAGGCATTACCACGGAGATAGCCAATGCACCCAATGTAGTAAGGACGAATGCTATCAAGGCAGCAAGGAATACAGCCATTGGGAATTGCTTCTTCGGATTTTTCATCTCACCGGCATGTACGGCGTGTACTTCCACTCCTGCAAACAACAAGATGATACCTGCCAAAAAGGCAATGTTTCCCATTCCTGTTATATGAGGAAACAGACGGGGATGTACATGTCCCGCTGCCGAACTGACCAATTCGGTTTCACCCGGAGGAATCTGTTCCAAAGCGACAGGCTGACCGGTTGCTATCCAGACTACAGCCATCACAATGATGATTACCCCCGGCAAAACAGTTCCCAACAAGAATCCCCTGCTGGTAATTTTAGACATAACAGATGTGTCTCCAAGTGCTATCAGTGTGGCAATCCAGTACAATGCTATGGAAAAGATACCGACAAAAGTGCCATCCTGCGACAGCGTGTTTTTTCCAACCAGATAAGCCACCGCAGCCGCTGCGAACGACAACACTGTAGGATACCACACTACATTCTGTATCCATTGCATGAAGATGGCCACGAAGCCCGCTCGCTTCCCGAAAGCTTCCTTCACCCATGTATATACACCCCCGCCTTTGTCAGAGAAAGCACTGCCGAGTTCGGCGCTGACAAGGGCCGCAGGAACAAGAAAAAGAAAGGTGGCAAAAAGAATGTAGAAGAACATCGTCAACTCCTCTTTGGCCATCATGGGCAAACCTCTCAGACTGATGACGGCAGCAGCGGTCATCAGAGCAAGTTGCATGGTGGTAATATATTTTTTCATGACAACAGGTTTTTATCCGTGATGATAACCTCCCGCTTCGCTCTCCGTAAAGTTTTTGCGAACGGGGTTCTTTTCGAAGTATTCTATGCTACGCTTTATATCATCTATCAGCAAGTGGGCCATATCGCGACTGAATCCGTGGCGTATCAGCACACGCTGTATCACCATATCCTGACAATAGGGGGGCAGCGAGTACGAAGCAATCTGCCATCCGCGTGCCCGTAGCCTGTCCGACAGATCGTACAAGCTAAAGCCGGGGTCGGCATCCGCCCTGAGCATCCATGCGGCACCAGGCAACGCGCTACGTCCCGTGTACAGCAGGTCGAACAATCCCATTTTGCTGATTTCGTCGGCTATATACATGCCATGCTCCAGACAGGCTTGCTGTATGCGCTTGTAGCCTTCACGACCGTTGTACAGCAGGTTGTAGTATTGTGCGATGATTTGTCCGCCGGGACGGGAGAAGTTGAGCGCGAACGTAGGCATATCTCCGCCGAGGTAGTTCACCCGGAAGATGAGATATTCAGGCAGATCGCTCACCTCACGCCATACCACCCAGCCCACACCGAGAGGCGACAGACCAAACTTGTGCCCGGACGCGTTGATGGATTTCACGCGTGGAAGCCTGAAATCCCATACCAGATCGGGCTGGATAAACGGAGCTACAAAGCCTCCGCTGGCAGCATCTACATGAATGGGAATGTCCAGACCTGTTTCGTCTTGATACCGGTCCAGTGCACGACTGATGGCTTCTACGTCTTCATACTCCAACGTAAACGTTACGCCCAACGTAGGCACGACGCCAATGGTGTTTTCGTCCACCCTCCTCAACACCTCTTCAGGGCTCATCAGCAGGCGACCGTGTTCCATCGGTATCTCGCGCAGTTCCACATCGAAATAGCGGGCGAACTTGTGCCAGCAGACTTGTACAGGGCCTGTGATCAGGTTGGGTTTGTCGGTCGGTTTTCCCTCTTGCTCGCGTTTCTCGCGCCACTTCCATTTCAGCGCCAGTCCGCCAAGCATGCAGGCTTCACTTGATCCCGTGGTGGAACAACCCATCGTGAGTGCTCCTTCGGGAGAATTCCAAAGGTCGGCCAGTATATGTACACAACGGCTTTCTATTTCGGCCGTTTGCGGATACTCGTCCTTATCGATCATGTTCTTGTTGATGCACTTGTCCATGATCCGACGAGTATTATCGTCTGCATAAGTCTGGCAGAAGGTAGCGAGATTTTGTTTGGCATTGCCATCGAGCAGCAACTCGTCGAGGATAAGATCGGCGACAACTTTGGCATCGCTCGGCCCCTCAGGCATCTTGTACTTGGGAATTTCCTCCAGAGTTACAGGCTGTGTGTAGAGGTCGAACACGGTTTCGGTGTTCTTGATTAAATGTAACATAAGTAGTTCAAGTTTAGGTTTGCAACTTTGCTCCGGACGGTATTGGTAATAATGGCACAATATAAACCGTCCGGAACAAAGTGCAGTAATAAATAAATCTAATATTTCTCTATTCCATAGGTATAACCCGGCATGAAAAGATTTTGTTTGGTCATAACTTATTATTAATCAATGAGATTGTTCGTTCTGTAGTTGTTTTCCATTCATCGATTCTTATAAGGCGAATATAAATTTATTTACTTGATTGAGTACTATGTAAGCTGCCCATAGGATGTGCACTCCCGCGCCGTCCTATGGGCACACATCATTAACCAGAAGCGCTTTTTACAACACCATGGAAAAATAAATATTTATGCATATGCGAACGTTAATAAAATCCAAAAGAGGTGTAGCATCACTTTCATTGAATAGCGAATGTAGTGCGCAAACCGATTAAAGCGATGTCGGCATACAGACCGGACATTTCAGAAAGATAACCCTTTTTAATAAGAATTACTTTACGGTTACCTGCTTTCTACACTATCTTTGCCGATCATGAAAAATATCGACGAAGATACCCTCCATGCTTTACGAGAAGGCAATCACAAAGCTTTCGAAGAAATCTTCATACACTACTTCCACAAGATAAAAACATTCATTTCGGCCTATATCAAATCAGATGCGGATGCAGAAGATCTTGCAGAAGAAATCTTTCTCAACTTATGGCATAACCGTGAATCGATCGATACTTCAAAATCGTTCAACTCTTACCTGCACACCATCGCCCGGAATGCTGCGCTCAACTTTATCAGCCACACACTTGCCCGGGAATCCTATCAGAATAATTACTCCCAACCGGATACCGGATTCACTTCGGAGGACGAACTGATAGCCCATGAAACCGCCTTACTTATCGAAATGGCTGTGGAGCGAATGCCGGAACAACGCCGGCAAGTATATAAGCTGAGCAAAGAAGAAGGTCTGAAAAATGAAGAAATAGCCAAGCGGCTGAATACCACTAAACGAAACGTAGAGAGCCAGTTAAGCCTCGCCCTGAAAGACATTCGCAAGGCTATTTCCGTTCTTCTTTTTCTTCTCCCCTGAATTTATTTAAAAAAAGTGCCGTTTCTCCATTGAGAATTTGCGGGTATGCCTGTATTATATATACATAGCAAAGTAAGTATATGGAAAACAAGAAAGATACACGCACCTTCAAGATACTCCATCTCTATCTGAAAAATAGGTTTTCTCCGGAGACGGAAAAGAAAGTCCAACACTGGATCATCAACGAAGCTCATTCTCCCGAAAAAGAAAAGGCTTCGTTGGAGTATTGGGATGAATTGCCCGTTACGGAAGATGCCGGTACTTATGCAGCCCTCGAACGGGTGAACCGAAGAATCGGACATCCTGCTAAACAGGCTGTAAGAATACCCTTGCATACTCAGAAAACCTTGTTCGCTAAGATATCCCGTGTGACAGCCATACTCATCCCTTTGTTGCTGATTGGTGGAGGATACCTGTTCTATAATCAGCAGCAGAATAAAATGATCGAAGTATCAGTGGCCTACGGAGACACCCGGCATCTGTTACTGCCCGACAGTTCCGAAATCTGGATCAATGCAGGCACGCACATCCGGTATCCGAAGAATTTCTCCCAAACAGAAAGAGTCATACACCTGGACGGAGAAGCCTATTTTTCAGTAAAGAAAGATGAAGCAAAGCCTTTTATCGTACAAACTCAGGAGCTGTCCGTCAAAGTTCTCGGAACCAGATTCAACGTCAAAGCTTATACCGGCGATGAGAAGGTAACCACCACGTTGACTAATGGCGAAGTAAAGGTAAGTACCCCCAACGACTCCCGGGTACTCCAACCCAATGACCAGTTAACGTACGACCGTAACACGTCTGCCATCGAAGTGATACAGGTTCCTGCCGAAGAAACAGACGGTTGGTTATCCGGCCAATTACTGTTCCACAACAGTTCATTGGCAGAAATCATACAGACCTTGGAAAGGCGATTTGGGATGTCTATCAACAATCAGACCAGAATCCCTGTATCCAAACTCTATACAGTCAAGTTTGTGAGGAACGAAACGTTGGATGAAGTCCTTGATGTACTGGAAGATGTGGTCGGATTCAGCTATCAGCGGGAGGGAACAAAGATAATATGGAAGTAATCAACAAAAACAGAAGCCTATGAATAAAAAAGGAGCCGGAAAGCAGATTTGAGACCCTCTCTCCGGCTCTGAAAAAGATTAAAACTCCAAGAACAGTGAAGTAAATGAAGTATTAACACTACAAATGTAATCAAATGAACCCAATAAAAATAAAGAATCAATCACTTAGAACTATCTTTTTTATATTTTCACTCTTTCTGCTTTCCAGTGTCACTGCTCAAAATACTGACAAGAAAATCACCATACAGCACAAAAGCATCTCACTGAAAGAGGCTTTCGCCCTGATAGAGCAACAAACCGGATACAGCATAGCCTACGAGCATTCCACACTGGACCTGAACAAAAGCATCTCCTTATCGCTGAAAGATGCAAGCGTGGACAAAGCCCTCAAGCAGATATTGACCGACACTCAGCATACCTATAAGATCAACGGTTATCACATCATTATCTTCCGGCCGAAAGAAGAAAAAAGCCCATCGAAAACCGAAACGTCCAACCTGACACAAACCATACGGGGAGTAGTCATGGATTCCAAAACGAATATACCCATCGAATTTGCCACTGTTGGCTTGCAGGAAAATCCGTCATTCAGTGCAACAACCGATAGCCTCGGACGGTTCACGATAAAAAAGGTTCCGGTAGGAAGATACAACATACAGACCTCCCAGTTCGGTTATCAACCCCAGATCATCAACGAGATCGTGGTAACCTCCTCCAAAGAAGTCAATCTGGAGATACTACTGAGCGAGAATGCCTTCCGGCTGGACGAAGTAGTGGTAGTCCCGACAATCAATAAAGAAGAATTGATCAACCCGATGGCCATTGCCGGGGGCCGCATGATCAACATGGAAGAAGCGGGCCGTTTTGCCAACGGATTCGATGATCCGGCACGTTTAGTCGCCGCATTTGCAGGGGTGGCAGGCGAAATCGGCTCCAACGCCCTGATTGTCCGTGGCAACTCTCCGCAATACACCAAATGGCAATTGGAAGGCACAGAAGTTCCCATCCCCAGCCATTTTGCCGATTATACCGGATTAGGCGGCGGATTTCTTTCGGCACTGAACGCCAATGTCATTACCAACTCTGATTTCTACAACGGCGCTTTCCCTGCCGAGTACAACAATGCCCTGGCAGGTGTTTTCGATATGCGGATGCGCGCAGGAAACAACCAACGCTACGAGCATTCCTTTCTGGTGGGTCTGATGGGAATGGAATTTGCATCCGAAGGGCCTATCAGCAAATCCCGAGGCAGTTCATACCTGTTCAATCTCCGGGCTTCCAATACAAGCCTGGTTACGAATGGAGATGCCAATCTGTCTTACGAGGATATGAGCTTTAAACTCAATTTCCCGACAAAACGTGCAGGTACTTTTTCTGTTTGGGGACTCGGATTGCTCGACCGCAATAAATCGACTGCCGAAAAAGACCCATCCAAGTGGGAAACCATGGGAGACAGAAGAAACGGCAAAGATAACCTGGAAAAATTCATGGGTGGCCTCACGCACAAATACATCATCGACAACCGGACCAGCATACAGTCTTCTTTGGTATCGACTTATTCGGCCGACCATCTATGGATAGACCAGATAAAGCCGGGCGGTCTACCGGTTTGTGTAGCCGATATCAAGAACCGGGACCTGGATCTTATAGCTTCTACGGCCATTACCCGGAAATTCAGTCCCCGGCACACCAACCGTACGGGAATCCGGTTTACCCATCTGAGTTATGACCTGAACTATCAGGTCAGCCCTGCCGTCGGATTGGATCAGCCTGCCATACTCATTTCCAAAGGCAACGATAACAGCACCGCATGGTCGGCCTATACTACTTCTCTGTTCTCCTTTAACCGGCATCTGACCGGAACGGTAGGGCTGAACCTGAATCAATTTTCCTTAACCAACGAATGGTCGTTGGAACCACGTGCGGCATTGAAATGGACTCCGGTCGACAAACATTCATTGTCTTTGGCCTACGGGCTGCATAGTCAGCGGGAAAAACTGAATTATTATTACGTACAGAATACGGTGGATGGGAAGACTTCTACCAACAGGGACCTGGAGTTTACCAAAGCCCACCACGTGAGTCTGAGTTATAACTGGCGTTTGCCATCCAATCTTAATCTGAAGGTCGAGCCTTATTTCCAGTATCTTTTTCAGGTACCTGTGGAGGAAGGATCCACCTTCTCCATCATCAATCACCAGGATTATTACTTGGATAAAATCCTGACCAACAAGGGAGCCGGAAGGAATTACGGAGTAGATGTAACGTTGGAGCGTTACATGAAAGATGGGTTCTACTATATGATCAGTGGTTCCCTTTTCAAGTCCCAATACAAGGGAGGCGATGACGTGTGGCGCAGTACCCGGTATGACAGGGGCTTTCTGTTGAATCTCGTTGCAGGCAAAGAGTGGATGGTGGGCAGGCGGAAACAAAACACCTTCGGGATTAACGGCCGTATCTTTGCCCATGGCGGAGACCGGTATACACCGTTAGACGAAGTGAAAAGTCAGGAGATGCATGAAATCATGTTTGATGAGAGTAGAGCATTCAGCCAGCAATTCAAGACGGTTATGAATGGTGACCTGTCCATCAATTACCGGATTAACAAGAAGAAGGTCTCTCACGAGTTTTCGCTTAAGATATTGAATGTAGGCATGAGAACAGGTATGTTCTTTTATGAATACCAGGAGAATATCCGCAAGATTAAAAAAGAGAACGGCACGGGGCTCATCCCTAATCTTTCCTATAAAATATATTTCTGATCGATTCGAGAGATGTCATCCATTTAAGGAATTTCTTCATAGTATAAACTAACTGGTAAGTGTACTAGAATAAACTTCCCAACAGGCATATAGCAAATATCTTGCTGTTAGTACATAAGATACTTGCTATATGCATACCAGGTTTTTATTTTATGCGAATTAAAGATTAATTTTATACTACAAGCCACTCCCTGCTGTTAACCATTATCAAAGAGTTTACTCGATGGATGATTTTACTGAAAAAGTACCACGCATGCAAGATTGACAATAGAAATAACGTTCAATGATAAACTTATTTGTACTTTTGTGTCAAACTCTACAATATAAATCAACTGCTCCATGAATGGATAAGAACTTTAGATATTATCAAGGACGGGTACCGGCCTGTGGAGTATTCTGCGGCGGTTGTCCGATGTACAATTCAAAAGTAGATGCTGACGCTATGAGATACACCATCGCCCAAATAGAAAAGATCACTGAAAAGCGGAGTTATTACCCGTTGTTACTCGATGCAGACCCTTCGAAAGAAATGATCGAGAAGTACCTCAAGAAGGGGAAGATGTTTACTTTTGCCGAGGAAAGCCGGGTAGTAGGAGAGGTCGTAGTCCTTCCCTTATCGGCCACCGATATCGAACTCAAAAATATCGCCGTCTTGCCGGAAAAACAAGGGCAGGGGCTGGGCCGATATATGATTGAGTTCGTTGCTCGCCATTATGCCGATCAGTTCCGGAATCTATACGTAGGCACAGCAGATTCAGGTATCGCACTCTATCAGAAATTCGGTTTTGAGGTATCTCATAGGGTAAAGAACTTCTTCACAGACAATTACCCGGAACCGATTGTAGATAGTGGGATCCAGTGTATCGATATGATCTATTTGCTAAGGAAATTATAAGGTTCTTCGTCATCGCAACTTTCGCAATCCAATCCGCAACAGGCAATCAATTGTTTCATTATTTATATGTTTTATACACAAGTCAGTTTACCAACCATTAAATACACCATCGAGATAAGCAAAGCGGTTATTGATGTAGTTCCGTAATTGGGTCAGCCCCGCTTCGTAATCAGTCGGAGCAGGCCGGGCATGGCCAAGGCTTTGTGTAGTTATCTTCCATACATCAAAGTTAGCTTCACGCGAACGACTGATCTTTTTCGAATCGTTTTCCACCACCGCCAGCGCGTTCTCGCGCATGCGGACTTTCATCTGGTTCCATCGGGCTTTCACTGCCGGCTTCAAAGCAGGGTCCTGAAAAAAACGGCTGATCCACATCCTGGGGTCGTGCCCCACTTCGAGCATAAGGCGGTTCGTAGCGTTGCTGATGCGATTATCGTTATCGAAGGCAATGTCAAAGTCCCATACAGGACCGAAAAACAGCTTTTGACTCGCCGTATCACGCAACTTATACATATATGTACTCCACCAGGCATCCGGATTGCCGCAAAATTCACTTATCAGGTAATAATCCACCAACGTAGCCTGATCGAAATACTTCCGCCATCCGCTTGCCGCATCCTGATAGTCGTTGCCGAAAAGCATATCCTCGGCTGTTTGCACAGTTTCCGATATATATTTGTACCGTGCGTCCTGCAGCATATCGTTCCGGTTGGTATAATCGTCTTCCATATCGGGATACTTCAAGGTAACTTTCATGTTACGAGAGGTTTGGAACCAAGAGAATTCGCTATCAGCAAACCCGTCTATCTCCATAAAATAACCACCCGTTATCTCGGGAGTAGAAGCCGTTTTACCCGGCTTGTCCAATGTTACCCGACCGGTAGCGCTCTGTATTTGGTCGGTCAGGTGGTAAACTCCCTGATAAACGTCACCCACATACACATCCACATGTTGTGTGGCAGCTGTGAAAAGTACAGCCTTCGGGTCGTGGTAGTCTGCCGGATTATCTCTCTGCAACAGGGTGCGCGAAACAGCCAGTGCCACCGCATTGCGCAACAAGGTCTTGTCGGCATCATTGGCCAGCAACACCCAGCTTTTTTCTTTCGTATGCTTCAGCCCTAACGGACTGATCTTTTCGGGGAATTTAATACGGAAAGGCCTTTTAGGAAGCCACATGGTAGAATTGCCCCGAAGGCGGATTTCCACTTCGTTCGCATCATAGCTCCAAAGCCCTTCTGTTATTCCGTTACCGGCAATTTCCAGTTTGGATTGGCGATATTCGTCCTTGCTATTGAGCTGGTTCAGATTGATGGAGAAACGCATGACAGGAAGAGTGGCATTCACTTGCGGGCATATCAGCTTTACCTTATATTCTGTGGCTGTACTGCTTCCGGCTGATTTTACGGAATAAATCAATTCATCTTTGAACGAAAGGGAGGTTATCCCACTTTCCTGCGGATCACCATTCACCGATACCGTTGCGGTGCCGCTGGCCGCAAATGTGGGGATCAGCTTATCAGCCTCCCGTGTATTGATCCACTTGATGATAGTAGCCGTAATGGTTTTCGCCTCGTGATCAATTTTGAAACTTACATTCTCAGCCAGGCCCGGATTATGGGCTTTGGCCAGGCTGAAAGAGGTGATTTGCGCCACTACGTCCTTATAAGGAAGGATGACAGACACGGTATATTTTTTTATGCTTCCGTCCTGCGCCACTACGGTATACACTACCGATTTAGAAAAGTCGTTCGCCGTAGCGCCGCTTTTCTGCACGGTATTGCCTATACACACAGATTCACCATTGATTTTGAAGTTGGCTATCAGAGATGAGACATTGCTGCCCGAAGGTGCTTCGGCCACAATTTCATTGTTGTTTATCGTGGCCAAGATGTCCTTTGATAAATGGCTATTCTCAGCACTCAGGAACCTGAATTCCAGCATGTCGCAGGTCGGACTTAACTCCTCTTCCGAAGAGCATCCGTAAAACGTGCAGAGTAATGTGAGCAAAAGCAACAGAACGCGCCCTTTGATGAATCGCATAATAATAGTGTTTTTTTGATTAGATATAAAGCAAATCCTGTGTTTTAGCAGACACTTATTATATAAGGTATAAAAACAATCAGTCCGACAATCGCGGCAGCAATGGCACAAATCAGTACAGCCCCGGCAGCAATATCCTTCACATCGCCGGCAACAGGATGCTTCCCCGGAGATACCAGATTCACCAACCGCTCGATGGCCGTATTAAACCCTTCGGCAGCCAGCACCAAGCCGATGCAAAGCACGATAGCGATCCACTCTCCACGGGTAATCTGAAAAAAGAACCCGGCAACCACCACCGCAACCATCACTGCACAATGAATCCAGGCATTATGCTCCCGCCCGATGAAGCTGTGTATGCCTTTCCAGGCATACACAAAGCTTTTCAATCGTTTCTTTATACTGAATTGTTCCATATTTATTAATTACGGCTGACATGCTTCACGCCCTTCACCGTCCGCAACTTCTTGAGTAGGGATTCGAGCCGGGAAGTATCGCCCACCATCACCGTCAGAATACCCGAGAACAGCCCATCGTGCGAATCAATACTGATAGACCGCAACGCAATGTTATTCTCTTTTCCGATGATGGAAGTGATGTTCGTCACGATACCGATATCGTCATTCCCGACCACACGCAGCGTGATAGGATACTGCGTCCCTTCGGCCTTACCCGCCCAACGGGCTTTCTGAATACGATACCCGAAGCGGTCCATCATCTGATGTGCATTGGGGCAGTCCATACGGTGAATCTTGATACCACCCGATACGGATACAAAACCGAATACTTCATCGCCATAGATGGGATTACAGCATTTGGCCAGTTTGAAATCGATCCCTTTCAGATTCTGATCAATGACAAGCACATCTTCCTTACCCGTAGACTCGGGCACCAGATTCTGCAGGTTATAGCCCTCGGCACTACGGTACGTCAACTCGGGATGCTCGTCGCTATCACGCTTCACCTGTTCCAGATACTTGTCGATGATATCGTTTACATCGAGCACCTCGTCGGCCACCTTCTGATAGAATTCCGTCACCGTCTTGAAACCCAGTCGCTTGATAAGCCGCATCATCGTCGGCTCGTTGTACTCTATCTTGCGGTTCTTGAACTTCCGTTCCAGCGTTTCCTTGGCAAACTCATGCTGGCGGGCGGCCATCTCTTTCAACGTCTGACGTATCTTGGTACGCGCTTTCGACGTAGTGACAATGTTCAACCAGTCCTGCTTCGGCGTCTGCGTGTTCGACGTCATGATCTCCACCTGATCACCGCTGTTCAACTTATGTTTCAGCGGTACATTCTTCCCGTTCACCTTGGCGCCGATGCACTTGCAACCCAGTTTCGTGTGAATATGGAAAGCAAAGTCGAGTACCGTCGCTCCACGGCCAAGCTTAAACAAATCGCCTTTGGGAGTGAAGACAAACACCTCGTCCTCATACAGATCCATCTTGAACTGATCCATCACTTCGAGCGTATCGCCCTCGGAGTTCTCCAACGCCTCGCGAACGGAAGTCAACCATTCGTCGAGCCCGCTTTCGCCCTTCACGCCTTTGTAACGCCAGTGGGCAGCCAGACCGCGTTCGGCAATGTCGTCCATGCGGCGCGTACGGATCTGTACTTCCACCCACTTACCTTCGGGCCCCATCACGGTGATGTGAAGCGACTCATATCCATTGCTCTTCGGGATAGAGAGCCAGTCGCGCAGGCGCTTCGGGTTGGGCTGATACATATCCGTCACGATGGAGTAGGCGTTCCAGCACTCGGCTTTCTCCTTGTCCAAGTCCGAATCGAGGATGATACGGATGGCAAAGAGGTCGTAGATACCTTCAAACGGTGTTTTCTGCTTCTGTATCTTATTCCAAATGGAGTGTATCGACTTGGTACGTCCTTTGATGTCGAACGTCAATCCGCTGGCTTCCAGCTTCCGGCGAATCGGCTCGATGAAGTCCTCAATGTACTTCTCGCGCGACGCCTTCGTTTCGTTCAGCTTATCCTTTATAAAATAATAGACATCGTGATTGGTGTACTTGAGTGACAGGTCTTCCAGCTCTGACTTCAACTTGTAGAGTCCCAGCTTATGCGCCAACGGGGCATACAGGTAAGCAGCTTCGTTGGCCACCTTCCGGCGGTCTTCATCGTTCTCCACATGCTTGATCTGCCGCATCATGTTCACGCGGTCGGCAATCATGATAAGGATCACCCGCATGTCTTCGGCAAAGGAGAGTAGCAGGTTGCGGAAGTTCTCCGACCCGATAGCCGGACTCTTGGCATAGAGCATGTTTGTCTTCACCAGTCCGTTGATGATGGATGCCACGTCCTCACCAAATTCCAACCGTACGGTTTCGATGCTCATGAGGTTGACTTTCACGATCTCGTGCAGCATGATGCTCACCAGACAAGAGCCTTTCATACCTATCTCGTCGGCCACGACGACGGCCGTTTCCATATCTCTGATAATAGGATTCATGCCGAAACTGTTTCGTTGCAGGGTTCTGCACTCAACGGCTTCGTTCAGGAATTTCTTCAACTTCCGGGTATCATGCCGGTTGATGGTATCGCCAGCCGAGGTCATCAACTGCTTGTACAGGACAAACAGCTCGGCTCTTTCTGACTCTGTAAAAAATGACAAATGTTCCATAATCTTTGCAGGTTTATGCTGTGCGTGCATTATTTCGTTGTAAAAATAGGCTTTTTGTTTCGTTAAATAGCGAAAGTAAATAACATTTTTGTATTTTTGGGCATCAATAATTTAAAATAGCATTATCATGATGACACCACAAGACAAAGAATTGCTTGCCTCCAAAGGCATCACGGAGGAACAGATAGCCGAACAACTGGCTTGCTTCGCCAAAGGTTTTCCGTTCTTGAAACTGGATGCCGCCGCATCCCTCGAAAAAGGGATTCTTGCCCCCGAAGCCGACGAGCAGAAGGCTTATCTGGCTGCTTGGGATGCCTATACTTCTACTGATAAAACCATTCTGAAGTTTGTTCCCGCGTCGGGTGCTGCCAGTCGCATGTTCAAGGACTTGTTCGAGTTCTTGGGTGCTGAGTATGACGCTCCGCAGAATAAATTTGAACAGGCTTTTTTCGCTGGTATCAAGAATTTCGCTTTTTATGACGATTTAAACGCTGCCTGTCAGCGTATGACTGGAAAAGATATTCCATCGTTGATAGCCGAAGGAAATTACAAAGCGGTGGTAGCTGCTCTTCTCGAAGAAGCGGGATTGAACTACGGTTCATTGCCAAAGGGTTTGTTGAAATTCCATGCGTATGCAGAAGGTTCGCGCACACCGTTGGAAGAACATTTGGCCGAAGGTGCCATGTATGCGGCCGGGAAAAGCGGGACAGTGAATGTGCATTTCACCGTTTCGACCGAGCATCGCGAGTTGTTCAAGGCGTTGGTGGCCGAGAAAGCGGATGCATTTGCCAAACGTTACGGTGTGTCTTACAACATCAGTTTCTCGGAACAGAAACCGAGTACGGATACCATCGCTGCGGATATGGAGAATCAGCCGTTCCGCGATAATGGTAAGTTGCTGTTCCGTCCGGGTGGTCATGGCGCATTGATCGAGAACCTGAACGATCTCGATGCAGACATTATCTTCATCAAGAACATTGACAATGTGGTGCCCGATAAGTTGAAAGCGGACACCGTATTATATAAGAAGCTGATTGCAGGTGTGTTGGTAGCCTTGCAGAAACAGGCATTCGAATACCTGGAACTGCTGGACAGCGGACAGTATACGCAGGAGCAAGTGGTAGAGATCCTACAATTTGTTCAGAAGAAACTCTTCTGCAAGAATCCGGAAACGAAGATGCTGGAAGATGCCGAACTGGTTATTTACCTGAAAAATAAGTTGAACCGCCCCATGCGTGTGTGTGGTATGGTGAAAAACGTCGGCGAGCCGGGTGGGGGACCGTTCCTTGCTTACAACAGCGACGGTACTATCTCTCTGCAAATCCTCGAAAGCTCGCAGATTGATATGGCTGATCCGTCAAAGAAGGAAATGTTCGAAAAGGGTACGCACTTCAATCCGGTGGATCTGGTTTGCGCCGTACGCGATTATAAAGGCAATAAGTTCAATCTGACAAAGTATGTGGATAAAGCTACCGGCTTTATTTCGTACAAGTCGAAGAGTGGAAAAGAACTGAAAGCGCTGGAACTTCCCGGTTTGTGGAACGGTGCTATGAGCGACTGGAGTACGGTGTTTGTGGAAGTTTCGCTTGCTACATTCAACCCGGTGAAGACGGTGAACGACTTGCTTCGTGAGCAACATCAGTAATTTACATATCCGAATATTTTAAGCATTGACTCCAATTCATCAAATGTCAAATCTGTGGGTAAGGTTTTGAAACGCTCTATTAACTTGTCTTTTGTACCCATTGTGGTAATGTTTATGCAAATGTAACTATTTTATAGTCGCAAACAATTAAAGGAAGAAAATATTTTCTTCCTTTAATTGTTTTGCCTGACATCTTTCTTTTAGGGGAATACAGTCTTACAGAGGCTTTACAGGAATACAGATATCAACGATAAACTTGTGTTCGGGATGCTCATTGAAATCGTTGTGATAGTATTCATAGGTAGGGCTGTCAGCAGGTTGATAACCACTTTCGGTCAACCAGGAACACATCGTATTCCATGCCTGTTCAAACTCCGTTTCCTTCAGTTCGAAGTGTCCCACTGCATATCTACCGGCGGGAATCGTTGACCGGCCAATTTCGCCTTCCACCTTCACTTCACCTTTCACGATGATACTCGCATCCTGACGCACCTTTTCAATCGTGGTAATTGCAGGATCGTCGCGATAAACGGTTACTGTTTTGGTTTCAGGCGTTACCAACCCGCGGGGAGCTGCCCAACGGAACAGTTTTTCATACGCTTGCCCGATCAGGTTGAATGCACCCATGTGGCGGCAATAAATCAGATTCAACTCCGGCATCTGTTTGATTTCAATTTTTGTTTCCATAATGATTAATTGATTAAATTCGACGCTGCAAAGTTGGTCATTTACTTGTTGTGGATGTTTGCCGATCTTGCTGACTGCTTTGCAATTCTTGCCATATCGGATGCCATTCTTTACAAATATTGCTTTTTCCTGCTTCCTGAACTCCTTGGTCGTCAAGCCAAAGTAGGCTTTAAACGCACGACTGAATGAAGATGCATTGGTAAAACCACATTGGAAAGCGATGTCGCTTACTGCGGTCTTCGAATCATCCATCAGCAGTTGAGCCGTCTTTTCGAGGCGAATACGTGATATGAAGTCATTGGGAGTTTCACCCACAACATAACTGAAAATCCGGTGAAAATGGTAAGGCGAAAACGAAGCTATTTCCGCCATGACCGCCAAATCAATGGGTTGGTCAAGGTTTCGTTCTACATAATCCATTACACGATTGATTCGTGCTATATATTCCTGTTTACTGAGTTCTTTTGAGTCCATTCGGCAAAATTAGTCAAAAAACAGAAAAGATAATTTGCAAATCTTGCTTTCTAACAAAGGCTCATTATAAATTATCAGAAGTACTGCCACTGTATCAAATGAAAGCCTAATTCTTTATATATAGGCGCTTTTCCGTACATACTCCGGATCATCGGCGTAGATATACAAAACACTGCCACCTTTGATGGCATCGATGATTTGTGCACTGATGGCTTGGGGCAACGCCGGACAGCCCTGGCTACGTCCCAACCTTCCTGTGTTGGCAATAACTGAAGGATTGGAGTAGGGGGCTCCGTGAATCACAATGGCACGCTCTTTGGCCCGGTCGTTGATCCCTTTTTCCAGTCCGTCGAGAATAAGGGAGTAACCGTTCTTCCCGGTATAAGTGTTTTCGGTTACATAAAAGCCGAGAGAACTTTTATACGAACCCGTCTCATTGGAGAAGGAAACGGCATAATTGGCACCGCTGTTCCTACCGTGCGAAACAAAAGAGGAGTATAGCAAACAGCGCCGATCCATGTCCAATACGAAAAGACGTTCTTCCGAAGAAGGTTTGCTGAAGTCGATCAGCGTCATGACGTTTCTCTGGTGCGCGATCTTTCCGTAACCGGAAAGTGCCTGTTCGAAAGCCGGATAACTCACCCGGCCAGTCAACTCCATATCCATATACAGCTGCATATTGCCGGACAATTCGTTGTCGACGGCTTCTACTTGGGAAGTCGTTTGGGAAAAATGAGCAGGAGTCAGAAAAAACAATAAAAGCAATACAAACCTATGCATAAAAAAAGAAATTACGCAGGCAAAGATATATTTTTAATCCGGTGCAGCAACTTATTCCAGCACAAAAACAATCGTTTTTTCTTTCGGCCCCCATTGGTATATAAATTTAGCATGCGAAGTGGCATTACGCACACACATGTGCGAACGAGGCGTTGTACCTAACGTCGGACTATACTCGATAAGGGCCGTGCGAGGCGTATTCACAGGTATGCCATGCAGGTAACCTCCGTTGGTAAAGCGGCTTGCCCAGGGAGCAAAACCACCTGTTTCTGTAGAACCGTCTTTATAAAATACCATTTTTTGCTTCTTCTCTTGGATGATGAAAATCCCTAACGGAGTTTCCTGCTGGTATGGCGGTCGGTGCAAGCCGGAAGTTATGGGATTCATGCTGCGTACCAGCCACTTGGAACCGACCTTTTCCAAGGTGGCAATATTCTGGTTCAGCCGGTCAACAAAAACGGCATGACTGAAGGTGATGGTATCTCCGATCACTTTGACGTATTTTCTCGGAACCAGCCATTCTTCGTCTGGAGAGAGAGTATGTACCCGCACGAAACTGCCTTCTTCTCCAGTGTATCTTACCGGTGAACCGTCGCGTCCGTAGCGTTCTCCGGTGATTGTATCAGTGGGTAGAAACAGGGGAACGGATTGATAACGTTCTACTCCCTGCATGTCGGCCACGCGTTTGTAGACGTTGCGTTGGTATTCTTTGACCAGCGGAGCCTCGCCATTCAGGTTTTTGTAGTTTTGCAGGATGGCCCAGTTGTTATGTCCTCGTTGGACCGAGTCCAAGAGATGCAACCGGTCGCGGATCTTGTCCCATTGGAAGGCCCGGACGGTGTCTTTGTAAGGGTATTCATCGGCCAATGTATGTTCGTTGTAAAGCAGCTCCTTTTTAATGACAATGACAATGGGAGCCGGAGGCGGAGCAACGGCTATGGAATCAGGAGCATTACCTTCTTCTGTCACAGATGTATGCTCCCTTTGTGAGCAAAAGGAGAAAATAAATAAGAACATCAGTAAGGGTGAAAGCCGGAGTGTATGCTTCATTACATATAGTGTATGGTGTTAAAATAGATAACAATTTATGGGGGCAAATGTTTTGCATAGTTAGATAATGTCGTTTGCTCCACCCGAATAGGTAGGCGCCTGTATATTTTATTCTCGTAGATCACGGTTGTCTCACTCTACGTTCAAGCTTATCTTACTCTACGACCTAGCTTGTGTTACACACCGAGGGTCAATGTCAAACATGTACATCTTATGCTGTTAAAGATGCACATCTTATACAGTCAAAGATGTACATGTTATGCTGCATAAGATGTACATCTTTAACATCGACCCTTTTAAACCAAAGGTAGCTCCCTCTACGAGTATCGGTAGCTTGCTCTACGAACATCAAACCAATACAATACTTACGTTACGATTCACTCTCTTTCATCATGCTCTATCTCGTCCAGCAGTGATTTGATCTTGTTGTATTCCCGCGGAATAGTCTTCATCCTGAGCAAAATGCCGACAAGCAACATCACCGCCACGATCACCAATATTAATATTCCTTCCGGCAGAAGCTTGTTATCAAGATAGCCAAAGATTCTCAATAGCCCCCAAAAGGCGAATGGAGCAACAATCAAGCCGGATAGATTTCGTATTCTATCGAACTTTTCCAACCATAAAATATCTTTCTGCGCTTCCAAAACCGACGATGCAAAGTCGACTTTCAATAAACGTATGTACCGGTATATATCAATCAAGAGAGCTGCTACGATGGGTAGAATGAAAGCTGATAACCCCAGGTAAAAACTAATGCTACCGTCGTTCTTCAAATTTGGGAAGACTATCAATGCCAGTATCAGTGGGACATAGATACATCCACTTAGCAAATGGAACAATCCCCTCACTCGTATCTTGTCGAATACCGAACGCAATTTCCTGAACGAAGCCTTACGGTTCACCTTCACATGCTCAGCAATACGTTTGTCCTCCGCTTTCCAACAACTTTTTATATCATCTAATTCCATACTCGTCCTTTCTTATCATACATGTTTTCAACTGTTCCCTGATCCGGTTCAGGCGGGTGCTCACATTCGTGCGCGACAGTCCGGTAATGTCGGCAATTTCTTCGTTTGACTTGTCATCCAGATACAACAGGATGATGGCCTTGTTTATCGGGGTCAATTCCTCTATGCATTGGTACAGCGTTTGTATGAACTCCTGTGTGCCCGATGGATTTTCCCATACTCCATCGTCAAAACGTATTAACTCGTCGACAAACAATAACTTGTTATTGTCTCGTTTCCGTTTCGACTTTAAGGCGATGTTCAGTGCCACCCGGTAGAGCCATGTGGATGCCTGCGCTTCGCCTCTGAACCGGGGATATGACTTCCATAGCTCGTATACGATATCGCTCATCAAGTCTTTCCGGTCGTCCGCGGTATGCGTGTACACATTCACAATCTTCACCAGAATGCTGATATGTCGCTCCAGCATACTTAGGAACTCTTTCTCTATGCCTTCTTTCATACTGGTTTTTGTTTACGATTTGTTACTATCAACAATTGTTTTCCCGAAGTTAACGTGTCCAAGTCCCCCGAAATAAAGTGGTTGCTGCCGGCGAAATAACGTGTCGTTTTCGGCGGTTGTCTGCGCGTGGCAAAAGGGTAGGGTGAGCCATAACGTGATGGCGATCAGTAAGAGGCCTTTATTCATGCTGCTTTTCATTAAGATTGATACGTTGCATTTCTTATTCTGTATAAGGTTAGTACCACACCCTAATGTGTTGTCACAAAATTGCAACATTATTTTTTTAGAGAACATTTGAGTAGTTCACCTATTCCGGAACAATAAACTATCCAGAGGAAGGTGTTTTTTGACCATCATTATTTCAGATAAGAATTTACTTCAATATATTCAAAATCAGGAGAATCTTGTATAAACTGGCGCAGAGTCCATACGTGCGATGCTCCGTAAATCAGCAGAATCCTTTCGTTTGCTCCGAAGTCCGCTATGTCGTATAAATTGGAAAATATCCTGATATTTCGTCTGTACCATTTCCCTACACTATCTGCTCCGTAATAATTATCTCCTGCTCCGCATAGTGCGTAATTCGTTAAATATACTTGATGATACTTCAATGAATTTTCTGGTTTGTTCAGGAAAAACAGGTATTCGCCTAACGGTAGGTTAAAATTCAATGAATCGCAGTATTCATAGAACTTCTGATAGTCGTACCTCTGCGTCTTTTCATATTGATTTCTGGATTTCAGATAAGCATCCTCATCAAAATTGTCCCAGTCGATATCATTTGTACCGAACCATTCGGCAGAAGCATCGGAACAATAAATGCGGGGATGATTTAATGTTTTGGCAAGCTTAAACCCGATTTGATAGATCTCGTTCGCTTTATCTGCAATACTGAATTTGCCTTTCAGGTATTGATGGTATCTATCGTTTACCAAACTATCTTTGAGGATGCGGTCTTGTTCTATCAATATCTTAGTTGGTTTGAAACGAGAGATTTTCTTTATCAAGGCATCGATCTCCACTTGTTTGCTGTCGGACAGCATATCCGCTTTGTGCGACGACTGATAACTATCGCCCGATTCGCCGAAATGGAATACGCCCAATATCATCACTTTCGGTTGGTGCTTACCTTGGAGGCTTTTGGATTCTTCAATTGGTTTACTTGTGATATGAGTGCGCATAATATCGAGTATCCGTGTGTGGTACGAGAAAGCCTTCTTCGTGTCGTGTGCATCGGATACTAAGTTTTCCAATACGATAACGCTCGTGCGTGTTTCCGGGAAATAGAAATCCATTGATACAAAACCATCTGCAAAACCCGTTTGTCCCCATTGCAGAATTCCGCCCTGGTCATCGATGGTTATGCCCAAGCCATATTCCGTTGTGCCGAAGACAGGGTGGTTTCTCACGGCGCCTGGTTGTTTGGTAGTCAAGAGGGTGAATGCTTCTTTTTTCAGCAACTTCCCACCGAACAGGTTTTCGTTCCAGTGCGCCAGATCGGATGCTGTCGAAATGAAAGCTCCTGCTGCCACGGGGGTTCTGAAACTTGATGTATCGAACGCAGGGACTCCGTCTGCCTGTACGGTGTATCCTTTTACCCAACTTATAAACTTCTTCCCTTTGGGATGAAAAGTGTTATTCATCTTGCACTGTGCAAACAGGTTCATAGACAGTTCCGTAAACGATTTCCCGGATGTTTTCTCAACTATTTTAGCCAGCAAATCGTAGCCTAAACTCGAGTAACCATAGTCGAATTGTGTGCCGACAGGGAAAACAGTGGGCTTATTCAACTCAGCAATACCATGCATGTGTGTCAGCAGATGACGAATGGTAACAGTATCGGCCCAGCTTTGCGAAAGTTCGGGCAAGTAAGTCCGGATGGGCTCATTCAGTTTAATATGTCCTTTTTCGTATTCCTGCAACACGATTACAGAGGTTATCTGCTTGCTTATCGAACCGATTACAAAACGGTCGCCCAGTTTTAAAGGTGTTTTATGCTCGAAATTCGAATAACCGCAGACTTTCGAATAGGTAGTTTTGCCGTTTTGAGAAATCAATACGACACCATTAAACGGGTGAGATGTACGAATACCAAGTAGTGAATCGATTTGCATTACATACGTTTGACTGTATCCTGCTGTGATAAAGGTAAAAAGCAGAAGAATGAATGTGATTATTTTTGTCATCCTATGATGTTAGTTTTTAAAATCAGATTGTTAATATTTTCTCTCTGGTTACAGAAAGTAGAAAATACAATAGATCATCCCCAGGTTAAACGCAGCATGACCGATAATAGAGCCCAGAATCGACCCGGAGTATTTTCTGAAAGCGAAAAACAACAGGCTTACCAGAAACATGCTCGTTATCCAGAGGAGGGTGGGGACAATGAAAAACTCCCACTTGCCGTGGATGAAAACCAGGCCGAAGTGCGAAATATGAGTCAGTGCAAATGCCAGGCCGTCGATGATTGACGCTTTTCTGTCTCCAACCGATGTGGCAATGCTCGAATGGACAATTCCCCTGAAAAAGAGCTCTTCGCCGATGGGACTGAATATCATTCCGGAGAATGCCATGGCGGCAAACAGTATTTTCTTGTCGTCCGGCGTTATGCCTATCGGGATGTTGTAAGATTTTCCGATGTAGACGTACCAGTTTTCGTAAGAGCTTTCATAAAGGGCTTGTCCTATGATATATAGGAGAACCGCGGCAGCCAGCCCGGAAACACATGCTATCAGAAGCCAGCGGTACTTTGTAGGCTTTGTTATTCCTATGGCCTTGCGTCCGTATTTGTTTAGAAAAATAAACGGAATGATAGCGGAAATAGTCATGATTAGCCCAATATAGGCGTAATTCCCGGAGACGTTGGCATGGAGTACCATTATAAACCGGGGAATACAAACTGCAGCGATGAGAAATACGCCGAATTTCCAGTTGAAACCAATGAACCGGTTCCAGAAACGATTTAATTCTTTACTCATAGTATGATGATCAAAATGCAGTTTTTGGGATATAAGAACAAAAGTACATAAAATTATGAATTTTCTTTTATTCTTTTATCTCCAAAACTCCAAATGTGACAAAGAACGAAAATCGGATCGCCGCAAATTATTTAGTGCAGGGCAACGTGAACCAGAAACACGATCCCTTTCCTTCTTCGGAATCGACACCGATCTGTCCGCCCATCCCTTCGACAAGGCTCTGACTGATTGATAGCCCCAAGCCTGTTCCCTGAGCAAAGGCATTCAGTTTGACGAAGCGACTAAAGATATCTCCTAATTTCTCTTTGGAGATGCCGATGCCCGTATCGCATACACTAAATTTCAACATATCTCCGTCCGTCATCTCATAGTTTAATGTGATAGATCCTTCGTGGGTAAACTTCATGGCATTAGTCAAAAAGTTCGAAAGCACTTGAGTGATGCGGTTTTTGTCTCCCTCGAGCATGATTGGAGGAAGATTCTCATCGAACACCAGATCAATATCTTTAGGCACTTTCAACGAAAAGCCTTGAATCAGCTCCCGGCAAAGTCGCCGTACGTCTACCGTTCCGGGGGTGAATTCCATAGTGCCCGCCTCGATCTTCGACAGGTCGAGAATATCGGAAATCAACTGTAGCAACAGTTCGTTATTTTCCTCAATCACAGGGATGTATTCGCGGCGCTCTTCCAGAGATTCGGTCTCGGCCAGCAGTGACGAGAATCCTACGATGGAGTTGAGCGGAGTGCGTATCTCGTGGCTCATATTGGCAAGGAAGGCTGTTTTGAGCCGGTCCGATTCTTCAGCTTTTTCCTTGGCATGTATCAGTTCCATCTCTACCTGTTTGCGGCTGGTGATATCGGTTGCCAGCTCCATGATACCCCACCGACCGTCGATCCATTGAAGCGCTGTACTTTGAATGGTGTACCAGCGTTGGGTAAGCGGGTTGTAGTCTTCCCACACATGAACACCTGTGGGATGATGATCTTTGTCGAGCAGATGATGCTTGGGGCAATGCTTGCACAAGCCGTCCAGACCTGCATTCAGCATTTTCCAACATTCCGTATTGTCACAAACCGGCCCAGCTTCATCCCTGAACGGCTTGTTGGCAAAGAGAATTTTCATCGTGTCGTAATCAGTAACAAAAATATTGGCATTGATGTTGTCCAGTACCATTTGCATGGTTTGCTGCGATTGTTGCAGGGTTTCTTCCACCTGCTTACGTTTCGTGGTAGTAGATACGATTTGCGATATCTGGCTCATCAACTCCACATCGTTCTCGTTCCATTGCTTAGGCCAGCAAAAGTTGAACGAGAGGAAGCCGAAATGGATGCCTCGTTGCGACAGCGGAAAGACGGCGATGGCCTTCACACCCTGTATTTCAAGCATTCCGGAGATAAAGGGGTCAAGTGAATAGATATCGGATGTACAGATAATGCCGTTTTTCTCGAGCATATCGAACCAAGGTTTTCCCATTTCGATGGTCAGGCTACGCAGGTAATCAATGGCGGGATCGATGCCCTCGTTACACCATTCGTAGGTACATCCGTAGGTCACTCCGTTGGGGTGGTTTTCCCACACCGACAGACGGTCAACGCCGGTATAGCGACCGATTTCGGCAAGCGCCATATTCATGGCTGTGGATATGTCTTCTTCGAGTTGCAGAATTTGCAGCACTTTGATGAATAATGCCTGACGACGGTTAGTTGCTTCCAATTCTGCCCGACTGGCTATGAGGTCTTTGGATTTTTCTTCGACCATCTGTTCGAGTTGCGCACGGTACTGTTGCAGTTCCTTGTCGGCCATTTGCTGTTCAAAGTGAGAGGATTCCATATATGTGTTACTAGTACTAATATAAAACTTGATAATAGAGATAAATATATCTTTTTGTCGGATACTCGGCTGCAAAAGTAGTAATTTTTTCAGAATAGCAATAGAGTTTTGTAAGTTATTAAGCATAATATACAGTCAGAACGCATCTAATTATCAAACGAGTATTTTTTTGTCATATATTTAGTAAACTTAGTTGTTTCTATTTATTCTTTCATGTAGAAGAAGCATACCAAAACACAGGAAAGATTTCTCAAAATAGTAAACAAATTCATATAGATATGAGAACGAGAGAGAATTATTATACCACCCGTACCAACTGGCTGCGTGCAGCCGTCTTGGGAGCCAATGACGGCATATTGTCTACAAATTTAGTAATAGGAGTTGCATTTTCGGAGTAAATACCGGCGGTTAACGGGAAAAATGTTTATTTTTGCAACGTTTGTTGAAATACCCCATATTAAAAAACAATCTGATGCTGAAAAACCCAATATCTATGTCTGCATTTGCAGATACAAAACCACATTACGATATTCTCGACGGGCTACGTGGAGTAGCTGCTATCACAGTGGTGTGCTTCCATATCTTCGAAGCGTATGCAACCAGTCATTTAGACCAAAACATCAATCATGGCTATTTAGCCGTCGATTTCTTCTTTATATTATCAGGGTTCGTGGTTGGCTATGCTTATGACAACCGATGGGGAACCATGAAGACGAAAGACTTCATCAAACGCCGGATCATACGCCTGCATCCGATGGTGGTGATGGGAGCTTTCATAGGGGCTATCATGTTCTACACGCAAGGTTGCTCTGTGTGGGATGTGTCACAAGTAACTGTTTGGGCACTACTTGTTGCCACACTTATTAATGCACTTCTGATTCCGGCTACTCCCGGAACCGAGATACGTGGAGTAGGGGAAATGTTTCCTTTGAATGGCCCGAGCTGGTCACTGTTTTTTGAGTATATCGGTAATATTCTTTATGCTTTATTCATTCGTAAACTTTCTACCCGGGCGCTTGCCCTGTTTGTTTTTATTGCCGGATGCGGCTTGGCGACATTTGCCATTGCAGGGCCGTTGGGCGATATCTGTGTTGGATTCTCACTGACCGGAACAGAGTTTACCGGTGGTTCTTTCCGGTTGCTATTTTCTTTTTCTGCCGGATTGCTTCTTTCCCGTGTTTTCAAGCCGGGTAACATAAGGGGAGCTTTTTGGATATGCAGTCTGTCGGTTGTTGTTCTTCTGGCTGTGCCACGCATCGGTGGAGCCAAACATTTATGGATGAATGGGGTATATGATACACTATGCTGCGTGGCGTTTTTTCCGTTGCTCGTCTATTTGGGAGCTTCAGGAAAAAGTACAGATAAGTACACCACGCAGATATGCAAGTTCTTCGGAGATATTTCTTATCCTTTGTACATGGTGCATTATCCGTTTATTTATCTGTATTATGCATGGGTAAAGAACAACAATCTCACCTTTCAGGAGTCATTGCCCGGTGCGGCAGGAGTGCTTATAGGAAGTATTGTTTTAGCTTATCTCTGTTTGAAATTTTATGATATACCGGTTCGTAGATACCTGACGAACCGGTTTATGAAGCCGAAAAACAAGAGGTAGATGACCCCCAAATATTTGAGCTATCGTCGATACTCCACCTCAATATCTTTCCGGTCTATATAATTAGGATACTTAAATTGCGGCATGCCCATAGCCATACCGGCATGGATCTGTCCGTCAATGCCCAAGAGTTTCTCGAGTTTCCCTTTCTTCATCTCGGCAGCATTCAGCACAAAGCCTGTATAGAACTGGCACACACCCAGACACTCGGCCATGAGCGAAGCATTCTGATAGGCTAAATTAGCATCCAACACACCCATCCGCGCCCCTTTGGGGGTATAGATGAAGAGTACAGCAGTGGCTTTGCGCAGAACCTGGTCATCGCCCTGTTTAAAATCGGCCGACATGCGGTCGAATACCGGAACATATTTTCCCAGTGAGGGAGCCATCTTTTTGATAAGTGGCAACAGCAGGGTACGGCGCAGGAGTTTCAGTAAGCCATCGAACACACCCAGGGTGAACCCGCTAATTTGGTGCAACAGCTTGGGATCGGTCACCAGCAGAAACTTGATATGTTGCACATTGCTTCCCGTGGGGGCGCGATGTGCCGCTTCGAGTATCTGTTGTAGGAGTTCCTCAGGAATGGGCTGGTTGGTCATGGCCCGGTTAGAACGACGCGACTTACACAGAAGCATCATCTGTTCGGGCGTGGGTAGCAGACTGGCATCCACCAGGTGAACCTTCTCAGCAGGGAATTCGGAATGACGGATGGCATCCTCGGGGCACACCGCTACACAGTGTCCGCATGAAATACAGGTATCTACGTAGTTGGTTTCAATGACTTTGGCAGCTTTGTTGAGCGAAAATATGCGGGAGGGGCACACTGTTACACACTTTATGCACCGGATGCACCGTTCCTGTTGGATGGTTAATGTTACTTCCATACTGATTATCTATATTTGTTGAAAAATGCAAATGTAGAAACTAATTTTCATTTTCTATATTGCCTCGGATATAATTCCTATTTTTGCAAACAAATGATTGATACAATATGGAAACAAAATTCATCACTCTGAATAAAGAGAATATCGAAAAGGAGCATATATGCTGTGCTTTCTCTGATAAGAAATGTGCCGAAAGCTATGACTTGAAAAAAGAATGGTTGAAAAAGGAATTTGACAATGGATATGTTTTTCGTCGTCTCGACGAGCGTGCAAAAGTATTTATAGAATATGGCCCCACGGAGAATGCATGGCTTCCTGTCGATGCTCCGAACTACCTGATGATAAATTGCTTTTGGGTGTCAGGCCATTATAAACAATGTGGTTATGGCAAAGCGTTACTGCAATCGGCTATTGATGATGCGGTACAACAAGGTAAAGACGGATTGGTAACAGTGGTAGGAACCAAGAAGTTCCACTTCATGAGTGATACGAAATGGCTGTTACGCCAAGGATTTGTGACAGTCAAAACACTTCCTTACGGGTTTAGTCTTTTGGCCTTGAAGCTTAAGCCCGATGCGAAAGATCCATCATTCAAAAAAACAGCCATCAGCGGTCAATGTCCTGACACTGATGGGGTAGTGGTATACTACACCAACCGTTGTCCATTCACGGAATACCATATTCAGAATTCACTGAAAGAGGTAGCCAAAGCAAAGAATATCCCTCTGAAAATCATTAAGTTGGAAACCCGGGAGCAGGCACAGGCAGCCCCGACACCTGCCACTATATTCAGCTTGTTTTACAATGGAAAGTTCGTGACTACCGATCTCAGCAGCATTGTCGATGAGAAACGATTCGACAAGACAGTCAGTTTAATTTAATTTTCATTACTCTTGCCGGATCATAGAAATGAATATCAACACCAAAATATCCACAGTCCTTCAAAAGGCATATCCCGCCCTGAAGCAATTACAAGACGATTATTTCATCATCGGTTCATCGGCATTGAACCTGTGTGGAACGGAAATAGAAACTGCCGATATAGACATTCTCTTGTCACGAAGAGATTCCGCCTATCTGCAAAATACTTGGGCAGACAAACTGATCAAAGATCACGTGACGCAAAACGACCACCTGTTCCGTTCAGACCTCTCTCGTTTTAATTTCGGCGAATTGGATATCGAAATAATGCCAGAGCTGGAAGTAAATAAAAACGGAATCTGGGTGCCGCTTTATGTACAAGATTACTTTACAATCGATCTGAACGGCATGCAGATAAAACTCCCTACCATTGAAGAACAGAAACGCATCTTCAACTTTTTCGGTCGGGAAAAAGATCTGAAGAAAATAAAGCTGATAGAAGAACGGCATCTTGTATGATATCGGATATAAGAAATAGATAGAATCGTTTTTGATTTAAATCATTTCTTATTCCTATATATATGCGTATTTTTGTATTCCGATTTAAAACGATAAGCAACATGAAAATCGAACATCTGGCTATTTGGGCAGAAGATATAGATGTACTCTGCCGGTTCTACACGACATATTTTAATGTGAGGAGTGGAGAGAAGTACTTCAACCCCAAAAGAAATTTCACTTCTTGTTTCCTGTCTTTTGAAGGGGCCGAAACCCGCATTGAGTTAATGCACATACCTGGTATGGAAGTGCCCGCCAGTCGGGGAAATCTGAAAGGGCTGGCACATCTCGCCATATCGGTAGGCGGAAAAGAAGTGGTAAACGCCCTCACAGAACGATTCCGCAAAGATGGTTATTCGATTGCCAGCGAGCCAAGAACTACCGGCGACGGGTATTATGAAAGTGCAGTGCTGGATCCGGAAGGGAATTATGTGGAAATCACAGAATGATTACCGGAAAGAAGTGCTACCTTTGCAATCTGAAAAAATACTCCTTTATTTTGATGTCCTTTTATCTTATCCGGACAGTTTCGGGCAAAAGAATAAAGAATAAAGAGTATGTGGAAGTCAATATAATATGTATATAATTCTTACTATTGCTCAATCACTATCAGGCAAGAACAGAAGATTAATCACCATAAAATAAATATTTACAATTATGAAGAAAATACTCCTGCTCGGTTCCGGAGAATTAGGAAAGGAATTTGTTATCTCAGCCCAACGCAAAGGGCAATACATCATCGCCTGCGATTCATACGCCGGAGCACCTGCCATGCAGGTTGCCGACGAGTTTGAAGTGATTGACATGCTGAACGGTGACGAACTGGAACGCGTCGTACGCAAACATCAACCGGATATCATCGTACCCGAAATCGAGGCCATCCGCACCGAACGTCTGTATGACTTTGAAAAAGAGGGCATACAGGTTACACCCAGTGCCCGCGCGGTAAATTTCACCATGAACCGCAAAGCCATCCGCGACCTCGCCGCTCAGGAACTCGGACTGAAAACAGCCAAATATTTCTACGCCACCACCTTAGAAGAACTCAAAGCAGGTGCAGCCAAAGTGGGTTTTCCGTGTGTAGTGAAACCGCTGATGTCATCATCGGGCAAAGGCCAGTCGCTTGTCAAGAGCGCCGATGACCTGCAATATGCCTGGGAATACGGTTGCAGTGGTAGCCGTGGTGATATCCGAGAGTTGATCATCGAGGAGTTCATCGACTTCGACAGTGAAATTACCCTGCTCACAGTTACCCAAAAGAATGGTCCAACGTTGTTTTGCCCACCCATCGGACACGTACAAAAGGGTGGCGACTACCGTGAAAGTTTCCAACCTGCCGTTATCGATCCTGCCCACCTACAGGAAGCACAAGAGATGGCCGAGAAGGTGACTCGCGCACTGACAGGTGCCGGATTGTGGGGTGTGGAGTTCTTCCTGAGCCACAAAAACGGCGTGTACTTCTCTGAGCTTTCGCCCCGTCCACACGACACAGGCATGGTAACACTGGCAGGCACGCAAAACCTGAATGAGTTCGAACTTCATCTGCGTGCAGTCCTCGGGCTGACCATTCCGAACATCAAACAAGAACGCATCGGAGCCAGCGCCGTGATACTGTCGACTATCAACAGTCAGGAACGCCCACAATACAGGGGTGTGGAAGAGGTTGTAAAAGAGGAAGATACGTACATCCGTCTCTTTGGAAAACCATTCACCCGCATCAACCGCCGCATGGGAGTAGTGCTATGCTATGCACCCAACGGTTCGGATCTCGATACCCTGCGCGATAAAGCCAAACGGATCGCCGCCTTGGTAGAAGTTTACTAAACCGAGGTACACCACAACATTTCATCCCCCAAGTTGTTAATAAAAAGACATCACTTGGGGGATGTTTTATATCATCATATTTCTTAAATCAACCCATAACATGAAAAAATATTTGTTAATATCCATGACCTTCATATCTTTCTCGAAAGCTATACTCGATCTTAAATTTCTTCAGTACGATCTTTAGCCTCGCAGGCTGATCAATCAAATCCAACTAACTCTTTCATCGTCTGCGAAAAAATTATGCAAATACACTCCAATAGAGTGCGGTGGAATAGTAGCCTTTTTCCAGATAAAACCATCCATTTCCCAGAAAAACTATCCCAAATTCAGTTTCAACTTATCAACCCATTTTGTCTTTAAGTTGAGCAAGCCTCACTTTAACTAACAAAACGTCATTTTTACCTTTCCATATCCATTTTCTCCTTTTCGTACTCACTTTTTTCTAGAACATCTCTTCCAACAAACCATAAAAACAGGCATAACTAACTCTATATAAGCAATTTATAAATAAATAAACCGCTCTAGAATCAATTCTTTTCCTCAAACTGTCCATTTATACGTGAAAAATGCAAGGATTTCGCATTTCACGGACAGATTTTAATAAAAATAGAAGTATTGCCAAAATTTTTCACCGATAAACAAAAATAATATTGGAATCCCCCTTACTATAGATAAGTGAATTTAACCTTTCAAAGAAACTAATTGTTGCTTATTCAACGATCTGTATTTACAACAGTGATAATATACAATTATACACAGTTTACATCTATACTTATTTAAATTACAAACATAATCAAGAGCAGGAGAGTATAATTGTACACGCAAGATTTACAAAATTAAAATCACTCTTATAAATGTATCATACAACCATTTAACACTTCGATTTATTATGGTAATAACTCGAATATCAATATAATAATGATGAGTATATACATTTTAAGTTTATGCTATGGCAATAATGCTTGTTTACAAAAGTGATTATCATTGAAAACCGGAAAAATTAAATAATTAATATATTAGTAATCAGAATTATATCTATTTTATTTAAATATAAAATTAATGCTATAAATAGGCGTTTTACAGATGTGTATATGACAGAGTTGAACTTTGGTAGACTCGGCAAATACAAATGTACATATTCAACTTTATACTTACAATTTGCTTTTGTGAATTTTATTTTTTACATTTGCAAATGATTTCTATTGCAATACATTTTTGTAAACAAGAGCAATAAACGCACATTTGTAAACACTGAAAGGATTATGGATATAAAAGACAGAATCAATTTTATCATGGAAAGAGAGAATATGGGTTCAAAAGCCTTTGCCGAAAGCATCGGAGTTCAGCAATCCACTCTTTCGCACATTCTGAACGGCCGTAACAACCCAAGTCTGGATGTCGTTACGAAAGTACACCAACGTTTCAACTACATCCGGTTGGAATGGCTACTCTATGGTCAGGGAGAAATAACAGCTTCGGGAACTACTACTCAGCCGATCGTCGGAAATCAGCCTGGTTATATCCCTTCTTTATTCGACGAGAATCCGGAAATTCCGTCCGTCGGAGCAGTTGGCGCGGAAAATCGCAAGGAAATCGGCCTTCACACCCCCGAAAAAGCACCTAAAGAGATTGTAAGACAGGAAGTTAGGTATATAGAAAAGCCACACAGAAAAATCACTGAAATAAGAATTTTCTTCGACGATAACACCTACGAAACATTTAAGGGCGAAAAATAGAGGTTCTGTATCACTTCTGGTATACTTTTAATATTTTACAGCATCACTTTACATGTTTCTGATACCACTTTACACTATTTCCCGTATCTTTGCTGCCGGAAACAAATTTATGCTTCAAAATATAATGAAAAAGTTTATTTTAGATTTGACGGTAGTCGAAAACGTCCAGCTGCATGCCAACTATGTGCTGCTGAAGCTGACATCGCCACTCCCGCTACCCGAAATGCTTCCTGGGCAATTTGCCGAGATCCGTGTAGATGGATCGCCCACCACGTTTCTGCGCCGCCCCATCTCCATTAATTATGTGGACAAACTACGCAATGAGGTATGGTTCCTCATTCAACTCGTAGGAGACGGTACAAAGCGCTTAGCGCAAGCCAAACCGGGCGAGACGATCAATGTGGTGCTTCCGCTGGGAAATAGCTTTACAACGCCTCAAAATCCGTCGGATAAGCTCTTATTGGTAGGTGGTGGTGTCGGAACCGCCCCAATGCTCTATTTGGGCGAGCAATTGGCCAAAATGGGTAGCAAACCGACGTTCCTCCTGGGTGCCCGTAGCGATAAAGATTTATTGCAACTGGACGACTTTGCCGCTTATGGCGAAGTTTATACCACTACTGAGGATGGCAGTCAGGGTGAAAAAGGCTACGTAACCCAACATTCGATACTGGAAAAGGTACAATTCGAGCAAATTTACACATGTGGCCCCAAACCCATGATGGTGGCAGTAGCCCGATATGCCAAAAGTAAAAACATAGCCTGTGAAGTCTCGCTGGAGAACACCATGGCCTGCGGAATCGGCGCCTGCCTCTGCTGCGTGGAAAATACCACCGAAGGTCACCTGTGCGTATGTACGGAAGGTCCCATTTTCAACATAAATAAACTATTATGGCAGATTTAAATGTAAACATCGGTGAATTACGGATGAAAAATCCGGTGATGACAGCTTCAGGGACATTCGGCTACGGCGAAGAGTTTACAGATTTCATCGACATAGCGCGAATAGGCGGTATAATTGTAAAGGGTACTACCCTTCACAAACGTGAAGGGAACCCGTATCCGCGCATGGCAGAAACGCCTGCAGGTATGCTGAACGCGGTTGGACTCCAAAATAAGGGGGTAAAATACTTCGCAAATGAGATCTATCCGCGTATAAAAGACATTCAGACGAATATGATTGTGAATGTTTCGGGTTCGGCCATCGAGGATTATGTAGAAACTGCTGAAATCGTCAATGAACTTGTAAATATTCCTGCTATAGAGTTGAACATATCCTGCCCCAATGTAAAGCAGGGTGGAATGGCATTCGGAGTGACTAAAGAAGGAGTAGCAGAAGTAGTGAGTGCAGTGCGTTCTGCTTACAAAAAGACACTTATCGTGAAGCTTTCACCCAATGTGACAAACATTGTCGAAATGGCTCGTGCCGCCGAAGATAACGGTGCCGATAGTGTGTCATTAATTAATACATTACTCGGTATGGCCGTAGATGCGGAACGCCGTCGTCCAATACTCTCTACAGTCACCGGTGGACTGTCGGGACCGGCTGTGAAACCTGTTGCTCTGCGTATGGTTTGGCAAGTGGCAAATCATGTAAAGATCCCCGTAATAGGTCTTGGAGGTATTATGGACTGGAAGGACGCTGTAGAGTTCTTGCTGGCAGGCGCATCAGCCATACAGGTAGGTACGGCCAATTTTATTGATCCGGCTGCCACCATCAAAATAGCAGATGGTATCAATGATTATCTCGATCGCCACGGATACAAGTCAGTAAAAGAAATCATCGGAGCGCTCGAAGTGTAAAAACAATGATCTTCTTTGAAAACGCCGGATCTTAGACATAAGAACAAAAGATTGAAAATCTTCTTATGTTCTTAATATTCGATAACCACCAGATGCAAATTCATAAAAAAGCCAACTAATTCATTACGAGTAGTTGGCTTTTTTATATCTAATCACTAAAGAATAACCGTTTTTATACTTATCAATCCAGCAAGTCCGGACGAAGTCGCCGTGTACGTTCCAACGACTGCTGAAGCTCCCATTCTTTGATCTTCGCCTCATGCCCGGACAATAAAATGTCAGGAACTTTCCAGCCCTTATACTCTGCCGGGCGTGTATACACCGGAGCAGCCAGTAAATTGTCCTGGAAAGAGTCCGAAAGCGCTGATTGTTCATCCGAAATAACCCCCGGGATAATACGCACAATTGCATCCGCAATCACAGCAGCAGCCAGTTCTCCACCAGTCAACACATAATCGCCGATACTGATTTCTTTTGTAATCAGGTGTTCCCGTATCCGGTAGTCAATTCCTTTGAAGTGCCCGCAGAGAATGATAATATTTCCCAACAAGGAAAGCCCATTCGCTATCTTTTGGTCAAACTTATCTCCATCCGGAGTTGTAAAGATAATTTCATCATACTCCCGTTCTGATTTCAACGCATTTATGCATCGTTCGATGGGTTCAATCTTCATCACCATCCCGGCAAAACCACCAAAAGGATAGTCATCCACCCGGCGGTATTTATCCTCCGTATAGTCACGAAGATTGTGGATATGAATTTCGGCAAGCCCCTTGTTTTGGGCACGCTTCATAATGGAGCAATTAAAGAACCCTTCAATCATTTCGGGCAAAACAGTGATAATATCAATACGCATAGCTTTAAATTTTCGGCAAAATTACGAATATTAAAAGACAAACCTGTATTATTAAAAGATAAACCTGTATTTTTGCCCGAAACAATCCCGAAAATATGGCAACCAAGGACAGAATTGAAGAGCTGCGTGCAGAGTTGCACCAGCATAATTATAATTATTATGTGTTGAACGCTCCGACCATTTCGGACAAGGAGTTTGACGATAAACTGCGCGAATTACAGGATCTGGAAGAGCAGCATCCTGAATTTTACGACGAGAACTCGCCTACGATGCGTGTGGGTAGCGATATCAACAAGAATTTCGTGCAAGTTGCCCACAAATACCCCATGCTTTCGCTGGCAAACACCTACTCGGAAGCCGAAGTGGCCGACTTTTACGAACGTACCCGCAAGACGTTAAATGTCGATTTTGAGATCTGTTGTGAGATGAAATACGATGGTACATCTATCTCCTTGACCTACGAGGATGGTAAACTGGTACGCGCCGTGACCCGTGGCGATGGCGAAAAAGGCGACGACGTAACAGCCAACGTAAAGACCATCCGCAGCATCCCTCTGGTGCTTCATGGCAATAACTTTCCTGCTTCTTTTGAGATTCGCGGCGAGATCCTGATGCCGTGGGAAGTATTTGAGGAACTGAACCGCGAGAAGGAAGCCCGAGAGGAACCGCTCTTCGCTAACCCACGTAACGCTGCTTCGGGCACATTGAAATTACAAAACTCCGCTATTGTAGCCTCCCGCAAGCTAGATGCTTACCTGTATTACATGCTTGGTGAGGGGCTTCCCTGCGACGGACATTACGAGAACCTGCAGGAAGCTGCCCGATGGGGATTCAAAATATCGGAATTAACCCGCAAATGCAGCACTTTGCAGGAAGTTTTCGACTTCCTCAAGTACTGGGATGTGGAACGCAAGAATCTTCCGGTAGCCACTGACGGCATCGTGCTGAAGGTGAACAGCCTGAATCAGCAGAAAAACCTTGGTTTTACAGCTAAATCTCCCCGTTGGGCAATCGCTTACAAGTTTCAGGCTGAAAAAGCGTTGACACGCCTGAATTTCGTTACTTACCAAGTAGGAAGAACCGGCGCTGTAACTCCTGTAGCCAACTTAGACCCTGTCCAACTCTCGGGAACTGTCGTGAAACGTGCCTCTCTGCACAACGCTGATATCATCGAAGGACTCGACCTGCACATCGGTGACATGGTTTATGTGGAAAAAGGTGGCGAAATCATCCCAAAAATCACCGGAGTAGACAAGGATGCACGCTTTATGATCGGCGAAAAGGTGAAATTCATCACTAAGTGCCCTGAATGTGCTAGTCCATTGGTGCGGTACGAAGGCGAAGCAGCCCACTATTGCCCTAATGAAACGGCTTGTCCACCGCAAATCAAAGGGAAAATCGAGCACTTTATCAGCCGGAAGGCCATGAACATCGACGGACTCGGCCCGGAAACGGTCGATATGTTCTTCCGCCTCGGTTTAATCAAGAATACAGCCGATTTGTACGAACTCACTGCCGATGATATCAAAGGGCTTGACCGCATGGGTGAAAAGTCGGCCGAAAACATCATTAATGGAATCGGGCAAAGTAAGGAAGTTCCATTCGAGCGTGTCATATTTGCACTCGGAATCCGCTTCGTTGGAGAGACGGTTGCAAAGAAGATTTCAAAGGCTTTCAAAAGTATTGAAGAGCTTGAAAATGCAACCCTCGAAAATCTTATGAATGTCGATGAAATCGGCGAAAAAATAGCAAAAAGCATTCTTTTGTACTTCGAGAATCCTGCAAATCGTGAGTTGGTAGAACG
>JAVBVA010000063.1:0-13484 GCA_031554665.1 Bacteroides sp. | reverse complement strand
TAATAAACAAGATCGCATTGATGGCTATCAAGAAGAGTCCAAAAAAGGGGAGCCTGAAAGGAAAAAGGAAAGCTGCTGGATGGGACGAAGCTTTCCTTGTTGAATTATTAGAAGGAGACTGGAAGTAATGCGTCGACCCTGTGCTTGGATATTTCCGGAAAGTCCGTTTCTATTCCCGTTTTTCACCCGGTGAAGGCGGTGAAATCAGGGTGAAAGAACTGCCTTCACCCCGGAGCACCGATGAATAAAGGATTTACGAAGGTTGGAAGAGATGAAGGCCGGAAAAACATTTCCGTGTAGTAATAATAAGAATTGTTGAGGCTACTTTTTAGAGTGAACTCAGGAATCTCATTTTTTAATCTTGCCTACTAGCTTCTTGATAGGGCCTGAACCTATTGTAGGAGCATGCGCATGACTGGTATCAAAAACAATGAACTGTCCAGGTTGTAGTTCTATAAACTCATTAATGGAATCGCTGAAGAACTGAATATCTTTTTCCGTATCCATTGGAGCTTTGGGAATTTTGCATTCATTGCGAGCCTTGTATCCATAACTTTCGGTTGTTGAGATCGGCATTTGCACATCTATATAACCATCGTGTACTTCGAGCAACGCTTTCTCCGATGTTTTCATGTCACACTCCATAATAATCACCCAAGCATTGTCGTCCAGCATGTAAGTTCCAGGCTCTATGGTGACCAAATCAGTCGTGTCTATGAATTGAAAAATTGTCGCAAATGAGGGGTTCAAATCCTCCCACAAGGCTCTGCTCTCAGTATTGAACATTTGTGCAACCGGTTGCACAATAGTATACTTCCCTGTACATCCATACATTGTTAGAAACACAAAGTGTAGAATAAATATCCCTTGGGTAGTCAAATAAAGTTTTTTTAGATTCATCTTATGGCATTCTTTTTTATTGAGTACTTTCTATTTATAAATACGGGATTCTGTAGTGAATCCCGTATTTAAAATAATACGAATTACAGGCCTAACGCCGCTAACGGAACACGTGTGATTGACATATCTTCTTTGCCTATTGAATATAGAGTGTACAGCCACCCATCTAATATGATTGAACTGGAATAGGCATAACCAAAGTTTCGTCCTTTGATTCCTTCATATCGATAATTTCGCGGTGCATTAGTGCGCAAAGCATACACACGATCGAATTTATATCCATCTTTGCTGACTGCTATTGTCATCGGGTCCCGATCTAAGTACAATGCCTGATCAAAACAGTAAGAGTTCTGGTTACCAATCAGTAATACGGTCCCGTCTTCCAATGAGATAGCTTGTGCTCTGCTAGGCGAATCCGGAATGTCTGTCGGATAAGGAGTACCCCATCCGCCTGTTCCGTCATTAAAACTTACATACATTCTATTGTCATGTACAGGATTTTTAGGAGTACCCCAATCACGCAACATAAGTACCAGGCCTCCATCTTTGGCCCGATAGATGAAACTTTCTATCAGCTTATGACCATCAACTGCTGTACGCTGTACGCCCCATGTGTCTGCCGCCCACCAACTGATATGATCGTTTTCCCTATACCAATTGCGCAGCCGGACACCCATAGGTGGTGCTGTGACAGATGCATCAGCGGTTTGCATGTATGTAGGTAATGTCCCGCCATTGGGTAAGTTTTCGACTAAGAAAAACTCTCCCAATTCTCCATTCTCACTCACAGCGCAAGCGATGGGATATATTTTCGCACCATGCACATAAGTTATAGCATATAGTACATCGTCTATGACTGCCCATCTATCAGGTTTCAGATGGATACCATTTTCCGTACGTGGCAGTACTGGGCCTGGGGCAGAAAACAACTCTTTCGCATCCGACCATTTTCCCCATGTGTCAGAAGTAGCATACAGCACGCGTTGTCCGGGAGCATCTTCGCCCAGGGGATGATTGCCCCACATTGCATAGAATCTATTCTTATAATAAATCAGGCAGGCATAATGGTTATAAGCGCCATCTTCCTGGCTGGGTGGTTGCCATACCATTGCATGTTCGGCTTCGGACAGTATGGGAAAACCTGCACCGTTGGAAAGGTCTGTGGTTGGCGTTTGAGCCTCCCACATAGGAACAACCGGAGCCTTTTGCTTGGTGACCTTATTTGTTTTTATCTTTTTTGTGCCGACTTTTACCTCAATAACGTCTTGGGCACCATTATCCGGAGAAGGTTTTCCTGAGGTTGTTTGGCAACAAACATGAGATAACTGAACAAAGATGATAAAACCGGTTATCGTAAATCTTTTGAAAGCATCCATACTATTTCTGTTTTAGTAGCCTGTTGTTTGTTGCAACTTAGCACCGACATTGCTATCAATAGCTGTCTGCGGAATAGGCCACCATTGATGGAAATCTTCTATAGAAGTACGGGTTATTGCTCGTATACTATACTTCTTGGTCCTATCTACCAGCCTTCCCATTCGGACTAATGTTCTACGACGGGGTTCTTCGGCAACCAACTCCCTGGCACGCTCGTCCAAAATGTAATCTTCTGTCACATCAGATGCTTGAATGAGCTTTGCATTTGCACGTTGACGTACTACATTGATATCCTTGGCTGCATTTTCTAAATCATTCAGTCTAAAGTAAGCCTCGGCACGCAGTAAATAAGTTTCCGCCAACCGGTATACAATGAAATCCTGATAAGTACGTCCGGACCAGGAGGTACTTGTATTAGTCAATGTTCCTATATCTCCTTCGATCTTGCGAGGATAGGGGTAAACGTTTTGCATCGTATCGATTTCGGTCTTTTTGGGTTCTACAAGTTGCCCGAAATAGGCCGATTTCGAATTCGTGTAGCGGAACTCTCTGCGCATGTTATGCACGGAATTACGCATGTCATTGTCCCAATTCCCATTCCAGATGTTATATAAGAAATAAGGGGTGGGGCGTACCTGCCCGGTTCCTCTTCCCAAACTGTCGACAACAACCATACCCGACTTCCCGGCAGGGTCGGTAAGTCTTTCGTACCAAGGTCCCCAGTTTCTCAAACGGTTATTGCCATTACTATCGCCTTGCCCGCCTAAGGTCATATCCTCAAACTGCCATACGTAAATAGATTCCAGATTACCGGTGTTTCGATTCTGATTACCATCCTTGAACATATCCGAGAAGGGGTCTCCCGGTTCGTTCATCTTGGTGCCAAAGCGCACATTCATTAACTTGTACAAGCCTGAATCGATGACTTTATTGGCACTCTCCACCGCTAAGCGGTATTCTCCGAGACTAATATACACTTCAGTCAGCAAATGGTCGGCTGCAGCTTTCACAATCCGCCCTTGTTGTTCTACTGTTGCGGGCAACCATTTGGACGCAAATTCCAAATCGGCGCGGGCGGATTGCAATACCTCTTCGCGGGTATTACGCACGAAATCGGTTTTAGGACTAACATAAACCGTATCGACAATGGGTACCCCTCCGTACAGATTGGCTAACATGTTATGTGTATAAGCCCTGAAGAATTTGGCTTCTGCAATCATTGCATTCTTTTTTCCTTCACTGCTCCAGATGTTAGCCAACTCTGGTTTATTGGCATATACAATAATTGTATTGGCAATGGGAAACATATTCTCGTACGCCCAGTCCCATACATACGTGGTTACTGTACTGGTTGGAGTGAGTAGTGTGCTGTAATTATTGCTGGCAGCCGAATTGTTACCAAACGAAGCAATGTCTGTCGATGCACTCATGATATAAAAGTAGCGAGAAGCATCACGGGCAGTCATCTCATCACGGGCCGCCTTGTGCATGGCAGTCATATAAGCATTGAAGCCTGTTTCGGAAGTCAAAACTCCTTCTGTGCTATAATTAGAAAGAGGCACTTCATTCAGAAAATCTGAACTGCATGATTGGCTAACAATCACTAATAGCGCAGCAGACGTTATTTGGGTTATTCTATTTATTAGTGTTCTCATTTTTTTTATATTTATTATTACTCAAATGGACTAATACTAAAAACCTAATCTGAATCCTACTGTAAATGTACGGGAAATAGGATATCTTTCGGACGAGATCGACTCGGGATTCGTGCCTAACCAGTTTGTAAATGTCAGCAGGTTTTTCCCGCTCAGGAATACACTGAGATTAGACAAATGGTGCTTGGCCAGTAACTTTTGAGGGAACCGGTAAGATAGTGATGCTTCCTGTACGCGGATGAAACTGCGGCTGGAATACCAATTATGGCCAAGTACACTTCTTCTGTATTCAAGCGAAGGACGGGAATTGGATTTATTTTCCGGTGTCCACCATCCTCCGTCGTACATATTGACAGGACGAACAGGATCCAAACTATTGTTATAGAAATCCAGATCATTGAATGTTGCGATCCAGCCTTGCATTGCATTGATGAAGATGGAGAAATCAAAATTCTTATACCTGAAGTTGTTGGTAATACCCCAACGGTATTTCGGCTGACTGCCTTGTCCAATGATCGTGCGGTCGAATTCGGCTTCTACTTTGCCATCATTGTTTAAATCTTTAAACCGTGCATATCCGGCTGCATATCCGGCAGGCATTTCGTCTCCTTCCTGATAGATTCCGTCAAATACATAATCATAGTATACATTGATGGGTTGGCCAATGAACCAACCATTACCGATGTCGTCATCTTCCTTTCCATCTCCGTTAGCATCTTCGCCATACAAGCTCACTATTTTGTTCTTGTTGTGCGAGAACACGAAGTTTGTCCCCCATTCGAAGTCCTTGGTGCGGATATTCACCGTATTCAGGGTTATTTCAACACCCTTGTTATTTACCTTTCCTAAGTTTGTCCAAATGGATGGATATCCTGTCATAATAGGGATCGATCGCTCTACCAACAAATCGCGGGTATCCATATTGTACAATTCGATGGTACCACTAATCCGTTTCTTAAACAATTCAAAATCCAATGCAATATTGGTTGTATAGGTCGTTTCCCATTTCAAATCCGAATTGGCAATTTTGGATGGATAGATACCTAATGACGAGCTCTCACCAAATACATACCGGGTGGTAGATGCTAAACTTAATGACTGATAAGGTGAAATGGCTTGGTTGCCGACAGCGCCATACGAGGTTCTAAGTTTCAGCAAGTCCAGAAATTCTACATTCTCCAGGAAACGTTCTTCTGAAGCAATCCATGCAAAAGCTGCTGAAGGGAATGTTGCATACTTATGGTTAGCTGCAAAGACAGAACTACCGTCCCTTCTGGCTGTCAAAGTGAACAGGTATTTGTTCATGAGCCTGTAGTTTAATCTTGCCATAGACGAAATGCCCGAAACTTTCTTAGCAGCAGAGGTTGTTTGTTGCAACCCGCCAACACCAAGATTGTTCCACCCAAAGGTGTCAAACTCTAATTGATCTGAGCTCGCTGTTGTACTTTCTTCCTGGCTACGATTGGCTCCGTACATCAAAGTGACATCGAATGCATTGTTTTCGCCCAATTGGAATTTATAGTCCACAATATTTTCAACAACCCAATCACGTGACATCCAATTATGCTTAGAGGCCGATGAAGTATTAGCTTCCACATAGATATCATCTTTTGTCGAATTATAATCACGGATCCAACGATAGTTCATGGAGTAGTTTATGCGGTATGTAAGTCCTTTGATCCCCGGAATATTAATAATAGAGTAGAAGTTGGCAAATAAATTGTTCCGGAAATAATCATTTTGGGAAAGGCTATTGCTTCTCACAGGGTTTGCAGAAACACCTTGATCTTCGGGTACAGTATATTGTGTGGGCGTTCCGTCCTCCCGATACCATGTGCCGTAAGGGCTTTGTCGCTTAGCCAGATTGACTGATGCGGGTACACCCGACTGGTCGTTCTGTGAGAACATGCTACTGATACCGATAGTCATCCAATTGGTAATCTTATTCTCCAAATTTATTCTGAAAGACATTCTGGTCAGGTTATCATCAAGTATCAACCCTTTTTCTTGTGCCATAGAGGCAGACATATAATAGTTGGTATTCTTGGATTTCCCAGAGATACTTGCATCAACAGATAAAAGCTGTCCTTGTTGAGAGATCATATCTATCGGATCGACAACACGCCCATTTTGATAGTTATCAGCTTCTGTTAAGGTGAGATAAGTAGAAACGTCATTGGGGTCGTATGGCATTCCTCTCAACCGGCGAATCTCCATCGACTTCTCCAGGTATCGTTCCGGCGTTAGTAAGTTTAATTTAGAAGCCCAATCGGATAAACCGTAAAATGCGTTTATGTTAATGTTGGGCTTTTCGGATTTTCCTTCTTTGGAAGTAATCAGGATTACACCATTTGCTGCACGTGAACCGTAAATAGCAGCAGAACTTGCATCTTTAAGGACCTCCATGGATTCAATGTCATTCGGATTAATATCAATCATGCTTCCGTTGAAATAGATACCATCCAGAATAATCAACGGATCGTTTCCACCACTCAACGAGCGAGGGCCACGTACCAGGATGCTACCATTTTGTCCCGGGCGGCCGTTGTCAGTGAATTGAACTCCAGCTACCTGACCACGCAATGCCTGAGTTACATTCGTGTTCGGCCGGCTCTCCATATTCTCCATATTCACCTTACTTACCGAACCGGTCACATTACGCCGGCTCTGGCTACCGTAACCAACCACGACCACTTCATCTAAAAGTCCGGCGTCTTCCTTCAATACGACTTTAAGAGAATTCCTTCCTGCAACTTTAATATCTTGTGGCAAGAATCCGATGAATGAGACCTGGAGCGTTGCATTCTCTTGCATGCTTAGTGTGAAATGTCCATCTATATCCGTAACTGTTCCGTTGGCTGTACCCTTCTCTATAACATTGGCCCCGATAATGGCTGTTCCTTGTTCATCGGTAACTGTTCCGGTGATTTGCTTCTTTTGTTGAGCATAAGCACCTATTGTTAAACCATTGAGAATGGTTAACAATAGTAAAATAGAGCAAGACTTTATAATTAGCCTAAAATAATCATGTGATTTTGTTAATTTATTCATATCTTTAACGTGTTTTTGATAGATTAAAATTTAGTATACAACTTGTTTACGAGACAAAGTATACTTAATTAACTAAAAACATTTTATAAAGTCATGGTACTGTGGATGCAGTACCTTGACTTTTTTTGGAGCTATACGTTTCTCATAGGCATATACGTTTAATCATTCAACATCATTGACTTCTCTCGCTTATTTCGCATCTTTACTTTTCTTGCGTGCAGCAATATTAGCTGCTGATTTTTTTACTTTACCAGGTTTGCTAATGCGCATTCTCAAGTCGCCACGTTCTGAGACTATTTTCTCTGCCAGAATATCCTCTTCGGTAAAACGCGTCATAAGTACGTCGCCTTCACGTGTACGCTGATGGTCGTATGAAATATAAATGTATCCGTCCGGAGCCTGGAACCCGGTGGGATATGAAACACCTGAACGCTCATCGAAGAGTAAATTGCCCTGCCAGGTTTTACCATCATCCGTAGAAATAAAAGCCCGAAGATGAGAACGTGACTTCAGTTGTTCGTCAGGCATGCCATGGCGTACAAACAATAGGTTGCCAGATTTGAGGCGTAACATAAAATGGCGCGAGTTAACGTGTTCCTGGTATTTTGCTGGTTCTGTCCAGGTGAAGCCCTTATCTGTAGAGTAACTTTGCCAGATTCCCACACCTGTACGTGCCGTCATCCACCAACTTCCATCATTTTTCTCTATTGTCAGGTGTTCGTCAAAACTTGGAGATGGGTATTTCACCATTCCACGGAATTTCCATGTTGCTCCCTGATCTGTTGATACCATAACATGAGCCCCACGTTTATCATCTAATTCAGGGTGTGCGCCTTTTAAGGGATTTTCTTTCCACTCCTTTTCCAGCAATATATCCATACGGCTGCGAGGCCAAAGACTAACGGGAAGCACCCACTCGCCACTGCTCATTACTGTAGGCTTTTGAAGCGTACAGCCAATGCCCAAATAAACAGGTTCTGACCATACTGGGTTTTCTGAATCAGGATTCTCACAGACTGTATACCAGTTACCGGAGCGTCCGTCATAATAAGTCATTGCCTGGTCAAAAAAATACCATAAGCGTCCCAATGGGTCTGTCCATAATTGTCCTACAATCGTTCGGCGTTTAAGGGGTAGCGATTTGTCATGAGGATCAATGACGACTTTCGTTTTTGACCACTTTTTGCCCTCATTATCACTCCAGGCTAATACAAAAAAGGCATTTGCATTATCGCCGCCACCAACCCAGCAAGCCCAGATACGTCCTCCTGGTGTACGCTCTATGCCTATGGTCATACCATAATCCAAATTCTTCGCATTATATTCTTTGCCAGGCTTGGTATTAACTACCGGTGGCACCATAGCGAGGCTATCTGAAATGCGTATGAGCTCTCTGTTTTGTGCCATTGTTGTATGAGTCATGCAAAATGCAAAAAGCATGATGCACACGATCTTAAGCTTTTTCATGGTGATATAATATTAAAATATAAGTACTCTTTTATAAGACTTTGATTTTTTCGTATCCTGAACGTAGCACAGCCAGATCGGCTCCTACTGCAAAAGCGCTGAATCCCATTGCGTGCAAATCGGAGATGTCTTCTTCCGGTGAGACCAATATTCCTGCTTGTTTGCCGGAAGAAACGGCTGCTTTTACAGTTAAAGAAATAGCATCTTGAAAGGATATTCTTTCATCTATATTCTTTCTGACTGATAAATCAAGACGCAAATCGCGCGGACCAACAAAGAGCATATCTACACCTTCCACTGCTGCTATAGAATCTGCACATTGCACTCCTTCATAGTTTTCTATCTGAGCAATAAATAAAGGCGGCTCCCATTGCATGATATCCTTGGGAGTACTTGCTCCGTATCCGAACGATCGGGAAGAACCAGAGAAACCTCTTTTCCCGAAAGGTGGATATCGCATTGCATCTGCCACACGGGCAGCTTCCTCGGGCGAAGAGACGTGAGGCATCATGATACCTGCAACTCCCCAATCCAACAAACGGGCAATCTGTCCGCTGCGAAATTCACTGATGCGTACAATCACCTTCGTTTCGCTTGACTTTACAGCCATTAAATTGGGCAAAATGTCATCTTCCTGCATGAATCCGTGTTCAAGGTCGAATAACAACCAATCGAACTTCATCGTCGATATTACTTCGGTAACGATAGGTGAACCTAATGATATCCATGTACCTGTACTGAGCATACGAGTTTTGCTTTTTACATTTTGTTTCATACGTATTATCTTACAAGTCATTTATACTTTTCAATCCTGTTAGTCCTTCAAAGGCAAGTTCTAATCTGCTTAACGTAAAATTGCGCAGCCCCAACTCTCCATCTGATTCAGAATTTATCAAGAAATAATTACTGTCTTTCTTGAAATATCCGGCGCCGACTCTTATTACAGCTTTAAAGAGCATGTTGCGCATCAGGTGTAACCAGAAACGCGGCATAAAATCTTCCGGTAAAGGTTTTATTTCTTGATAGCCCTCTATTAATGCTTCCATCTCATCTTTTGAATGAAAGCAGGCCATCAGTGAAATGTCATCAGTCGGATCGCCCGATATCGTATCATCCCAATCGATTACCGCCTTTATGTTATCTTCCGTACCCAGTATGTTCCACAAGGCTATGTCTTTGTGCACAAGGCATCCGCGTGGTATATCGAGGTATTTCGAATTGGCTATAATTGCTTCTAAAAAAGCATCTGCTTTCTCTCTTGTCAGGAAACTATGCTGTACCAGAAAATCAAGGTGTTTCTCTATGTTCAGCATGTAATAATCCCGATAGGTGGGATGCAGACCCTCCAAGTGTCCTTTTGTACGCAAGATACTGGAGCTATATGGCCCGAAACCATCCGTTGAAATACTTTGCCAACGAGCTATGTAAGTGCCTAATTCACGCATCACTACTTTCGTTTGTAACTTGTGAGATTTGTAGATCTTATTCAAATCAGGAAACTCGACATTCTCCATGATTTGCCAGGCAAAATCATATTTGATGCGCGATGCATCTACAGCATATATGGTTGGCGATGGGATTCCGATATCGTGCACTCTATTTATAACAGCGGTTTCAACTTCCATATAATCATCTTTTTCTGGTCCATTCTCAACCCTTATAAAATAGCTTTCGCCATCTCTTGATGCCAGAAACGTCAGATGGTTTCCTTGTCCTCCCCCCGGGGATAAAGAAAAATGTTCGCTTCCGAAATAGCTTGTTAATAAAGCAGATATCTCTTCTTGAACCTCTCTCTTATTGCCTTCATTGCCTTCTTTGATTGCAAAAAAGGCCGAAGGACGATCACATTTCCAGTAATAGACATTCTTTCTTGTTCCCATATCAATGCTTAGATGCTTCAAGTTCTTCAGGTTTCGATGTAAAACGCCAGATAGTGGCTAATATACCTCCGATAGCGGTTTGCATAATTGAACAGAAGACGGCAGGTACAGCCACAAGCGGCATAAAGGCAGGAAAACTGTTGCGGGCAAGTACGGCGGCTAAACCTCCGTTCTGCATGCCTGTTTCACATGAAATGGCCTTTGAAATAGGTTTGTCATACTTGAATACCCGTCCAAAAGCATAACCAAGACCAAAACCCAATGAGTGAAGTAACGATGCGGCAAGAGTTAACTGACCGGCGTATTGGAACAAGAGTTCTTTCCCATCGATCATTGCCGGAGCAATGATAGCACCTGATATTAAGACAATCGCCCATGTTGAGACTACAGGGCCGGTTTGCCCAAGTTTATCTACTAATTTTGGAAATTTGTACTTTATGAAGACGCCTAATGATACAGGAATCAGTACTACCTGAACAACATTGAAAAACATCCCCCATGCATTTACATCGACATATTGTCCAGCCAACAGTTTACAAAGCAACGGAGTCATGAAAATTCCTAAAACAGTAGATACTGCCGTGCTTATTATGGACAGTGCTACATTCGCACGGGCAATATAAGCAATCATGTTAGAAGCTGTACCTCCCGGGCAACATGCCAATAAGATAAGTCCAACAGCAAATTCGGCAGGTAAACCTAACGCCATTGCAACAAGCCAACCGGAAAGTGGCATGACGGTGTACTGAGATATGGCAGCAATCATTACTACACGTGGGGTAGAAAACAGCGCTTTGAAGTCTTCTACACGGAGTGTAAGTCCCATACTGAGCATAACAACCGCCAATGCCAAGGTCATCCAGCTTCCTTTAGTAAACCATAGAAATACATTGGGATATAAGTATCCGACAATGAAAGCCAAAATAATCCAAATGGCATACAGGTTAATAAACCAGTCAATAATCTTTTTCATTCTTATTAGTTTTAAAATTAATATACAATTAGCAGTGATCGCAATCGATTGCATAGTTGGCCAAAACAAACTGCTAGTAGTACTCTACAATAATAAATTATTCATTTACCCAAATATTGAACCTGAATTTTGATTATAGATATTTGCTTTTTAATGACGATTCCCGTACTATAAGCTGCGGCTTATATACGATATCCTGATATGGCATACCTGAGATAGCATCCAACATTAACCTTGCAGATGTTTTTCCGATACGGTAACTGAATTGCTCAATAGAGCTCAAGGGAGGGTTGAGCAAAACATCCCATGGCTCATTCACGAATCCCACAACAGCAATATCCTGCGGGATTTTAATCCCTTTTTCAACAAAGACTTCCATCGCTGCTTTGGCTGCGAAGTCTCCGGAAAAGAGTATGCCATCCGGCAACTGTTGGTTTTTCTGGGCCAACAGTTTGATTGCATATTTCCTCCCTTCTTCTTCGGTGGTTAGAGCTGTATGTATGTGCTTATTTGTAACTTCCAGCCCAAAATCGTTCATTGCCTTCATATAACCTTTATCCCGGTCGCTCCATATAGAGACATTTTGCGGACCACGAAAATGAAAGATTCGTTTGCAACCTTGTTCTATAAGGTGTTTCGTAGCTTCATAAGCTCCATTATAATCATCCTGTACAACACTGCTTGTATTCGGGATGGACATCTTCCGGTCGAACATGACTAAAGGTATTCCGCTTTCCACCATTGAAGTATAGTGGGAATAGTCGGTTGTTTCGGCAGCAACAGCAGCAATTATGCCTACAACTTTGCCTTGGCTAAGAGAGGCAATAATCTTTTTCTCACGCTCGTATAAATTTCCGGAACTGGCTATGATCAGGTTATAACCGGCTTTATAGATTTCTTTTTCAACTCCGGCAATGGCCTGAACAAAATAATTACGATCAATGAGGGGTACAACCATTCCTATAGTCTTAATATTGCCGGTCTTTAAGGCTACAGCCATCTGATTCGGTTTATAATTAAGCTCTTTTGCTAATTTGTGCACAGCATCACTTACTTCACTGCTAATTCCCTTGTGATTGTTTAAAGCACGTGAAACTGTTGAAGCTGAGATCTTCAACTCTTTTGCAATATCGTAAATAGATACTTTTTTCTTTTCCATGGTCATATTGTATGCTATGTGAATAGCGCAACTAGCACTTTAATTTATAACTCGTTGCAATCGATTGCAATTATAATAAAAAACTAAATAAAACGAATGTCTCTCTTCTTGATTTTATACATTATTAACAACGGAGTGCATTGTAAATGTGGTGGTATGGTCAATACTACTTGAACTAATCGTTTGTTATCAACATCAGTCCGACGCTTTTGATTGTTTTGATCTCTACCGAGTCGTCTGCCAGTTTTTTACGAAGTTTGGCGACAAATACATCTAAGCTTCGTGAAGCAAAGTATTCGTCTTGTCCTTGCCAGAATGCTTCCAGGATCGCGCTTTTCTTGACTACATCGTTTTTATTTTCGCAAAGCATTTTCAGGAGGCTTGCTTCGCGTGCTGTGAGTGATTCCTTCTTTCCGTCTGGTCCGATTAATAGTGCATGCCCGGCATTCAGCGTATAGGTTCCCATCTTGTACAGTTCAGTCTCATTCTTTGAGCGGGCGCCCCCTTTCATTCTCAACAGTGCGCAGATGTGTGCATTGAGCTCTTCGGGAATGAATGGTTTCTTTACATAATTATTGGCACCCAGTGTATAACCGTGTGTTACATCTTTGGCCGAGATCCGTCCCGATGCAAATAAGATAGGGGTATCGCCGTCCACTTCGCGGATCTTACTCACCATCTCGAATCCGTTCATCACCGGCATCTCAATGTCTGTGATGATCACATCCGGTTGATGTTCTTTCCACATCTTAAGTCCTTCTTCGCCGTTGATGGCTGTAAGCACTTCGTACCCACCGATCATGTCTTCCAACCCGCTTTGTACGATATAGCTCAGGTTGGTATCGTCTTCTACCAATAGTAATTTTATCATAGCTCTTTTCTTGACAATGGTTCGTTATAAAATGATATAGTGTTTAAGATATTCATGCTGCCCTATAGGTAGCTATATCAATTAGTTCTTTGACAATCTTAGCATTTATCTTTCTGTTCGGCTTAAACCCAGACAGCTCAAAAAATCTTTT
>JAVBVA010000016.1:0-164007 GCA_031554665.1 Bacteroides sp. | reverse complement strand
TTCTTTCTTCTGTTGTTCGAGTTCAGCTTCAATGAGTGCTTTGTGCGATACAACAACGTTTTTGAATTCCTGGTTGATCTTAACCACCTTGAATTCCATAGTCTTTCCAACGAATACATCGTAATCGCGGATAGGCTTCACATCGATCTGAGAACCCGGCAAGAATGCTTCGATACCGAATACGTCTACGATCATACCACCCTTAGTGCGGCACTTGATGTAGCCCTTGATAATTTCTTCATTTTCCAGAGCAGCATTCACGCGATCCCAAGAACGGGTAGCACGGGCTTTTCTGTGCGACAGTACCAACTGTCCTTTTTTGTCTTCCTGATTTTCGATGTACACTTCTACCACGTCACCTACTTTCAGTTCAGGATTGTAGCGGAATTCATTCAAAGGAATGATACCGTCTGATTTGTAACCGATGTTTACGACAACTTCGCGCTTGTTCATCGAGATTACAGTTCCGTCAACTACCTCACGGTCGTTCACTTTGTTGAGTGTACCGTCATAAGCCTTTTCCAGATCTTCGTGGCTGGCTGAGCTGAGGGCTTCACCGTTTTCATACGCATCCCAATTGAAATCTTCAATAGGAGCAATGTTCTTTAAATTTTCCATTAATACTAATTGTTGTTTAAATCTTTAATTAAATAAGACATTATATTATCTATAAATCGGGCGCAAAGATACGACTATTTTATAAAGTGAGAAAAAAAATGAAAGAAAAAAAGCCGGCCTCAGAAACAGAGCGTTACCGGTTGAAGAGCTCGAAGGTAAACTTGCAACCAATCTGTGTGTATTGCCAGTTTTCGCTGCCTACAAACACTCCGAAATCAAAGGCATGGGTACCAATACCATAACCCACCTCCAGATAAGGTTGTAGGTGTGGCACCAGCAGTACACTGGCATACAGGCGCTCATTCTCCACATACCGGGCGTACTTCATCAGGTGCCGGAGAAAAAGGAATGGGGCTTCGTAGGTGGCATGCGAACGGATGTATTTACGGGAGGAGTTGTACCAACGCCGGTCTAACAGTTGGAACACTCCGCCGATTTCGTCGTTCCACCCCACCGGCAGGTTGTTACGGGTGAAATTGACAAAGTCGACAAAGTAAAGTTCGTCCTGATTGGTGAATGCTCCGCAACCAAACCGGTAATAGAAGTTACGCATCAACCCCAAGGGTATTTTATGTTGTAAGTCGAACTCCACCCGCTCATATTTACCCGTACTGCCGAAAACGCCTTTCACCCCTCTTTCCCAATCGACAGAAAAGGTTGGAAATTCGGAGCGGAGATTGATTTTGCGTTTCCCGTTATAATAATAGTACAAGCCGGGGGTATACTCCACCTCTATCCGGGGAGCAAAACTGACATACTCATCACGAATGATACCGGTCAGGTCGGGTGTTTCTACCAGGCCCGGATTGACGGGTACCAGGGTAGGCTTCCCAACCGGAGTACGCCTGTGCATCGACACACCCACATCTATATTCAACCCGTTTACCACTTCGATGCCGTGACTAAGGTTCACAGACAAGTCGCGGAAATAAGTCAGGTTCAACTGGTTCAGGTCGAACACACTATCGGGTGTCTGCTTGATCTGGTCGAGCACATCACTGCTATAAATGCGGTTACCATTACCTACCCGTAAACGAAGAGTTCCGATTTTTTCCGGCCAATATCCATAATCGACCCCCAACGACCAATAAAACTCTTTCTGGCTAAAGTTATACCCGAACCGGGGTACGACCCGCAACAAGTGATCGCCGGCAAACAAACGGTTGTACTTGAACGACTGCCTGTACGACAAACCGTTGGAGGCGCTATAACTCATCAGAAACGGATTGAACAACGGCGAGCAGCGAACCGTACCTGCATTAGCAAAATTCAAATTATAATCCGTCAATAAGATATCTCCTACCTGACCCCAGAATACCCGACTCTTATTGGGAGCATTCACCCGTATCGTATCTTTGCGGTAAGCATAGCTCTGGTAAAGTTCCCTCTCGGACTCCGAGAGCGCAATGGGACGTACCTCTGCAAAATAGGCGCTATCAGTACGGTAAGAGTTGGTATCCGTGCTTAGTGTGTACGAGTCCGATAAGTCATGCGAATGCTTCCGCCGCCGCCACTTCTCACGTTTCGGGTCTAAGGTGATCGACTTGTAGTCCAGAGAAGCCGTATAGCTGCCATCCACGATGTTGCCTACAAACGAGAAACGTTCGCCGAATTCATAACGTACCGGCAGGAATTCATCATCCGCACCCACTTCGCCCATCCGTATCAGGTTCTCAAAGGTCAGCAGTTCCGACCGGCCGGAGAAACGCATCTCGCGTACACTCCACACATTGGCGCTCACAATCAGATACCCGGCCACCAGTTGGTCGCTCTTGGTGCGGGGAATAAACCTGATTTTATATTGCGTATCCTCAGCAGTACCCAACACAGCATCTATATGATAATGGTAGTATTTCCGCCCGTTCCGGGAAAGCGGTGACAGGAATTTGTCGAAAACCAGTGAAGAGGAGTACACATTGACCCGGAAATACTCGAGCACCATACCATCAAAACGTCGTCCACCCGAGGCAGTTCCCATGCTTCCTTTTACTTTATGGTCATAGATATTGGGGGAGGTAAAGTGCAGATCGCTGTACGATTCCGTCAGATAATCGCGCACACCATCTTGTATGCGAAACATAACAGGCAGGTAACGGAACAGAGCATTCTTCTTTTCAACATGCAGTTCGCCTTTGATATACAGATCGGCACGGTATTCGCTGACAATCCGGCCATACGACGGGGCGAACTTCAACATATTGTCCAGAATAGAGTCGACGGAAACAGGCTCTTGCGTAAATGGGTTCAGCACACTATTAGCTATACCTACCTGCGGAAAAACAAGTAAGAAAAGATATAAAACCCATATTAACCTATTTCGTTTCAAGAGTGTTCGTATTAACGGATAGCAAATTTAAAGAAAAACGGTGAAAAACGAACATTCTTGCACACATTAACAGAGTTTTATGATTGTTTGGGATTTTGTTTCAACATTTTACGGATACTATAGAGTATTTGCAAGCTGATCAATACAATAATAATCCAAATACCGTATGTCTTCAGAAAGATCCACCAGGGAGCTTCCGCCTCACCCGGAATAACGGGTGACAGTTCAACCTGCTGCAAAGTGAGATGTGCCAGGCTATCGGGTAGCTGAGTAGCAAACGAAAGGTCGTATTGCGGGAACCTCGCCTTAGCATCACCACATGTCAACCGGTAACCGACACCCTGTTTCAGCCCGGCTACGAGATAACGCTTCTTGGCAAATACCTGTATGGAGTCGATCTGCAACGGGCGATCGTCTTTGTTGTACACCACCATCCGTATAGAATCGCTATAATTCGGATAGTGCACCACCAACGGGCGCCCCTTGTCGGATGTAAGGGTATAGCTTTGGTAAACGCCGTCCATTTTCACATCCCGGCTGAAGTATTCGGGTGCAGAGATATGAAAGCCGAGGTTGGCCACCTCTATTGTATAAGGAAGTACCAGCAGAACATTTGTCTGCTTGCCCTCTGTACGGATGTTCAACTCCTTCACCGGCACCTCCTGCATCCGTGGCGAGACGAACGAGTATTGCTTTGTTTGCACCCCTACTCCGGTGATATTGAGCGGAGCCGAAAGCGAATCGCCTATTGTAATCAGGTAATAACGGTAGTCCGACAACGGGAATTCTATTGGGATATACGCTTCCGTCCGTTCCGGGTTACTGATATTGACTAATGAGATTCGTTCTTTTACGGCAAACCATTTCTCCCGGTCGTTGCTCCCCCGCAAGGTAGCCCGCTTGTCGGCATCGGCATTCTTCATACATAGTGTGAATGCCGACAGGGGTTTTCCATCGGTTTCTATCAACACTTTCGTCTCCTTCGGGGTAGATGTTACTTCCGTGGCGAAAGGTTCAAAACTACCTCTGAAGACTCGCTCACTATCATCACACAGCAACCACGCCACTTCCTTACCCTCCTGATCGATGATACGCAGATCGGACAAGTCTCTCCGGGCATGCCCCAACATATCCAACGACAGATCGACGGCATAATATCCATCGGCCGGAACCGGTGGAATAGCAGCCCGGCACGAAGGTTGCGCACTCACATCGCCTGCCACCAGCAGGGCAGCCAGTACACCTATATTAATGAGTATCTTCCTGATCATCGTCTTTGAATAATACGTTTTTTAATTTCTGATAAAGGAACGACAGCACCAGCAACAGCGCTCCGAGCATGATAAACACGATAATCTTCCCGATCGTAGGCAACGCCCACAAATCGATAAGCGCCAACTTAGCCAACACAATGCCGAAGACCACCAGACTGATGATGCGTAGCACCTTCTGATGCAGACGCATACCGAGTAGCATTTGCACGAATCCGGCGATGGAAAGTCCGATGGAGAAGGCCGCATTTCCTTCGTCCAACACCCTGACCTGATACAAGAAGATATTGATGATAGCAAGCCACAGTATGGTAGCAAGCACATTCAGGTAGATGGTAAAGTTCGAAGTAACGCCGTAATGCTCGTAAAACTTCCGTGCCACATAATATAAGGTAGCAATGATAACTCCGATAGAAACCCACGTCAACAAGACAGCCATACCACCACGTTCTTCAGTAAATGTGCCCAGCAACGGAATCAATGCACTCACCCCGATGCCGATCAGATACGGCCAGAGATGCACTTTGATAGGGAACCGGTTCTGGAAAACAAAACTCACCCCACCAATACACAATACCGTGAAAAGCACTTTCAGATATCCTGTATAATATACATCCCACGAATCGAACTCATTCATGAAAGTATAATAGAACACCACAATCGATACAATCCACATGGCAGCATTCCAGGGATGATAACTCAATATTCTGGCTTCAGACAACACCTCACGGTATTTCGCAACAAGCCATGCAAAGACTCCCGCAGCTACAGCTGTAAACAGGTTCGTAGCAAAGATTTCATGTCCTTCCATAACATCGAGCATAAACGAAATGCCGGTCAGCAACACCATGATAAATGCCGCATACTCGTACACCCGGATTTGCGAGCGCGCATAGAGCCATAGCAACAGCACCATCTCCGAAGCCCAGAACAAGGTGATATAATGGCCTTCGAGCTGCAACGGCACCGTGATGGAAACAAACGTCAGTACCAGACCAATCATTGTATAAAGCAGGAACCGGTATTCGCCCTCATTCTTTTTCAGCCAAAGCGCCAGCAGCAGGTTGACGATAGCGATAAACAAACTGAGCAACCCTTCGGCTTTGAAAGTGAGCGCCATTTCGCTGAGGAACAGGTAACCGAATCCGAGGAACAAGAAGTTATTGACTATGACAACAGACAGTAACACCCGATTCATCGTAATTCCTTCATTCTTAAGTATCAGTATGATGGGAAGCAGGAAGATGAAATAGAACAGAGCTGTGAAAGCCAGCAGTCGTCCGGCCACCACCACAGTTATTCCGCCACTGCCGAATATGAAACTATCCAACACATACAGTCCCAGAATAATATAAGTAAACACAAAGGATACAATGGGTATCTCCGCCCACTTCTTATACATGGAAATAGCAAACATACCCAGATTCAATATAGCTATATAGGTAAACAGCACTACATAATTTCCAGCTCCCGTACTAACGATAAAAGGCGCCAGGAAACCACCGACTAAGGATATAATAGCCAGTTCGCGCCTGTCATACAAGATAGCGAGAGCCGACATGAATACGGTAATGACTACCAATATGGCAAACGCCACCGTTTGTGAGAACAAGTGGTAATAATGGAATGCGATGGACACTGTGAGATAAAATACGCCGAATGCACCACCTGCCAGCAACGAACTGAATGTACGATACTTCTCGCGCAACCGCTCAGCAATAAAGAGCAATACCGAACCGATAGCAAAGCCCAGAATGGTACGCATGGTTTCGTTGATCCAATCCTGATCGATGGCATACTTCACAAAGAACCCTACTCCGATTACCAATATAAGAATACCGATTTTGCCGAACAGATTCTCGCCAATCAGTTTTTCGTAATTGACTTCTTTTGGCGCTGTCCGTATGGGAGGAGGAATAGCGGCTGCTTGTCGTTTCAGCCCCGGAACAGCCGGTGGTTCTTGCCTTACCGGTTCTTCTACAACTGGCTTCTCAATAGCTGGTTCAGTTACCGGAGTTTCGATCAGTTCCGGTTGCAGCGGTATCTCCGGAGTAGTTCCAACAACTGGTATCGGAAGCACTTCCGAGTCTTCCATTACCGGTTGGAACGCTGGTACTTCCTGTACTTCCTGTAATTTTTGTACCTCCTGTACTACTACCGGCTCCGGTTCAGTCTGAAGCTCCTGTGGCATATACCTGTTCCAGCGTTCTCCGGCCGGGCGTAGTTCCTCAACCGGACGTACCTCTTCAGATGCCGGTACTGTTTCCTCTGCCTTTTCTTCTTTCTCTACTGCTTTTGTTTCCTTTTCTACCGGAACAACAGCCTTTCCAGCCATCATCTTCTCCTGATTGCGAGCAATCTTAAGCAACTGTGATTTCAGTTCCGATATTTCCTCTTCGAGTTTGCGGCTCAGCGAGCCTTGTCGTACTATGATAACAATTAACAATACTATTAATCCTATCGAATAGAAGGGCATCATCCACATACGTTTTTTCTTTTAGAATTGTACTTTCTTGACAAAGATAAATATAATATACTCACTACATATTTTCCGGGCAAAATATTTTCATAATAAGAAAACATCCTGTACATTTGAAGACGGTTATTAATATTAACAGAACTGCATGAATCATTCATTACCGGAGATAAACGAATTACTCTTATCTATAGAAGAGAAATACCAGAAAAGTCTGCTCACAACAACAGACTTTGATGAGTTTTCGCTTTTCCTGAAAACAAAAAACGATCTGAACATCTCTACATCTACTTTGAAGCGTTTATGGGGCTATGTCAATGACAAACATAAACCAAGGGTGCAAACGCTTGACTTACTTTCGGGTTATCTGGGCTTCCGCCATTTTGCTGATTTTTGCCGGCACCTGAAGACAAGCAATCTGTACAATTCCTCTTTCTTCTCGGCCACACAGATACAGGCACAAAACCTGACAGCCGGCCATGAACTGGAAATAGGATGGGCACCCAACCGGTATATCAAATTACTATATAAAGGTGAAATGATATTCGAAGTGATCGAAGCCAGAAACTCTAAGCTGATGACAGGCGATCGATTTAAAACAATTACTTTCTTAGCCGGACAACCACTCTCACTCTCTTATATACAACGCGGCGAAAAGCGAACTCCTCCTTTCATTGGAGGTCGTAACGGTGGACTTACGCTACTAAAATGTCTGACCAATGAGTGAGAGCAGCTTCTCATCGGGCTTTGTGCTAGAAATTCCTGCAGACATGGAACTCTATTCCGACCTTCAACGCATACATACTTCGACATCCGGATTCAATGAAATATGGGAGTTACGCCGGTTGGGCAAACTCCATGTCCTAAAAACGCTACACCCCCAGTATGCGGGTAATCCGCTCTACGAAAAGCTCCTGCAGAAAGAATTCGACATTGCCTATAAATTGGAGCATATACATATTTGTCGTACACTGGGATGGGAAAAACATGATTCGTTGGGCAACTGTATCCTGATGGAGTACATTGACGGGAGTACGCTAAGCAACTTCATGGAAAGCGGCCAGTTAACACTCTCCCTCGCCTATAAGATCATCGATGAGCTATGCGACGCCCTGCAATATATCCACAGCAAACAGGTGATACATCGCGATCTGAAACCTGCCAATATATTAATTACCCACAACGGGTACAATGTCAAATTGATCGATTTCGGTCTATCCGACCGGGACGACTACCACACACTAAAGATTCCTGCAGGAACCCGCCACTACATTGCTCCGGAGCAATTGCAGGAGGGAATCAGCCCGGATGCCCGTGCCGATATCTATTCGCTGGGAGTAATCATTGCCGAAATGGGCGCCCGCCTCAACAATAGCCGTCTGAACAAAGTGGCACGGAAATGTATGCGCATCAACCGGGATACCCGCTATGCTACGACAGCCGAAGTAAAGACGGCTTTGCACGTCCGAAGCTATCGGAGCTATTACCAGGTAGCTGCCATTATCGCATTGATGGTAGTCGGAACTTCCTACTTCTACCTGCGCAGTGATGCCCGGCAGCCGGTTCCCGGATCAGCAATTTCCGCTTCTGTTTACAACAATTCGGTCACCAGCAGTTCGTACCGGCAAACCTTCCTCTTGGGGAGAGCACAACTTAGTCAGCCAGCCTCATCCACCCGTACACACGAGCAATGGAGTGCCGATAGTCTCCGATGGCTACAGGCATGTAAGCAGGCACTCGACAAAGAGTTTCCACTCCCCGCACAGCGACAGCAACTTGCCTATAAACAGCAGTTAGAAGAGTTACACCAAAGTGTGGCACAAGAGGTGACTGCCTTACGGCAAAAAAGGAATTAATCAGCGAAGGTTGTATCAATCGTCCGGAACCACATCTTCCACAAATTGCAGGAAAGTTTTCCACGAATTCGACAGGCGGTACAGATTCTTGCAACCCGGCAACACATGTACCACAGCTTCCTGATACACACTCGCAGGTGCAAAGGCTGTAGACCGGCATACCGGTGGATAATCGGCTTCCACATAGATGTCGCGTAGCGGGCAACCATCAAAGCAATAATCGGAAAGCAATGTGGTAGAAGGACCCAATGTCACTTTACGAAGGTTCGCACACGATTGGAAAGCAGCATAAGGTATAGTGGTGATACCTTCAAGGGTGACTTCCTCAACCCGGGAAGCATAAAAAGAGTGAGCGCTCAACGACTCTACCGTGCGGGGTATCTCCACCCGGAGCGCCGGTGCATTGCGGAAAGCATATTCACCAATAGTACGCACCGTGGAGGGTATAACAAACAAGGTGGCCGTACGTCCTTCAGGGTAAAACAACAATTTGCTACCAGACTTATCGTACAGCACCCCATCTCCACTACTAAATTGCGTATTCAACGAGGAGACCGTCACCGCCTGCAAAGCCGTACATCCGCCCGAAGGGGTAAACCCAACCACCGACAACGGGAGATGAAGTGCTTTCAACGCCACACATCCCGCCATCGCATCCTTCTCAACAACTTCTGTAGTAGATGGCAATACCAACTCTTCCAAATAAAGACAATCTTTAAACATACCGGTACCCAAGGTATTATCAACCGTATAACGTGATTCGGCATAATTAGCTCCACCTGCCACAATCTCGGCATCGTACAAGTCGAGCCGTTTCATTTTACCGGGAGTAGATTCTTCGTCGAATCCCCTTCCCAGTAAGTCACGAAGCAATCGGATATCACTACCGTTCAGTTTTCCGGCTACGGTCAGACTATTCAACTGGTAACGCATCTCCCCTTCCAACTGTTCTTTCAAAGTACCCGGAATAGTTACAAGAACCGTATTAGATGTCTCGAATGCCAGTTCTTTACTACGCGTTTCGCCCACTTCATTCACAGCAAAGGCATATACAGTGAAAGAGCTTTCTTGCGACAAGGCATCGAATTTACCCGCAAAACTTCCATCAGTTAATCGCTCGCTGGTCAACTCTTGAACAGCACCCGTAGACTTCTCCTGCACTCTGAAACCCACTTTAGCCGACAATCCACCGTCATCAAGTAAACTACATCGTACGGTAGCGCTGATCGGTCCCTTCCCTACCAATTCCATGTCAGTCAGTACCGGCTTCACATTGGGCAGGGTCGTAAAGTCCATACGTTCGCTCGCCACCTTACTCAGGTTGTTGCCCGCTTCTAAGTAGTACGAATAAGTATGCCCGGCCTGTAATCCATCGAGCACAGCTTCAACTAATTCCCCTTGCCGGGTGACAGTCACCCGGACCGGTTGCTGTCCGTCATTAACGGAAGAGCTACATACAAAGCTACACGAAGTAACCTCCACCCTATCGACAACAACGATCCTTCCCGACAGTACCGCTGAGTTGCGTGTAATGTCTTTGGCAGCATATACCGTCAGTTCGGGTACCAACCCGTCCGGTTTCTTCTCATCGGAACAAGCTACCCAATTCACAGTTGCCGCAATCAGGCAACACACCACACACATATATTTTAAAATATAAAACCTACTCCACATACCATTTCCCAATAAGAAGTTTTTACTGTAAGTACTCCCAACGATGCCACCCAACTCCGATACTTCCACATACCACCCACTTCACCGGAGATACCCTGATATGAATAGTCATTGATTTTCACCTGCGCTCCATCGATCGTTTCCCATGCCAATGTACGGGTACCATATCCGATGCCCTCGTATAAATAAAAAGAACGGCTCAGCCGATGTACACCGCCTGCCGTCAACGATACACGTGCGCACGAACTGGCTCCCGTGTAATAGGGTTTTGTTTCTCCACCCAGCAATACGCCCTCTTTATCAGCTTCACGCCCACCGGTGGACAATGTTCGAAAATTACTCAATCCCCGGATATACACCCCGTGCATCCTCATCACCCCAAATGTACCTCCCATCGATATATCCGAATCATGAACGGATACATTTGCCATAGCGAGGTAAGTCAGTGGTGCTTTCGGCCTGCGTTTATCGGGCATCGGCAAAGTAGCGGGTTTCGCCTGAATAGTCATCACCGGTGGCCTGGGCTTCTGTCGCACCCGCATCGTTTGTTCCGTCGCTGGTTCACGATTAACGGGAGGCGCCAGAACCAACTCATACGTCATCCGGGATTCTAACTTCTGATCGAAGGAGTAATCACGCAACACTCCCCAACGTGGATGTTTTATGGTCATCTTCCGGCTTCCTTTAGGCAGATAAATCCATATCTCCCCCACTTTTTCCTGCCGTAATACTATACCCAACGGAGTAGAAAACACGAAATCCTTATCACACACAACCTTAACCAATGCACATGCTTCCTCGTTCAAGTCGCGCACCGGATCAATGTAAGCCGATATATCATTCTCCAGCAACTTAAAACTGCGAACTTCGAAGGTCTGCGCATGCAGAAACCCTGTGAGCAGACATCCCAAAAGCACAATGTTAATTCTACGTCGCATCATTCCAAATTAAAACTTCCCAGATTAAAAACTTCTTCCGCCGGTAGCGGAGTATTCGCATTCAGCATGGCCGGTTGCCAGGTACGGACATGTATCAGCGGAGCCTGTTTGTTGCGAAAATCCCATAAGAGGAACAGGTAACCTTCGTCCGAGTAGAGATCCGACCGATACCCTTGTTTCATCGACACCCCATAGATACCCTCCTGAGTAGGATGTCTGCGGATCTTGAAATCATCGAAGAACACCTCGATTTGCCTGTTGCCTGCAAACACCTGCTTCAAGCGTGTGAGGTACTCCTTCTTGCTGCGCACATTGTACACCACCTGGTCTGTCGACAACAGTTTTAGTTCCTGGTTGGGAGCTTTCTTCACCACCTTGCCCACCACGATCAAGGCTTGCTCGCTGAACAACTGATCGAGAAAGTCTATATCCTTAGTGGTATAGGCGGTGCGGAAATGCTCCACATAGTCCAGTATCATTTGACGGTTACGCACATCCTCTTCGGGTAGATTGGCCGATAGCAGTTTGCGCGATTCTTCGTAAAACGGACTGCCGGTACTTATCTTTCGGGCAGCTTCCTCTTTGGTCAACGCCATAGCCGGGATAGAGGAAGATTCTCCCGAAGCCATTGTCTTGCCAGAATTGATTCCTACCTCTGCGCCCGGTACCTCTACACTGTCGGTCACCGCTGCATAACGCAAAAACACTTGCGGTCCATTTCTTTCGGCTATTGCATCCTCTATCACTTCGGTATACAGATTACTACCAACCAGCATACCCTGACGATCCATCAGCCGGTAACTTCCTTCGTGACAGACAAAAGTATGGTTTCCTCCATGGAAGTTATGTATATCCTGATAAGCAAACTCACTGAGCGGTTTGCCGTCCATATCAAACAAAGCCCATTTGCCGCGCCACAGAAACGCTACCCTACCTGCACCCACCACCTTTCCATATTCATAATGAGGTGGGATAATCATTTTCCCGGTACGGTCAATGAGACCTGCCCCTTGGTCGGTAAAGCAGACAGCCACCCCATGAGTGAACGGCAACACCTCTTTCACCGCATCGGGCAACCGGAATGCTTGTTTCCCGCTCTTATCGAGGAATCCGCAATAGCCCCATTCCTTGTCTTTATAGGCCAGTTTACCGGCTGTGTAACAACCGTCGACCCTGCAATGCTGTATCTGAAAATGATACCGCGTTTCGCCTCGGCGGTTGATGGTTTGCAATGCCATCTGCCCGTTTTCGTCGGCTATACCCACCACTGCAACCCCATCCGAGAAGTCATAAGCAAGATCGTATACGGGCTTGATTACCATCTCCCCACGACTGTCTACATAGCCGTATTTCAGTTTGTCGGTGCATACCAGCGCCAGCCCTTCGGAGAAATTGTGCGCCATGACGATGGTATGCAGGTTGTACTTGTCTAACCGAGCCAATATCTCCCCTTGCTTATCAATCACTAACAAAGGTTCATCCGTATTTTCCTGTGCGATGGTAGCGGGTTCAAAAAAGTAGCCTCCCTGTACAAAACTCTTGCCCGCCACCGGCGATTCGGGATGTGCAATGTTATAGAGTTTCAACCGTCTTTCTGCATCGGGTACCCAGAAACGGCCACCCACTACGGCTGTAGGTTGTTGTTTGTAGGTATTCATGGATAGTACACTTCCATCGGTTCCTATGAGTCCCCAGTCGCTGTTATCGGTAATTCTGAATGGCATACCGGCAACGAACTCTGTAGCATCCGTGCACGAGCCAATTCCCCACAGCCCTAATAAACAGGAAATGGAAAAGAAAAGAAATTTTATATGTGTCGCTTTTATCATCATCTCAAACCGTATGTTTATACATGCAAATATACCAAATTAAATACTTATTTTCTAACTGCCGGGCTTCCGGGGTGTATCCGCGGAAGATCCTGCCGGCCGTATGGATTACTTCGCCACTCAAGAGCGTCAGCACGGGTAACTGAACCAGCATTGGTCTTGTCATTCGCCACAAACTTCTCGAAGGTGTACTGTTCTCCGGCATACTCCATGATACGTTTCACAATCACTTCGCGGCTAATGGTACTGAAGTATGGGATATTATTATTCATACAACTATTTTGTTCGGAGCGAAATACTCCGCGGGAGAACATGAGCCCTCCTTCGAAGATATCTACAAACCCACTATAACGGCTGTGAGTCATCAGATGCGACCAGGGAACTTCGTGCATCTTTCCTGTGAGTGATAAGTTCTGGAACCATCCGCGGGCTTGATGTCCACGTAGCATATTCGCATATATTTCGTTCACAAATCCATTCTGATAAATATACTCATCGCCCAACTTACCAAACCCATGACCACCTGCTTCGTGTTGCACCAATCCTCTTGCATCATACGGATAACCATACGTACTCCGGGGACAGAAAGCAATGGCCGAACCATCACTCCACATCTGAGTGACGCCTCCATATTCTGTAGTATTAGGTGTAACTACTATCAACGACTGATTCAGATTATTTTTCGTAACTGTAGGCATCTTAAGCGCATACTCGAAGATGGCATCATTGTTTGCTATTAGGCCAGTACCACAGCTGAATGTCGTTTCAAACTTGGTATCCCGAAGAGTGTTCACTGTTCCTATTCCACTCTCCGGTGACAAAGCAATGGCGGTATATACATTGAAATAGTTACGATAACTAGAATAGGGTTCGACTGTAAAAAAATGCTCCACCTGTTCCTTAATATTCGACAAGTACTTACCAGTTGATACATCTTCTGCATTGTAACCATCTCCCAAAAATATCAGATTAATGCCTTTGCCTTTTGAAGCACTTTGAAGTGTAATGATCTTGTCTTCATCATATTCATAGTCATACTGAGATATAGTGCAAGATGTTGTGTAATCCTTACCTTTTAGTTTAAAAACCACTTCTCCTGTACGATTTCCTGAACCATGCGACATTGCTTCAACAGTTAGAGTCAATTCGGTTTTCTTCGATCCACTCATGTTAGAGAGCGTGCACCAGGACGGTTTGCTCTCCACTTCCCAGTCACCTTCGGCATATAAAATCAGACTACGGATAGACCGGGTATTGATAGCACTAATCATTGATGGACGACATTCCAATTCATGATGAGCAGCTATACGTTTAAACTCATTCCAGCCTGGAGCCATCTTGTATTCCAAGACAGATGTTTCGGGCACCTCTAAAGTAAAATTATCCTTAGAAATATCACCAAAAGTATTTGATTCAATATATGGAGGAATAGCACCTTTACAAACAATAGAGCCCAAACTATAACAACCAGCAAAAGCTTCGCGTTGAATACTCTCCAAACCAGCAGGAAATACAACACCTTTAATATTTTTGCAATGTGAAAAAGTAGAAGCACCGATACTCATTACTCTTTCCGGTATTTCAATTATTCCTTCCAATTCAAAACTACCCTCAAAAGCACTTTGCCCAATCATTAGCAAATCTTTCGGAAGCTTTAACTCTCCGGAAAATTTACAACCACTAAAAGCATAATCCTCTACTACTATCAAGCTTTGAGGTAAAACTAATTCTCCTTTTAACTGGCAGGCAAGAAATGCAGATTTTCCAATCAAAGCTACTTTATCGTGCAGAATGAGATTACCATTTAATCCAGTCGCTGTAAAAACAGCTTCCGGTATCTCAGTAATTCTACGAGGTATCGTAAGAGAACCTGACAAATTGCGACATCCATAAAAAGAAACTCTACCTAATTTTTCCAAGGCTTCCGGAAGAATCAATTCTCCATAGAATCCTTCGCAGTCTAGGAAAGCACATTCATCAATCGTTTTCAAATGAGTAGGTAATATCAACTCACATACAAAATTACATTCTGCAAAGCTTGCAGCCCCAATCGTTTGCAAGGTAGTTGGCAAAACTAAAGATCCAGTCAGATTAGAACACATCTCAAATGCTGCATATTCTATCGTCACCACTCCTTCCGGAATAACCAATGACCCGTTTAAAACCGATTCTTTGAAAGCACAACTGCCAATTGATACTAATTTATCCGGCAGTACAAGGTTTAAAAGAGTTCTATTTTGAAAAAATGCATACGCTGGAATCTTATTGGCTTCACAACTTCCGTATTCTGTAATTTGAACATTTTTCAAATTCAGAGATCGAAGACTTGACATATTCTCTCGCATAAAAGTGAAATCATTCTCGTTAATCCGACCGGTTACTTTTATGTCTTGCAATTGTTTATGATCTAATCCAGCCTTGACAATACATTCTTTCAGAGTTCCAGCTTCGGGTACATTCACGACAACATACTCACGAGCAATAGCATCGTGTGAAACCAAATCGTTCTCCCAAGCTGTAATCGATTCACCGGCCACCACAAATTCAAAATCACCAGTGTTCGTCTTCTTGTTCACTACAATAGAGAAGTTGTGCATCTTTCCGCTCACATACGTGAATACTTCTTCCTTTGTAAACTGATACGACGCTCTACCCACTGTAATACTAAACAATGATTTGGCGGCTGCCACCGTTTGCGGAACTACGATAGCCCGGAAGTCATCATTTACCTTGCTGGGGATAGTTCCGGTAGTAGACACCTCATCCGTAGCTGTAACAGAACCATCCATCAGATTAACAACAGCTTTTCTTTTCGTATTTGTAACTAACACCTGCTTCTCCAAAGCCGCCCACTCACTAGAAGCAAAGCCAGTACCTTCTACCAACGCTATCCGGACGTTGGCCATCCGGTGTTTGAACGACAGGCGAACCACGCTCGCTGTGGGAGCCACATCAGTAGCCTTACCCCACAAAAAGTCGCTCGCCTCATAACCACCCAACAATCCATCTCCGGCTGTTGTTGACTGATCTTTCTTTACTTCAAAAGAGCAAGCATCAACGCTCGAAGAACTTCCATACGGATAATACCCATACACATCAATATGCGTAACACCATCTTTCCAGTAAATATCACGATCGCTATTCCACCGATAAGCAGTTTCGTTGAAAGTAAAACACATATTGTTGGCCCGATTCCCAATAACAGCAAGTTTACCCGGATTATTACCGTTGTAGTCTACCACATAAACCCCGATAGCATCCCCATCACAGAATCCGTTATCATTGGCACGAGATACCGCTACCTGGTCTATTTCTCCAGTAAGCGTAATGACTTTACCTCCCTCTTTCGAAGGGGCAACCTCCTCGTCACTGCATCCTGCCATGCAAACCAACAGTAATAATAGAGTCCAAAGCGAGAATATCCGATATCTGTTCATTGCCCCATTATTTTCTTGTAACCGGACTTCCCGGATGTAGTTGTGGAAAATTCTGTCGCCCATACGGATTGCTTCTCCACCCCGAAACACTGGACCGGGTATCCGAACCGGGATCCATCTTGTCATTCGCTACAAATTTTTCGAAGGTAAACTGTTCTCCTGCATACCCCATGATACGTTTCACTATTATTTCACGACTAATCGTATTAAAATAAGGGACGTTGTTATTCATACAGCTATTCTTCTCCGATCGGTATACACCTCGTGAGAACAGAAACCCACCTTCAAAAACATCCACCGCATCACTATACCGTTCGTGCATAATGAGATGCGACCAAGGAACTTCGTGTATCTTTCCGGAAAGCGACAAATTCTGAGACCACCCAAGAGTCTGCTGTTCCCGCAATATACTTTCATAAATACAATTAATAAAACCATTGAAATTGACATGTTCATCTCCTAATTTACCAAACCCATGCCCACACGCTTCATGTTGTAACACTCCACGGGTATCATACGGATAAGCGTATGTACTCTTTGGACAGAAGGCAATAGCTGATCCATCCCCCCACATCTGACAGACACCTCCATATTCAGAAGTATTTGGTGTAACAATGATCAACGATTGATTCAGGTTGGCTTGGTTTATAGTGGGAGTTCTAAGAGCATAATTAAAGATTGCTTCATAATCCGCCTTTAGATTGACATCGTTATTGAATATTGTCTGGAATTTGGTATCCCGAATTGTATTCACAGTTCCAATTCCACTTTCTGAAGATAAAGCAATCCCAGTATACACATTGAAAAAACTACGATAGGTAAAATAAGGCTCCACGGAAAAGAAGTGTTCTACCTGATCTCGCATATCCTGTAGGTATTTACCGGTCGATATATCTTCTGCACCATACCCATCACCCAGAAATACCAGATTAACACCTTTTCCTTTCGAAGCACTTTGAAGCGTAATTATCTTATCTTCGTCATACTCATAATCATATTGAGATACCGCACAACGAGTTGTGTAATCCTTACCTTTCAGCTTAAATACAATATCTCCTGTGCGGTTTTCTCCTCCATGCGCCATTGCATCTATGGTTAAAATCAATTCTGTTTTCCTTGAACCACTCATAGCTGAAAGCGTACACCAAGATGGTTTGCTTTCCACTTCCCAGTCGCCCTCAGCATTTAAAACTAAACTACGAGTATATCGAGTATTGATAGCACTGACTACAGAAGGCCGACAAACCAATTCATGATAAGCAGTAATACGTTTAAACTCACTCCATCCTTTGGCTGTTTGATATTGTTGTACAGAAACCTCAGGCACTTCTACTACAAAATTATCTTTAGAAACTCCATCAAATGCAGTAGACTCTACATAAGGAGGCATAGAGCCTTTACAAACAATCGAGTTGATGCCAGAACAACCTGAAAAAGCATATTGCTGAATACTCTCCAGACCGTCAGGAAATGCAACTCCCTCCAGATTACGGCAACCGGAGAATGCATTAGCTCCGATACTTGATACTCCTTCAGGGATATCTATTGCTCCCGCCAATCTCCAGTTGTTGGAAAAAGCGCCAGCACCAATAATATGCAGTTTTCTGGGGAACTTCAATTCTCCCGAAAAGTCACAATCTTCAAAAGCACGTGCATCTATGATAATCAAGCTTTGAGGAAAATTCAGTTCACCTCTCATCGGCGTCAGCGCAAATGCAGACTTCCCTATGGAAACAACTCCGTCGTGCAATATGAGATTTCCGTTCAGTCCTGTCCTTGAAAAAGCATTATCCGGTATCTCTTTCATTTTAGAAGGAATGATCAACGAGCCGGTCAAGCTACGACACCCAGAGAATGCTCCATCTCCTATTTCTTCCAACCCCTCCGGAAAAATTAGTTCTCCATGCAAACCGTTACAATCTCGAAAAGCTGTTTCTCCAATACTTCTCAAGTTAGCAGGCAACTTTAACTCACAAACAAAAGTACATTCGAAAAATCCACACATTTCAATTGTTTCTAAAGTAGTAGGTAAAACCAGCGTCCCATTCAGCTTAGCGCACTCAAGGAAAGCATACGACCCAATAGTAATAACACCCTCCGGAATAATTATTGAGCCACTCAAATTAGACCGAGCGAACGCATCATTTCCAATAGCTTTTAATTGATCCGGGAAAACAATATTAAACAAGGATTTATTCATGTTGAAGGCATGATGGGGTATTTTGTCGGCTTCCTCATTTACACTCTCACATTCTTTTATAACTACTTCCTTCAAATTCAATGACCGCAAAACGGTCATTTCATCCCGCATAAAATAGAAATCATTCGCATTGATCTGTCCGGTAATCTTCAGATTCTGCAATCGCTTATAATCCTTTCCTATCTTAGCGATACATTCTTTCAATGTCCCAGCCTCGGGCACATCTACCACAATATACTCACGGGCAGTAGCATCATGTGATACCAGATCGTTCTCCCAGGCAGTTATCGATTCGCTGATTACCGCAAATTCAAAGTCGCCAGTAGTCGTCTTCTTGTTCACAGCGATGGAGAAGTTGTGCATCTTACCACTCACATACGTAAAAGCTTCCTGCTTCGTAAACTGATAAGCCACTCCGCCCACCGTAATACTGAACAATGACTTGGCGGCCGCTACCGTTTGCGGCACTACAATAGCCCGGAACTCATCGTTTACCTTACTGGGAATGGTACCGGTAACAGCCACGTCGCCGACAGCCGTTACCGTTCCATCCACCAAATTGACAACAGAATTTCTTTTTGTATTAGTAACCAATGCTTGCTTTTCCAATCCACTCCATTCGCCGGAAGCAAAGCCGGTACCCTCTACCAGAGTAACCCGGACATTAGCCATCCGGTGCTTGAACGACAACCGGACCACACTGGCGGTAGGGGCTACATCAGTAGCCTTACCCCATAAGAAGTCGCTGGCTTCGTAACCGCCAAGTAATCCGGTTTCGGCTGCTTTCGACTGATCTTTCTGAACCTCGAAAGGAAAAGCATCGACGTTCGAAGGATTGGCATACGGATAATACCCATACACATCAATATGTGTGATACCATCTTTCCAATAAATATCGTAATCGCTATTCCACCGATAAGTAGTCTCACTGAAGGCGAAGCGCGCATTGCTGGCCCGGTTTCCGGTGGCAGCCAGTTTGCCCGGATTATTACCTGCGTAATCCACTACATATACCCCGATGACGTCTCCATCGCAGAAGCCACTATCATTGGCACGGGATACCGCTACCTGATCGATCTCTCCGGTAAGTGTGATGGCTTTACCCCTATCCTTCGAAGGGATCACCTCCTCGTCACTGCATCCTGCCGTGAAAGCGAGAAGCAAGGATATGGTTAAAAACAAGTATATTCGATGTATATGCATCATTATTTATATGTTGATGTGTGTGTCACGAATCTCTAATTCCAGTTTTCTATTTCTCCACCGATCTCGATCTTTACCTGCTCGGGATTCTTCGAGATAACCAGCGACACCGTGTGCTGCATACCGGTCTTGAAGACAAAAGTACTCTCCATCATGTATGACACGCCTTTCATTACCACCTCAATCAGCGGCAAGCGGTTGTTCAGACGCTGAGGTACCACGATGGCCGAATAGCGGAGGTTGCCTTCGTTACGGGCTTTCAGGGTATTCTTCTTTCCATACGGATTCACGGTAGCTACACCTGCTTCCAGGGCAATGGTCGACGAGGTAACCGTATTGTGAATATACACTGTTGCATCTGTAGGGATCTCACCATCGTAGTCGTCTCCTTTGACCAAGCGTACCACCACCTTACTCATACGGTGGGCAAACTGCAAAGCGACAGGCGAAGCGCTGGCCGTCACACCTTTCTTCGTAGCCCATAGGAAGTCGCTGGCTTCGTAACCACCTAAAGTACTGCCATTCTTGGCGGTTGTCTGGTCGAGCGACACCTCAAATGGGTAATCGTCTACCGAACTGATTGTTGTGGTATAAGGATAATACGCATATACGTGGTATGTACCATTATTATAGTACACAGGTGTTGCCGACTTCCAAGCCGTTCCATTGTAAGTAAGCAAGGCATTGTTCACATAGTTGCCCGATACCTGCAAGGGCTCGGTACTCCCTGTAACGAACACCCCGATCTTGTCGGCATTCTCGAACTTAGTGGTAGTGACACGTGATTCTGCCGGATGCACTATCTCGAACGTCATAACGTTGGCATCTGCCTCCGAAGATAGTTCTTCGCTGCTGCATGCTCCCAAGAACAGAAGTGTTCCTAAGAAACAGGCATGAATAGATATCTTAATTTTCTTCATATTCTTTTATTATCGGTAATAATCTTATTTTTTGGACAGTGGACTGCCTTTATGCACCTGCGGTTGTGCTTGACGATCGCCTGCTCTCGGCCCCCAATAGGGTGTTACTGCCGCACGAGTCACGTTTCCTGATTCGATCTTGTCGTTGGCCAAAAACTTATCGAGCGTGTAAGTTTCTCCGGCATACTCCATAATTCGTTTCACGATGGCTTCGCGACTGATGGTGCTATAGTAAGGCACATCATTGTTCATACAGCTGTTTTGCTCCGAACGGAACACACCACGCGAGTGCATATAGCCTCCTTCGAAAATATCGACAAAGCTACTGTAACGATCGTTGAAGATGAAATGCGACCAAGGTACTTCGTGCATCTTCCCGGTAAGCGAGAGGTTTTGGAACCAGCCCAACGACTGATAGTAACGCAACTCTCTATCGTGCGGGCAACAGGTACACGGACAGAAATCAATAAAGGCATTGTGATAAATATACTCATCGCCCAACTTTCCGAATCCGTGTCCAGCGGCTTCGTGCTGCAACACTCCCCGAGTATCGAACGGATAACCGTACGTACTCATCGGACAGAAGGCTATGGCCGACCCATCTTCCCACATCTGGCAGATACCACCATAATCGGTCGTGTTAGGAGTGATAATAATCAACGACTGTTTCAGGTTGTTCTTATCCACTGTAGGCATTCGCAATGCATAGTCGAAAGCGGCATCATAGTCGCATCGCATTCCTACCCCACCGGTGAATGTCGTTTCGAAGCGGGTATAACGAATGGTATTGATAGTACCGATACCGGTTTCGGGCGATACGGCAATGGCTGTGTACACATTAAAATAGTCGCGGTAGGTGGTATAAGGTTCTATACCGAAGAAGTGTTCCACTTGCTCGCGTATGGCAGCCAGATAAGTACCTTTCGATATATCCTCTGCATTGTAGCCATCACCCAGGAATACCAGATTGATCCCCTTTCCCTTTTTGGCTTGCTGCAACGTGATAATCTGATCTTCATCGTACTCATAATCATGTTGAGTCACTGTACAACGACTGGTATAGTCTCTGCCTTTCAACTTGAATACTACATCACCTGTACGGGGAGCCGATCCGTGCGACATGGCTTCGATGGTCAGGGTCAGCTCAGTTTTCTTCGATCCGTTCATGGCCGAGAGTGTACACCAGGATGGCTTGCTTTCCACTTCCCAATCTCCTTCGGCATTGAGCACTAATGTGCGGGTACAACGGGTATTGATGGCATTGGCTACCGCCGGACGGCACACTAATTCCCGATGAGCAGAGATACGTTTAAAGTCGGCCCATCCAGCTGCTACCTGATATTGTTGTACAGCAGGTTCGGGTACTTCTACGGTAAAATTATCTTTGGCTACCCCGTTGAAAGCCGTTGCATGTACATATGATGGAACAGCTCCTTTACAAACGATGGAACCAATACCGAAACAGTCGGTGAATGCACCGGACAGAATGCTCTCCGTGGCTTCCGGAAAGATTACTTTTTCGATACTACGACAGTAGGCAAAGGCGTTACTCCCGATGCTTTGAACGTTTTCCGGGATTTCGAGTGTACCCATCAGACGCCAATTATAAGCGAAAGCATCGTTACCAATGGTGGTTAGTTTCGCAGGTAGCTTCAATTCGCCGGAGAAATCACAGCCTCTAAATGCCCCACTTCCAACAACAACCAAATCTTTGGGTAAGACAAGTTCTCCACGCAGGGCAGCACCATTAAATGCATTTTCTCCAATGGAAGTAATTCCATCATGCAAAATTAGTGTTCCGTTAAAATTTCCATCTCCCCGATAAAAATAGAAGGTATTATGTCCAATCTCTTTAACTTGAGCAGGTATTTCAATGGATCCTGTTAAACCGACACAATTCTCAAAGACAGCTTCACCCATATATGTTAAGCCATCGGGCAAATGCAATGAACCATAAAAGTTCGGGCAGTCGGTAAAAACTTGACGAGCCATATAGTTTAAAGCAGAAGGCAATATGAGTTCGCAAGCAAAACCTGTCCTATAAAAAGCTTGTTCTTCTATTCTTTCTAATGTAGTAGGTAAAGAAAGAGTACCAGTCATATTTGTACATTCTCTAAATGCAGCGGCTCCAATTGTTTTCACTCCTTCGGGAATAGTCAATGAGCCTACCAAATTAGTACATCCATAAAAAGAACTACTTCCAATACCTTCTAATTTGTCAGGTAGAATAATCCGCAACAAAGTAATTTTATGATCAAGGCAAGAATTTGGCATGATATTCTCAAGTTCAGCTCCATAAGCCTGAATAGTTGTTTCTTTCAGGTTCAGCGATTGAAGCCGATCCATCTCCACTCGCATCATGTCGAAGTCCCGTTTATCAATCTTCCCGGTGATCTTCAAATTCTGCAATTTCTTATAATCCTTACCGGCTTTGGTGATACACTCCTTCAATGTCCCTGCTTCGGGCACATCGATCACAATATACTCACGTGCCGTAGCATCATGCGATACCGCATCATTCTCCCAAGCCGTAATCGATTCGCTGGCTAATACAAATTCATAATCGCCTGTATTTGCTTTCTTGTTCACAACAATGGAGAAGTTATGCATCTTACCACTAACATACGTGAATGCCTCTTCTTTAGTGAACTTGTATGCCACCCCACCTACCGTAACCGTGAACAGAGACTTGGAAGCTGCTACCGTTTGAGGTACCACAATGGCCCGGAACTCATTGTTTACCTTACTGGGAATGATACCTGCGGCAGCCACTTCACCGGTAGCCGTAACCGAACCATCCGAGAGGTTGATCACCGCATTGCGTTTGGTATTCATCGCCAACGCTTGCTTGTCCAACCCTGCCCATTCGCCTGAAGCAAAACCTGTACCTTCTACCAACGTTACACGCACATTAGCCATCCGGTGCTTGAACGATAGACGGATGACGTTGGCCGTAGGGGCTACATCAGCAGCTTTTCCCCACAGAAAGTCACTCGCCTCATAACCACCCAACGCTCCATTTCCGGCTGCAGTCGACTGGTCCTTCTGTACCTCGAACGCGTATGCATCAATACTCGAAGGCGTTCCGTACGGATAGTATCCATACACATCGATATGCGTCTGATTGTCTTTCCAGTAAATATCGTAATCGCTGTTCCACTGATAAGCAGTCTCATCGAAGGTAAAGCGCACATTATTACCCCGGTTGCCGGCAAGCGAAAGCTGTCCCGGTATATTTCCGTTATAGTCTACAAAATAAACACCGATACCATCACCAGTGCAGAAACCACTATCGTTGACACGTGTAACTGCCACCTGATCAATCTCTCCGGCAAGCATGATACGCTTTCCCCCTGCCTGCCCGTTCACCGACACTATGTCATCGTTGGCACATCCAGCCAACGAAAGTACCAACAAACTTACACTGGCAAGCGACCACAAACGAGACATACGTTTTTCTCTCTGATTCATTTTTCCTGTCTTCAATTATTAGTTGGCCACTCCACCATGATCAGTATCGTCAGTATCCCACGAACCGATGTTCACATTGATACCATTACTGGTACGACTCACTTTCACCGTAAAGGTATGTTTCTGATTGGCTACAAAAGTAAATTCCTTGTTCAACTTATAGTCTTGCCCGTTGACGGTCACAATGATAAAATCATTGGCAGCAATCGTTTGAGGAATGATCAAAGCCCGGTACGAATCGGTTTCTTTCAACGGAATTACCTGTTTAGCAGCTCCGGAAGCGGTGGCCACACCGGTAGTAAGGTTGATGGTAGCCTGTGTTTTTACCTGCCCCAGTTTCACACTGACCGTAGCGGCCGCCAATGCTTCGGCAGTAAATCCTTCACCCGCTTCCACTTTAATGATGGCATTACTAAAGATATGCTTGGTGGTAATACTCACCGCCGATTCGGTAGGCGAAATGCCGGCAGCCTTGCCCCACAAGAAATCGCTGGCCTTGTAGTTGGCCAAAGTAGATTGATCCTCTTTCAGATCGAAAGTATGACTTTGCACATTGGTTACCGAGGCATAGGGATAAAAACCGTAGAAGTCGGCCTTGGTGGTTTCGTCCTTCCAATAAATTTTCGTATCGGGTGTCCACACCCCGCTTGCAAAGGTAAAGCGCATATTATCGACTTGATTACCTGAATTCTGAAGCGTACCTGCCACTCCGCTTACATAATTCACTACATACAGTCCGATCTTATCGTCCGGTTCGAACGAGGAATCCGTAGCCCGCGATTCCACTCCAAGTGACAAGTTAATAGGTACTTTTTTTACTTCCGGTGTAGGAGCCGGTTCGTCGCTATTACTCGAACAGGCGCACATAAAAGTCGCCATAAGCAGACATAGTAAATTTTGCGTTTTCATATTTTTATCATTATTGGTAATTGTTTTATTTCGAATGCGGCAAAGGTATCGCTTGTAAAAATACAAGTCAAGTTCACAATGGTTCAAATATAAAGAATAATTGACAATATACCTGCCTATTCTCAGAAAAAATATTTCAAAAGTAGATTGTTTAAGCGAACTTATTAGAAAGCATCCTTCAAATATCAAAATGAAATGAAATAGACAAACACAATATACAAGATTAGCAATAATCGCATTTTTGGCTAACACCGAAATAAGACAAAAAGAGGCAACCAGATGGAATAGCGAATAAATATCCGCATTATCATACAATAAACAACTATCTTTCAATACCAAAAACGAATAAGAATACAGTTTCGAAAGGAGCAGTGACCACAAAATGAGATACCAAACTCGCCGAAGGTTTAAAAGGTACGGGTCGAAGGTTTAAAACCTTCGACCCGTACCTTTTAAACCTTCGGCCTGAGGGTTCGGAACAAACCGAAAAATGATTGATTTTCTCCTCTCAAAAAGCTATTTGAAGCAGAAATCCACCATACATCAAACTATCAAATAGCAAATTCAACCAGCTCAATAAAGACTCCAATAACAACTATACAAACCAAACACTACCAAAATAAACTACACAAAAACAAAATCGTTTCATTTTGACAATCAACAATTCACTCTCCTTGCGATTTTATCATCCACAAGCAATCTTTGTCGCAAATAATGCAAGCACGAGGGTTCTGTATTGACAAATTGCCAAAACGTCAGGAAACAGTTGATGTAAGTCTGTGAATACAACCCACGATTACAGGTGGAATAAATCAGCAGCTTCAGTACATGACAAAAATAACGTATGAAAGGAGTTGGATTCCGTTATGCATAAATCTATTGTCCGGATAGCTAAAAACTATATGCCGGTTAGTATAAATCTATTTATCAATTAGTAAACATCTATTCTTATCAATGCACTGATAAGAGTAGTCGTTTTCTAACCGAAGGATAGTAATATACTAATCTGGAAATTGATTTATACTAAAACAGAGTTTGTTTTATGCATTCTCAGGTTGAGCAGATGCAATTATACGTTTTTGTCATATACCTTAAATTCGCAGCATATTAGTAGTCATATCCGTTTTCCTACTCTTACTATTATACGGCAATGTACCGACCAATGTTTCGCTCTTTCTTGCTGAACTCCACACCGTTTTTCACTATCGTACGAACTGGCCGATGTACGAATCACGCTCACTGTCTTCCACTGTGGTATAGTCGGGAAGCAGAAAGTTCAGGAACCCGATCTCCACTTCTTGATTTGGGAAACGCAGAGTGTAGAGCTTTAGCTGGGTATCGTACCCCTTGATGGTGAGATACCCACTTTGATAAAGTAACGGGATGGGATTGTTGGCTTCGGCGCGGTACTCGGAGAATGTGGCCGAACGCATCTCCACACCATCTATCAGTTTACGTAAATCGTAATCGCTTTCTTTGAGCAGGTTGACCAGGAAGGTGGGGGTGCCGGTGCGAAACCAATAATCGTCTGTCTTCATATCCTGTAAGGCATTCAGCACGCTAAATGGATTGAACATACCCGGTGCGTTTTCACAGAAGTGATATCCGTCGTATTGTTGCTTCATCAAGTCTACTGTTTCCTCGAACGAGAGTTCCAGTTTCTCACCTAATCGTGTGATCTCCGGGGTGAAGACCTTTACCAACTCTTCCCGGGTAATACCGCAGATGGCAGCGTATGTGGGAACCATACTGATGTCCCGCAATTGGTTCAGGTCACTGAATATGCTCACTTGGGCAAACTTGGTGACTCCTGTGAGGAATACAAAGCGTAGGTAGGCATCGGCACTTTTCAGTACGCCATAGAAAGCTTTCAGCGTACGATGGTAGTCATCAAGCAGTGCTTCATTCAGCAGGTTCTGCGTCAGAGGCTTGTCGTATTCGTCGATAAGCACCACGACCTGACGGCCGGTTTGTTCGGATGCACGACGGATGATGCCGGCGAAACGGGTAGACAGAGAGCCCTCACCTTCTCCCTTTCCGTAACGTTCTTCCCACTGCGTGAGGTTGAATTTTAATAGAATCTGTAATCGCTCTGGGCTGTCAAACTTCTCCGCATTCAAGTCTAAATGCAATACCGGGTATTGTATCCATTCGGTTTCCAACTGCTCGATAGCAAGACCCTTGAACAGGTCTTTACGCCCCTCAAAGTACGATTTGAACGTGGAAAGCAGCAGACTTTTCCCGAAACGCCGGGGACGACTTAAGAAATAAGGTACACTTGTGTGTGCGATTTGCCAAACCTGTTCGGTCTTGTCTACATAAAGGAAATTTTCTTCACGTATCTTTTCGAACGTCTGTATCCCAATGGGAAGTTTGCGGGTAAATGTATTCATAATCGGTCGTTTAACTGCATCTGCTTACAAATGTAAGAACTATTTTCGAATATGCGGAAGCCTGATGGAGAGAAATTGAAAGCGGGCGGAAACAATGTATGCTTCCGCCCGCTTCTGTTGTTCGCCTGGCATGGTTTTATTCTAACAGGCTTTTTTCTATTTCCACAGTCAATTCTTATCTGATATTCCTTCGGCTCTTATTTTTTTGAGATACCCACTCAATGATATCAGCATAGTCGGGAATATGTGAACTATACGATCTATTATTTCTCCTGACGCCACGAATGTTTGATAATCACCGGCGGTGCAAGTGGTTTGAAAGCCTTGGTTGGTACAGCAGCTCTGCGTGTTGTAGCAGCTGAAGTACGATTCACGGCATCGTATGCCACAAATGCTTCGTAGTCGTATGTCCAACTTGCGCCGTAAGCTAATTTGTGGATACGGTAGTAAATAGCTTCACGTGATGGAGCATTGAAGCCGCCATAATTGTGGCGCATGATGCTATTTTCGGTAGGGCGATAAGCTCCTGTCCAATAAGTGAATGCACCCTCATAAATACCCAGTCCTTCCTTAGAATAACGGTTATCGGTAAGAAATTTTGCCCACTTCACCTTGTTGGGATCGTTTGTGAAGTCGACATTCTTCCACCATCCGAAACCTTCTAATTGATTGTAATAATCAATCGCCCCCTCCGGTATGGTAGCGTTTGCCTCATAAGCATATTCATCGGCCAACTTGGCAAAACCATGACCGTTCGCTTCATGATGTAATAACGCTTCAAACGTCGCATCATCACTTCCAAGCGGGAAATAGGCAACCGAAGGGCCACGAGCGTAATCACCTTCTGTAAAACTGTACATATAGCAAGTACCTGCATAATTGTTCGAATTCATCATAACAATCATAAGTGCATCGTCCAAACGGCTTGCTGAGATGGCTTTTAGTGCATAGTAGAAGCATTTACCATCATTACCACCTACTTGTGTTCCACCACCAAAATAGCCTCTTAGTGCCGTATTACTGCGAGTATCATAAACCTCGTTTTCCGAAACGGCAGTAACCGCATAGACATTGAAAAAGTCACGATAAGTCTTATAAGGTTCTTCTGTAAAGAATTTCTCCATAGCCTTGCGCATCGTACATTCGTAAGTACCATCGGCAATCAACCGATCGGAGAATGCATCACCCATCAATACGATGTCAACGCCATTTCCTGTAGTAGCTTTTTGTAGAGTGATGACCTTACCATCAGCCGAATAGTCTGTTGACGTATAATTACTTGGCAGATAATCCTCGTCTAAGTTTTTCTCAAGAAAGTACTCCAAATTATAATCATTTAGAAGATTTGAATAAACAACTTTTTTATCCGAATCAATTACAACCACAGTATGGAATCCAACATAAAACAACGGATAGTAGCAAGTATATCCCATAGAATATTTAAGAAAATAGTTTTCAGCCATTGCTGTTTGAAAATTACGCCATGGAAGGTTGTAACTTTTGGTCACTGAAGAATCTTGCCAAGTCCAACTAATAACATCTATTCCCTTAGCTTTGTATTGATTATAAACATTTTTTAGATTCTCAGTAAATTCTGGCATTTCTCCAGGATTCCATTGATAAAGTATGGTATATTTATTTTTTGCATACTCAACTGATGAATCAATTATGTTACCATTATTATCCTTTACAGCGAAATCGGGAGCAGGAATAGACAAATCTCTTAAATCAAAATAATTATTATACACTATCTCTCCCCAAGCATATTGCCAACATTTCAATCGAGTAATTGATTCGGGAATTATCCCACTTAGTTTATTTCCCCAGACACTAAGATTCACCAACTTGCTAATATCACCAAATTCATCAGGAATTGTACCCGACAGGTTGTTCAATGCCAAGTTACAGCTTTCCAAATTTATGCAACCTGCTAACTGAGCGGGAATTGTTCCCGTTAAGCCAGCCATACCTAAATCCAACCATTTCAAATTCTTCAACTTCCCAAGCTCCACAGGGATGGAACCATTCATTTTGAATCCATTAATTACCAAGCTTTCCAAACTTTCGCAATCTCCAATTTCTTTAGGAATACCCCCACTTAATTGAGTGCCGGATAGACTTAAGTATTTCAAGTTCTTTAAGGTTCCTATTTCCGCAGGAATAGTTCCAGTTAATCCTACAGCACTCAAATAAAGAGCATTCAATTGGGTACAATTAAACAATTCAACTGGTATATTGCCAGACAAATTTAAATTATTAACAATTTGTATGTCCCTTAATTCTGTACAGCAGCCTATTTCCTTCGGAATTACTCCGCGAATGTCACCATTGCACAAATACAAGTATGATAATTTAGAAAGATCTCCAATTTGAGCAGGTATGGTTCCGGTTAAATTGTTATCGTTCAAAGATAAACTATAAACATACCCCTCAGAATCCGTAGTTACACCATACCACTCCCCAATCGGTTTATCTGAACACCAGTTCGTATTGTTCTTCCAGTTTGCACCACCAGTGGAATTGTAAATCGCAATCAGCGCCTCACGCTCTTTTTGTTCAATCTCTGCCATACCTTTCTCCGGATCAATGACAAGAATATACTTACGCCCACGATCGAACCGGAACCCATCCGCAGTAATTATTTTCTGAGTTCCATCAATCGTCATCGTCACACTAACCTGTTGCCCAGTTAGATCCGCAGGATTAATCATCATATACAATGTAGGGGTGGTTTCATCGTTGTCTGTCAGCACTACCTGGGAAGCCAGGGACAGTGTTACCGACGAGCTGGCATTGCCCGAATAAGTGATTGCATAGGGCGCACCACCGGCTGGCTTAACCTGCGAAATATCGATATTACCACCGCTAAAAGCCAGCTTAGCCGTTTCATTTGCAGCCAACGTTATTTCAGAGAGACTTCCTGTACCTACTACCCGAAATTCCAGCAACGTAAACAAGTGGCTGAATTGGAATGAAACTTCTCCACCGGGTGCCACACCAGTCAACGGATCCGCCACCATAAAATCAAGGGCAGCAATATGTCCGGAATTGCCGCCGGCAGATTGTGTTTGGAGTGCAGGCAGAGATACTGGAACAACCGTATGACTAAATGTTCCGGTAGCATTGGGATAGTAAGAATAGAAGTCATGGTTTCCTTTTCCCCAGACCATTTCACCATCGAAAGCTGATGCAACAGCACTGGTTACTGCGGTATGCGGATAACTGGTTTCTCTAATTTGCGGTGAGAATATACCGATCTGATCTCCCGCAACCCATTGCGTTTCGAAACCTTTGAGACTTGTACGTGTAGAGGTCGTATCGTTGCTTTGTGCTGTAACAGAAATACGTTTACCAACATAATTTCCTTCTTGTTGCAAATTGTCTTGGCAACCTATCAAAACTAATGCGCCAAAAATTACCAGTATACTTGTCTTAGTGCTTTTCATATTTGCATGTTTTAAAAGTTGATTTTTCCACCATCTCCCCAGTTATCGGAACCGCCACCTGTTCCTACAGGGGAAGCGTTAACAATTACGGTACAAATCGCGGTTTTACTTCCGTCAGCAGTAGTTACAGTGATCGTTGCTGTACCGGGAGAGACTGCTGTTACTTTTCCATTAGTATCTACTGTAGCTATACTTGCATTACTGCTCGACCAAGATACATTCTTATTCGTTGCATTGGCAGGAGCAACCGTTGCTGTCAAATCTTCTGTATCACCAACAGTCAAACTGGTGGTGCTTTTATTTAATGATACACCAGTAACAGAAATAACAGCAGCTTTTACTGTTACAGTGCAAGTAGCAGTTTTGCTACCATCAGCAGTAGTCACGGTGATCGTTGCTGTGCCGGGAGAGACTGCTGTGACTTTTCCATTGGCATCTACTGTCGCTATGCTTGCATTACTGCTCGACCAAGATACATTCTTATTTGTTGCGTTGGCAGGAGCAACGGTTGCTGTCAGACTTTCCGTATCACCTACGGTTAAAGTTGTGGTATTCTTGTTGAGCGATACACCAGTCACAGCAACAACGGCTGCTTTCACAGTCACACTACAGGTCGAAGTTTTGCTGCCATCGGTGGTAGTTACGGTGATTGTTGCTGTGCCGGGAGAAACCGCTGTGACTTTCCCATTGGCATCTACTGTCGCTATGCTTGTATTACTGCTTGACCAAGAAACATTCTTATTTGTTGCGTTGGCAGGAGCAACCGTTGCTGTCAGACTTTCCGCATCACTTACAGTTAAAGTTGTGACATTCTTGTTTAGCGATACACCAGTCACTGAAACAACGGCTGCCTTAATAGTCACAGTACAGGTGGCTGTTTTGCCACCATCAGCAGTAGTCACAGTCATCGTTGCTGTGCCGGGAGAGACTGCTGTTACCTTTCCATTGGCATCTACTGTCGCTATGCCTGTATTGCTGCTCGACCAAGATACATTCTTATTAGTAGCGTTGGCTGGGGAAACTGTTGCTGTCAGAGTTTCCGTATCACCAACCGTTAAAGTAGTGGTACTCTTGTTGAGCGATACGCTAGTTACTGAAACAACGGCTGCTTTAACAGTCACGGTACAGGTCGAAGTTTTGCTGCCATCGGTGGTAGTTACGGTGATTGTTGCTGCACCAGGAGAGACAGCAGTCACTTTTCCATTGGCATCTACCGTTGCTATACCTGTATTACTGCTCGACCAAGATACATTCTTATTCGTAGCATTGGCAGGAGCAACTGTTGCTGTCAGACTTTCCGTATCACCTATGGTTAAAGTTGTGCTACTCTTGTTTAGCGACACGCCGGTTACTGAAACAACGGCTGCTTTCACAGTCACAATACAGGTGGCTATTTTGCCACCATCAGCAGTAGTCACAGTAATCGTTGCTGTGCCAGGAGAGACTGCAGTAATTTTTCCATTCGCATCCACCGTTGCTATACTTGTATTATTACTCGACCAAGATACATTCTTATTAGTAGCGTTGGCTGGGGAAACTGTTGCTGTCAGAGTTTCCGTATCACCAACCGTTAAAGTAGTGGTACTCTTGTTGAGCGATACGCTAGTTACTGTAACAACGGCAGCTTTCACGGTTACGGTACAAGTGGCTGTTTTGCTACCATCAGTAGTAGTTACGGTGATCGTTGCTGTGCCAAGAGTGACAGCTGTCACCTTGCCATTGGCATCTACTGTCGCTATGCCTGCATTATTACTCGACCAAGATACATTCTTATTCGTAGAGTTGGCTGGGGAAACTGTTGCTGTCAGAGTTTCCGTATCGCCAACCGTCAAAGTAGTGGCACTCTTGTTCAGCGATACGTCAGTTACTGAAACAACGGCAGCCTTCACGGTTACGGCACAAGTGGCTGTTTTGCCACCATCAGCAGTAGTCACAGTGATTGTTGCTGTGCCAGGAGAGACTGCTGTTACTTTTCCATTGGCATCTACTGTCGCTATGCCTGTATTATTGCTCGACCAAGATACATTCTTATTTGTAGCGTTGGTTGGGGAAACTGTTGCTGTCAAACTTTCCGTATCACCTACGGTTAAAGTTGTGGTGCTCTTGTTGAGCGATACGCCGGTTACTGAAACAACAGCTGCTTTCACGGTTACGGTGCAGGTAGACGTTTTGCCACCATCAGCAGTAGTCACGGTGATTGTTACTGTGCCGGGAGAGACTGCTGTGACTTTCCCATTGGCATCTACTGTCGCTATGCTTGCATTACTACTCGACCAAGATATATTCTTATTCGTAGCGTTGGCTGGGGAAACTGTTGCTGTCAGAGTTTCCGTATCACCAACCGTCAAAGTAGTGGTACTCTTGTTCAGCGATACACCAGTTACAAAAACAACACCTTTCTGCGTAATGGTAATGTGTCTTTCTGCACCGTTGCTCATAATAGTAATTGTACCAGTACGTTCCTGATCGCTGGTATTGGCTGCAATGGTAAAATGAAGTGCTGTGGTTTGCAAACTGCGCGTAGTGATCTGTGTAATCCAACTACTGGCAGAACCGACAATGTTTACATCGAAATCAACATTGTGTTGCACATCAAAATTCAAGGTACCACCTTTATGTTCAAATGAATATTCCGTTTGCGCGACAATTAGCGCATCTTTCTGTGCTTGGGTAATAACTACCTCCTCCCGTTTAGTGCCCGCAATGAACACAATGGTGGCTGTACGACTATCGTACGTGCTATTTGGATCAATCTCATAGTATTTTGTATAGGTTGACATACCCCGCGTGGTGGTTTCGCGGATCCAATTCACAGCGGGCATCTGTACTGTGTATTCCGTATTGCAGCTAAATTCCACCGCAATTGTAGCACCGGCATCAGATACTGCATATTCTTTTTGGGTGAGTACCAATACCTCACCACCAGTCTGATAGACCGTCACCGTTTCAGACAGGTTTTTACCATCCGTGATCACGATCTGCCCTTCACGCGAGACTGCCTCTTCACTCGCATCAATACTGAAACGCAGTTTAGAGGTCGTCAACGCACGTGTATCTTTCTGATGAATCCACGCGGGATTCTTGATATCGACCGTAAAATTGACATTGGCTTTTACTTCGACTTCGATCTCGCCACCGGCAATAGCCACCTCGTAACGTGAGGCAGTGATAAGCAAGGCATTCTTTTTTTTCTGGGTGACTGTAATGTATTTCTGCACACCATCGCAATCGATCTTGATGTAACCGTTGCGGTCGTCATAAGTGGTATTTTCTTCTGTGAGAGAGATGGTCAATGTCTGCTTACCGGCCATGCCACTTTTAGGATGTACATCAAACCAAGAGGGAGTGGCACGAGTCTCGCTGGTAGTGATTTTCCATTCTTTATTACAGGTGAACGAAACGGTAGTTGATCCGACACTGGTTTCAGGCAAGGTAACATCTGCCGACTCATTATCTATCTCAACGGATGGGACTACAATTTCTTTCTCTTCGTCTTTTTCACTGCCGCATCGCGCAGAAAACAGGGCTATGCATAGAAGCAAGGTGAATAAAATGTGTTTTCTCATAAAAAAAAGGATTAAAAACTTATATCTTCAACAATAGCTCTGTAATACTCTTCCATCTTCCCTTGAGTCAAATGAGCGCTGGGATGATATGTTCGATAAGCTGTGCCCACATTCGCACACCTTACTTTAGCGACTTCATTCAAAGCATAGGAAGATACCGGTAAGAATTCAACCTCCCCGAAACAATCTTTTATTCTCTCATCATATGTCCCTGTCAGAAAAATAATGAGATCAGGTTTTAATATCTTCACTTCCTCCAAAACCACAGGGAAATGTTTACGTTCTATAGAATAGATATCGTTGCCTGGGAATCCCGACCCTACAGCTTTGCCTATCTTCACGAGGTTATTCCATATATATCCTATCTTCTTATCCGGATATTTTTGATTCAACAAGGTCACAAACTTAGTAAAGCCATAGTGAAAAGTACCATATCTATTGGCGTTGAACGTAAACTTATCTCCTACATAATGACTCTTGTAAAAGTTTTCGTACACCCCTAACACAGCTCCCATCGATATCTCCGAATTAAAAACAGGAGAAGGTGGAACACCGAAATCATCTTCCGTTCCTTTCCATTCGTTTGTTTCTCGCCCGAAGATCATCACTCGAATATCGGCCTTACTATACCAATCTTCATTCCGAACATTGTTTTCCCACCAACCAATATCGAGTAATAGCGGATAGGCAGGTTTCGTTCTGCAGGTTTCATCTTCCACAACCGTTTTCAAGGCATTGCATACATCGTCCCACTTAGCGGTATACAATTCATTTAACTCTTCGTTCATCATATCTTATTTATTTTACGTTTTTATCCATAGTTGGAGTATTCAGAAGCCTTCTTCGATCTCTGTCAACATCCACACTTCATTCGTTGGACGAAAGACCATCTTCAAAACAATACTGGAATCCGACACACGTTGCAACTCATAATTATATTCTCCTTTTTTCTTTTTAGAGAAGCTACCTTCGCATTCATAGCCATCAACATCCTTCTTCCCTTGAAAAATAAAATTTTCTCCCATATATCTCCAATCGACTTCTTCCAGAAAGATCCATTCTCCATCCAAGTTCTTCGTTTTGGACTTCAAAGGGAACTTAATATGGGACAATTGGTACGCCGGTCCGGTTATAAAAGATTGAATAAAGACACTAAAGTTCTCGATTGAGAATGGATCTGCTTTTTCGTCCTTCTTCTTGGCAGGAGCAGCTGTTTCAACAAGGGCGACAGTTGGTTTCGCCTGTGTATTGGCAGTAGTTGCTTTGACTGTTTTCTTTTCATCCATATCATCACCAAAGATGTATATAGCCAAGAATATACTGAATAGAATTGCTACTATCCATAGGCAACCTTTCATACTTATTGAAGATGAATGAGATTCCTCCCTACGCCTCTCTTCTTTTGCTCTTTTCGCATTAGCTGCGTCATTTTTGCATTTATTGCTGCAATATTGTAGATCTGTATGCCAAATAGCTTCATAAGATCTTCCACACCACTGACATTTTTTTGTATGACTCATACCAACTCCTTTCTTCAATAACGTTGATTATATAGCCTACAAAAATATGTTCTATCAAAACATCAATCAAGTTCATAATGGTTCATAATAAAGATAGTTGTCATAATTAATGCATATTACTTTCAACAAAGACAAGCAAACTCACAAGAAAATTACATCTTTTTTCAAAATTAACCCCTAAAAAAAAGGGGTCATATCAGAAAAAACACATACTTTTGCGTCATCAACCAATTAAAAAGGATACCCGTATGTCAAAAATGAGATTTTTTGCTCTACAAGAGCTTTCCAACAGACGACCCATCGAAGTAACCACTGCTTCGAACAAATTATCCGATTATTACGGCAGCCACGTGTTCAATCGTAAGAAGATGCAGGAGTACCTGCCACGCGAAGCATACAAGGCAGTGGTAAATGCCATTGAAAAAGGGACTCCTATCAGTCGCGAAATGGCCGACCTGATAGCCAACGGCATGAAGAGCTGGGCGAAATCTCTCAATGTGACGCACTATACGCACTGGTTCCAGCCACTCACCGACGGAACAGCCGAGAAGCATGACGGTTTCATCGAGTTCGGCGAAGATGGTGGTATCATCGAGCGCTTCTCAGGTAAACTGCTGGTACAACAGGAGCCGGATGCCTCATCCTTCCCCAACGGTGGTATCCGCAATACATTCGAAGCGCGCGGATATACGGCATGGGATGTATCGTCGCCGGCATTTGTGGTAGACACAACCCTTTGTATCCCCACCATATTTATATCATATACAGGCGAGGCCCTCGACTACAAAACGCCTTTGCTGAAAGCATTGGCTGCGGTAGACAAAGCTGCTACGGAGGTATGCCAGTTGTTCGACAAGAATATCACCCGCGTTTACACCAATTTAGGTTGGGAACAGGAGTACTTCCTCGTTGATGCTTCCTTATACAATGCACGTCCCGACCTTTGCCTCACCGGCCGCACACTGATGGGACACTCTTCGGCTAAAGACCAACAGCTGGAAGACCACTACTTTGGTTCCATACCGCCACGGGTCACTGCTTTCATGAAAGAGTTGGAGATAGAATGCCACAAACTGGGTATACCGGTGAAAACCCGTCACAACGAGGTAGCTCCCAATCAGTTCGAATTGGCACCCATCTTCGAGAATGCCAACCTTGCCAATGACCACAACCAGTTGGTAATGGACCTGATGAAACGTATCGCCCGCAAGCATCACTTCGCCGTGCTCTTCCACGAAAAGCCATTCAGCGGTGTGAACGGATCGGGCAAGCACAACAACTGGTCGCTCTGCACCGATACCGGCGTCAACCTCTTTGCGCCGGGGCGGAACCCGAAAGGCAATATGTTGTTTCTCACCTTTTTAGTCAATGCTTTGATGATGGTGTACAAGAACCAGAATCTGCTGCGTGCATCCATCATGAGCGCCGGAAACAGTCACCGGCTTGGCGCCAACGAGGCACCACCAGCCATCCTGTCCATCTTCCTCGGCAAACATCTGTCGTCCATGCTCGACGAGATCGTGCGCCAGGTGACCAACTCGAAGATGACACCGGAAGAGAAGACTACGCTCAAGCTGGGTATCGGACGTATTCCCGAAATCCTGCTCGACACGACCGACCGCAACCGCACCTCGCCTTTTGCCTTCACGGGCAATCGCTTCGAGTTCCGTGCCGCCGGTTCGTCGTCCAACTGTGCCGCTGCCATGATTGCCATCAATGCTGCCATGGCCAGCCAGCTCAACGAGTTCAAGGCTTCGGTAGAGAAGCTGATCGAAGAGGGAATCAACAAAGACGAAGCCATCTTCCGTATTCTGAAAGAAACGATTATTGCCTCGGAAGCCATTCGTTTCGAAGGCGACGGCTATTCCGAACAGTGGAAGGAAGAAGCCGCGCGCCGCGGACTGACCAACATCAACCATGTGCCCGAAGCGTTGATGCACTTCATGGACGACCAAACCAAGCTGGTATTTATCGGCGAACGTATTTTCAACGAGACCGAACTGGCCAGTCGCCTGGAGGTGGAGCTGGACAAGTTTACCATGAAGGTACAAATCGAAAGCCGTGTATTGGGCGATCTTGCCATCAACCACATTGTACCCATCGCCGTGAGTTACCAGAACCGGTTGTTGGAAAATTTACGAGGTATCAAGGAAATTTTCTCGCCCGAAGAGTTCGAAGTCATGGCTGCCGACCGCAAGGAGCTGATCAAAGAAATCTCCTGCCGGGTTACTGCCATCAAGACGCTGGTACACGACATGATCGAAGCCCGCAAAGTGGCTAATCACAAGGAAAGTCACAAGGAAAAAGCATACGCTTACGAGGAACTGGTACGCCCGTATCTGGCAAGCATCCGCGAGCATATCGATCAGCTGGAACTGGAAATCGACGACGAAATATGGCCGCTTCCCAAGTACCGGGAATTACTATTTTCGAAGTAACTGACAAGAATACGGATACAAACATTTTCCTTTTTTTATTAAGAAATTCATTTTTTCTTCATACATTTGTGCTTTATAACACAGTTTTGAAGCATTCATGGTAAAAATGAACGTATCTGACATCAATCTTTCGGAAAAACTTTCCGAGATGTGGGGCCCTCTGACCGAGGAGCAGAAAGAGTTCTTGGCTAATAACTTCACTATACAAAGTTATAAGAAGAACGAAACTATTTATCTGGAAGGAGAAACTCCCTCTCACTTGATGTGTTTGTTGACCGGGAAAGTAAAGATCTACAAAGATGGTGTAGGCGGACGTAGCCAAATTATACGCATGATTAAGCCGGGTGAGTATTTTGCTTACCGGGCTTATTTTGCGAAAGAGGTTTTTGTGACTGCCGCTTCTGCATTTGAACCGTCGAACATTGGCTTGATACCCATGACTGCCATTACCACTGTGCTGGCTCAAAACAATGCCTTGGGCATGTTCTTTATCCGGCAACTCTCTATCGACCTCGGTATAGCCGACGAACGTACGGTGAACTTGACACAAAAACACATCCGGGGTCGTCTGGCCGAATCGCTACTCTTCCTTAAAGAGAGCTATGGACTGGAAGAAGACAGCTCCACTCTCAGCATCTACCTGTCGCGCGAGGACCTGGCCAACTTATCGAACATGACTACTTCCAACGCTATCCGTACCCTGTCTAACTTCGCAAACGAACGTCTTATTACGATCGACGGGCGTAAAATCAAAATCATTGAAGAAGAGAAACTCAAAAAAATAAGCAAGATCGGTTGATCCTGCCTGTATCTCAATTACAAACTTAACACACATTTTACCATGAAAAAAGGAATTAATCTCCTCCTTTTGGCACTGTTATTCATTACCCCCGGATGCCAGCAGCCGAAGGAAGTCGTGAACGTGTACAACATTGTTCCGCTACCCAATCATCTGACGCCGCAACAAGGGCGTTTCGAGTTAAACAAAAAAGTAAAGGTGATCACTACCGGTTGCACACCGGAAGTAGCAGCCATTGCCGACAGTCTTATCCAACGGCTGGCGATGATCTCGGGCATCCGCCTGCAACATGCCGAACAGGCAGATGCAGGAGCAGCCATTACGTTTGTTACCCAGGAAGGACTATCCAAGGAAGGATACAAGCTATCCGTCACTCCCCAACAGATTACCATCACTGCATCGCAGCCCAATGGGTTCTTTTATGCCATGCAATCGCTTTATCAGCTACTTCCCCCGGCCGTGTACGGACAGGAGAAAGTAAAAAATGCCGAATGGTCGGTGCCTGCTGTCGAGATAGAAGACTCCCCCCGCTTCTCTTATCGCGGTCTGCACTTAGACGTCTGCCGTCATTTCCCTTCGCTCGACTATATATATAAGTATATAGACATGTTGGCCATGCACAAGATGAATACATTCCACTGGCATCTTACCGACGATCAGGGTTGGCGTATTGAGATCAAGAAGTACCCCAAGCTGACCGAGATCGGTTCGAAGCGAAAAGGGACGTTGATCGATTACTATTTTGTAAACTACCCGCAGGTGTTCGACAACAAAGAGGTGAGCGGTTACTATACACAGGAAGAGGTGAAAGCGGTGGTAGCTTACGCCGCCAGCAAATACATCACCGTCATCCCGGAAATTGAAATGCCCGGCCATGCTATAGCAGCGCTTGCCGCCTACCCGGAACTGTCGTGCCGCCCGGACACGACTTACGAAGTCACCGGTCTCTGGGGAGTATTCGAAGAGGTATTCTGCCCGAAGGAAGAAACATTTGCCTTCCTCGAAGGGGTGATGGACGAAGTTATCGAACTCTTCCCCAGCGAGTACATACATGTAGGTGGTGACGAATGTCCGAAAACTGTCTGGAAGAACTGCAAGCATTGCCAGGATCTGATCAAGAGTCTCGGACTGAAAGATGACACAACCCCCAATGTCATCGACGGATTGAAACACTCCAAAGAAGACAAGTTACAGAGTTACTTCATCACCCGCATGGAGAAGTACATCAACAGCAAAGGCCGCCGCATCATCGGATGGGACGAAATACTGGAAGGCGGACTGGCTCCGAATGCCACCGTCATGTCATGGAGAGGTGTGGAAGGAGGTATCAACGCCGCCAAAGCCGGACACGACGCCATCATGACCCCGGGTGCGTACGCTTATTTAGACAAATACCAGGAAGATCCGGAGTTTGCTCCGACTACCATCGGCGGATTTGCTACCCTGAAGTTCGTATATGCTTATAACCCTGTTCCCGACGATGCGGATGAACTGGTTAAGAAACACATCATCGGCCTGCAAGGCAACTGCTGGGCGGAGTACATGAAAACAGACGACCGTCGCGACTATCAGGTAGTCCCGCGTGGAGTTGCCATTGCCGAAACCGGATGGACGCAGAATGCCAACAAGAGTTGGGATGACTTCTGTCAACGCATGGTGAGCGACTTCGACCGCATGGAGGTACTGAACGTAAAGCCCTGTACCAACTTCTTCGACGTCAATATCTATACGCAGGTAGGCGACAACGACTCTCTGAATGTAGTGCTCGAAAGCTACTACCCGGGTGCCGAGATCCGCTATACCATCGACGAGACCGACCCGACTGCCACCTCGGAACTATACACCCAACCTTTCGGGTTGGATCAATGCTTTGAGTTGCGCGCAGCCGCCTTCAAGGATGGAAAGAAGTTAGGCAGTGTCAACCGCAAATCGCTCTATGGTAATCTGATCAGCGGGAAGAAATACACCGTTACTCCGCAGGCAGGCTGGGTGAAAGGAGACATCATCGGTCCAAACGAAGCATTGGGAGAAGACCCGGTTACGCTTGGACTGACCAACGGCAGACGCGGAAACGGTGGATCGTACATCCCCTGGACTTGTTTCAATATGAACGGCCAATGCAAAGAGGTGGTATTTACCGTGCAGATGGATAAACCGACGTTGGTAAGCGAAGTGCTCTTCGGTTCGTTGTTCAACCCGGCTTATTGCATCCTGCCTGCCGGATCGGCATTTGTAGAAATCTCTGCTGATGGTAAAGACTACAAGAAAGTGGCCGAAAAAACAATCACCCGTAATCTTCCGAAAACAGGAAGAATAGCTTATACGGACATTCTGACCTTCGAACCGGTGGAAGCTACTTACATCCGGTTAACAATAGGCAATGGCGGCACCCTTCAAAGCGGGGTCAACTTCCGCCCTGATGTAGCTACCGGAACGGTACAAGCCAATCTGTATCTGGATGAAGTAGAAGTTTACTAATATCTCCAATCATATAACAATAAAGGCTGCCATCACACGCGATAGCAGCCTTTATTGTTATAAGTTAAAAGAATTACAAACCCTTCTCCGACAAGTAGCGTTCAGCTTCAATGGCTGCCTGGCAACCACTACCGGCAGCCGTAATCGCCTGACGGTATGTAGGATCGGCTACATCACCGGAAACAAATACTCCGGGAATCTTCGTACGCGGTCCCTTACCTTCGGTGATGATATATCCCACTTCATCCGTATCCAGATACGGTTTGAAGATATCCGAATTCGGTTGATGGCCAATAGCCAGGAAGAATCCGTCGATAGCTATATCATAACGGCTTTCGTCAGCCTCACCCATACGTTTCACTACATGTACGCCTTCCACACCATTATCACCAAAAAGACCTACGGCATTGTGTTCGAAGAGCACCTCTATTTTTTCGTGCTTCATGACACGTTCCTGCATGATCTTGGATGCGCGCAGGAAAGGTTTGCGAACAATGAGATATACTTTGGAAGCCAGTCCGGCCAAGTAGATAGCTTCTTCGCAAGCCGTATCCCCCCCACCGACAACAGCTACCACCTTCTTACGGTAGAAGAAACCGTCGCATGTAGCACAGGCGCTAACTCCCATGCCGGCATATTTCTTTTCGTCGTCAAGGCCGAGATACTTCGCCGTGGCGCCGGTAGCAATGATCAGCGTATCTGCTTCGATCTCTTTTTCTTCGTCGATTACTACTTTATAAGGGGCTTTGCTCAGGTCGGATGCAGTAGCCAGTCCGAAACGGATATCGGCCCCGAAACGTTCGGCCTGCTTGCGGAAATCTTCCATCATCTGCGGACCGGTGATTCCATCCGGATAACCCGGAAAGTTCTCCACTTCGGTAGTCGTAGTGAGCTGTCCGCCCGGTTGAAGTCCTTCGTACAATACAGGGGATAGATTGGCACGTCCGGCATAAATGGCGGCCGTGTATCCGGCGGGGCCCGAACCAACGATCAGGCATCTTACTTTTTCTTTTTCCATGATAGTCACTTTATTTTATGTTATCGCAAGTCGATGACTTCGGCTTGCGGATAATTCTTTTTATTGAATACGAAAACCTGATCGGCATACTTCTGACCGGTCTTATAAGAGAGCACCGTGATCTCGCTGTAGTTTTTACCCGATTGTTCCACCCGGACGAAAAGCGGCTGGGCGGTATCCTTGGCCAGATACAGCACGATGGCTGACAAATCGGGTTTCTTCACTATAGGGGTAAGTATTACCTCGTTGACGGATTTTCCCTGAAAGCTCGTCGTAGTTCCCAACTTGTAGTTATAGCCTTTCTGATAAAGATTCAACAACGCATACGGATTCAAGCTTTGCAATTCTGCCTCGGTAGGAGTACTTACGTTCACCTCCTCATTGGTGATGATATAACTCCACTGGGTCTTCCCGTCGAACCAGGTAATGGTTTCGGGAGTCTTCAGGCAGAACTTCTCGCCACTGATCTGAATCACTCCGTCGGACACTCCGGCCAACGAACCACGGTCGTACACCTTCAATGCAAAACCGGCCTGCACACCTCCCGCCTTACGGAAAGCAGTAGCCGCCTTATCGAGCAACGTTTTGGCTTGTGCCTGTTGCTGAGCCAGCACCGGCAAAGTCAGTAACGCCATGATATACATAACGATCATCTTCTTCATATGTTCACGTTTTAGGGTTTATCGCTTATAAATTAAGACTTCTGATACGGGTTTCCAGGTCGTTCTCGTCTACACACAACACATCGCGGGCCTTGCTTCCCTGGGTAGGACCAACAATACCGGCTTTCTCCAACTGATCCATCAAACGTCCGGCACGGTTGTAACCGATGGCAAACTTGCGTTGGATCAACGAAGTAGATCCTTGCTGATGGATCACAATCAGGCGGGCTGCATCCTCGAACAACGGATCCAGACGTCCCAGATCTTCGTCGTTCACTTCGCCGCCACCTTCGGTAGCCACTTCGGGCAGGTAGAAAGCAGTGGGGTATCCTTGCTGCTTGGCAATGTATTTCGTTATTTCTTCCACTTCGGGCGTATCGATGAAGGCACACTGTACACGTACCGGATCGGCTCCCTGGAGGAACAACATATCGCCTCGCCCGATAAGCTGGTTGGCTCCCGGACGGTCGAGAATGGTACGTGAGTCGATCATAGCCGATACGCGGAAGGCTACACGGGCCGGGAAGTTGGCTTTGATGGTACCGGTGATGATATTGGTCGTCGGACGTTGGGTAGCAATGATCATGTGGATACCTACCGCACGGGCCAACTGGGCGATACGGGCAATAGGCAGTTCCACTTCCCTACCCGCTGTCATGATCAAGTCGCCAAACTCATCGATCACCACAACAATGTACGGCATATAGCGGTGCCCCTTTTCCGGGTTGAGGCGGCGGTTGACAAACTTCTCGTTGTACTCCTTCACATTGCGCACATGGGCCGATTTGAGCAGGTCGTACCGAGCATCCATCTCTACACAGAGCGAGTTCAATGTTTGTACCACCTTGGTCACATCGGTAATGATCGGTTCTCCGCCATCGGGCAACTTTGCCAGGAAATGGTTCTCGATCACGGAATAGATGCTGAACTCTACTTTCTTCGGGTCGACCAGCACGAACTTCAGTTCAGCCGGATGTTTCTTATATAATAAGGAAGTGATGATAGCATTCAATCCCACCGACTTACCCTGACCGGTAGCACCCGCCACGAGTACGTGCGGCATCTTGCAAAGGTCGACCATGAACACATCGTTCGTAATCGTCTTACCCAGTGCGATAGGCAGATCGAATGTCGACTCCTGGAATTTCTTACTGCCGATGATCGACTGTCCCGATACGATCTTCGGATTGGAGTTCGGTACTTCGATACCGATGGTTCCCTTCCCGGGAATCGGAGCAATGATACGGATACCTAATGCCGAAAGACTCAACGCAATATCATCTTCCAGTCCGCGGATTTTGGAGATACGTACCCCGGATTCGGGGGTAATTTCATAGAGCGTCACCGTAGGTCCTACGGTTGCCTTGATGGAGTTGATTTCAATACCGAAACTACGCAACGTACTGATGATACGATCCTTGTTTGCATTCTGTTCCTCCATGTTGATGGTCGGCTCGCTGTTTTCGTAGAACTTCATCAGTTCTACCGGCGGCAGGCGATAGTTTTCCAGATCTAATTTCGGGTTATACGGTTCGGATTCCTTTCCCCGGTAGTTATCATCTTCGTCGGTTGCAGTAACAGCTATCTCAAATTCGGGTTCATCTGCTTCCGACTCCCTCAGAAAAGGGGGCTCGACATCCGATGTAGTCTGTTCGAATGTAAAGTTAACTCCAGTATCATCTTTCACTTCCGTTGGTTTGTCGACCACCGGTTGCGGTGCTTCCACCGCCGGTTGCACCGGAGTTACAGGTTGCTTGTACGTACGGTCTACGTTGAACTCCACTTCCTGCGGTTGTGGGTTTACCAAGTCGCGGCCCGACCGTTCCGCCTGCTTCGTTTCCTCTTCTTTCCGTTTCTCGCGTTTCAGAAAACTCAGACTGAACAATTTGCGCAACCAGATAATGGTACGGGCGCTCAGGTAGATGAGGAAACACACAGCCGTAATCAGCAGCAACATCCACACACCGGGCGTACCGATCTGCGATACCAGCCAGTTGCTCACATTATATCCATGCATACCTCCCAGATAAACGAACGAGTCCTCGTATGCACCCTTGAAGGCAAATCCGAAGAATACGGAGAACCAGACCAGCAACAACGAACAACTGATAAACCACTTCCACAAACGGAAAGGGTGTACGCGCATCAGTTTCAAGCCCATGACTGCCAGGAACACCAAAATAAAGAAGGAAGAGATACCAAAACAATCATTAATAAGGTAACTGGCAATCTGTGCTCCACGTGATCCGGCATAGTTCTTCACATGGTTGTTTACCTCGCCCAGATCGCGTACATTCTCTACCACGCTTTGATCGGCCGCCCCCGTAAAGAAGAAGGAGGAAAATGCCAGCAGAAGGTACACGGAGAATATCACAAAGACCAGTCCAATAACAAAATGAATGGATTCATTCTTGAATATTGCTATGATTTTATTAGGAGAAGCCACCTTTTCGACTTCTTTATCTGATTTCTTTTTTGCCATGGGTTTTCTTCATCTTTAGTTTACTACCAAGCTGCAAAAGTAATAAAAAAAACGTCTTTCATCCAACAACCTGTCAAAACTTCCCGGTCAATTTATTGAATCACTTCCCTACCCTCTTTCTCCCAAGAAAATTAAAAAAGTACTCACGCACCCCCGCACCTGTGCTCAAACCCTTTATTCATCGGCATTAGATGCGCGTGAGAAGGGTGTTTTTATCTCACGCACCTCTCACGCACCTCCCACGCACCTACTTTGTTAGTTTTTTGATATTCAGCAGGATAACAAAAACTGCTATTTAAACATGATTGATTAGTAAACGCCATGACCCCGGTAACAAGCAAGGAAATAACCGGCAACATAGGAGAAAACAATCAATATCAAAGGATGATATCTCTTTTTTCAAAGGAAGATAACCTTTTCTACACCCGGGTGTACAACCCTTCTACACCCGGATGTACAACCCTCGTACACCCGGATGTACAGCGGTTGTACACCCGGGTGGAGCGAAGGTTTTCTTCCTTAGAGATTGACAGGTAAAAGCGACCTGCCGAATATTCCCCTCCGTTGACGCCTGCTTTCCCAAGCGAGAAAGCCCTCATTTTCCAACATTCTTTTTTCTTTTATCCCCATTACACGCATCCGTTCAATCATTTTTGTTACCTTTGCGATTTCGAATGAATAAACGTTATGAAGAAAGAAAGTAAAATAATATTCGAACGGAGCGTGATCGATTTTGTCACCGTATCCGCCGAATTCTGCGCTTTCCTGGAACGTGCGGAAGGGATGAAGCGCACTACGTTTGTGGATACGACGCTGAAGATCCTGCCGTTGCTCTATCTCAAAGCATCCCTGCTCCCTAAGATAAAAATGATTGATGACGAAACGCCCGAAACGTACGTCACCGAAGAAATATACGAAATTATGCGTATCAACCTGGCGGAGGTACTGGCCGAAAAGGACGATTACCTGGAGGTTTTCCTGCCGGACATGGTTTACAGCGACCAACCCATCAAAAAATGTATTTCCGAAGACCTTGCCGATATATACCAAGACCTGAAAGACTTCATTTTCGTATTCCAACTCGGACTGAACGTGACAATGAACGACTCACTCTGTCTCTGCAAAGAGAATTTCGGACAATATTGGGGACAAAAATTAGTTAACACGATGCGCGCCCTCCACGATGTAAAATTCAATCAGAACCCTGACGAAGAAGAATCTACAGAAGAAGACTGCGACTGCGGGGAAGACGATTGCGATTGCGGACACGACCATTGCAATTGCGAACACGACGACTGCGACTGCGAAGGTGGAGAGTGCCACTGCCATGAATAAAACAACATGATAGTAAGAAGAACCATTAGTAAAGAATCAATCAAGGAGATGCCTAAAGCCGCTTTTCCAGGACGGATCTATGTGGTCCATACGGATGCGGATGTAGAGAAAGCAGTAGCCTACCTGACAGAGCAAGCGGTAGTGGGTATCGACAGCGAAACCCGCCCGTCGTTCACCAAAGGACAGACGCACAAGGTAGCCCTGTTGCAAATCTCTTCGGAAGAATGCTGCTTTCTGTTTCGCCTGAATGCAACCGGGTTGACCCGTCCGTTGGTGGAATTGCTGGAAAACCCGTCGGTAATCAAAGTCGGGCTCTCCCTGCGCGACGACTTTATGATGCTGCGCAAACGCGCTCCGTTCACCCAGCAAGGCTGCATCGACCTACAGGATTTTGTCCGCCCGTTCGGCATTCAGGACAAAAGCTTGCAAAAGATATACGGCATTCTTTTCCAGGAAAAAATATCCAAGTCGCAACGCTTGTCCAACTGGGAAGTGGACATACTCACCGATGCGCAAAAGCTATATGCCGCCACCGATGCATGGGCCTGCCTGCGGATATACAACCTGTTGCAAGAATTAAAGAAGACGGGCAACTTCGAGCTAATGCCCGAAGAGGCCGGGGAAGAGGCTATCCCGGAAGAAAATTTCACCCAATCAGAAAACAATCATTCCTATATATAATATGTATAAAGTATACCTCAAGCCAGGAAAAGAGGATTCATTGAAAAGATTTCACCCGTGGATTTTCTCGGGTGCCATCGCCCGCTTCGATGGCGAACCCGAAGAGGGAGAAGTAGTCGAAGTATTCACTTCCGGCAAAGAGTTCATAGCCAAAGGACATTTCCAGGTTGGCAGTATCGCCGTACGTGTGCTTACCTTCAAGCAGGAAGCTATCGACCTCGATTTCTGGAAGCGGAAGCTACAAACAGCCTACGAAATGCGTTGCGCCATCGGTGTTGCCGTGAACCCAACCAATGACACGTACCGTCTAGTACATGGCGAAGGCGATAATCTGCCGGGATTAGTCATCGACGTATATGCCAAGACCGCTGTAATGCAGGCACACTCCGCCGGTATGCATGTAGACCGCATGGCCATAGCCGAAGCGCTGGCCGTGGTAATGGAGGATAAAATTGAAAATATCTATTATAAATCGGAGACTACCCTCCCCTTCAAAGCCGATCTTTTCCCCGAAAACGGCTTCCTGAAAGGGGGAAGTACAGAGAATGTAGCCCGCGAATATGGCTTGAAGTTCCATGTAGACTGGCTGAAAGGCCAAAAAACAGGCTTCTTTGTCGATCAACGCGAGAACCGCAGCCTACTGGAACGCTACTCTAAAGACCGCTCGGTGCTGAATATGTTCTGTTACACCGGCGGCTTCTCGTTCTATGCCATGCGCGGAGGCGCTCAGCTGGTACATTCGGTCGACAGTTCGGCCAAAGCCATCGACCTGACCAACAAAAACGTAGAGCTGAACTTCCCCGGCGACACCCGTCATGCTTCGTTTGCCGAAGATGCCTTCAAGTATCTCGACCGCATGGGCGACCAGTACGACCTGATCGTGCTCGATCCGCCGGCTTTCGCCAAGCACAAGGATGCCCTGCGTAATGCCTTGCAAGGATACCGGAAGCTTAACGCCAAAGCATTTGAGAAAATCAAACCCGGAGGTATCCTGTTTACCTTCTCCTGCTCGCAGGTAGTGAGCAAGGATAATTTCCGTACGGCGGTGTTTACAGCGGCCGCCCTCTCGGGACGCAGCGTACGCATCTTGCATCAACTCACCCAGCCGGCCGACCATCCGGTAAACATATATCATCCCGAAGGAGAATACCTGAAGGGGCTGGTATTGTATGTGGAATAAGCTCCCCACAACATTAAAACGAGAATAAAAAGTTAAATATTGTTGTAAACAGAAAGATTTATAGCAAAACATTATGTTCTTAAACATAAAACCCATTATCTTTGCACTGTGTTTTTCATGGTATTAGATTTAAGGTTTTAAGATTGGCTGTCTGTGATAGATGGCCTTCTTTTTTTTATACCCCCCTGTTCCCTCCTTTTTCCCCCGCTTCTATGTGCCTACACTGAAAAAAATAGTATATTTGCATCAATAAATCCGTCCGTAGGACAAGGAAAAACACATAAAAAGTCGAATTGTATGAACATTAAGTTTCGTTTGATTATCATGAACTTTCTCCAGTATGCTGTCTGGGGAGCATGGTTGATATCTTTGGGTGCCTATCTGGGTGGTAGCCTTGAATTTTCAGGACGCCAGATAGGTAGTTTTTTTGCTACAATGGGAATCGCTTCCTTGTTTATGCCTGCAATCATGGGTATCATTGCCGACCGCTGGATACCTGCCCAGAAGCTATTGGGCATTTGCCACCTGATAGCCGGTGGGTTGATGATAGCTGCGGCTCCGCAAACGAACTACCTGCCACTCTATTCACTCATTCTTTGCAGCGTAATGTTTTACATGCCCACCATTTCATTATCTAATTCGGTGGCTTATAATGCTTTGAACAAAGCCGGATTAGACACGATCAAAGCCTTCCCTCCTATCCGTATCTGGGGCACAATCGGTTTTATCATTGCTATGATTGCGGTAGACCTGTTGGGATTTGCACAATCATCCATGCAGCTATACTTCTCGGCCATACTTAGTGTGCTACTTGGTATCTATGCATTCACGCTACCCGACTGCCCGATCGCAAAGATCGGTAAGAACCGTTCCTGGGTAGACACGATGGGGTTACGCGCCTTCACCCTGTTCAAACAGAAAAAGATGGCTATCTTCTTCATCTTCTCCATGCTATTAGGGGTATCCTTACAAATCACCAACGCCTTCGGTAACACGTACCTGACCCATCATTTCGGCGAAAATCCGGAATATGCGGGTACATTCGGCGTAGAGCATGCCAATATCTTGATCTCCTTGTCCCAAATGTCCGAAACGCTGTGTATCCTGCTCATTCCCTTCTGCCTGAAACGATTCGGCATCAAAAACGTAATGCTCATCAGTATGTTTGCCTGGGTGCTCCGTTTCGGTTTGTTAGGTACCGGAAATCCCGGTGGCGGCGTATGGATGCTTATTCTTTCCATGATTGTTTATGGAGTAGCATTCGATTTCTTCAACATTTCGGGCTCGCTATATGTTGATAAAGAAACAGACCCTTCTATTCGCTCGAGCGCCCAAGGGGTGTTCATGATTATGACGAATGGTTTCGGAGCTTTCTTCGGTGCGTATGCTGCCGGCGAAGTAGTAGACCGTATGGGCTGGCCCGATTCCTGGTTTGTTTTTGCCGGATATGCACTGATAGTAGCTGTTTTGTTTGCTTTTATTTTCAAATACAAGCATACTCCACAGAAAGTATAACGAATTAAGAATAATGGATAAAAAGGTAGAATTACAGGTTTTGAACATTTCTAACAGCCAGGTACAGGCAGGCGCTTATGCCATGCTTCTGGGTGAAGTGGATGGCAAGCGTCAGCTTCCGATCATTATCGGACCGGCCGAAGCCCAGTCGACCGCACTGTGTCTGAAAGGCCTCAAAACGCCACGCCCGCTGACGCACGAATTGTTTACCACGTGCTTGCAGGCATTGGGTGTCTCCCTGATCCGTGTTCTTATTTACAAAGCCAAAGAAGGAGTGTTCTACTCGTACATCTACCTGCAACGAAATGAGGAGATCATCCGTATCGACGCACGTACCTCGGACGCCATAGCCCTGGCTGTCCGGTCGGAATCACCGATCTTCATATACGATTCCATCCTTGAAAGGGAATGTGTCCGGTTGGAGGATATGGAGGAAGAAGAGACGGGTGAAGAAAAGGTAGCCGGACAGGAAGATACCCAGCTGGATACGCTCGAAGAAGAATTGGCTCGCGCCATTAAGAATGAAAACTACGAACTGGCTGCCCGTCTGCGCGACCAGATTCGACGACTCAAATAGCAGCATGCATATATTCTACACGCCCGACATACACGTCAGTACCGAACTGCCCGAAGAAGAAGCGCAACATTGCGTACGCGTCCTCCGCCTCAGTACCGGCGACGAAATCACCCTGACCGACGGGAAAGGAAACTTCTACCGGGCAGAGATCACGGCCGCTACCAACAAACGATGCTTTGTTGCCATCCGGGAGACAATCTATCAGGAACCACTGTGGAAGGGGCATCTGCACCTGGCCATGGCTCCCACCAAGAACATGGACCGTAACGAATGGTTTGCCGAAAAAGCTACTGAAATAGGGCTTGATGAATTGACCTTCCTGAACTGCCGGTTCTCTGAACGGAAAGTGATCAAGACGGAACGGATCGAGAAGATATTGGTATCGGCCATCAAACAATCACTCAAGGCACGTCTGCCGATACTGAATGAGATGACCGACTTCCAACAACTTATCGCCCGCGATTTTCCCGGACAAAAGTTCATTGCACATTGCTACGAAGGTGAAAAAGCTACGTTGAAAGATGCCATCCGACCGGGCGAGGACGTACTGGTACTGATCGGTCCGGAAGGAGACTTCAGTGAAGAAGAAGTAAAGGCGGCTATGGAGAAGGGATTCACCCCTATCAGTTTGGGTAAGTCGCGCTTACGCACGGAGACAGCTGCTCTGGTAGCCTGTCACACATTTCATTTGATCAATCAATAACATTTAAATATACAATTATGGTAAGAAGAATGATTTCCCGGCTTTCAGTATTCGTACTACTGATGATTATCGTATCTGCTTGTTCGAAAACCAAGACAGCATACACCGACGTGATTCCTGCCGACGCCACAGGCGTAGTGTCTATCAACCTGAAGGCGCTGGCTGATAAAGCCGGGCTGGACGACAAGGAAAATCAGGCCATGAAGCAAAAGATGATGGATGCCCTGAAGAGTGATATGAATGCGGCTACGTACGAACAGATGGAGAAAATCCTGAAAGATCCTTCCGAGTCGGGTATTGATACGAAAGCTCCTGTTTACCTGTTTACTTCACCCAGCCAGTCTTTTGCTTTGGTAGCTAAAGTAAGCGACGAAAGCAAGTTACGGAAGTCATTGGAACTGGCCATCAAAGAGTTCAGCCAACCCATTTCCGAAGCGGATGGTTTCAGCTATGCCCTGATTCAGAACACCATGATGGCCTTCAACGAAACAGCCGTTATAGCCGTCGGGGTACGGGGGAAAAGCCAGGTAGAAAGTGCTAAAACCACCATCGCTACCCTGATGAAGCAAACATCCGAAAACAGTATTGCCAAGAATGCCGGTTTCAAGAAAATGTTGGAACGCAAAGGAGACTTTAACTTCTTCGTATCCATGAAAGCTATTCCTGCCATGTATGCCCGCCAGATCAACTTGGGTCTTCTCCAGGATGTTGACCTCAATGACTTGATGGTGTTGGGGGATCTCAATGCCGAAAAAGGGAAAATAGTAGGCCGTTTCGAATATTATACGGAAAACGAAGCATTGAAAGAACAATTAAAGAGACAGGAAAAAGCTACATCCAAGCTGAGCGGTACTTTCCTTAAACACTTCCCGGCCTCTACACTCGGTTTTGTGAGCATCGGTGTTAACGGAGAAGAATTCTACAAGCTCCTGTCGGAAAACCAAATGTTCCGCAACCAGGCATCGCTTACCGAAGCAGCCGAAATCAAAGAGCTACTCCACGCGTTCAAAGGAGACTTATCTTTCGGAATATTAAATGTGGGAGTTACCAACAATTTATACGCCCTCACCAACCCGGCAACAGCATTCAGTTACGTTGTATATGCTGAAATAAAAGACAATAATGCACTAAAGAAAGTTTACGAAAACAAACAAAATCTTGGTTTGTCAAGAGGGGAAGACATCATTCAACTGAGTGAAAATAACTACCTCTACAAAGGCCGGAATATGAACCTGTTCTTTGGAGTGAAAGACAAACAGCTGTATCTCACCAATGACGAAACAGCGTACAAATCCATCTTCAAAGCCGCCGACCCCTCTATCAAAGGATTGGACTATGTATCGGACATAAAAGGTAAGAGTTTCTTCTCGGTAGCCAGCATGGACGCCATACTCGAGCTCCCGGCTGTTAAAATGCTTGTCAATTACGGAGGCGAAGAGGCAGCGATGTACTACCAGTTGGCTTCTAAGGTGAGCTACATAGAATACAACACCGAAAGCGGAACCACCGAAATTATTTTCGCACTAAAAGACAAAAACACCAACGCCCTGAAACAGATGGTAGACTTCGGCCGTCTGTTTGTAGGCATGTAACAAAACATACAATGGATACCATTCATCTGCGGCAAACACTTCCCCAAGTGTTTGCCGACCGTGACTCGGTGAGTTCGGACATCTGGCATCAGGATGTGATCTTCCGCAAAGGAGAAATGTACCTGATCGAAGCTGCTTCGGGCACCGGAAAATCTTCTCTGTGTAGTTATATTTACGGTTACCGCAACGACTATCAGGGAATTATCAACTTCGACGAAACCAATATCAAAGCACTCCGGGTAAAGCAATGGGTGGAGTTACGCAAACACTCGCTGAGCATGCTTTTTCAGGATCTGCGTATATTCCCGGAGCTTACCGCCCTCGAAAACGTACAACTGAAGAACAACTTGACGGGGTTCAAAAAGAAGAAAGAGATACTAGCACTGTTCGAGGCGCTGGGTATCACCGACAGGCTGCATACATCTGCCGGCAAACTCTCGTTCGGACAACAGCAACGAGTGGCGTTCATCCGTTCGCTCTGTCAACCGTTCGACTTCATCTTCCTCGACGAGCCGGTCAGCCACTTAGACGACGATAACGGTCGGTTGATGGGTGCATTGCTCACCGAAGAAGTTGCCAACCAAGGGGCGGGCATCATCGTCACCTCTATCGGCAAACACATCGACCTCCCCTATCAACATCTCTTACGTTTGTAAACTCCTATTTGTATATCCATGAAATTAGTCTGGAAGCTCCTCCGCCAACATATCAGCATCGGTCAGATGGCTGGTTTCTTTCTGGCCAACCTGTTCGGAATGACCATCGTTCTGCTTAGCGTACAATTTTACAGGGACGTAATCCCTGTCTTCACCGAAGGCGACAGCTTTATGAAGCAGGATTACATCATTGCCACCAAGAAAGTGAGTACGCTCGGATCGTTTGCCGGGAAAAGCAATACCTTCTCGACCGAAGAGATAGACGAACTGAAAGCACAACCTTTCACCCAGGCGATAGGCGCCTTCACTCCGTCACAGTTCAAGGTTTCTGCCGGACTGGGTATGCAGGAGGCAGGTATCCACCTGTCTACGGAAATGTTCTTCGAAGCAGTTCCCGATGCGTTTGTAGATGTCAGTCTTGACAAGTGGCACTTCGACGAAAGCACACATGTGATACCTATCATCATCCCACGCAACTACTTGAACCTGTACAACTTCGGGTTTGCCCAAAGCCGTAACCTCCCCAAACTTTCGGAAGGAGTAATGAGTCTGATACAGATGGATATCATGATGCGCGGCAACGGACGGGTAGAGCAATACAAGGGTAACATTGTAGGCTTCTCCAACCGGTTGAACACCATCCTTGTACCCCAATCGTTCATGAACTGGGCCAACAATACCTTTGCACCGGAAAAGAAAGCCGAAGCATCCCGTCTCATCGTCGAGGTGAAGAATCCAGCCGATGCCAATATTGCCAGGTATTTCCAGCAGAAGGGGTACGAAACGGAAGACAACAAGCTGGATGCGGGGAAAACCACTTACTTCTTGCGTCTGATTGTGGGAATCGTGTTGGGTGTGGGCTTAGTTATCAGCGCCCTGTCATTCTACATCCTGATGCTAAGTATCTTCCTGCTGCTGCAAAAGAATACCGTAAAGCTGGAAAGTCTGCTGCTCATCGGTTATAGCCCCGGCAAGGTAGCATTGCCTTACCAACTCCTGACATTAGGACTGAACATCATCGTACTTCTATTGTCGGTTGGCGGAGTTATCTGGCTTCGTACCTTCTACATGGATACCATTGCCCTGCTCTTTCCCCAACTGACGACCTCCTCGCCGGTATCTGCCCTGATAGTGGGAATCACGCTGTTCCTGATTGTCTCCTGTCTGAATATATGGGTTATCCGCAGAAAGATCCTATCGATATGGATGCATAAATAAAAAGAGAGTGTTAATCGAATATCACTTGCATGAAAACAAAGACTATACTCACCTGTTTACTACTTTGTATCTCCGCTGTATGTTATCCGCAGGCCGGAAAACTGTTCACAGCCGATTCGGAACTGTCCAACAGTCTTATCAACCAGGTGTACCAGGATCGGAACGGTATTATTTGGGTGACAACAGAGGACGGGTTAAACCGTTACGACGGTTCCAAGTTTACCATCTACAAACACGATGCAGATAACCCCAACTCACTGATCAATAACTACGTACGTACCATTTACGAAGACCGGAAAGGGAGATTTTTCATTGGAACATTCAAAGGACTACAGATTTACGACGACGCTACCGATACTTTTCAGGAGATACCGATGTTCCTCAGTAACGGGCAACGGTTCAACCCGCACGTCATCAGCATCATAGAGCGTAAGAACGAGGACTTCCTGATCGGCACTGGCGGATTGGGACTCTTCCGGTTGACTACGCACGAAGGAGAAATGCAAGCCCGTCAGGTGCAAGACCTGATACCCAGCAACCTGATCAATTACATGTTCGAAGACAAAGATGACAACTTATGGGTCTCGACCGATGTAAACGGGCTCTACTGCCTGACCCCCCAAAACCAACGAAAGCATTATGCCGCAGCCAACGGGAAAAGCCTGAATGCTATATCCGCCATCTGTGAAGACCGTCAAGGAAAACTATATATAGCCGGTATGGGTATAGGACTGTATGCCTACGATAAGTTGTCCGATTCTTTTGCCCACATTCCTTGTCCGGGATACTCCAACCTGCCCATCAAGTCGCTCCATGTGAACAAGGAGAACGAAATACTGATCGGTACGGACGGCGCCGGAATGAAGATGTACATTCCGGGATCCCCGCAAATAACCGAAAGCAACATCAGCGTCACTACGTTCGATTTCGCCAAAGCCAAGATACATTCCATCATCGAAGACAGAAGCGGAAATACCTGGATGGGGATCTTCCAACGCGGAGTGATGATGCTACCCGAACGTTCGAACAACTTCAAGTACATCGGGTATAAATCGGCACGGAACAATACCATCGGCTCCAATTGCGTGATGTCTTTGTGCCGGGACAGCGAAGGCATGCTGTGGGTAGGTACCGACAGCGACGGACTGTACGGCCTCGATTCCGACGGGAAGTGCAAGGTACATTTCGCCCCCACGCAGGAGAGCCACTCCATCCCCTCCATCATTATGTGCATTTACGAGGACTCCAACCGCGATATTTGGATCGGCTCGTACCTGAACGGACTTGCCAGACTAAACCGGAAAACGGGGAAATGCGAGTACATCCGGCTGGTAGACGAGTATGCCCACGACATACAGCACGTGTACAGCGTGGTGGAAGACAATGACAAGAACCTCTGGATAGGCACGATGGGTGCCGGACTATTCTGCCTGAACCTGCGTACCCAGGAGGTCAGCCAGTACAACTCTGAACACGATCCCGACCAAATCATACACAACAAGTGGATCAACACCCTCATGCTCAGCCGTGACAACCGCCTGTATATCGGTACATACGACGGTATCGCCTGTCTGGACTTAAAGACGAAGAGCTTTACGTCGGCCTATAACACCCAATGGTTATTGCCCGGCGGTTACGTGGTTTATACGTTATGCGAAGACAAAACAGGCGATATCTGGGCAGGTACCTCCACCGGACTGGTGCACCTGCATCTTCCCGGCTTGGGGGTAAGCAAATATACCATGAAGGATGGACTGCCCAATGATGTGATCTGCGCCATCCAAAGCGATGCGGACAATAACCTGTGGATCACAACCAACTACGGGCTTTCCTGCATGAACGTCGAAAAAAGAACTTTTGTCAACTACTACGCCAATGAAGGATTGCAAGGCAATGAGTTCAGCAAAAAAGCAGCTTGTATAGACCAGAACAAGCAATTCGTCTTTGGGGGAATCAATGGAATAACCTGTTTCAATCCGCAGGAGATCACCCACGAAAAGAAACAATTACAGGTACGCATCACTGGATTCTATATCCATGACGTAGCAGTGAAAAAGGGAATGAAATCGGGCTCATACAACATCATCGACTCGTCGGTGCTCGATGCCCGCAAGTTTCATTTGTCGTACAAAGACAACTCATTCAGTATCGAATTCGCGACCAAAGAGTTTAGCGATCCGCAGCAGATCACCTACATGTATGCCATGGACAGCAACAACTGGATCAGCCTTCAACCCGGAGCCAACCGGGTGACGTTCAGCGATCTGGCGCCGGGCGTATACCACTTCAAGATAAAAGCCAACGAGTATGGAACCGACTCAGAAGAAGAAGCCTTCACAATCGTGATATCACCAGCCTGGTACGTTTCGGGCTGGGCCAAACTGGCCTATGTGCTGATAGCAGCAGGCATCATCTTCTTAGTCGTGCAACAGGTGCGGCATCGCTACCAAGCCCGTCAACGGTTGCAGCAACACGTCCACGAGCAGGAGATCAACGAAGCCAAGTTGCAATTCTTTATTAATATCTCGCACGAAATACGCACCCCACTCTCCCTCATCATCAGTCCGCTGAAAAAGCTGATGGCCATCGACAAGGACAATGATCGTCAAAGCGCCTACTTCACCATGCACCGCAACTCGGAACGTATCTTGCAGCTCATCAACCAATTACTGGATATACGTAAGATAGACAAGGGACAGATGCTCCTGAAATGTCAGGAGGTGGAGATGGTAACACTCACGGAAGATATCTGCTCGCTTTTCGACGACCAGATCAAGGCCAAGCAAATCGATCTTCAATTCCATCACCCGATGGCAGAACTCAACGCCTGGGTAGATCCGAATAACTTCGACAAGATATTGATGAACGTACTGTCGAACGCCATTAAGTTTACCCCGAAGAACGGGGCTATCAGCCTCCAACTGAACACGTTGGAAGGAGAAAATGCGCCCGGCAACACACGCCGGGAGATGGAATGGATCGTCTCAGATAACGGCCCGGGTATCAACGAAAGTGAGGTAGAGCGCATCTTCGAACGGTTTTACCAAACCCGTAATACCCCACGCGAAACCGAGGGAACAGGCGTAGGCCTGCACCTGACACGTTCGTTGGTAGAGCTTCACCATGGAACGATCAAAGCTGAAAACAATCCTGACGGACTGGGCTGCCGCTTTATCATTCGCCTGCCGCTGGGCAATGCGCACCTGAAACCGGAAGAGATTGACACGACTCCGGCTCCCATAAGTCGCCCGGCACAGCCACAAGTAGTACCGGTAGAAAAAGTTCTGGAAGAAGAAACCAAGATCCGATCGAAAACCAAATGGTATGTCATGGTAGTAGACGATGACAAAGAGATCCGCAAATACATTTGCCGGGAGCTGGCATCGGAGTTTCACACCATCGAGTGTGCCAATGGGAAGGAAGCATTAGCCAAAATACTGGAGAAGGCGCCCGACCTGGTCATCAGTGATGTGGTGATGCCGGAGATGGACGGAATTACGCTTTGCCGCAAGATCAGGCAGAATGTAAAGATCAACCACCTCCCGGTGATCTTGCTGACAGCCAAGTCGAAAGAAGAAGACAACCTCGAAGGGCTAGAAACCGGAGCGGATGCCTATATCTCCAAACCGTTCAACATGGATATCCTGCGCAAAACGGTAGTGAGCATTATACGCAACCGGGAGATGCTGCGCAATACATTCAGTGGCAACCAGCATCAGAAAGACAAAATCAAAACCATCACCATCAAGTCGGCCGATGATAAATTGCTGGAAAAGGTGATGAAGGTGATCAACGACAACCTCAGCAACACGGATCTGAATGTGGAAATGATTGCCACCCAGGTAGGAATCAGCCGGGTACACCTGCATCGTAAGCTGAAAGAGTTGACCAATCAGTCGACCCGCGACCTGATCCGCAATATCCGTTTGCAACAAGCAGCCACCCTACTCTCGACCAAGAGTCTGAGTGTGACGGAAGTGGCTACCGCTACCGGGTTTACCAATCTGACCTACTTCTCCAATGCTTTCAAGGAGATGCATGGACTTCCTCCGATAGCATATATGGAAGCTCGCTTATCCTCCCAGTCTTCCGAAAAACAGAAAAGTGATGAAGAATAATGTATAGTTTAAAAAGCAGACAAACTTCTCATCGGAGAGGTTTGTCTGCTTTCACTTTGATTCTGTTAAGCTAATGATTCCGGAAGTTCCATTTAGAGTTATCACTGTTCATGTCGAACGTAGCGAGCGTAGGAGTACTGTCGCCTATAGAAACCAAAGCTAGTTTCCTGTCGGTTCCCGGCACTTCCTTAGGCATAATCCGATAGGTGCCGTCTGTCAACTGATCGATTCTCCACAATTGCCCGGGCGCTCCCGTAAACGCTGGTTCTGTCACGACTTCGCAGTCTGCGGTGGCAGTCAATGCACGATTGGTTCCTTCAATCACAATCTTGTAATAAGGTCCTCCCAGATATCCGCCTGCATCGGGTACGGCAGTAATCGTCCATCTCTGATGGGGGCGGAACATATAGTCGCCGATTCGTACATCAATATACCCTTCCGGCCATGTACCGATTACATCTTCCAATGTTTGCGACTTCAAAGGTATAACAGGCTTGTCATCTTTTTCCCAGAAGCGATGACGGCTACCTTCCATACGCACGAAGTCGACGGTAAGCTCGAGGGCATATCCTCTGCGTTCGGACTCAATTTCATAAGTTCCTTCTTTAAAAGCTTCTCCGGCTACAGGCCATCCGTTTTTCCAGACAAGCGGACGTATAGCCAACACACTGCGGCCGCCCTGATCGAAATCTGCTTCGTAATGATAAGACATCTTCTCCACGCCGTCGGCCACAACGAAGCGTCCGAAGTGTCCGGGACCGGTCTTGCGATCGCCTGCGGCAATCACCATCTTACCACCACCTTCCAGCATGTCTCTCCCTACATTATCTACATACGGTCCCGTCACTTTACGCGAACGGCCGACTACAATATTATAGGTAGAGTTCGGACCGTCACAACAAGTACCATGCGTGCCCAGAAGATAGTACCACCCGTCACGATAGAGCAACGTAGTGGCTTCGCAATCAATGGCAACGTTAATCTCTTTGTTACCTTCCACACGTTTGCCGGTTTTAGGGTCGAGTTCTACGATCCGGATAAATCCGAAATACGTACCATAAGACAACCACAAGCGTCCGTCCGTGGGGTCGAGCAACAACCCGGCATCGATGGCGTCGCAATCTTCATCATCGAGCGAGTGTGCCACCTCAATAGGTTCCGTATATTTGAAATCGGGAGAATGGGGATCTAACGTTTTGTTCCACATGGTCAGTACTTTACCACTGTGTCCTCCGCCCAGTCCTCCTCCGGTGGCGCTGTAAGCTATCAGGTAGCGGTCGCCTATTTTCAGGGCGTCAGGGGCGGCGCCTCTGCCGGGCCGCACACCGCCTCCGTTCCACGTCCAACCGTCTTCGGATATCAATCCTCCTTCGCCTGTTCCAAACGTGTAATATTTACCGTCACACTCCATGATGGTGGACGGGTCGTGTATAGACGGAGTACCGATTTGTGCGAATGCTTTCTGGGATGTCGATACAGACATCAGGGCTGCCATACCCATTAGTATAACTTTTGTTTTCATGATTATGGATAACTGATGGTTATGTTCTTAACAGGCAAATTATGCTCATCCAAAAAGCGTACGCAGAAATCGCTCATACCCGGGCCGTTGATGACGGCTCCACGCAAGATGTTCCTGCCCTTCTTCAGGGTCAGCCGACGCGACACACAGTCGTCCACTACCATGCGACGGTCGCCCGAAAGAAGAAGGACTTCCTCCCCGTTCAACCACCACATAGAGGCTGAGTTGGAACCTGCCGAAAGACGGACGTTCTCCATATCCTCCGGACAGTCGATGACCGTGACTGCCCAGAACAGCACACCATACACTTGCTTCTTCAGTGCGGCAGCGAAACGGTACAGTTTCACGTTGTACAACTTGCTGTCCAGTGCATGCCAGGTCAGTTTCTGTTTGCCTACTTTCACCTTATCCCCGTCTTTGGGCAAGACAGTAAACTGGTTCTTGAAGTACAGCGTATCGAATGCCTGACGAAGATAGCTGTCGGTAAAGACAGTGTTCGAGCGGTTGGGCTTGTCGATAGGTTCCAGCAACAGCCAACGCTGAATGAAACCCTCTTTATCCGGTGACAGGGTGGCCGTTGTTCCTTCCGTGAAATAGTCGGCAAGGAAAGTCGGCGTTTGTATCTTCACGTTTTGCCTTGGCCCGGGGAATCCTCCCGGAGCAGGATTCGGGTTAGGGCTTTGTGCAAATCCGTACAAGCTCAGCATCACTGCGAGACATGCCAACCACCCTGCTTTTCGATGGAAACTGTTCATCATGATCGTATATCATTACTTCGTTTTAAATAAGAGAGGAACGAACTCTTTCAGACATCTGCGCCAGGTCAGGAACTCGTGAGCTGTACCCGGAGACTCGTAATAGATCGTATTGATTCCCGCAGCCTGCAAACCCTCGCTGAGTTTCCGGGTTCTTTCGGGACGCTCTTCGGAACCGATACCGAGGAAGAAGGCGTGTACCTTCTTATTGAATGCCTTGCGGTCTTTGAACACACCGTTATACGCAACGTCAAGGTTCTCAAGGTCGATACTGCCGGCCCCGCTGAATCCGCCGATATAGGAAAACTTGTCGAGATTGTTCAGGGTTGTTTCGAATGTGAGAAGTCCACCCCAGGAAAGCCCGGCCATGGCGCGGTTTTCCCTGTCGGTCAGTGTCCGGAAGTTTGAATCGATGTGAGGGATGATTTCGTTGACCAGAATCAATGGGAATGCGGCGCCGAATCTTTTTCTGGCAGCCTCAGGCGTTTCACCCGGATTGGTCTTGAACGACTCGATGTTTCCATTGTCCATGACTACGATCATCGGCTTGGCCTTACCTTCGGCGATCAGGTTATCCATAATGAAGTTCATCTTACCCTGCTTAGACCAGCTGGTCTCGTTCTCACCCATACCGTGTTGCAGGTAGAGTACCGGATACTTCTTAGAAGGGTTCTTGCCATACTCAGCCGGAGTATAGACAACACATTTGCGCCATTCCTTGCGGATATCAGAATAGTACCAGCTCTCGCTAACCAGTCCGTGGGGCACATTCTTTATAGCATAGTAGTCCACACCTTTTTCCGGGATCTCGACACCACTCACCCATCTGCCCATGCCGAAGAACGGTTTGCCGTTAGGATCGGCGGTACTCACACCGTCCACGATGATCTGGTAGTAATGGAAACCGATTACTTCGGGTTCTTTTGATACGAGCGACCAGTATCCGTCTGCCTCTTTGGTCATCTCTCCCCGGAAACTGATTTCCACTTTCTGAGCATTGGGAGCATGTATCCGGAAGTGCACACGGTTATCGGCTCCAATGCGCGGATAATCGGCTCCGTTGATATTGTGTTCATTGGGAACAGATCCTGCCGGGAATTCCGGCTGCTGGGCATTTGCCATGAATGGCGCTGCCATCACGAGAAATAAAACAAGTTTCAATGTATAGTTCATGATTTTAATATTTAAAGTAAAGTTGTTCGACTTTGACTTCATTGACCGCTGATTTACAAATGAATATAAATGGCTCGCAGGACGCGCACTCAATTGCCGTCGGTTTCAACCGACGGTCTGCGAAGCAGTTAAACAATCATTTATACCTCTGCGGGTTTCAACCCCAGGTTTCTAAATCACAAAGATATATCAAACCGGAAGTTGAAAACAACCTTGGGGCTTAGAAACCTGGGGTTGAAACCCACAGAGGAAGGTCGCTTTGCTCCCCATTATTAAACCGTCGGTTGAAACCGACGGCAATTGAGTGCGCGTCCTGCGAGCCATTTATATTCATTTAAACCAATGGTCGACGAAGTCAAAGTCTAGTAAAGTTATTAATAATTATCCGGGCGAAGCTAATAAACCTTATCGGGCAACCCCCTTCTCAGTCTGTTCCACAAACTTCATAGTGCCATCCGGATTATAAAACAGCTCGTCCACACAAACGCTCCGGCGTCCGATGGCACCCGGATGACCGTCTATCGTCAGTACGGCATTGTGATAGAACAGGTACCATTTTCCTTTGAACTCAATAATACCCGGATGAATGGTGAAGCTATTTTCGGCCATTCCGGTCAGCTCGCCTTGTGGAGTCCACGGACCTTCCATCGACGGAGCGGTGGCATAGGCTATCGCTTCCCGGCCTTTCCCCATCGATGCATACGTGAGGTAATAGATATCGCCACGTTTATGCAACCAGGGCCCCTCTACATAACGGGGCAGATCCACCACTTGAATCTCTCCGTCGAGTTCCACCATGTTGGGTTTGAGCTTGACGAGGAAGCAGGTTCCATTTCCCCAACTGAGCCATGCCTGACCATCATCATCTATAAAGGCAGTCGGATCGATGTCGTTCCACCATCCCCGTTCCCCGTTCGATGTCATATCATCCGTCACAAGCGGTTTACCGATAGGATCCGTGAATGGTCCTGTAGGACTGTCGCTTACAGCTACGCCAACCACTTTGCTATTGTACGGCTCACCGGCCTGTACAGTGGTGTAGTAATAGAATTTCCCATCCTTCTCGATGACCTGCGATGCCCATGCTTCGCCCACTCCATAGCTAAAGTCGGTAGGCTTCAATACCGAACCGTGATCGGTCCATGTCTGCATGTCTTTGGTAGAATAGCATAGCCATTCTGTGATATTGAACTCTTTTCCACCGGAAGCGGAGTCCTGACCTGCATAGTACTCATCGTGCCCCACATACAGATAAAGTGTTCCGTCATGGACCATCGGCGCGGGATCGGCCGTGAACTTATCCTTTATCAACGGATTACCGGTGTTGCTGAATGTAGGTAGCTGACTCTTCGGAGCGCAACCTATAAGCATACAAATCCCCAAACAAATTAATAAACCATTTTTCTTCATAACTGCTACTATTTAAAAAGTTACAACTGTTTTTCTTCCATCGTAGTCGACTGTTTTCTTCGTCCCGTCCTGTAGTACCACCGTAAACTTCCGTTTATTCAGCATTCCGTTGAATGAGCCTTTCCGCGCTCCGATAGTTAGTTTACGGGAAGCATTATTCCAGGTTAGCGGAATCTCCGTATAGGCTCCCTTTTCGTAATTGTAGTTGTCGAATTCGTCTTCGTAAAGAACAAAACTTCCATTGGCGCCCGGATATACTCTCAGTTCCAGGTTATCCCATTTCTTTTCGGTAGCATATTGTACTTGCGGTCCGAACGGGATGATACTGCCCGCCCTGACGTAAAGCGGGAACTGGTCGATAGTTGTCTCCTGTGTGATCTCCTTTCCTCCTTCGTACGGTTTGTTGGTCCAGAAGTCATACCAGGCGGTACCTGCCGGGAGATAGACCTTGGCCGATTTCTTTTCGGTAAAGTCGACCACGATATTTCCATCTTTATCTTTGGTCGTGGTGCGGTTCCAACCTTCATCTTCGTTTCCCTTTACCACCTTTTCCGGGGTGTATTGGGCATTGACAACCGGAGCAACCAAGAAAGCCTTACCGAACATAAACTCATTGTTCAAATCCAATGCCTTCTTATCGTTCTGAAAGTCCATCACTAAGGCCCGCATAAAGCTGGACTGGTTTTTCGTTACCTCCCACGAAGTGGCATATATATAAGGTAAGAGGGAGTACCGAAGCAAGATTGTCTTCTCGATGGCATCGTAAATCGGTTCTCCTTTCTTGCCGAACTCGTAGATTTCCCTTGACAGGTCGGTACCGTGCGAACGCATCATCGGATTAAAGGCTCCGAATTGTAGCCAGCGAACATACAGTTCCTGATACAACGGATTCTTCGAAGCCGTACCGTCGTTCCAACTCTTATTATAGACACCGGCAAAGAACCCGCCTATATCGCTGTTCCAATGCGGCAAGCCACAAATGGAGAAGTTCAGTCCGGCAGGAATCTGATTACGGAACGATTCCCAGGAAGAGTTTACATCTCCGGACCAAACGTTGGCGCCATACCGTTGCTGACCGGCAAACCCCGAACGGGTAAGAATGAATACCCGCTTGTCGGAAGTCGTGGCCCGTTGATGATCATACACTCCTCCTACGGTCATCAACGGATAAGCATTGCGCACCTTGCGGAAAGAGCCGAGGTAGGTCTTCGTATCAAAGTCGGCGGGTTTCCAGTCGAAATGGTCGGGTTCGGTCGAGTCCATCCACCAACCATCCATTCCGTATTTGAAAAGACCTTCGTTCAGGTATTTCCAGTAGATATCGCGCCCTTGGGGATTGTAGGCATCATAAACGCGCACTCCCGAAGGATAGTCCATATTGGGTGGCCATGCTTCCAGTCCCGACTGTGGCCAGGTGCTGAAGTTGAACAGCAGACCATTTTTGTCCAGTTCGCGGTATGGCTTGGTGGCCGGACCGAATGAGGACCAGATAGAGATAATCAGATGAGCGTTCATCCCGTGTATGTCATCGACCATCTTTTGAGGTTTACCGAACAGCGGGTTCTGAAAGTCCATGGCATTCCACAGGTAGTTATTTCCCCAGTATTGCCAGTCCTGAATGATTCCGTCTAACGGAACGCCCAGATCCCGGTACTTCTTAACCACTCCTACTGTTTCGTCCTGACTCTTATAGCGTTCCTTGCTTTGCCAGAAACCGTACGTCCACAACGGGAACATGGGTACCTGGCCGGTGAGCGTGCGCATCTGGGCTATCACTCCATCCGGGTTTCCGCCATACATGAAGTAGTAATCCACACAATCGCCCACTTCCGAAGTGAATGAGGTTTCTTTCTGATTGTCCTTGAAAGTCGTTGGCGAATAGTTGTCCCAAAAAACACCATACCCTTTAGCCGACTGGAAGAAGGTGACTACATTCTCCACATTCCCCTGAAGTAGCCGTTTGGTAAGGTTGCGCTGTATCACCTTACCGTTTTGCAGTTGCCCCAGCCCGTAGATGGCTTCGTCTGTATCGAGTACGAACGGTTGGTACACAATGAACGATTTTGTCCCGGCATCATCGAAGTCGGTGAACTTCGGACCCGATTCTTTTTCCTTTAGCAGGGGTTGTCCATCGGCGGTAAGGAAAGAGAATGCACCGGTCGATGTGTCTAACAGAACCTGTATGTTTTTGCTTTTCAACGTGATCAGTCCGCCTTGCTGTTTCGCCGAGAAATCGGTGGTTTGCGGTCCGGAAACAACCGACAGACTGTTTTTAGTGTAGTCATGCCCTTGGGGCGCTTTCAGGATTCGCACGGTCGAAGGGGTGTAAAACTGTACTTCCACTGCTGTACCGTGGATGGTGGTGGATATACCGTATGTTGTCTTTTCAAAGCTTTGCGCTGAAAGCAGACAAGCCGGAATCAGTAAAAAGATAGATAATAGAAAGTGTTTCTTCATATTTTTCATGAATTATGTAATGAATTGCTTATTTAATTCTCGGTACTATTTTGCTTCTATACACAAAGATCTTCTTCGGCCCTCCACCTCCTTCAACCCCTCGTTAACCCTTTGTTCATCGACCTTTCGGGGTGAAGGCTGGGGGTTCACCCGCCCTTCACCGGGTTCATCTTGAAATTAGTCAAGCTTACAAATCGTATTCATCCGGTTGATATACAGGTGCTTGCCGGATGTTTTTGTGCAATTCCAAGCAGATTTCTGGTGTTCCACAGCCGTGAAAGGGCTGTTTCATTACTGTGGAATAGCTGTTTCACAGCTGTGGAATAGCCCTTTCACAGTAATGGAACAGCAAAAAGCTCGTAGCTTAGTATGAGATCACCCCGAGGATGATGTGTAATGCCTACTTACAAGTAACGTAATGAAGCGTTACAATAGAGCTAATTTGTTTTAGAAGTAATGTAAACAGGACTTACATATAACCTTATTTTCAGGGCAGCAAAGTGAAGACGATGAAGGGGCGGTGAAGCCCCCTCCTTCACCCCGAAACCCGCATGAATAAGGCGATAGCACCCGGTAGAAGGAGGTGGAGGCCCGAAAAAGATCTCTGTGTAGACGGTTATTATTCGCCAAATACCCAGTAATCAAAATACGCCAACCGGGTAGCAGGCTTCCCTTTCACCACGAAGTAAAGATCGTGAATACCCGTTACCGAAGAGATTTCTTTCGTTACCACTCCCCAACGGTCTTCTCCACCGGTACGGGGTATCTTTACCGTGCCGATCAATTTTCCATCGACACCATCTATGCGTATCTCCATCGTGATCGGGTCGTTGTGCGTAGTACCCACACGGGCGGTAAACTTACGAGCGCCTTTACTCCTGAAATCAACGTCGCGTACCTTGATGTAACTTCCGTCGCGCATGGCGGTAATGAAAACACCTACCTTTTCGTTCTGCGAAGCTTTCATGCCTTCGGAAAAGGCAATGGTTTCGGCTTCATTCTTCACATACGGGTTCAGCGTGCCGTGTCCTTTGACGATGCCTTCGGTAGTCATGTTCATGGTAGGAATCGAACCGTCGGGGTTGAACTTGAGTTCGTCCACACATACCGAACGGGTGAATCCTCCCCCACCGGGCAACGCTCCGCTGTGGTAGAACAGATATGTCTTTCCCTTGAAGTCGATGATTCCCGGATGGTTCGTGAAGCTTCTTCCTTGCGGAGGCATCAACACACCGCCGTATTTCCACGGGCCGGTAATGCTCTTGGAAGTGGCATACCCCAGATGTTCGGGTATCGGTCCGCCTCCAAAGAACAGATAGTAAAGTCCTTTGCGCTTATAGAGCCAGGGAGCCTCTTCGTACAACGTATTCCGGCGGGGATCGTTTTCCCGCTTACCGAAAGACTCCACCGTCATCGGGATACTGACCACCTCACCGGAGTAAGAAATCATATCCTCGCTCAACTTGACGTAATAGCAGTTCGGATTGCCCCAGCAGAGATAAGCCTGTCCATCATCGTCGATAAACACGGTGGGGTCGATATCTCCTGTTTTTGTCTGTGCCAAAGGCTTATCCAACGGGTCGTAAAACGGTCCGTACGGACTATCGGCCACGGCCACACCGACTGCCGGGCTGTTGTTCTCCCGGTTTATGACCGGTACATACATATAAAACTTCCCATTGCGTTCGATGCACTGAGATGCCCAGGCATCCCCTTTCGCCCAACTGAAGTCGGAGTATTTCAATACCACACCGTGGTCAGTCCAGTTTACCATATCGCTGGTAGTGTAGAGTTTCCAGTCATTCATGGTGAACCAGGTGGAAGCATCTTCGTCATGCGTAGTGTACAGATATACCTTATCATTATAGACCATTGGCGCGGGATCGGCCGTGTACATGGTTTGAATGATCGGGTTTTGGGCTTTTGCCGGGAAGCAGTATAACAAGCCCAACAGGGAGCCCCATAAACAAGAGCGTAAGAATGAATGTCTCATACTTGTAGATTTTAAGTTCATAATGTTGTGATGCAAAGTTAAGCTTCATTTGTATTAAAACCGAATCGATATGATACAGTATTATTTCCAAATGTTACACATCCCACTTTTTTATAACATCAGAGCCTGCTTATTGCGTATCTGTCAGGTAAACCCGGGAAATAACAATAGGCTTTCCGCCATGCGACCAAAAACCGAGAATATAGATATGCGACGCATTGAGTTTCACTTGCGTACCGTCTTTAGACTTGTACATCTTATCGAGTTCCACCACAACCCGGCGCGAACTTCCAAACGGATATTCGGCTGCGGGAGACCAATAGTTGTTTTCATCGAAAAGCCGGAGCTGTGCCTGACATTGATTATCATTCCCCAATTCGGCAATCAGGTATTTATAGCCCGACAGGTTTACGCCATTGGTATACTTCCATCCGCCGAATCCATAAGAACCTGTTATCAATGTACGCGAGGCAAAATCAAATGTGCCGGTTTCCCAGATGGAAGGGTTGAACACACCCTCGGCAAAGGGGAAAGTGGTAGATGTCAGTGCGACAGTCGCTTGTTTACTGTCGCCCAAAGGACCCTGGTAAGTAGCCGTCACCGTTGCCGTACCGTCTTTTAGCGCTACCACACGCCCGTTACCTTTTACATCGATAACGGTAGGGGCTGTACTGCTAAAAGTAGCCTTGGCTGTTACCAGTTCCGTAGTGCCATCTTCGAATGTGGCTTTGACAATCAGGTATCTGTCACTGCCGGTCAGCATCTCAACACCGTTATCAGCGCCCTGTATGGCGAGAGAGGCTATTTTGCTATTCTTCGTTGTGCCCTCGGCATACTCCTTAAACCAGTGATACACCGGCCATGGACAAGCTTCGGGATCATTCAGGAAAGTATAAGCTCCCGGTGTTCCGGGCACATTTTTGAACTCGGCCAACTTGTGGCAATCGGTGAACAGAAGCCAGCTTACATTGCCCGCATTGTCGACAATGTATTTGAAATTAGCTCCAAATCCATCATCGCCTACCGTACCGGTAAAACTTTTTCCCCAGGAAGAATTATACTTTTCAGGAGCCCAGTCCATCTCGGTGACCATGATGGGAGCTATATCCGCCGCCGGTTTTACTTGCTCGTCCCATCCGCGTTGGAAGTTTTCATACCCTTGTCCGCTGTTGAACCACCCGGGATATACATGTATGGCATAGCCAATGTTCCCGCCTGTAACCGGATTATTTGCAAAACCAGCATACTGGGACTGATACCCCAATCCGGGTACCCAGATGATATTGTCGGCATGCGCACGGATGATGTCGACAGTAGATTGGAAGAAGAGCTTCAACTGATCAAAACAAGCTTGTCCGCTAGCGCCATACACACCATCCGTTCCACGGATCTGGATCGGTTCATTGGCCAGTTCGAACATGATGCGAGGATTGTTCTTGATAGCCTTATGCTGTGAAACGATGCCCCATACCAGATTCAGGTACTCGTTGTAATCATCGTTCACCGCAATCTTTTCCGGGCACACTCCCGGCGGACGCATAACGACGAAAAGTCCTTTGGAAGCGGCATACTCTGCCATGGGAACAAACACCTCGTCCAGATATTTCCGGAAACGCGCTTCTTCAAAATATTCATGCCCCTCATAGCGTCCCTGGCTTCCGGGCGTGGTACTCCAATACGGGTCCATGTGCAAGCGGACAAAATTCATCTTCCATCCGGCTCCCAGTATTTCGTCTATCATGCGTTTGTTATAACTCAGACAGCCTGACACATTGTAATTATTCCAGGCGTTGTTATTGAAAAACGGGCTATAGGTTTGTACAAACCCATGTAAGTTCACAATCTTACCGGTAGCATCCTTCAGGTAACGGCCTTCTACACGTAACAGAGGAGCAGGTTTCTCTTCTTCTTCTTTGCCATCGTCGTCGTCTTTCCCGCCAACCGGTGTTTCCGGCTCGTCTTCAGGAGTAATCCGGTCGTCCGAACAGGATACTGCTACAAATACACAAGCTAACAAAATAAATAAAAGTTTCTTCATACTATTCAAAAGGGTTAAACAAATAATAATACCAAACAGCACAGAGAATTAAATTCAAATGCTCTTTCTGCAAAGGTAGGCATAACTGCTACAACGGCCGAGGCAGGGCGATACAGAAACCTGCTCGGACAGTACATCAACTTCGCACGTGTAACATATATTATAGCACATGTTACACATAAGCGAATAATAGCTCTTCAAACTTAATTTTCGTAACATATTTTGCTGATTATCAGCACAAGATATTTATCTTTGCCTGCAACGGCAGAAACAGAGTCAATCATACATATAAAGATACTACCATGAATCACCGATCAATCTTCCTGCTTTTAGCTCTCCTGTGTATAGGTACAGGAACAGTCTCCGCCAAGGATATCGTTATCAACTATCCGGTATACGAGTTCTCCAACACCGGCATTAGTCATGTAACCAAAATAGAGCTACGCCGGAATGAAACCCGGGTACATGTCCATACCACATTCATCCCGGGCTGGTGGGTGAAATTCGATGCACAAAGTTATCTGGAAGATTGTGATACCGGCGAGAAATGGACTGCCACCGGCATAGAAAAAGGCGAATTCGGCAAAGAGATCTTCATGCCGGCATCGGGCGACTCCACCTTTGTCATCCTATTCCCGCCGCTGAACAAGCAGGTGAAGCGAATCAACTACAAGGACGACGACGCTACGATTTACGGACTCTCCCTGAATCCGAAGGAAAAAGCCAAATCCGTATCCAAAGAAATACCCACCGAAGTTTCACAATGGATGGAAGGCGAAATAGCCAAAGCCAACCAGCAAACACTCAGCGACCTAAGCCGGGAGCACTTTTTCCGTAAAGATACCGCTCGCATTGTGGGGTACATCCGGGGCTACTCGCCCAAGTCGGGACTGGAAACTGCCCTTATTTACTTAGACAATGAGCTGACCCGCGAGGATCATACCCGCGTCATTGAGATATTTGAGGATGGGCGATTCGAAGGAAAGCTCCCTTTGGATTATCCTATCTATAGCAGTTTCCGTCTGAAAAACTCCTCCGTTGCTTTTTACATCGAACCGGGACATACATTGGGCATCGTCCTCGATTGGGATGACTTCCTGCAAGCCGACCGCTACCGGAATATACGCTACAAGTTTCAGCAAACCCGCTTTGCCGGACCGCTGGGCCGGATCAACACCGAACTTGCTACTGTTTACCATCAATTACCGGATCTCAATATCAGAGAGATATACAACAAAGGTTTCAAACTGGAAGTAACCGAGTTCCAGGCATTTGCCGATTCGGCTACTGCTCCGTTACGAAGTGGTCTGCAGGCTCTACTGAAAGATGAGTCGCTCCATCCCACCACACATACCGTTTTGCACGCTAACCATGAGATACATTTGCCATATTGGTATGCCGAATACGAAATGAGCAAAGCCCGGGAAGACTATACAACCTTCCAGAAAGCCAATTACTACGACTTCCTGAAAAAGATGCCGCTGGACGATCATACCCTGTTGATAGCCCCCGAAACAGGTATATTTCTCAATCGTCTCGAGTATTGTGCTCCTTTCTTGAAAATCCCCCCGCGTGCAATCACTGTATCAAAACCTGCCATATCTTTGCAAGAATATTTATACGAGGAACTGGGACTACAGCAAACTCCGGAAGACGAGAAATACTTTCAGTTAGCAAGTATGCTGGGAGGAGATAAACCACTGGAAGGAGATGATTTGACAGAATTCCAAAAGCAAAGCAAAGCATTCAATGAAAAATATGCTGCCCATGTAGAAAACTACATCAAAACATATAAACCTGTTGAGCAACCATCGGCGGCTACGGAATGGGCCATCAAAAGCTGGGCCGATAAGGACTCGGTATATACCAACGTATTGGGATTGGCTCCCGGCATCATATACGATATCACCAAAGTTCGTTCCCTCAAATTCACTCTCGGTCAACTGTACAACCGCGAAGAAGCAGGCAAAGTAATCAATGCCCTGACCGGAACAATGAGCCCCCCTTTCCTGAGACAGGAAGCAGTACGCCTGTGCAACCAGGCATTCCCTGCCGAAAAGTTAGTAGCCTACGAACTCCCGGTCAGCGAGAAAGGCACGAACATATTCCGCAAAGCCATCGAGCCACACAAAGGAAAATACATCTTTGTCGATTTCTGGGCTACCACCTGCGGCCCCTGTATATACGGCATCAAACAGATGAAGGAAACACGGGCCAAGTACAAAGACCATCCGGAAGCGGTTTTCGTCTTCCTGACCAGCGAGCGGGAATCTCCATTGGACGCCTACAACAAATTTGTCGGCGAACAAGATATGGAGTTCACCCATCGCCTGTCCGATAACGAATATGCATACCTGCGCCAGCTCTTCTCATTCAACGGCATTCCCCGCTATGTATTGGTAGACAAGGAAGGCAAGATCATAAGCAACAATTACAATATGTATCAATTTAACCAAACAGCAAAAGAATTAGGCATACATATCGAATAAAGCAATAAAAAGGGGAGATGTTACATACACAATAGAATATGTAACAGAATCGGGAAGTATGTAACATCCGGCAGCAAAGAAGAAACAGCAAGAATCGGATGCATGGTTAGGATGGAGTATCTTTGCAATATTGGAAAACACTTTCATCCAGAGATTATGAGAAATTACTTACTCCTATTTGCAGTCACTGCATTCATGGCAGCAAATACCCTGAATGCACAAAACCCGATTATCAAAGATCAGTTCACAGCCGATCCTACCGCCCGAGTGTTTGATGGGAAAGTCTATGTCTATCCTTCCCACGACATACCTAGCCCTATCGACCGCCTGAAGGAATGGTTCTGCATGGCCGATTACCATGTTTTCTCTTCCGAGAACTTGGTCGATTGGACCGACCACGGTGTGATTGTCAGTCAGGAGAATGTACCTTGGGTAGCACCCGACTCTTACTCCATGTGGGCTCCGGACTGTGTCCTGAAAGATGGGAAATATTATTTCTATTTCCCGTCCACTCCCAATGATACCATCAGGAGAGGATTCAATATCGGAGTTGCCATTGGCGATAAGCCTTACGGGCCTTTTATTCCCCAAGCTGAACCGATCAAAGGAGTGAACGGGATAGACCCCTGTGTATTCATCGATAAAGACAACCAGGCTTACATCTATTGGTCGGGCCGGGGCATGTTTATGGCGAAGTTGAAAGACAACATGCTGGAACTTGCTTCCGAACCGGTTGGCATAGAAGGACTTCCGAACGGATTCAAGGAAGGCCCGTTCCTGTTCGAACGTAAAGGCATCTATTACTACACCTTCCCCTGGGTACAGGATAAGACCGAAACGTTGGCTTATGCCATGGGTAACTCGCCAATGGGTCCCTTCGAGTTCAAAGGATTGATTATGGATCAATGGCCTTCGAAGTGCTGGACCAATCATCACTCCATTGTCGAATTCAAAGATCAATGGTACCTGTTTTATCATCACAACGACTACTCGCCCGAGTTCGACAAGAACAGATCGGCCCGTGTCGACTCCCTCTTCTTCAATCCCGACGGTACCATCCGGAAGGTAATTCCTACCCTCCGTGGTGTGGGTATCACAGATGCCCGGAAAGAGATTCAACCGGACCGTTACAGCAAACTGAGCGAAAAAGGAGCCTCCATCGACTATCTCAACCCGGATAACAAGTTCGAAGGTTGGAAAACAATACTGAACGGAAACAGTGCCTGGGTACAGTATAACCGGGTGGACTTCGGCACGAACAGTCCGAAGAGTTTGCGGGCAAGGGTATCTTCCTCCACAGGCGGCACCCTGCAAGTACGGCTCAACGGTCCTGCCGGTACGGTGATCTCCACCATTCAAGTACCTAAAAGCACTCAGTGGGTAGTCGGACTATCTCCTGTAAAGAATGACGTTACAGGTGTGCAAGACTTGTCTATATCCCTTCTCAAGAATGGCAACATAGAGATCGACTGGATCCGCTTCGAATAAAAGAACTATTTTTAATCCTTAAATAAAAATGAGACATACCGCTACATTACTGGCTACCGCCTTTTGCTTGCTGCTTACATTAGGCAGCTGTGCCAGCAAAAAACAGATTCAAACGACTTTTACCAACCCGGTAATCTATGCCGATGTGCCCGATATCGACGTGATCCGGATAGGAAGTGACTACTACATGGTAAGCACCACCATGCATCTGATGCCCGGGGTACCCATCATGCACTCGAAAGACTTGGTCAACTGGAAGATCATCAGCTACGTGGTTCCCGAGATAAAAGACAGTCCGCTATACGACCTGGAAGGTGGAAACGTGTACGGACAGGGGCAATGGGCCACTGCACTTCGCCATCATAATGGCAAGTTCTATGTATTCTTCGCCACCAACCGCCCCCAAAAGACTTACATTTACAGTGCTGTCGATCCGGCCGGGAAATGGGAAAAGGTGATGGACTTGAATGAACTATACCACGACACGTCACTCTTCTTCGACGATGACGGTAAAATCTACATAGCAGGAGGTAGTGGTACTGTCCGCGTACGGGAATTAAAGAGCGACCTGTCGGGAGTGAAGAAAGACGGCCTCAACGTGGAAGTGATCAAAGGTTCTGAACGTAACCTCAAAGGATTGCTCGAAGGCACACACCTCTGCAAATACAACGGCAAATACTACATGTTCCTCATCTGGTGGCCTGCAGGAGGTATCCGCACCCAGCTCGCTTTCCGTTCGGACAAGATCGAAGGACCGTATGAACAACAAGTAATCCTTTCCAACGATATGGACCGCCAAAATGCCGGTGTAGCGCAGGGCTGTATCATCGACACCCCGGAAGGCAACTGGTATGGTTATCTGTTTCAGGACCGGGGAGCGGTAGGACGCGTACCGGTGCTCATGCCCTGCCGTTGGGAGAATGGATGGCCGATGTTGGGCGACAAGGACGGCAAAGTACCCTTGGTAATGAATATGCCGGTAACCGGACAGAAGCCCACACCGTTGGTCATCAGTGACGACTTCAAATCATCCACCCTGGCGCTGAACTGGCAATGGAACCACAACCCCGACAACAGCCTGTGGTCGCTCACCGAACGCAAAGGATACATGCGGCTGAAAACCGGTAAAGTGGTACAAAGCATCTTCGAAGCCCGCAACATGCTGTCGCAACGAACCGAAGGACCTGCCTGTAGCGGCATCGTTACGATGGATGTATCGCACATGCAGGATGGCGACAGAGCCGGACTGAGCGCTTACTGCTCCGAGCCGGGAATCATTTCCATCCAAATGGAAGGCAACAAAAAATATATCGTAATGACCGACCGGAACACGGAAAAGGAACGGACGGAGTTGACACAAAACACCATCTATCTACGCTTGGACTGCGACTTCCGCAACGGCACGGATAAGGCAAACTTCTACTACAGCCTCAACAAGAAGGACTGGGTCAAGTTGGGTACCGAGTTCCAGATGGTGTACAACCTGAAACATTTCATGGGAAATCGTTTCGGCATCTTTAATTATGCCACCAAAGCGCCGGGAGGCTATGTAGATATCGATTCGTTCGAATATAAACGCATTAATTAGTTGAAATTATGTCACATTTGAAAGCCACCTTGATACTCATTTTCACGTTACTTTTCACCCTAACGTGTACAAGCCAGGAACGGGAACAAAAGCCTGAATCCGCCCCAACTTCCAAACATTTCATCTATCTCTGCATCGGGCAGTCGAATATGGAAGCAGGAGCGCAACCCGAAGAGCAGGATAAAGCACCCGTCGATCCAAGATTCCGCATGTTGGCCGCTGTCGACATGCCTAAACTGGACCGGCAAATGGGAAACTGGTATCCCGCAAACCCGCCGCTCAACCGTCCGGAGAACAACATGGGACCAGTCGACTTCTTTGGCCGTACGATGGTAGCCAATCTTCCTGCAGAATACAGCGTAGGAGTCATCAATGTATCCGTAGCCGGTGCAAAGATCGAGTTATGGGAAAAAGATACCTTTAAAGATTACCTGGACTCTGCCGAAGGCTGGATGCAAAACATGTGCAAACAATACAACGGCAATCCCTACCAGCGGTTGGTCGATATGGCAAAGATCGCACAAAAGGATGGAGTCATCAAAGGGCTCCTGATCCATCAGGGCGAGTCGAACTCCAATGATCCTGAATGGTGCAACAAGGTAAAGGGTATATACGATAATCTGGTCAAAGAGTTGAAGCTGAATCCCGAGGAGTTCTACCTGCTGGCCGGCGAATTGAAGAGTGCTGCCGAAGGAGGTGTATGTGCGGGATTTAATTCGGCTGTCTTACCCAACCTCCCTTCTGTCATCCCCAATTCGTACATCATTTCTTCCGAAGGATGCAAAGGAGTGGACGATGGCTTCCATTTCAGCATAGAAGGGTTCCGCCTGCTTGGCAAGCGATATGCAGAGCAGATGCTGAAATGCCAAGGGTTCACTGTCAATCCGTAATATTCGATGATCCATGAAAAAGATTCTATTACTGCTTATCGTAGTTGCCTGCACACTGACTGTACAGGCACAAATGAACAATGGTAGCCGGATAGTGACCGACACCATTTATAGTCAGGTACTGAAAACCAAACGTGCGTACACGGTCTACCTGCCCAAGAACTTCGAACAGGAGAAAACCCGGAAATACCCTGTGCTCTATCTGCTGCACGGCATGTGGGAGAACAATTCTGCATGGGCTAATCAAGGACGGGTAAAAGATGTGATGGACCGCCTGACAGCCAGCGGAGAAGCCTGTGAAATGATTATCGTTACCCCCGATGCCGGAGGGGGAGATCCGAACAAATTCCAGAATGGGTATTTCGATATGAAAGGCTGGAACTATGAGCAGTTCTTCTACACGGAGTTTATGCCTTACATCGAAAACAAGTACCGCGTGATAGGCGATAAGAAGCACCGGGCTATAGGCGGACTCTCCATGGGTGGCGGCGGAGCGACTAACTATGGTCAGCGTCATGCTGATAAGTTCTGTGCGGTGTATGCCATGAGCGCCCTGATGAGCATCCCCGAAAGAGGGGCTGCCCGTTTTGACGATCCGAATGGTAAATTAGCCATTCTTACCCAGTCGGTCATAGACAATAGTTGCATCAAGTATGTGGAGGAGGCCGACGAGAACCGAAAATCTCAATTGCGCAGCGTCGCCTGGTTTGTCGACTGTGGGGATGACGACTTTCTGCTCGAACGGAATACGGAGTTCTTTTACGCTATGCGGCAGGCCGGTATTCCTTGCCAGTTGCGTGTTCGCGACGGAGGACACGACTGGGAGTACTGGCACTCGGCACTTTATACTTGTTTGCCATTCGTTACGCGCAACTTTATTTTCTAAACAAATAGGAAAAAGCAGTAATATGCAAATACGAAACGCTATATTCTTATCCTTGTTGTTCCTGAGCATTGTACCCGCCGTTGCTCAGGAACAGCCCATTCCGGACTGGGAGAATCCGCTGGTTATCGGTATCAATAAAGAAGATTACCATGCGACGCTGATGCTTCCATCCCAGGAGGAGAAGTGTGAACAGATAGTCTCTTTGGACGGTAACTGGAAATTCAATTGGGTAAACGAACCGTCCAAACGCCCGGTCGACTTCTATAAAAACGATTACAACGTAGCCGGTTGGAAAGAGATCGTCGTTCCCGGTAACTGGCAGATGCAGGGATATGACAAACCCATCTATACCAACATTGGATATCCGTTTAAGAAAGACGCGCCCAAAGTGACCAGTGAACCGCCCAAACATTACTATAGTTACGAAAACCGTAATCCGGTAGGTTCGTATGTAACATCCTTCCAGGCTACACCTGCCATGAAGGGGAAAAGACTGTTCCTCCATTTCAAAGGAGTGGAGTCGGCTATGTATGTTTGGGTCAATGGAGAAAAGGTGGGTTATAGTGAAAACTCCATGTCACCTGCCGAATTTGATATAACCGATTATGTAGTTCAGGGAACCAATCGTTTGGCAGTAGAAGTTTACCGTTGGTCGGATGGAAGTTATCTGGAAGATCAGGATATGTGGCGGCTGAGCGGTATCTTCCGTTCGGTCCAACTGTGGGTACGCCCCGAAGTACACATCAAAGATTATAAACTGAGTGCAGAGTTATCCAACGACCTGAGCAGTGCAAACTTCAAGCTACAGACCCTCATCCGTAACGCCGGCAAGAAAGCTAAATCGATTGAGTTAGAAGTAATCCTAACCGGAAAAGACAGGCAAGGAAATCCGATAAACACCCAACTACGATCTAACGCCACTACACTCCCCACCCACCAGGTGAATGAGATAGAGATGTCCTCTTTACTGAAGGAACCGATATTGTGGTCGGCCGAAAAACCTTACCTGTATGAGGTAACCATCAAGTTACTAAGTAAAGGACAGGTTCTTGAGCAATTCCGGTATCACCTGGGTATACGGAAAGTCGAAGTGAACGGCGACGTATTTAAGATAAACGGCCAGCCGGTAAAGCTGAAAGGAGTAAACCGCCACGAACATCACCCACGCACCGGCAGAAGCATGGACACAGCAACGATGACGAAAGATCTGCAACTGATGAAACAGGCCAACATCAATATGATACGGACATCGCATTACCCGCAATCGCCCTTGTTGTACGAGCTGTGCGACAAGTATGGGTTTTATGTGATGGACGAAGCCAATAACGAAAGCCACGAATACGGCATCGGCAACAAAACGCTGGGCGATCATCCCGACTGGAAGAAGGCACATGTAGACCGTGCGCTTTCCCTGTACCACCGGGACAAGAATCATCCATCGGTTATCTTCTGGTCGTTGGGCAACGAAGCTGCCGGCGGGCTGAACCCGGCTGCCATGGCCGACACCTTGAGAGCCTTGGATAAGTCGCGCCTTATCTATTACGATTCGGACAGATCCGTATCCGATATTTACGATGAGGGCTACCTGCATCCTGACAAGCTCAAAGAGCTGGGCCGCAAGATCACCGACCGCCCTGTGTTCATGCGCGAATATGCTCATGCGATGGGCAATTCGTTGGGTAACCTGCAAGAGTATTGGGATGTCATAGAAGCCGATGCAAGTATTGCAGGTGCCGCCATTTGGGAATGGGCTGAACACGGGATCATTCGCAAGAAAGACGGAACACCTCTCTTATATGGTAACTCTCCCCACTCACTAGCATTGAACGAGGACGAGTACTTTGCATACGGTGGAGATTTTGGCGATCAACCCAATTCAGGCGCATTTTGTATGGATGGCCTGATGACTGCCGGTCGCACACCCAACCCACAATACTACCAGGTGCAGAAAGTATATCAGTACATGGACTTCACGTTGGCAAATCCGCAGCAGATACATATTAAGAACAAGTATTTCTTTACCGGATTGCAGGAGTTCGATTACACATACGACCTGCTGGTCGATGGTGAAATAGTAAATAGCGGAAACCTTCCATTGGTTCAGGAGTCGTATCTGAACATTCCGCAGCAGAACAATCTCCAGGGCGAAGTAATGCTGAACGTCTATGCCCGGCTGAAAGAAACCACCCTTTGGGCAGACAAAGGATTCCCTGTGGCCAAAGAACAATTCCTCATTCAGGCAGCTACCGTTAAGCCCATCTCTTCCACAGAAGCAGGAGTCGTTATGGAGAAAGTAGCAAACACACTCCAAATCACAGTCGGCACAGATATCTACCGGATCGACCTCAACAACGGAGCACTGATAAGTTGGAAACATCAGAACCAAGAAATCCTGAAAGAAGCACTGGAACCGTACTTCTGGAAACCGGCCAACGAGAATCAACGCAACAACAGGTACAATCAGCGCCTGGGTGTCTGGCGGAATACAGGCAAGAACAGGACATTGGGAACGGTACGCCACAGTATAAAAGACAAACTGGCTACTGTTGAGTTTGATATGAAGTTGCCGGATGTTGGTGCAAGATACCAACTGAAATACACCATCAACGGAGCCGGAAGCATACAGGTAAACGCCTCCTATCAGCCGGAAGTGGATACGATTCCACTGATGCCGAAGTTTGGTATGCGTATGCGGCTACCCGCCCGGATGGATAATGTAGAATGGTATGGACGCGGAGAGTTCGAGAACTATCCCGACCGTAAAACATCAGCGTTCATTGGGCGGTATGCCTTGTCGGTGGACAAGTTTATCACTCCTTATGCCGTTCCACAGGACAATGCCAACAGAGGTGATGTGCGTTGGTTCTCGATAGGCGACAGAAGCAAGAAACTATGCGTCACCGGACTTCAACCGCTTTGCTTCCGTGTATGGCCGTATGGCGAAGACGATCTGGACAAAGCCAAACACCCACAGGATTTAAAGGACAAGGACTTCATCAATCTGAATATTGACTTGAACATACATGGTGTAGGAGGAGATGACGGTTGGGGAGCCCGAACCATGGAGAAGTACACCAATAACGGCAACCTCCCCTACTCGTACGGATTTATTATGAACATTAAATAAAGAAAGATTATGCTGAAAAGAAATCCATTAGCCTTATTAGTCATTCTACTGATACTTGGGGGAGTTCACCCGCTCTTTGCCAATGTACGGCTTCCGAAACTGATCAGTGACCGCATGGTGCTGCAACGCGATGTTGAGCTAAAGATATGGGGTTGGGCCGATGCAGGCGAAAGAGTCACCGTACGCTTTCAGGGTAACTACTACGATACGGAGCCAAATGCGGAGGGCAAATGGTTTGTGACACTACCCCCACAGAAAGCCGGTGGCCCGTTCGTCATGGAAGTCAATGAGATTGTGATCCGCGATATCCTGATCGGAGATGTATGGTTGTGTTCGGGGCAGTCGAATCAGGAAACCCCCATCGCCCGTCTGGTCGACAGGTATCCTGAGATCAACGTTTCGAATAATCACCTGATTCGCCACTATAAGGTACCTACACAAAATACCGTCGAGAGCGTGAAAGAAGAGATTGCCGGCGATGCCCGGTGGTACTCGGCCACAGCTTCCGACGTGATGAACTGGACGGCATTGGCCTACTTTTATGCTCAGGAAGCATACGCACACACCAATGTGCCTGTGGGCATGCTGGTTTCCAGTCTGGGAGGTTCGGCCATCGAAAGTTGGATCAGCCAGGAGCACCTGAAAGAGTTCCCACGGTTGTTCATCGACCAGGAAGCGCTGGCCGGTATGCGGTCGGCAGAGACAGACAAAGGCGCCAACAAATGGTTCCTGAAAGATTGGGACGACTCCGGTTGGGCAACGATGAACGTACCCGGTCGTTGGAAAGAGAATGGGATCAATAACAAGGGGGTAGTATGGCATCGGAAAGAGTTCGACTTACCAGCTTCTATGGACAGAAAGCATGCCAAGCTGTACATGGGCACGCTTGTCGACAGTGATTCCATCTTCGTGAACGGACATTTTGTCGGTACTACAGGCTATATGTATCCCCCACGCAAGTACGATATCCCGGGCGGCATACTGCGCCAGGGGAAAAACAACATCACTGTACGGTTGACAGCCAACTCCGGCAACGGAGAGTTCACTGAAGATAAACCGTTCAAGATTGTAGGCGATGACGTTGAGATAAACCTCACCGGGGTATGGAAATACAAGGTAGGCAAAGACTTGGATGAAGTGAAAAGATATGCCGATCGCCTGACTAATCTGCGAACGGCAGGTTCGGGACTCTACAACGGTATGATTTACCCCATTCGCGATTACAAAGTCAAAGGAGCCATCTGGTATCAGGGAGAAAGCAATACCGGAAATACCAAGGAGTATCCCATTTGGATGAAGTCCCTGATTACCAACTGGCGAGAAGTATTCGACATGCCGGGAATGCCCTTCCTGCTGGTACAGCTACCCAACTTCATGCCCAAGAGCCAGCAACCGTCTGAGAGCGGATGGGCAGGAATACGCGAAGCCCAATTGCAAACCGCTCTGAATGTACCCCATACGGCCTTAGCCGTAACGTACGACACAGGCGAGTGGAACGATATCCACCCTTTGAACAAGAAAGACGTGGCACACCGTCTCTTCTTAAGTGCGCGCAAGATCGTATACGGCGAGAAGTTAGTAAGCTCAGGCCCTATCTATAAAGAGATGAAGATCGAAGGCGATAAAATCGTCCTGACATTCACCGAAACAGGTAGTGGGCTGACTGCCAATGGCAAACCCCTGAAACATTTTGCCATTGCCGGAGAAGACCGGAAGTTTGTTTGGGCAGAGGCCGTCATCAAAGGCAATAAAGTGGTGGTAAGCAGTGCGGATATAAAAAGCCCGGTAGCCGTACGCTACGCCTGGGCCAATAATCCGGAGGAAGCCAATCTGCGTAATAAAGAAGGATTGCTGGCTTCTCCATTCCGGACAGACAACTGGTAATTCAATCCGTCGGCAACATTTAACAATAGTTCTCTGACAAATATGTAGCTATGCAATAAAGGCGTCGAACCGATCCTCGTAGAGCAAGATAGCCGTACTCGTAGAGGGAGCTACCTTTGGTTTAAAAGGGTCGATGTACGAGATGTACATCTGGAGCAGTACGAGATGTACATCTGGTACTGTATGAGATGTACATCTCGTACATCGATGGTCGTAGAGCAACGGTACCTGGGTCGTAGAGTATCATAGGCTTGCTCTACGAGGGAGAGCAGTTAGCAAAGAAACATGTCTAATCACAAATAATTCATCTTATGAGAAATGTAGGAAAAGTATTATTGGCGGGTCTGTTCCTTTTACAGATACCCCACACAGCAGCGGCTCAGGAAAAAGCGACGCTGAAAGAAGCGCTGAAGGGCAAATTCCATATCGGAACAGCCTTGAATGTAAAGCAGATAACGGAAAAGGATGCAAAAAGTCTACAGATTCTGGGCGAGCAGTTCGACGCCGTTGTGGCAGAGAACTGTATGAAAAGCCAGCCGTTGCTTCCGGAGAAGGGCCGGTATAACTTTACCATGGCCGACCGCTTTGTAGAACTCGGAGAGAAATACAACCTGTTTATCACCGGACATACACTGATATGGCACTCCCAGCTCCCCAAATGGTTTTGCGTGGACGACGATGGTAACAATGTATCTCCCGAAGTTCTGAAACAACGCATGAAAGAACACATCAGCACAGTTGTGAGCCGTTACAAAGGGCGCATCAAAGGTTGGGATGTGGTGAACGAAGCCATCCTTGAAGATGGTTCGTACCGCAAAAGCAAGTTCTACGAGATTCTGGGTGAAGAATTTATTCCTTTAGCATTCCAATATGCACAGGAAGCCGACCCGAATGCCGAGCTTTACTACAACGACTACAACGAATGGTATCCCGGAAGACGTGCCACAGTAGTCAAGCTGATACGGACATTGAAAGAAAGAGGCATACGCATCGACGCCATCGGTATGCAAGGGCATCTCGGCATGGATAGTCCGTCCATCAATGAATACGAAGAAGCCATCCTGGACTACACCAAAGAAGGGGTAAAAGTGATGATTACGGAACTCGATCTCTCCATACTCCCCTCTCCCAGACGAGGCGTAGGAGCCGATCTTGCTACCAACTTCGACTATCAGAAAGAGCTGAACCCTTACACCGAAGGAGTACCCGAGGAAGCTTCTATCGCCTGGAATAACCGGATGAACGACTTCTTCAAACTATTCATCAAGCATGCCGGTAAGGTTTCCCGCGTCACATTGTGGGGTATCACCGATGGCGACTCCTGGAAAAACGGCTTCCCGGTTCGCGGACGTACGGACTATCCGTTGCTGTTCGACCGCCAATACAATGCCAAGCCAGTGGTACAAATGATTATCAAGGAAGCAGGCAATAAATAACACACCTTATTTTAGAAAAGATGAGAAAAGTAATACTGCTTAGCAGCATTGTCCTCTTTCTGTCAGGGGTGTGTGCTGCACAAAATCCGATCATACAAACTAAATTTACAGCAGACCCTGCACCCATGGTCTATAATGATACGGTTTATCTTTATACAAGCCATGACGATGACGAAGCGGAAGGTTTCATCATGAAGGACTGGTTGCTATATACCTCTACCGACATGGTAAACTGGACCGACCACGGTGCAGTGGCCTCGCTCAAAAGTTTCAGTTGGGTAACACGGGAGAATGGCGCCTGGGCGCCACAATGTATCGAACGGGATGGTAAGTTCTATATGTATTGTCCTATCCATGGACAAGGGATAGGTGTATTGGTAGCCGATTCCCCGTATGGCCCTTTCAAAGATCCTCTCAACAAACCATTAGTCTGGCAAAAAGAGCATTGGGAAGATATTGACCCTACTGTTTTTATCGACGATGACGGACAGGCCTATATGTACTGGGGCAACCCCAATATCTATTATGTAAAGTTGAATAAAGACATGATTTCGTGTTCCGGCAATATCGTGAAATGTGAGGTAAAACCGAAAGACTACCAGGAAGGACCTTGGTGTTACAAACGGAATGGGAAATATTACATGGCCTATTCATCCACCTGTTGCCCTGAAGGGATAGGTTATTCCATGAGCGACAGTCCCACCGGCCCCTGGCACAAAACCGGAACCATTATGGATCATAATCCAAAAAGCAACGGGAATCATCCGGGCATTATAGAATACAAAGGGAAGTCATATATTTTTGGATTCAATTATGATGTACACAAAGCCCAAAGTGACGTACATTGTGAACGACGCTCCGTTTGCGTGGCAGAATTACCATACAATACAAATGGCACCATCAATGAGCTTGCTTTCTGGGACGAACAACAGGTAACTCCTGTTATGTCGCTGGATCCTTATCGCCGGGTGGAAGCTGAGACTATTGCCTGGGCAGATGGAGTGACCACTGCAAAGGATGAAAAAGTGGGGATATATGTTACTGACATACACCATACGGACTACATTAAAGTCCGTAATGTAGATTTTGGTGAAGGAGCGCGCAGTTTTGAAGCTTCTGTGGCATCCATGTATCGCGAAGGTAACATTGAATTGCACTTGGACAGCCCGACAGGAAAACTAATAGGAACATGTGAAGTCGGGTCTACCGGAGGCAAAAAGAAATGGCAAATAAAAACATGTATGGTGGAAGGAGCCAGTGGCAAACATGATTTATACCTTGTTTTCACAGGTAAAGGGAAATACCCCTTCTTTAATTTCGATTGGTGGCAATTCAAGAAATAATTCATAATCTATAAGAATATCATGAAAAGTAGAGTATGGCTCTTAGTTCTGTTTCTATGTACATACAATAGTCTAAAGGCAGATTATCCGATCTTTTGGCAACGTTATACGGCCGATCCCTGGGGTTTGGAACATAATGGACGACTATATCTTTTTTGTTCGCACGATACGTATAGTCCTGAAAGAGGATATGGTTATTTCATGAACGATATCACCTGTATCTCTACCGATGACATGAAGAACTGGACCGATCATGGCGAAGTTTTTCATGCAAAAGATTCCAAGTGGGGAGCCCAAAGAACCTGGGCTCCCTGTGTGGTCTATCATAATGAGAAGTTCTATCTATATTATGGCGATGCCAATGGCGGAGGTATCGGCGTAGCCATAAGTGACAATCCTACCGGACCTTATGTGGATAACCATGACCATCCGGTAGTTGGCATGAGTACACCGGGAGTCTTGATTTATGACGAGCATCATCAACCCGTTAAAAACCAAACAGGTGTCCCTGGTGCCATATCCGGAAGCGAGAATTGGGGAATGTGGTGTTTTGACCCCAGCGTACTGATAGACGACGACGGGCAGGCATATATGTATCTTGGCGGAGCACATCCCGATAATTCCCGCATCATTAAATTGAAAGATAACATGGTAGAAACTGATGGAGTTGCCGTCAAAGCAAATACTCCAGGATTCTTCGAGGCATCTTTCGTACATAAGCATAAAGGCAAATATTATTATTCATACGCCGGACATTATTTCGGCAAGCCTGCCAATATAGAATATGTCATGAGCGATAAACCCATGGAAGGATTTAGCAATCCGGGGGTCGTCTTACCTAATCCTCCGGTTAATGATGGCTTCAATAATCACCATTCGATCTTCCAATTTAAAGGCGAATGGTATATTGCTTATCACAACCGGGAAGTGGCTTATGAGAATAATGAACAGGATCAACGCGCCCGTGAATACATGCGTAGCGTATGTATAGACCGCCTTTACCATAATGAAGATGGTACCATACAAACAGTCAATATGACACGGGACGGGTTGCAACAATTGAAATACATCAATCCTTATCAACGGAATGAAGCGGAAACTATGGCAAAAGGTTTGGGCATTGATACCGATTTCAAAGAGAAGGGCAGTGCCAATCGTATCGTAACATCGATACATCATGGAGATTATCTGAAAATTCGCGGAGTAGATTTCGGAAGCATGGGCGCATCACAGTTTTCGGCTTCCCTTTCCTGCTTAAAAGGAAATGGACAGATTGAGATACGCTTGGAAGGAGTCGAAGGCTTACTTATAGGCAGTTTACCTGTTTCGTCAACCGGGGACTGGAACCTCTGGCAAACGATGACAACCAACGTCAAACGATTGAAAGGTGTATATGACGTGTATTTGGTCTTCAAAGGCGATAAAGACGAACTTTTCCGAATGGACTATTGGGCATTTATCAACTGATAGACAGAAAGAGTTACCAGTAGAATGTTTATTTCACCCTACTGGCAACTTCTGATTTTTTCTATTCACTAACCGCAACAGGATTATAGCTATACTTGTCAATGACAGCTGAATCCACCGGTTTGAACACGACCTGTGCAAACTGGTGCAAATTCTGTTTCCAGACTTTAAAGTCATGACGCCCATCCGGTATTACCTGATAGATATGGGGAACCTGCGCCGTCTCCAGATAATCGTGCGTGCGCTTACTTATTCCAATCAATCCGTCTTTGTCTCCACAAGATATCCACAATAGTTTCAACTGCTTTTTTGCCTCATCCGTATTGGGAACCAGTATCCCCGGCTCCTTGGTATTGGGGGCGGAAGAAAAACCTCCCACCCAGGCAAACTTATCCAAATTTCCCAATCCGAAATTCAACGACTGTCCTCCGCCCATTGATAAACCGGCAATAGCGCGATTCTCACGGTTGCCTAATACAGCGTAGTTTTTCTCAATATGGGGAATAAGATCATCCAATAAATCTTGTTCGAAGCGGGCAAAGGCCTGTACCTTATCGGCAGCCATGATATTACCGGTAGCCCGATCGTCTTGCATGGCGCGTCCGTTGGGCAATACTACAATCATCTGCCGGGCTTTTCCCTCGGCGTACAAGTTATCGAGAATAATGTTCGGTTTCCCATTATTGAACCACTCCTTCTCATCGCCTCCAATACCATGCAGCAGGTAAAGTACCGGATATTTTCTGTGGGGTGAATAACCGGGAGGAGTATAGACCAATGCTTTACGGGTTGTTCCTACGGTTTTGGATACATACTCTATGGTATCAATTTTACCCGCCTGGACATTACTCCGAAGATCATCAAATCCTTCCGAAACAAATACCACCTTGTATGTTTTGGCTATACCCTTATAATCAAATTTGGCTACGGCTGTCCCGAAAGTCGACGCAGCTTGCGTGATGGATACCTTTACATTCGGATCGCTGGCAGAAGCCGATACAGCTGGTATTCCTGTAGCATTCGCCGGAAGTTTACAAGTAGCTTCATACTGATCGTAACCGATAACACCATTAGCTTCTGTAGACCGGACCGGGGTGGCCGGCAGATTGATAGCTTTTCCATCGACCAGAATAGTTACCGTCGGCGACACCGGACGAACAAGTTTCTTCTTGTTTGAGCTGAACCCAAGACCGATAAAATCGAAAAGGTTGCCCGGTTCTGCGCTTTCGGCTACCAAATAAATGGCATGTTTCTTATCCAACTTATCAACAAACGACGAAACATCAGCCGTGAATTGTGTAGTTGCCTGACCGGAATTGGCAGGGACATTGATTTCGCCTATCTTCTTACCTTTCCATGTAGCATTGTCCCAAGGCCCGTCCATCCAGATGTTCACTTTGAAAGCGCTGTTTGTCTTCGGCGTCAGAAATATATGAAGCGCTGTCTTATTACCTGACTTGGTTCCTTGGAAAGCCTTCACTCCTTTCTGATCCTTGGCAAGTCCACCGAAACCAAAATACTTATAGCCGATGATGTGACTGTTCTCCACATTGGTAACAGACATGTGATTGTCCCATATGTCCCATGAATCCTGCATAGAGCCATTGTTAGAAAGATAGCAGGCATAACCGGCGGAGTAATATTGATAAGGATCCAGCCCATAGAGTTGAAAACCTTCCGAAGTGACCTCGGCACCGGTGTATTCTCTTCCCTGCGAGTCTTTAGCAGTCCATTGGTTATCTTTTGAATAGGGATCGTATGCGTTGATAGTCACCCGTCCGCCTTCTGCTACCGACTTCTCATCCCATTCAATAGTGACCGGGGCTACCATCGGCTGGCGTGCAAACCCGAAACCTCTTGGCGGACGGTGATAGAATGCATACCACTGGTCATTGATCAGTTGAATACTCCCATGCGTATTATGTGCTGCATTGGTTGTTTGTAGTGCTGTGCCATCCTGATTTAATACCGGTGCGCGCGAATCAACTAACACGCCACCGCTTTTCCAAGGTCCCAACGGTGAGTCACCATAAGCGTAACGCAAGGCGGAGTTGGTACTGCCCAGCCCGTAGTCAGGTCCTGAGTACCCGCTGTAAACCGATACATACTTATTTCCAATCTTACGTATTGAAGAAGCTTCGAAGAAGTTGAACGCTCCCAGATCTTCACCCGGGTAAATATGGGGATATACTGTACCTTCCGGATCTCTCAACACACCATATCTGAAACTGGCAGGCATGTAATAAGGAATGATCTCCGTTCCGGGGCGGAGCGAATACATGGTATTCTGGTCTAATTGCGCCGCTAACGACCGTTGGAATCCCCAGAAGCCGTATGCCCGGAAGCCGATTTCATAATCGGGATCCTTCGGGTCGGTTACGTATTCGATGTATATCGACGGGTCGAATCCCAGGATACTTCCGGGTACGGTAGCCGTTCCGTCGGCAGTCAGGTTGACGGGTGTAAAGGGGCCATCCGGACGACTGCCTTTGGCCACCATTGCTTCTCTCCGGTGACCACGACTGTGTGGATACAGATAGTACTCCTTGGTACCGTCTTTTCGTTTTACTTCAACGAGGTCGGGGGCATACATAATGTCCCACTGTCCGTTTACTTTGTAGGTAAAAACCGGGCCGTCGTCCCGCCAGTCTGCCAGGTTCTCCACGGGCGCCGACCATATACGTATATCCGGTCCGCAGTAACTGTCGAACCTCACATCATGAGAACCTATAATATACACACGGTATTTTCCCGGATGGTCGGGGTCTTCGAATACGCGTGGTTCCCCATCCGGCAAATGTTCCCACAGCGGCAGATACGGATTGCCGATTGCTTTCGCTTCTGTTACGGTAAACAGCAGCATCGCTACAAATGATAAAATGATTGGATGTAGCTTGAATCTAAACTGAATGTCCTTCATGGTTTGATATTTTTTTGATTGATTGTACAAGAACAAAATCTCTTACCACAAAGATACCCTTTCTTACTTTAGTCCTGCTTTCCTGTTGTTTCCACTTCCTTGTAGGATGTTACATAAACCGCTCCGATGTTTCATATACTATAGTACATGTTACATCGTACCCCCAAAACGAGGCAACACAAACAAATCAATCAATTATTCTGTGCAATGTAGTCCGTCGGAGATACCCCGAAATACTTCTTGAAAGCGCTTGAGAAGTGTGCCTGATTGACGAACCCTACCGCATAAGCCACTTGTGAGATATCCATTCGTTTCTCCCTGAGCAAGCTGGCCGCCTGATTCAGGCGGATGTTACGAATAAAGTCTCCTGTCGATATACCGGTGAGTTCCTTCATCTTCCGGTGCAGTTGCACCCGGCTCAGTCCAATCTTAGATACCAACAGTTCCACATTCAGCTCCGGATTGCCCATCTCTTCATTGATAACGGTCATGATACGTTCCATCAGCAGTTCATTGCTCGATTTGAATTCCACGGGTTTCACCTTATCCTCCTGATCCTGTGCTCCGGAAAACTTTCCTTTAAGTATCTTCCGGTTGCTGATAAGGTTGTGAACAGTGATGAGCAGTTCATCGATGTTGAACGGTTTTGTCAAATACGCATCCGCACCTTTACCCAACCCCTGGATACGGTCTTCATGTTCGGTTCTGGAAGTAAGCAGAATGACAGGAATATGACTGGTATTGTGATTGTCTTTCAGTTTCTTAACCAACCCAAACCCATCCATCTGAGGCATCTTGACATCTGAGATAATCAGATCAGGAAGCCGGGAAGCAGCCAGTTGCGCTCCTTCTGCTCCATTAATAGCAGTAAAAGTCTTGTAAGTGCCACCTAATTCCTGCTCTAAGTAATTCCGGATTTCGGCCTCATCGTCAATAATCAGCACCTTGGCATTTGTCTTCCGCTTGGTGGCTTTCTCTTCGGGTTCTTGCATATACATTTCCTGCAGCAATGCCGGGCGTATTTCTGATACCTGTTTGGCGAAATCTTCCTTTTTCAGATGTTCTTTGCCCAAAGGAATGCGCACGGTAAAACAACTGCCCTGCGTATCTTTCCGGTTGGCAGCCACAATGGTTCCGGCATGCAGGTGTACCAGTTTTTGTGCCAGATTGAGTCCGATACCCGAACCAATAGTCGTAAATGATTCCTGCCGGTTTCCCTGATAAAATCGTTCGAATATCTTCTCCGGTTTATCCTCGTCCAATCCGATTCCCGAGTCAGTAACCTTCACTTCGAAATAGTGGTGAAGGGCTCCCCAGCTTTCGGAATCGACGCCCGAGTTGAGCGACACAATAATTTCTCCCCCATCGGGAGTATATTTAAAGGCATTGGAAAGCAGGTTCATCAATATCTTGTCGAAGTTGCTCCGGTCTATCCATGCCGGTAGTTGCTCCATTCCATGTTCGAAGACAAACCGGATATTCCGCTTCACAGACTGATACTCGAAAACGTGAAACAGTTCATGGATGAAGCCCACCATATCCGTCTCACTGTATTGGAGTTTCAGCAGTCCTTTGTCAAACTTCCGCACGTCCAGCAATTGATTGACCAATCCCAGGATGCGGTTGGCATTGCGATGAATGCCTTGCAAAGCCTTCGTTGTGGAAGCATCGAAATCATCCTTCAGCAATTTCTCCAACGGACTGATGATAAGCGTTAACGGCGACCGTATTTCGTGCGAGATATTAATAAAGGACTGCAGCTTCATCTCGTTTATCTGTTCATTCCGTCTTTTTCGTATCAGGTTGACCACCAATACGGCAATGGCTGCAAGGATGCACAAATAGAGTATATACGCCAGCATGCTTCTGTACCACGGCGGAGAAATAATAATGGATACCTGCTTTACAGGGGTATAGGCTCCATACTTGGAAGCACGCACTTCGAGTGTATATTTGCCTGGATTCAGGTAGTTATACGTCACCTGACTGATGCCGGGTAACGTGGAACTCCATGTACTGCCGAGTTCCTTTAGACGGTATTCGAAGCAGATATTCTCCGGATCCCGGAAGTCCATCGTAGAGAATTCGAAAGCGACCGTATTATCTTCGTATGAGAATCGGAACTCTTTTGAATTGAGAATGCCTGAACTGACAATTTGTTTCCGCCCTGATAAAGAATTCCGGTTGATGGACTGGTTATGTATATAGACATTGGTGACCAGCACTTCATTGTTATAAGTAGGAATCGTTATCTCTTCGGGCGAAAAAGAAGTGATACCATTATTCCCTCCAAAGTAAATAACACCTGCCTCATCCTGAAAATAAACACCCCGGTTATATATCTTGTCCACCAATCCGTTACCGGTATAGTAGTTGATAATGCGCCCTTCTTTCACCTTCAATTGGTTGATACCCTTAAAGGTACTGCACCAGATGTTTCCGTTACGATCTTGTGCCAATCCACAAATGACATCGTTGGACAATCCGTCTTCGGTGGTATAACGTCTGATTTCATGCGTCTTTTTGTTGAGGCAGAATAAACCGTTGTATGTACCTATCCAGATTTGTCCGTCGAAGCTCTCCTTCAAGGAGAGACAAATCTGTTTGGACAGGAATTCCTTGTTCCGGATCTCTATAAAGCTGTCTTTTTTCGGGTCATAACAACTGATTCCTTTGTAATGTCCCATCCAGATCAGTCCTTCGGAGTCACAAAGGAGCGTGTTTACCCAGTCGTTGTCCAGCCGGCCTCTTACGGAATCGGTCTGCTTCATATCGTACTGCCTGACTGCTCCCGTTTTCGGGTTGTACCGGACAATTCCGGTTCCGAACGTGGAAATGTACAACTCCTTATCCTGCCCCTCGACCAATGTTTTCATATATCCTCTGTATGGCACATGGTGATCCTGCTCCTTACCCGTGTTCCGGTCGATGGAGATTAATCCCCTGCCGTAGTACTCGGTTGCCCAAATCGTACGGTCTGAACCTTCGTACAAATTGGTATAATAATGTGAGCTGTTAAAATTCTCCTGAACCTCGCCGTTGCTATTCATCTTAAGAATACCCCTGTCCATAGAACACCAGACACATCCATCACTATCTTTCATGACAGACGTCAGGTTATTGTTCGTTTGATTTCTTTTCTCCAATACTTGCAGAAAATCAAACTGTGTAGGTTCATTGGGAATCATTGATACTCCTTTCTGAAAACATCCCAGCCACAGGTTCTGGTCACGGTCTTCGACCAATGCCTGAATTCTCGCCATGTGATGAAACAGAGGTGTTTGAGTTTCGGTTGCCGGCATGAGGGTTTGTGTATGAGGATCAATGTATTTCAATCCTTGTCCGTCGGTACTGACGTAAATGATTCCCTTGCGACTTAACACCAGGTTGCTGACGCTTATCCCCGGGTGCCCGTAGACAGGTATATAGCGGAAAGTTTGTGTATTTCTGTCGAACATACAAATAGCCGGGGAAGTACCGATATACAATTGTCCGTCGTTATCTTCTGCAAAGCCGGTGATATTGTTGTGCGGAATCTGCGGCACACGGAAGTTGACCGACCGGTTGGTTTTCGGGTCTATCCGTACCAACCCCTTCTCATTGACTCCCAGCCAGATGTAGTGTTGTCTGTCCTCATAAATGTGTCCGACAAAATCGCTTGTTTGCCGGGTGACTTCCTCCAGATAATATGCCGTACAATTGTTACGGTCGATGGAGAATACTCCCCAACCGGAAGTAGCTACCCAGATTTCTCCGGTATGGAGTTCAAAGACACAGGTGATATGTGGCATTTCACCTTCCGGGAAAGCTATGTTACGAAACCCGTCCTCATCGGGCAAGTAATACTGCAACCCCTTGTTACTACCTACCCATAATGTTTGTTTCGAGTCAACCATCAGCGTACGTATATTGTTGGCCAGTAACGAAGTCGTGTCGTTCTCGTTGTGCAGGTACTGGGTAAACCTCACCCCATCAAACTTGTTCAACCCGTACTCGGTAGCCATCCAGATAAAGCCGTATGAATCCTGAACAATCTTGTTCACCAGATTGGACGACAGTTCTCCACTTCTATACTCTTTGACATGATGAAGACGTACATTCTGTGCCCCTATTTCAGGCACGCATAGCATCAGAAGGAGGAAGAATGGAAGGACATGTGTTTTCAGTATGTATTTCATAAGATAATTTTAAGGGCAAATATAAAACTTAATTATGGGTATTACCAGACTGCTTAGCATTATGTTGCAACGGTGGTGCACCAAAATAACTCGGGTAGCGATTATCCGGATTCACAACAATCGTTTCGAGTACAATCTCCGGATCGATCATAAACACTTTCAGTGTGTGCATACCTGCTTCACGAACATCCAGCTCCACGTCCAGCCATCGCAGGTTATCGAACACTTCGTTGCGGCGGTGCTGTCCGGCACCTACCAAAGCAATGTTACGGTTAAGCGGAGGTAACGGCTTCAACACCGTGGAGCGTTTCAGGTTCTTCGGCGTATATTCATCGAACGTATCTACCAGCCCTTTCCGGGCATCGAGCAGTTGCGGCTCGTCGTTGTCCAATGATACAGCGATGCGTAATCCTCGTTTCGGAGAGACATCCTGTGTAGGAAGAATACCTAAACAAACAGTGGTTTTGCCTGTTTCAGGAAGGAATATCTTGTATTCCAAACGCGGTGCAGTTTCCGGTGTGGTGCTTTGGGTAGTAACTGGTTGAATACCCATACAGGCTTCCGAACGTCCCAAGTCAGGAAGCATTGTCCATTGCGCCTGTTGGCCCGGTATATTCGCATTGAATTGATAGGATGGAATAGAGAATTCACCTGTCAGGCTGCCGAAATACGGTTCTTTGGTATCTGGAAGAGGAACTTTCACAGCATAAACCTGCACGGCAACAAGCGTATTGCCTTGCTTTATTTCAATCGCGCCCTCCGCTTTCCCCTCAGGCAATACCTTCCAATCGATTTCTACTTGTAAGCGGATTTCTTTCTCCACTTTCCCTTTCGATTGATTTAATCTGATCCAAGGCTTATTGGCTTTGGCAGTAAATGCAAACGAGCCGACACCCCGATTGAACACATCTACATAGTAACATTGCTTACTCATCACATCGAACACAGGAAGTGCGGGTTGCACATCTTTGGTTCCCGGCCAAGCCAGCTCGCTACCTTCCACAGCTACTCCCATGGTCGGAGTTGCAAGCGGAGTTACTTCTTTCAATTCGGGGAGCACATTCTCCTTAGGCATAAACCATTGTGTATAGCCCATGTGAACATCAGACATCATATTCTTCCACTGACCATTTGCCAGCGGACCGTTGTAATAATCACTCAACTGTTTATCTATCTTGAAGAGCTCACGGATACGGTCGGCACAATCGTTAGCACTGATTCGTCCCTGGCTGGCATACAGGTTATTCCTACCCGCAGCAAGATATATTTCGGCAACACCTGCCGAAGCTTTAGCCGGATAAAGCACCAATTGGTAATACGCATCTTTGGCTTCGGGAGTTAGCTGAGTTTCGATTGCTTCCGCCTTGGCAACCAACTCGCGCCAAAGATTTGTCACACGGTCGGCCTCCCGATGGTTCACCTGACTGAAGATGCGGGTTCCTTGCACCTCAGCTTTACGCCAAAGGTTGTACTTCGGGTATTTGGAAACGATATCGGCTATCTCATCAGCATACTCCGGTCCGAAGATACGTGTTGCCCAATCGACAGTATATTCATCACACTTATCAGCAGGGATAGCATCGGGATTCCACGCATAGCGCAGAATAAAATCAATGGGAAGTTCCTTCGGTTTAAGGTCGCCTACGTTGACCACCCAAAGATCATCAATACCTGTTTGATAAGCCAGATGGAACTGCTCGCGTAGTTTCGGGATGGTGGTGGTATTCACCCAGCGGTCGTTCCAAGGACCGCCGTTCATATCGATGTGGTAATAGAGTCCGCATCCACCTTTGCGGTTGCGTTCGTTTAGTGGACCGGTACGGCGGATGTAGCCCCAATTGTTGTCACAGAAGAGCAGTAATACATCATCAGGCACCGTAAAACCGGCATCATAGTACCGTTGCACTTCGGTGAAGATGGCCCAGAGTTGTGGTACTTCAACAGGATCTTTACCGGTTACTTTCCCGATAATATCCCGCTGTCCTTCCACCACCTTTTGTAAGGTGCGGATATTATCTTCATCATTCCCGCTACCCATGGCTACATCGCCATCGCCACGCATACCGATCGTGATCAGGTTATCATAAGCCTTGTTCCGTTCCATTCCTTCGTAAAAGAACTTATCCAGATTCTCTTTGTTGGTGGCATAATCCCAGGCTCCCACTTTATCTTTTCGATCGGTATATTCCCGATGCGAGCGCATCATCGGTTCATGGTGCGAAGTGCCCATTACAATGCCGTATTCATCAGCCAATACCGGATTCATCGGATCATCTTCATTGAATGACTTGCCCCACATGGCCGGCCACAGGTAATTGGCTTTCAGTCTCAACAACAGTTCGAACATGTTTGTGTACATCTTCGAGTTGATGCCGCCGAAGTTACTGCGCGACCACTGTCCGAAAGATGGTTCTTCGTCATTGATAAAGATACCGCGATACTTTACTTTCGGCGAATCTTGTATATATCTTCCGGCTTTTACATAAAGCGCTTTGCTTGTTTTGACTGGTGCGTTTGCCCACCAATACCACGGCGACACTCCTATTTTCTCAGAGATATCATAAATTCCGTAGATCGTTCCCCGCTTGTCGCTTCCTGCCACGACAAGATTGCCGCCTACTGTCTGGATAAGGAACGACTCCCATTGACCTTTCACATCGGTTACGTCGATCTTCTTTTCTGTTATCAGTCGGTCGATCAGCACGCTTTTCCCGATAGTACCTATGATAATAGCACCTGTACTTACCGATTGTTTGTTTTCCACGACTTTCAGGGCATTGCCGGAAACTTTCCGGACATCATCGGATAAATCCCCGGCAGCACGAATCACTCCTTTCCAATCGTCCGGGTCGACATAGATGACTGCTGCCTGATCGTTGGCTACAATCCTGAAAGCATCGCCGGATGCTTTTGACTGGACATATTGTGAGGGCGTTCTGTATTCGCCATTTGTTGTTTGTTGTGCACAAAGCGATGCCCCAAAGATGGTTACAAGGAGGAGAGTACTGAGTGTTCTTTTAAGTGACATGTTTCCTGGTATTTTAAATATGAGTAACTAAAAAAGGGTAAAACGGATGGCCTTACCCTTCGATACAAAGTTAACAAGTCAGGAAGAATCAATCAGCTCTTTTTGTTTCTTACAATTGTGCTAATGAAACATATCTATAAAGCTCTGTTTCAAATTCGTTTCTATTTGTTTCATTAGCGTTATTTTATCCTCAAACAAAAGAATAGCGGAATTTACAACAAACTCCGCTATTCCAGTCATCCTGTGTACAAACTTGTTACCTTACTAACGACTATTCTATCACAATATTATCCAAATAGAGATCACAGGAGGCACTGCTACCATTAGCTTTTAGCTCCACCTTGTTTTTACCGGCATTCAGCGATACACCCACAGAAGTTGTCTGCCAACTTCCGACACCTGTCTGTACGAACTCAGGTGTATGCACTTTAGCGCCATTGACATATAGGTCGACCGTATTGACTGTCGAGGCCGCACAATAGCGGATGCGAAGCGAATAGTTCCCGGCATTCGTTACAGATACTTCATCGCGTACAGCGGCATCGCCTCTAGAACCGAAATTAATATACCCTTGTGCAGTATAATTACGTATAGCTCCTGAATAACCCGATGTAACTCTGCTTACTACATTCTTGAAATCAAAGCATTCGGCCTCATACTGACGAGTTCCCTGATAAATCTGTGGGGAAGCAGGAGCCGTAACTGATGCGGTAGTATATGCAGTCTCACGACCGGCTGCACTTCCGGAGCAGTTAACAGTCAGATCGAGTGGTCCGTTATAGCTCAACGTCAATGTATATACACCATCCTGCCAATTCTCGGTAGCCTGCGCAAAACCACCGGCTCTTGAAGACACCGCATGAGAAGGTTTGGACGTGCATCCGTATAGCTTAATTACGTCAGTCTTCTTTACCCCATTCACATCATAGTTATTCATGTAGAAAGTCACTTTGTTAGCATATTCCTTCACGACAGCCACGGTATATTTAGAGAAAGCAAGCTCCATTCTATCACACGTATTATATTTAAACGGAATAGAAGCATTACGTGTACCGGCCAGCCCATTGTAAATCACCCATCCATTCTCTATACGCCCGGCATAAAGTTCTCCGGTGTACTCTTCCGGAAACATGCGGTCGAATTTTCCTATTTTAAGCTGCACGTCGCTCCATCCTCCTTCATAACCGGACTGGTTAATCTTATACTGGAATGACTTGGCAGCATCATCGCACAGGTCGAACACCAAAGGAATAGTCGGATAACGACCTGTCTTCTTGAAATAGCACTTATTGTCCCAAAGATTACCGTCATCATTACGCAGATAGAGACCCTCATACAGATTCTTAGGAACACAGTATTGCGCATTGTTATCACCGGCATACACATCCTGAAGAATCACGAGCTGCGTACGGTCAATCACCTCCTTGCGGGAAGGTATACGAATGGTTCCGTCAATAATCTTACGATACATATCCATATTGATATTGACAAACTGCGGGAAGCATTCCCAATTACGGGTTTGATAACCATCGCCTGCGCTGATAACGCCGGTTTCCTTAAAACACTGCTGCCATATAAGTTCAGGACCGTCGATAATGGTCTGTCCGGTCAGCATTACATGCTCTATGATAGGGAGTGCACCGGCAGCCGGCGGGAAATCCTTATCACCGTTTTTACCTACCTCTTCTGTCCAGCCACATTGGTCGAAACGTATTCCATATTGTCCCGCATAGCCAGACAGCCATGTGCCCAAACACATACTTTCGACATTAAAGAAACCGCTTTGTGTGGTATACTTCTCACACACAATGAAATTTTCAGGACAGGCTTTGGCAACCTGGGCAAAATCAGGATTACGCTTCACAAGTGCGATCGGATTGATATTAGCCGACCAGGTATTGCCACAGAAGCTATACACAAGGTAACCCCCATACTTATGAGTCAGCTTCAGGAGTTGTGTCCAGTGAGCCACCCGCTGCGACCACGATACAGACCAACGGTCGTCATACCCCCAGAATTGTTCGCAATAATTAAACCCAAGGAAATTGGGATAATTCCGAAAGAATTCATCATACACACTACCTTCGAAATCATTGTACAAACTGATATCCGGGAAATGACAGAAACCGCCACTCGAAGGTTGTACCAGCGCCCAAACATTGTTTTCGGCACAAGTCCGTAACCATGACCTCGCAATTTCATACCCATACTCGCTCACATTGAAACGCCCCGTATTTTCATCATGGCTTACCGATAATGAAATATTAAAAATGACATACGGACGAATGTCGGCAGGGATAAGGTCGATGATCTTCTGCGGGTCAGCGTAGTTCCATGAATCGATATGAACAAACCACGCGGGCTGTTCAGGAGAAATGGGTCGGCGTATACTCCCCTCCAAGGGTGGAATATCAGGCTTGTTATCTTGAAGAAGAAGTACAATGTCAGGCGTCTGGTCATTAAAGACGAAGCGAACGGACTTTGTATCGCTAGCATCCAATTGCTTAAACTGGCTGACAGGCTTTCCGTTTTCGGCTTTATGCCCGAGAGCAAGAGATTTGCCACCGTATGTTACCACCCAATCGTTTTCGCCATTGATACCTACCACCGGTGTAGCAGTGCTTCCGCTATTTACGACTTTGACTTTCTCATTACCACTAAACGTCAGCCACTTATCATCAATGGTCCAACAATATTCAGCCTCATTCATCCGCACACCCACTTTCGGAGCATATACTTCGGTATCTCCACCGCTTCCCAGCGCTGCTACCTGAACGAACATGTTGAAACTTGTTCCATCAGACAATTCGACGGCATAATTTGCACCATTATTCATCGGGTTGTATGACTTTACAGCCATATTCTGTTGCTTAGCCTCAATAAGCCGATGCAAAGCATGGATATTGGTATTGATGTCTCCAACAGCCGCACCGGTGTTTGATATAGAAGGCTCAACCTCCTTAACAGGGTCATCGTCCTTACATGCACCAAAGAGACAAATGCAACACATCATTCCGATAAAGAGCAGGCTATTAAGCCTGCTCTTTATGTTACTGTACTTTATTGTGTTATTAACAGTCATTGAGTTCATTGTTAATCTAAGTTCGAAAAAACTTATGGTTATTTCAATCCTTCAACTATGCCTTCGTACATTCCATTACGGTTATATCCCGATGTCCAGGGACAAATTTTATAACCATTGTTTGTTTCAGTTATTTCCGAAATTGAAATACCGTATTGTTTATCCGCCGCAATTGTTTTCCGATATTCTTTCATGATGAAAGTCATGTAGTTAATAGCAGCAGCCAAGTCATTTTTATCCAGTTTGTTTGTCTGAATAAAATTACCATTCGTGTCTTCCACCCTCACACTGAGATCGGATACCCGTATCAACTTGCCGGTTTGTGCCAGCTTATTGAATAAGGCAGTAATCATCGCTTCATTACCTTTCTGGAAGGTAGCATCCTTGGAGTAAACCGCCTGAAGCAAAATATTATAGCCATTAATTTTAGTTTTGCTGTCTGCCTCCCAGGAATTTACCAGTGCAATCAACTTGTCTGCTTTCTGCCCCATTGCGTCATACTGATTGAAAGTATTGCTGACAAAAAGTTCAAGTTCTACCCCGGCGTTCTTCACTGTGTCACGTGCAAGTTTCACTGCAGTGCGGGCATAGTCCACATCACCCAGATACTCGCCCCAGTTGAATGTTTCACCATTGTTTGTCTCATCCAGCGGCTCGCTAACGATGTTCCAGGTTTTCACACTACTCACTTCATTCACACCGGCATATACCATACCTCCAATCCATTTATTCAATTCGTTGGTGAAGAGTTCTTGCTTCTCTTCAGGAGTCTTCTCGATACGCTGCGCCTGGGCTTCCCACGTAAATGCCAGATTGTCGATATAGCCTGTCCAGTCGCCCGAACTGGAACCGATGGCAAACTCTATCTCAGTCATGTCTTTCATGGAAGCAGGTATTTCAATCGTTGCTTTCGGAACCGCTTGACCCAAAGCTGTATAGGTACCCTCCTTGACAAATTTCACATAGATACCTTCACGTTTCCATTTACTGTCTTGCTGGAATCCATATTCGGCCGCACTCTGTCCCAAGGAAATGGTTTTACCATTCAGAATTACATACATACCGATGCCATACATACCGGCAGTGAGACGCATATCCATCGTCATACCGCTGTAAGCTGAAAGTGTCATACCTTCTTTTAGCTTGACTGTAAATTTAGGAAATGAATGGACAGCCTTATTCATGAAAAGTACCTTGCCGCTCACCCCATCCGGGTCTGCTACCACAGTGGCTGTTCCACCAACCGTCGTAGCTGATGAACTCGGATTATAGACCATAGGCCAGGTTGTGCCCACTGCAACGTCCTCAAAGTTGATATCCGTAGTGCCTTTCCCGACCACCTCATAATCCATAGTGATATTATCCAGATAATACTGAGCTGCTCCGGATTCAGAACCTATAGAAAGATCGAATTCGGTAAGATCTTTCAGATTCCCGGGCATCACGAAACCCGGCGCGGTAGCATTATCGAGTTTAACCACAAGATCCCGTTTCCAAACATTATTGGTGGCACCAAGGGTGGCAGCGTTTGTTCCCAGATCGAACTTGGTTCCATTGATAAGTACCCTCATACCAGACCCATAAATACCATCAGTGCCCACATGACGCAAGTCAAAGTTCAGCCTGATATAATCGCCAAGTTTTCTGTCGCTGGGTAATACAACATGTAGTTTAGCCCATGAAGTAGCAGCCTTTACAGCATCAGTACCCACATGAAGCACCTTGCCGCTTTGGCCGGCAGGGTCTGCTTCTACGACAGACGAGCTATTACCCGTCATCGGATAAGTTTTGCCGATTGCATCGTCCTCAAAATCGAACAACTTGGTAGTGCCTTTCTTGGTTTCCACCGGTATATCGATAGGTTCGATGAGTTTATTATAATAGGCAGCACGCTGTCCCTGATTGGAACAAAGTGCGCCACCATAAAGAACGAAGCCGGATGTGGCTGCAAGGTCGGCCACCGACTGCATGCCGCCGAAGTCATAAGTCCCGTCCTCTTTCAACGTATTGAGTGGAGTATACGAACCATTCACGTCGACCGCATGGAAGTTTGTCAACATCGTACTGTAGGCGATGTCTTTTTTCAGGAACTGACTTGCAGGCATATTAGCAGCCAGTTTGAAAGAACTACCGCTGTTGACATACGACTTCAAGAGGTCGAATGTACTCAGGTACTCGCTATTAGCAACCTCTTCCGGTTTTTCCAACGAGAGATTGCAATCGTACGTATCCGTACACGATACTACCGCCGTAGCAGCCAATGCAAAAGCTATTATCTTATTATTGATATATTTCATATCTTGTCAGTTTTAACGTTTATAAAATATAAAACATTATTTTCTCTCTACCCCGAATGAAGCAGCGCCGACGACGTTACGGGTGCGGAGTACCAATGTGTCTTTCGTGATCGTCTGAAGGTTCACATTTTTCCCCAAATCTTTGCCATAGTAATCTTTGTCATAGTAATTCAGATCGACATTGTATTCCAGATAGATGGCATCGCGATCTTTTCCACCAAGACTCTTCTTTTCACCCTTGCTGACGAACTTACCGCTACCGCTGGCTGTTACATCCTGTGAGCCGGAGGTCACCGTGCAGGCACCCTCGTCATTGAAAGTGAGACGCAAAGTAAAGCTATGAGCAATGCCTTTATTATCTTTCACTTGCATCGTCAGGAGGTCCTCCTTATAGGCAGCCGTATTGACATCCACACTTTCATCCTTCTCTACAAACTCGGCATGACGAACAACTTGTTTGGGTGTGCCGTCAATAGTAACCTGATCTACCCCACGACGCAGATACTGCCCGTGCCAGAGATTGGCATACTTTACCGCATACAGCACATAATTCTTGGGCAATACATTCCAATCTTCAGCATTCGTCCATACAGGAGAAGCAAAGAGAGTCTTGCCTTGAAGAATCGAGTCAGCTCCCTGCACGCCGGTCATCCTGAGCGGAATCACGTAATACTGGCTAATAGCCTTCGCATCGGCAAAGAAAGCATCAGTAAGTTGCACCTCTACCCCACCCGAGATTTCATTCACAGGAATTTTAATCTGGTTAGAAGCCAACGTGTAGTAAGAAGCCGGCATGGGAGTAACAGGAGTATCAGTACCCTTGAAGTAAAGCCTGTCGCATAGCGACTCTTCTACCACATAGTCGATAATTACATTCTTGCGGTTGGTGTAACCACCACCCCATGCTGCCTTAATCATCACCTTATGCTGGTTATCCAGCGTATTATCAACGAATTCTTCCTCGCCCAGTTCAATAGTACGCAAGGCGTATTGATTGGCAAAATATACCGTTTGATAGTCGAAGTCGGGGAACTCATTGTCCGGACTTTCGCATGCAGTGAAAGACAAGAATAATGAAGCAATTCCGATATATGCTAATTTATTTTTCATATTTCTTCTATTAATAACGTTAACTAACTTTACTATTTCCATCCTTTGTTCTGGATAAGCTTATTAAATTTCAATATCTCTGAATTAGGGATGGGGCAGCAGTACATGTAATCTTCATACGAACGATTCTCCACAGTTACCTTTTGATAGGTACCACCCGAATTCCAGATGATGCCGTACACCGGTTCATTCAAGTTTGTCTTCCAACGGCGCAAATCCCAAAAACGGAAACCTTCAAAACAGAGCTCCATGCGGCGTTCGTTACGAATCATCTCACGCATTTTCTCCTTGCTGGCTGCACATTCCTCCAGATAGGGATCATTCGTACCACCCACGCCGGCACGCTGACGGATAGCCTTTATAACGTCGTATGCAGAATAACCTTTGCCGTTGGCATTCTTTGGACCCCATGCTTCATTGGCCGCCTCAGCATAGTCCAAATACATTTCGGTGTATCGGATGCGAGGAGTGTAGTGTGGCTGGTCGCTGAGGGATGTCGGATTACAATTGACATCCATACGCAGGCGCTTTCTCAGGTAATAGCCTGTTCGGGTCGAGCGTTTTTCGGTTACGTTAACACCGTCCTGATTTTTCGTACCGTCCTGATTTGTCGTAGTGATATTGATTGTTACACTTTTATCGCTAATAACACTCCCGTTGTAGAGGATGTATTTGCCCAAACGGGGATCGCGCCCTGCATAAGGATTATTAGCATTGTAACCACTGGCAGCGGCATCACTGATAGGATAACCATTGGCCATTGGGAATGCGTCCACCAGGTTTTGAGACGGATTCATATTCCCGTTCCCGTACAAGCTGGGCGGAAAATTCTGTGATTCCTGATTCCTGTCACCGCTGCCTTTATTTTCTCTCCACAGAATTTCGGCCGGGTTAGAACCATCGCTCACCGAATTTACGATCGTAGGCGAGTAATACTCCACACCATTGGAGGCCAAACCGGCTACCCCTCCTTTATAGTCAATCACAGCGGCGGCAGCATTGGCAGCATCAGCCCATGTGGCAGTGTTGGAAGCATCCTGGAACAGAGGGCTGGCAGCCAACAGCGCTACCCGTGTGCGATAGGCCCGGGATATGATACCGTTGAACAGTTGACGTGCTTTAGCACCCATCACATTATTAAACTTGCTCACATCTGTCGTAAGGCTCTGAAAACGGGTCGGAACTGATCCCGATACATCTTCGAACTCATTTGGAAGTCTCTGTTCTGCTTCAGAAAAATCGTGGTAAATTTGCTCTACGCAAGCCTGAAACGAAGCACGTGGCCGGTTATGATCCGATTCTACCGTTTGAAACTCCAGTATCAGGGGCACGCCCAATAGTTCGCCGTTTGCACCGACCCCGGCATGCGCACGAAGCAGGTAATAATAGAACATTCCACGAAGACCGTAAGCTTCGCCGGTAAGACGTTGTGCAAACAAGTCGTTCATCTCTTTGTCATCCGACCATTTCACGCCTTCTACATTCTTCAGGAAGAGGTTGATGTATTGGATAGCGCCAAAAGAGTTGACCCACTGATTCTGCGGATTATATGAGCTTGTGGTCCAGGAACCGGCAGCCATTTGCAAATACACATTATCCGGCTGATTGGAAACAGCGTCATCCGTACCATATTCGCTATTATCGTAATAACCTGGTATTAAGCTATATACATTATGCAGTATCCCTCGTGCGTATTCTGCATCTTTGTACATCTGCTCCTCTCCCTGGAAGTTCTCGATGGCCGGTTTAAACAAGTCATCGCAACCGGAGAGTATCAGCACACTTGTTATAAAAAGTATTATTATCTTTTTCATATCTTCTTCTTTATTAATCAATAAAATCAGAATGCAGCCTTGAAACCTGCATAGAAGTTCCGGCATTGCGGGAAACCGGTACTCAGTTCCATGTGTTTACGCTCTTTGGAAATAGTAAGCAGACTATTGCCACCGCAATAAATACTTAAACCACGAACAAACGAATTTCCAAATGTTTTTTCAGGGAAGTCATACGTCAACTGCACCTGGTTCAAGCGGAAATAATTGCGTTTGTACATCCAGAAAGTGGAATTCCGGTAGTTGTTGTCACCGTTGGTTGTAGTCAGTCGCGGATAGGTGGCCACATCTTTTGTCGCTTCCGTCCAGCGTCCCCATACCACTTCCGAGAACTTGCTTGTACCTCTGTTGAAGTAGTATGAACTGCTTTTGAAGTCTACTGATCCGGTCTGTCCCGACCCCATGGCAAAAAACGAAAGGTTCTTCCATTTCAATGCCAGGTTCATTCCAAAGGAGAAAGGAGGAGCCGACCAGCCGTTCTTACCCAATTCAATTTGGTCCTTACTATCAATGACTCCGTCTTCGTTGATGTCTTTATACTTCAGGTCGCCCGGTTTTACCGTACCAAATGTTTGTTTGGCATGGCCGTCAATATCTGCCTGGTCTTGAAAGAATCCTTCGCATACATAGCCGAAAGAGGCATCGAGCGAACGACCTTTACGATACTGGTAATCCTCATCGTAGAGTTCGTCACGTTTCAAAGCTTCGCTGGAATATACCATGCCGTTGAAGCCAAGTGTTACATCGAGCTCGCCGATTTTTTTGTGGGCGCTTAGTGAAAAGTCAAAACCACTGCGTCTGTCTGCATTGTAATTAATCCAAGGCAGGAAAGTGGATTTTGCGCTTAAAGTAAAATACGCAGGATAGATGGAAGCAGAACCTTGGGTAAGCAAACCCCTCGTGTCTTGTCTGAAATAGTTGGCATTCAGTTTCAATAGACGATTGAACAGCGTGGCATCCATACCTACCCGATATTCTTCGCGTGTGATAAAGTCCAGATTTAAGTTTTCACCCCGCTTGGAAGCCGGAGTCCAACCGCCGGCCATTCCATCGCGCCATTGTACATAGAAACCCTCTTCTTGTCTTTTGGAATAGGTTCCTTTATACAGGGAATAGTCGGTGATGTCAAGATCCTGATGCAGATTGGCATAAGAAGCCGTAACCTTCAAGTCATCTATAAAATCTACATTTTCCATAAAGTTCTCTTTGCTGATTCTCCAACCCAAAGTAACCGACGGAGAAAAAGCATTGCGTTTTCCTTCGGGTAACTTAGCCGAATGGATGACGGAACCGCTGAAGTCGGCATAATACTTATGATTATAGTTATAGGAAGCACGCAGTCCTAAGTTCGCGTTGCTGATACGGTGATAATCACTGCTCTCATGGCCTTCGTCGGCAGAAATCTGCGTCTGATACCCCCAACCTATGAATGTAGCCGCAATATTGTGGTACTTTGAGAACGTACGGGCATAATCGAACTGCGCGCTGAACACCATGGTCTGGTCGTATGTAGACTTGCCGACATATTCATTCGCATCTTTCTTGTCTTCATTGTGTTTTTTCAGGTCGATAATCATATCCTTACCGTTCACCTGAGCCCAGGTAGGTTCATAAACGGCGTATGTTTCCTTGAAAGCCTCCGAATAATAAGAAGTATAGTCTACACTATACGACGTTTTAAACGACAGGCCTTTCAACACAGAAGCTAAATCGGCAGCCAGGCTGACATCGAACATAAACATACGTGCTTTCTCTTTGACATAACCGGCAGCCAGCAGGTCGGCAAAAGGATTGGTCATGTCGGACGATGTTCCGCCAAGCAGGTATTTACCGTCAATCACGTGATTACTGTTGGCGATATATTCCTGTATCTGTGTCACATTGGTATCCATCATATCAATGGGCAATAACGGAGCAAACCAATTGGGACGTAACGTGGATGCGGCCGACCAAAAGTCTCCGCGACCGGCATACTGATCGGTATAGACAGCTGCCGCATTGGTAGTGGCTTTGAGCCATGAGGTAAGTTGCATATCTACATTACCACGCACATTCATGCGCATATTGTTATTATTCTTGGCCTCACCATACTTCAGCAGGTCATTACTGTAATCCGCACCGAAATTCAGGTAGTAATGGGTCCTTTCGTTTCCTCCATATATTTCACCGGTAAAATCGGCATTGTAATAGACTTTCTTCAGATAGTCCGAGCTATAAAAGTCTATGTTCGGATACCGGTAAGGATTATCACCCATGGCAGAGTGGTAGATCTCTGACGGGGTGTACTTGAGTGTTAATCCATCGTTCATGCACGCTTCGTTGTAGAGGGTCATGTAACAATCCGAATCCAGGTATTTGGGATAAGACTTGGGTACATTGACACCTGCATTGGCGCGTACATCAATGCGCATCGGTTCGTTTTTACCTCGTTTGGTAGTGATCAGGATCACACCTTTGGATGCACGGCTACCGTAAAGAACCACGGCAGCAGCATCTTTCAGTACCGAAATGCTCTCCACTTCGGAAGCACGTACACTGCTTGCGTTACGGGGTACTCCATCCACCAGCACAAGAGCTCCTTGCCCCCAAACGCTGCCGGTGTATCCGCTTATGAGGCTTTCCAACCCCATCAGGCTGTTGCCGTTATATATCTTTTTCGTCAGTTCGGACGTGTTGACTGTAGAAACGGCATACGTCAAGTCTTCTTGGGCAACCGTGCCGAAAGCCACATTCACCAGACTGTCCCTGTTGGTCTCTTGCGCCTGCATGCTTTCTGCACAGAGCAGAGACAGGGTCAAAACAGTACAGCCAATATATAAAAACTTTCTTTTCATTTTGCGTAATTATTTAGTTAATACGTCAGATTACCATCCTGGATTTTGATAAAATCCCGCATATATATTGACATCCTTCTTAGGTAACGGATACCAATAGTGTCTGTCGGTATATTTACGTTCAACCAATACTATTTCCCGTAAGTTCTTGATAGCATTTTCTTCCGGTTGGTCATAATTATAGCTGTTGGGATTGGCGCGGTCGAACTCAATCTTAGTCTTTAACGTGTAAGGATGTTGCGTGAGAAGCATCCAGCGACGAAGGTCCATAAACCGGAAGCCTTCGAAAGCCAATTCCACAGCACGTTCACGACGCAATTCGCCCAAGAAATCGGAGGTGTTTCCCAGAAACTTGTCGAGTACGGGATCCACACCGGCGCGGTCGCGAATCTTGTTCAATGCCTCTTCGGCCGTAAGCGAGTAGGTCGTAGCTTTGCCTTTCGGGCCATTGTAGCCCACAGCCGTAGCTTCGGCATACATCAGATAGACATCCGCCAGACGCATGAGATGGAGAATCATGATATTATTTTCTTTATACCCATCAGTCGTATTCATCAATTGCGGACAAAGCTTGCTATTCATATAGCCCGTGAAACAACCTTTCTTTGGGTCTACTTCTTCACTCTCCCGGCCTCCGGTGAACAGTTCTGCTGTTCCACCTTTACCACCGTTACTACTCCACTTCACACCATCGAACATGATGGTTTTGTAGAGACGCGGGTCGCGGTTCTTCCAGGGGTGTGTGGGGTCATAACCCGACTCGGCATCCGCCTTTGTCATATCCTTGATCGGATAACCGTTTTTCATACCATAGTGGTTCACATAGTTGGCAGTTGGGTATTCCTTAATACCTGTAGTCTCAATAGATAGGGGACGGAAGTCATTGACCATGTTCCAACGCCATCTACGCTCATAGTTTATAAGGTTCTCCATGAAGATAGACTCTTGAACTCCGTTCAGTTTGCCACTCGACCTGTTCAACAGGAAGATATCGTTGTATTCAGAAAATTTGGCCAGATCATAACGCTTGGTCGACTCTGTGAGGGCGAGTGCTTGTCCGAGGGCATCAGCACCCCGTTTACAGAACTCTGCATTGTATTCTTTTGATCCACCGGAAGCCCAGTTCATCAACGGGCTACCTGCCCAAAGCAACGTCTTGCCTTTGTAAGCTAAGGCCATGATGCGGTTGATACGCATATTATTCTTATTCAGCGTTACCTTTCCGGCGGTTGTCGCATCCCAGTCTACCGGCAACAAGTCGGCTGCGTGTTCAAAGTCGGCCACACATTTCTCCGCGCACTCTTGCCAGGTAAGGCGAGGCAGTGTAGGACTCTGGTCCGTAGGCAAAACTACATCGATATACGGCAAGCCACCCCACCACTCCATCAGCATGAAGTGAAACCAGGCACGGAAGAAGTAAAGTTGTCCTTCGATAAGGGCGCGTTCTTCTTCAGTGGCACTTATCAGATTGTGGAGATTGGCAATACCGATGTTGGCCTTACGAATACCATACCAGGAGTTGACCCACAAGTCACCCTTGTGAGCTATATTCGATGTACTTGCTGATCCCTGGTTATTCGGATAGCCATAATAAGCCGTTGTCCAAGCCCAAAAGTCTCCATTGTCCACACTACGCGCCTGCATGCGCAGTTCCTGTGGCTCCCAATAGGTATCTTCGCCATAATTGAAGCAAGTATGTCCTGCATCCTTATTATTTGATACAATAGGGATACAATTATAAAGTTCCTCGGTAAAGCCCTGGAAATTCTTGAAATTCTTGTAGGGGTCATTCTCCTGGTAATCGCTCTCCGGAGCTTTATCCAGATAGTCGCTACATGAGGTCATTCCCATCATGCCGGCCAGCACAATGACCGACATCAAAAACAGGTTGTTAATATATTTATTCATAATTGTCTCTTCATTATTATAAGGTTATGTCGAAACCAAAGTTGAAACGTCGTACCGTAGGATAGGCACCGTCCGAAGAACCTGTGCCGAAGTTGGCTTCACGGTCATCGGGCATATCGGTCCACATATAGAGGTTATCCCCATTCAGGTAAAGCCGGCAGGCGTTGATACCCATTTTCTTCAGCCAGTTGTTTTTCAACGTGTAGGACACTTCGACATTCTTGAGTCTAAGATAAGCGCCATCATACCAGTAGCGTGTACCGGTAGCAGCTGCATCTACAGCAGTTCCCCAACGTGGAGTGGGCAAAGAGGCGTTATTTTCCGGTGTCCAGTAACTACCCTCCACGTATGCTACGTGAGCCGTTGAACGGAATGTCGGAAAATTAACTTCACGAGTTACATTGGTCACACCATAGAACTGGGCAAAGCAACTGAATCCTTTCCATTCGAAACCGAGAGAAGCATTGTAGGTTTTCTGCGGTGTAGTAGCATACTGATAAGGAGCACGGTCGTCATTGTCGACCACACCGTCACCATTAAAGTCAATAATATTGTAATCGCCCGGCAACTTCTTGTCATTCCCGGTTGTCCAGCTACTACTGCCTAATACATCATCCCATGTAGCTAAGTTGCCATGATCGATATACGAATAGACTTGGTTGATAGAATGTCCGGCCCCTTTCTGATAAGCATGCAACAATGGTGCGTCGTCTCTGAACTTAATTTTATTGGTAGCATGAGTCATACTGGTGTTCAGCCAGGCACGCAGGCCGTTGCCGAATACATGGTTCAAACGCAATTCCACTTCATAACCCTGGCTATTGACTTTACCCAGATTGGCCCGGGGAGCTGTGGCACCGAAATAGGAAGGAATGGCACGGTTGTTACCGGCAACTATAATATCCGTACGAGTATCATTGAATATATCTACCGAGCCTGCAATCAGCCCATCGAGGAAAGCGTAATCTATACCCAAATTGCGTTTTTCTACCGTTTCCCAGGAAATATTGGGGTTACCTAATGTAGAGATTTTCCAGTGCGTATATGGAGAGTTAGCCGGGTTGACACTACCCATAATCGTGTTTCCACTATTGCTCAATTGATCTTTATATAAGAAACGTCCGGTTGCTTGAAATCTTTGCCAATTGGCAACCACGGCATCATCACCTACACGTCCCCAGGATGCACGAACTTTCAACATATCCAGTATTCTCTTATCACGAAGGAATTTCATGAAAGGTTCTTCGCTGATCATCCAGCCTGCCGAAAGCGAGGGGAAGAAAGCAAAGCGATAATCGGGGCCAAATTTTTCGGAACCGTTGTAAGCGCCATTAGCCTCGAAGAAGTAGCGCATGCCATAGTTATAAGTCAAACGAAACACCCAGTCTTCCCGGTATATGGGGAACACACTTCCCTGTGCCTCCCGTAATCGGCTGAAGAGGCCCAGAGCCGTTACTTCATGCTTGCCGAAGGTGCGGGCATAATCAATTTGCGCGGAGTAGTAGAGCTTACGATACGTAGCACCGATGTCTGCACTTCCCGACTGCTGTAGCCAATAGATGGGGTTAACGACCTTGTCGAGTCCTGTTCCGGCATCCGGGTCATATCTATACCTATATTCGCCCGTGTCGGGATTCACCCACATGCGTTGCGCATCATTATACAGGTCGGAGAGACCACGCTTGTTTTCCACAAACGTGTAGTCCATGGAGACTTTTGCCTTGAACTTCAGTCCTTTGGTTATCATGCGCAAATCCTGATCCAGAACAAAGTCGGTGTTCATCCTGGTCGTCGTACGTTTTTCTTTACCACCCACTGCCAGGAAGTAAACCGAGTTGGGCACATCGGCATCGCGCAGAGGATAATACCCCCACATGCCGTTGGAATACATGGGCCGCATGGCATCCGGAGCAGACTTATAGGCCGAGTTCCAGTAACCAGAGTCACCATCACTCATATTCCAAGGCAACTGACGTTGTGCATTCGACCCGAACAGGTTACTCGAGAATTTGGTAGTCTTCGTTATTTGAAAGTCCAGGTTGCTGCGTACGTTTACACGGTTATAACCGAAACCGGAGTTGTAACCACGTCCATTTTCGAAAGTCTTGAACAAGTCGCCTTCGTTTACAAAATCCACGGCCGCGAAGTAGCTCACTACTTTTGTACCACCTGACACATTGACACTGGTATTGTAGGACATGGTCATTTTTTTGAAAAGCTCATCCTCCCACTTTACATTGGGATAACGATCCCACTCTTCTGCATTGGCCGGATAACGATACTTATTAATAATGTCAGCCGGTGTATAGCTAGACCAACCGTCAGGATTGATAGAAGCCTCACGTTCGATGGAGTTGTTCATCAGGTAAAATGTGTCGTAAGCATCATATTTTTCAGGAAGTTTCGACACAACCTTGGCTGTTATGTTAGCTTTTATCTGCACACTGGCCTTTCCTTCCCTACCGCGTTTGGTAGTAATAAGAATTACACCGTTAGCACCTTTTACACCATATACCGCCGTAGCCGAGGCATCTTTCAACACGGAAATGCTTTCTACGGAGGAGATATCGACTGAACTCATCTCACGCTCGATACCATCTACCAGCACCAACGGTTCGCTGTTGTTCCAGGAGCTCTGTGTACGGATAATGATTTGCGGGTCTTCCGCACCCGGCATACCGCTGGAAGCGGTGGTGATAACGCCCGGTAAAGTACCTGTCAGCGCAGCACCCAAACTACTTACACCTCCCGCACGTTCCAGCACCTGGCCGGTTGTTTGGGTGATGGCTCCTACCACACTGGCTTTTTTCTGCTGGCCGTAACCTACTACGACCACTTCTTCCAGTTGTACATTGTCAGGTTGCAAGACAACCTTTAGTGTTCTGTTGCTACCCACTTTTAGTTCTTTGGGAAGCATACCGATAAATGAAACGACGATAACCGAGTTTACGCTGGGGACTGTGATTTGAAAATTTCCATCTATATCTGCGATCGTACCTATTGAATTGTCTCCTTTTAAAGTAATATTCGCCCCAATGATCGGTTCATTATTATCGTCTAACACGATTCCTTTTACCAACACTTTGTTTTGTGCAGTTATAGTCAAACTATAGAACAGCATGCACAACACAAGGAAAGGAATCCTTTGAATTAGTTTAACTGTATTTTTCATTTACTATTAATTAAAAGATTAATACTATTTCATTCTCTTTTTCTTTGCTCTTGTCCGAAAAGCATACCCACGGTTAACTACCATCATTTATTGTTCTCATAAGCATTAAATTTATGTTGTTACTAAATCAGTTATTGCTTTCCACCTCATCGAGGGAGATCGCAAGGCAAAGGTACAGTTCATTGTTTGAAGAGACTTGATATCTTGATACAGATACCTTTCCAGATGTAACAACATTCGTGGAACGTGTTTCATTATCAATTCTTTTTGTTTCATCCTTATTCAAGAAACTAATTATCAGCATCTTACAAAGAACCTAAATAGCCTACTATACAAGAAGTTTTGTTTGGAGCTTCACACCTTCGCACCTCCCGAAAAGCTTTATTGATGGGTGCTCCCGGGTGAAGAAAGCTCCTTCACCCGGGGCCCACAGCCTTCACCTCTGATTTTTCGCCACCTTATATAATAAGAGTTTTCTTGTTTACATGCAGAGCCTTTCGTATTTTCGCGCCCGCCTTTTAATCGTTTCACAGTAATGGAGAAGCCGTTTAACAGCTGTGATGAAGCTTCTTCATTGTTGTGAAAAGGCTTCGTCACAACTGTCAAACGATAAACCTCTGTAAGAGAAAATGTCGGGCAGGGTACGTATTCTGTTTATGTTTCTGTACCGGGCAATTACCAGGTTTCGGTGGATCGGGGCAATGTTCCCGCTTTCTTGCTTTGATTTCGGTTATATTTTTTATAACTTGCCACCGTTTATGAGTGAGGTTGATTGGAACCCTAAAAAGCTTCTTAATAATTAATACAAGAAATGAGTAGAAAGCGATACGTCTTAATCTTATCCATCCTATTTCTCCTCTTTGCCAATTTGCATGCATCTGATGTCAGGTTTTACAATATTGGCGATAAATTTGGCGTCTCTTTACGCGAAGTTTTTTCAATTTGTAAAGATAAAAACAGCTTTATATGGGGAGCATCGAAAACAGGAGTTACAAGAATCTCCGGAAATGATTTTAGAAGATACACCCTTCCCTACCTCTCCACCGACAATTACTATACACGTTTAATTTACCATAACTCCTCCTTAACAGCCTATACAAATAATGGACAATTTTTTGTTTACGATGAAATGTCGGATTGTTTTATGCCGATGCTTACTATGCAAACAATCCTAAAGAAACAATACATCAGTATAAACAAGGTGGCTATAGATGCCGAAAACACTTTTTGGATTGCTACGACTGATGGACTGTTCCGTTTTCGGGAAGGCCATTTAGAATCGGCTATTCCTGATAAAAACATGCAATGTGTAGGCTTATACGATGAAAACCGCCTTCTGATTGCCTCTACCAGGTTCATAAGTCTTTGGAATAAACAGACAGGGGAAGTTGAATGCATTTATACTTATAAAGAGAATAATGAGTACGAAGTTTCCGTCCTGATGTATGACCCGGCTACAGAACTTATCTGGATCGGTACCATTTCAAATGGATTGCTATGTTTTAAAAAACAGCATAATACTTTCACTCAACTACCTGTTGCACATTTACCTCAACAGCCGGTCCTGGCCATGCAAAAGAATCACGCGTCCGGTACATTGTTTATAGGAATCGACGGGAAAGGGTTGTGGGAAATTGCAGGAGACGGAAGCCGGATACTTAATACCTACAAAGAAGATGTAAACGATCCCTATTCACTACAAGGCGACGGAGTATACGACGTCTTAATAGACAATACCGAAAGGATATGGGTAGCCACCTATACCGGCGGTCTATCTTATATGGAATGTAATCAACATTCCATCAACCGGATAACACATCAGATAAACAAACCGAACTCATTAGTAAACAACTTTGTAAATAAAATCATAGAAGACAGAAAAGGAGATATCTGGTTTGCCACGAATGCAGGTATAAGCCGTTGGAACAGGAAAGAAGACAAGTGGTATACTTATCTGTCGGATAAGAAAGACCAATCGACTGTTTTTTTAGCTTTACACGAAGACGATGAGGGGAATATATGGGCAGGTACCTATTCATCCGGGGTGTACAAGTTGGATAGCAAGAACGGAAAAGTGCTCAATCATTATTTTAGTACGGATGAGAAGAGCGGAGTATCGGGCAGGTTTATCAGCGATATTTTTAAAGATTCGTCAGGGAATATCTGGATGGGAGGAACACGCAATATTATCTGCTACCTCGAAAAAGAAAAACGATTCCGCATATATGATCAAAAACCGGTTTATGCTTTTGAAGAGATCTCTTCCGATAAGCTTTTATTGGCCTGTGCGTATGGCTTATTATCATTAGATAAATCAACAGGAGAAAGTGAAATCCTGGTAAACAATGTATTAGCCCAGGATATAGTTATTATAGATGATGATATATGGATTGCCACATCGGGTTCGGGACTTATCCAATACAATACATTAAATCGTACGGTGAAAAAATATACTACCCAATCCGGTTTATCATCAAATTATATAAACAGCCTTATGTGGGAAGGTCATCATTTGTGGCTGGGTACGGAAGATGGTTTATGCTGCCTGAATCCCGAAAGTCAAAAGGTATATACCTATTCCAACTCCCAACTTCTTTCTACCGTATCATTTAATACAAACTCCTGCTGCAGGCTCAACGATGGGACTTTAATATGGGGTACTAATAAAGGGGCAGTACTGTTTAACCCCCATGTACTTGGACAAAACGAATCCACAGCCAGAATATTTTACCAGAATATGATTGTTTCCGGAAGTTCCATCAAGGAAAACGATGACTTATTAAATGGCATCCCGGTTGACAAGCTTAAAAAGCTGAAATTGAATTATAAGCAGAACAACTTTATGCTTGAGCTATTATCGACAGGAATGGAAGGTGTCGATGTTCGTTTTTCATGGAAATTAGAGGGTATTGATCCCGATTGGACGCAATCTGCTAATCTTAAACTCATTACCTATACCAACCTGCCAAGTGGTACGTATGATCTGAGAATAAGGATGTATGACAGTACACTTTCCCACATTATCGATGAACGGACGATAACCATACAGTTGACGCCTCCATTCTGGGAAACATGGTGGTTCCGTGTCATCATTGCAATCGGTGTGATTGCTATATTGGCCTATGCATTAAGGATTTATTCGGACAATCTTAAGCAAAAGCATGCCAAAGATAAAATTCGTTTTTTCGCCAACATAGCCCATGATATCCGAACCTCGCTAACACTTATCAGTGCTCCCATAGACCGGTTAAGGAATGCTACCGAACTAACTGAAAAATCCCGTTATTATGTAAATCTTGCCGCTGATCAATCGGACAGACTATCTTCTATAGCTACCCAGTTACTCGATTTCGAGAAAACAGATAGTGGTAAAGGACAGCTTTTCCTGGTGATGACTGATATGGTGCAATTAGTATTGAGCCGGAGTAAGATATTCAGCGCAACTGCCGAAAAAAGAGGCATACAACTAAAGTTTCACTCCAACCGGGAAGCATACATCACGGCTGTCGATGTAATGAAGATTGAAAAGGTAGTAGATAATCTTATGTCCAACGCGATTAAATATTCGCACGACAAAAGCATGGTGGAAATAAATCTGCATGCCGAAAAAAAGCAATGGAGCCTTGAAGTAAAAGACAGCGGACTTGGCATTTCGGAAAAGGCGCAGCAAAAACTTTTTAAAGAATTCTATCGGGGAGATAATAACGCCAACTCCCGAATAGCAGGCTCAGGCATCGGATTATTGTTGGTTAAGAATTACGTCACCATGCATGACGGACAAATCACATTCAACAGTAAAGAAAACATTGGGTCCACGTTTAAAATCAGAATACCTTATCAGGAAACGAAAGAAACCTCAACTGTTTCTCCTGTAACGGCATTGCATGAACCCGCAGTGAATGCTATAAATACAGATAACCACTCAGAAAAAGAAACTCCCGAAGATAGAGTTATGCACCTATTGATTGCTGAGGATAATAAAGACTTGCTGTCATTTTTATGCCTCTCTTTGGGTGAACATTATAAAGTGACAAAGGCCAATGATGGAGAAGAAGCCTGGAAGTTAATTCAGAAAGAAACACCTGATCTGATTGTATCCGATCTGATGATGCCCAACATGGATGGTTTTGAACTATGCAAAAAAATAAAATCTACATTCGAGACATCACACATACCCATTATACTACTTACATCTTTATCACAGAAAATAAAACAGTTGGAAGGATTAGCGCTGGGTGCGGATGATTATATAACCAAGCCATTCGATATCAGTTTGCTTTTGCAACGTATTAAAACGATCATCAAAAACAGAGAAATCGTTAGGGAAAAAGCCTTTAGGTTAATGGCCCAAACTCAACAGGACGAACCTGTTTTTGCCAACGAGTTAAACGACCGGTTTGTAAAGAAAGCCTTGGAGGTGGTACAAAGAAATATACCTGACAGTGAGTTCGGCAAAAACGAATTTGCTTCGGATATGCATGTAAGCCCCTCTCTTTTATATCAAAAGTTGAAATCGCTCACCGGACAATCGCCTATCGATTTTATACGTACCATCCGCTTTAACCACGCCATGAAATTGTTACAGACGCACCAATATACCATCACCGAAGTTAGCGAGATGTGCGGTTTTTCCAGTGCGAACTACTTTAGTAGCGCATTTAAGAAGTATTTCGGCAAATCGCCCGCAGAAGTATAACCAGCGGCCATTATTGTCTAAAATCACATATTTATTGTTCAAAATCCAACCTCCCTGAAGTCGAATTCCGGATACTTTTGTGCAGAATTAAACACAAGTATAAAAAGTGTAATAACTATAGATTATCTGAAATATCAAAATTATCATGAAAACATTTCTCTTATTGTTATCATTACTCACATTTGTGCCTGCTTATGCGCAGGAAGTGGTCGTTTCCAGTCCGGACAAACAGCTTGTCGTAAAACTATCTGTTCAGGATGACCAGCCTTTTTATTCTGTTACTTACAGAAATAAAGTAATGCTCGAAAAATCACCGTTAGGCTTACTAACCAACGAAGGTGATTTCAGCAAAAACATGAAATACATAAGTAAAAGTGAAAACACCGTAACGAAAGAATACAAGCAGGATAAAATCAAAAAATCCCAGGTTAAGTACACGGCCAATACACTAACTTGTACGTTCGAGAATTCAAAGCAACGACAGATCAACGTCGTTTTTCAGGTAAGCAATAACGATATTGCTTTCCGGTATGAACTGCCACAGTGGGGCGAAAGAAGAGCCTGTGTCATTGAAAAGGAAGCTACCGGCTATAAATTTCCGGACTTTACAACCACTTTTCTTTCATCTATGATGACGCCTATGACAGGTTTTGCCCGTACAGCCCCCAGTTACGAAAGCGGGTATACCAATGACGAACCTGTAGGCAAATCTACGAACCGGAATCTGGGATATGTGTTTCCCGGTCTGTTCCGGATAGGCGACAACGGTTGGGTGCTACTGTCCGAAACCGGGGTAAACAGCCAATATTGCGCCTCACACCTCAGTGATGGTACCCAAGAGGGACTGTATACCCTGGAATTTCCCGACATGCGCCAGAACAACGGATTCGGAAGTACAGGAGCGCAGATAAGCCTTCCGGGTATGACCCCATGGCGTACCATAACCGTAGGCGAAACATTAAAACCTATCGTCGAGACTACTATTCCTTTCGATGTAGTGGAACCGCTTTACAAGCCATCCTTGTCTTATAAATACGGACGGGGTACATGGAGCTGGATTGTGTGGCAGGACAATAGCATGAACTGGAACGATCAGGTAGCGTATATAAACTTAGCTTCGGAAATGGGTTACGAATATATCCTGATAGATGCTCTATGGGATACAAATATTGGTTATGACCGGATGAAAGAGCTGGTAAAATACGCTAATTCCAAACATGTAGATGTGTTCTTATGGTACAATTCCAATGGCGCTTTCAACGATGCGCCACAAGGTCCAAGAAACCGGATGAGTACTTCCATCGCTCGCAAAAAAGAAATGCAATGGCTCAAGGAAGCTGGCGTAAAAGGATTGAAAGTAGACTTTTTCGGAGGTGACAAGCAAGAAACGATGAAGCTGTACGAAGATATCTTATCGGATGCCAACGATTACGGGTTGATGATTATCTTCCATGGCTGCACCCTGCCCCGTGGTTGGGAGCGTATGTATCCTAACTATGTAGGAAGCGAAGCTGTATTGGCTTCGGAAATGCTTATCTTTTCGGAAGGTATCCGGCAAAGCGAAGCATTCTTTTCTACACTGCACCCCTTTATCCGTAATGCGGTAGGCTGCATGGAGTTTGGTGGAGTACTGCTTAACAAGTACCTGAACAAGGGAAACAAGCAAGGACAAGAGCGCCTCACCACAGATGCTTTTCAACTGGCTACCGGTATTCTCTACCAGAATCCCGTGCAGATGTTTGCCCTGACACCCAATAACCTGACCGAGATGCCCGGTTTTATCATCGACTTTATGAAATCCATTCCTACCACGTGGGACGAAACAGTGTATATTGATGGTTACCCGGGGAAATATGCGGTCGTTGCCCGCCGTAGCGGTAATCAATGGTATGTAGCAGGAGTAAACGCGCAGAAAGAAGCGATAAAACTCAAGTTAGACCTGCCGATGTTGGCTGGAATGAAGCTGAAGCTCTACAACGATGATAAAAAGAGAGAAACCAATTTGAATGAACTGACTATTAAATCAAATGGTGCAACCGAGATCACGATCCAGCCTAATGGCGGATTTGTGCTGAAATAAAATGAATTTCTAATAACATGATATCCGTATGAAAACAAAAAAGTATTTTCTGGCTGTTGTTGCCCTCCTTGCCGGCACACTGAGTGTAAGTGCCCAACGACCTCTTATTCAAACCAAATACACCGCCGACCCCGCGCCGATGGTGCATGACGGCACTGTATTTCTCTATACCACCCATGACGAAGACGACTCGCAAGGATTTAAAATGCTCGATTGGTTGCTATACAGCTCTACCGATATGGTAAACTGGACCGATCATGGGTCCGTTGCCTCCTTGAAAAGCTTTAAGTGGGTAACCCGCGACAACGGCGCGTGGGCGCAACAGGTGGTATACCGTAACGGGAAATTTTATATGTATTGTCCTATACACGGGCAAGGAATAGGCGTACTGGTGTCCGACACACCTTACGGTCCTTTCAAAGACCCTATCGATAAGCCGTTGGTGTGGCAAAAGGAACACTGGGAGGACATTGATCCCACTGTACTTATCGACGATGACGGTCAGGCTTACATGTATTGGGGCAACCCCAATGTTTATTACGTGAAACTGAACGAAGATATGGTTTCTTATTCAGGCGAGATTGTAAAACTGGAAAACAGACCTGAGCATTATCAGGAAGGTCCCTGGATGTACAAACGCAACGGACATTACTATCTGGCATTCGCATCTACCTGCTGTCCCGAAGGATTAGGATACGCCATGAGCGATAAACCTACCGGCCCCTGGACCACCCGGGGATACATTATGCGCCCCACCCAGCGTACCCGTGGGAACCATCCCGGCATCATCGATTATAAGGGAAGCTCCTATGTATTCGGTCTTAACTACGACCTGATGCACATGGAAACCTTCAAACACCATGAACGCCGTAGCTCGTCGGCAGCTAAAATAGAATTCAATGCCGACGGAACAATCAATGAAATTCCCTACTGGCTCGATACTGTTCTGGAACAGATCGAACCCTTCAATCCATACCGCCGCGTGGAAGCCGAAACCATGGCATGGGGCTACGGATTGAAAACTGAAAAGATGCCTGATGGTAAAATCGTCCTTACTAATATTGATAACAATGAGTCGCTCTCCCTGCGTGGCGTAGATTTTGGCAAAGGAGCCAAACAGTTCACGGTATCAGCCGCCTGCCTTGTGGAAGGAGGTTACATCGAGATCCGCCTCGACAGCACCCGTGGCCCTGTTGTAGGAACAGTCGAAATAACACCATCCGGTGGAATGGATACCTACAAACTGATGTCCTGTGATATCAAAGGCGCCAAAGGGATACACGACTTGTACTTCTGCTTCAAAAGTACTGCCCAAAACCAGCATCTCTTCTTCCTCGATTACTGGGAGTTCAAATAAACCATTTGTACAGAACAACTATCTACCGTAAAATCGAATGAAATGATAAAGCTAAAATATCTTTTATCGGGCTGTGTGTTGCTGCTTTTTGCATCCACTCAAGCTCAGGAAAAATTATACAAGAACGAATTCCCGATATCGGATGTACAACTGCTTGATGGAGTATTCCAACATGCCCGGGACTTAAATATTGAAGTTCTGCTCAAATATGATGTCGACCGTTTATTGGCTCCTTACCGCAAAGAAGCCGGATTGCCCGAGAAAGCGAAGACCTATCCCAACTGGGACGGTCTCGATGGGCATGTGGCTGGGCACTATCTTTCGGCCCTGTCAATAAATTATGCTGCAACAGGCAATAAGGAATGTGGACGGCGCATGGAATACATGCTTTCGGAGCTCCGGCTCTGCATGGAAGCAAATGCCATAAACAATGCAGCATGGGGAGTTGGCTATGTCGGAGGCTTTCCCAATAGTCATAACCTGTGGTCAGCTTTCAAAAAAGGCGACTTCCGCATTTATAACTCCGCATGGGCGCCATTTTACAATTTGCACAAGATGTATGCCGGGCTGAGGGATGCCTGGCTCTATTGCGGCAACGAACAAGCGAAAACCTTATTTCTAACATTCTGTGATTGGGGTATTCGCATCACTTCTGCCCTGAATGAGGAGCAAATGCAATCCATACTTACTATGGAATATGGTGGCATGAACGAGATTTTCGCCGATGCTTACGGAATCACCGGAGATAAAAAATACTTAGTTGCTGCGAAAAGGTACTCCCAAAAAACACTTCTTGATCCGTTGTCGCAAGGCATTGACAACCTTGACAACAAACATGCCAACACGCAAATTCCCAAATTTATCGGTTTTTCCAGGATCGCAGAGCTTAGCGGCGACACAAGATATGCCAATGCCGGCCGCTTTTCGTGGGAGACAATTACCCGGAACCGTTCTTTGGCTTTCGGAGGAAATAGCCGGAGGGAACATTTCCCAAGTGTAACATCGTGTAGTGATTATACCAACGACGTCGATGGTCCTGAATCGTGTAACTCCTACAACATGTTGAAACTGACCGAAGATCTGTTCCGCATGCAACCATCCGCTCCATATGCCGATTATTACGAGCGTACCGTTTTCAACCATATCCTGTCTACCCAGCATCCGGAACATGGCGGATATGTTTATTTTACCTCTGCCCGTCCGCGTCATTATAGGATATATTCCGCACCGAATGAAGCGATGTGGTGTTGTGTGGGTACCGGCATGGAGAACCATGGCAAATACAATCAGTTTATTTATACCCATTCGGGTGATTCTTTGTTTGTTAATTTGTTTATCGCATCTGAACTCAATTGGAGAAAAAGAGATGTTACCATCAGGCAGGAAACCGGTTTCCCTTACGAAGAACGTACCAGGCTGACTGTGACCAAAGGAACTTCATCCTTCAAGCTGATGCTCAGATATCCCGGATGGGTGAACAAGGGTGCTTTGCGAATTTCTGTGAATGGAAAGCCGGTAAGTTATGCTGCCGGTCCCTCGTCTTATATCTGCATAGACCGGAAGTGGAAAAAAGGAGATGTGGTTGAAATGGAATTGCCTATGCGCAACACCATCGAGCGCCTGCCGAATGTTCCTGATTATATTGCATTTATGCACGGTCCCATATTGCTGGGAGCCAAAACCGGCACCGAAGATCTACGGGGACTTATTGCCGGGGATGGACGTTTCGGTCAATATCCGGGTGGCAAACTGCTACCAGTAGACCAAGCTCCCATTCTGATAGAAGATGATATAGAAAATATCGCCGACAAATTAGTTCCTGTCAGGAACGAGCCTTTGCACTTTAAGTTGAATGTAAAGATGGTGAATTCGATCGATGTAAAGTTGGAGCCTTTTGCAAATATCCACGATGCAAGGTACATGATGTACTGGCTATCCTTGACCAACAAAGGATACCAGGCGTATATGGATTCTTTGTCGACTATCGAAAAGGAAAAGATGCTCCTTGAAAAACTGACTGTTGATTTTGTTGCCACAGGGGAACAGCAGCCCGAAACAGACCATGCCATGCAGCAGGTGAACTCAAGATCAGGCAATGCAAACCAGGCATTTTTCCGGGAAGCAGGCTCTGAAGGTTACTTCAGCTACGAAATGAAAACAAATGCGGCAACCAACCTGTCTCTTATCGTGCGTTATTGGGGTGCCGAATGGGGCGGCCGCAAATTTGATATTTACATCGATGAGGAAAAGCTTTTGACTGAGGATAATACCAGGCGTTGGAACCAATCTAAGTTTCATGATATAAGGTATGACATACCCCATTCGATGCTTCAAGGAAAAAACAGTATCAGAGTGAAATTCCAATCCACTCCCGGAAATACCGCCGGAGCAGTTTATTTCATCCGTTTAGTCAGGCAAGAAGATAATCGGTAAAATTTCCGAATCAATGTGAAGGCGGTGAAGGGAAACATATTTGCACCCTGAACCGCCTTTCTTCCTGATGGGAGTAAATTATGTTCTACAACACAAACGCACAAATAGACGCTCTTAAAGCATTAAATATAAAAAACAAATGATAGATTTGTAATAATATATGATTGCAGCCCATAGAGCCAAGAGATAAGCAGTAGCTGCAATATTAATACCCTACCAAGTTTCCCTTAAGAAGTATCATAAGTCATAGGTTTTTCAACCTGTGCAAGATATTTATTTTCATAAAACATAACCAATAAAACAAATATTATTATGAAAGGGAAATTATTATTACTTATTTTTCTAATGCTAAGTTGCATGTCTTACGCACAGTTTGACGAAGCCAGGCCCAGTATAAACGCCAAGCAGTTTTTCCCGGTGGCTTCCAGTGAAGCCAGTTTGCGCTCCGGGCAGGTCGCGGTGCATATACCTTTGTTTTCGTTGCCGGGAAAAGGGATCGATATCCCTATCTCTTTGTCATTCAACAGTGAAGGAATTACGCACGAGTCAGAAGCTTCACATATCGGGTTGGGCTGGTCGCTCTCGGCAGGTGGAGTGATCACTGCAACTGTAAGAGGCCGGGATGACAACAAGGCCAGGAACGAGAATGAAATTCCCTGGCACGATAACGATAATTACCTCGAAGTCCTATGGAATGCTGAAAAACTAAACCCTTATGACACCAATACGGTTGGACCGGCTCTGCGGTGGATGAAAACAGTAGACCCCTCGGCAGACACCTATGAATACTCCTTCTTAGGATATTCCGGAGGTATTGATTTCCGCTTTAGATCTGATAATCCAACACAAAGATACGGAACGTTAATTCCAAACAGAAGCTTCAAATTTGAGCAAATAGCGAACGGCTATAAAATTATTGATAACAATGGAGTCGTGTATTTTTTTGAATACAAAGAAACGAACATTATTAATACTGAACTACATACCACCAGTTGGTTTCTGTCGAAGATTACAACACCTCAAGGAGGGTCTGCGGATTTCTTTTATGCCGATGAGTCTTTTTCCGACTACACGAGAACAGAACATAATTATACTCCGTCTATAAACTCAAAGAGGTTAACACGGATCAATACGGATTATGGATACGTCGATTTTAAGTCGGAATCAAGAGGCGATAAGGGAGGAGCACGCATAAGTAATATTGAACTTTACAACACCAAAAATGTCTTGATAAAAGGATACAAATTAGAAAGTGACGGTTATTTTACCAATGGCAATATCGCACCTGGAGGTGACTTTGTCAATAACAGGTTACGCTTAGACAGAATAATAGAATACAACCGTTTAAACGAATACTTACCCCCCTACAAGTTCGAATACAGTTATAACTTTAGCCGTTCAAAGTCATCATACAGATGGGATTACTCGAACCTCAATGCCCCTTTAAACTCCTGGGCGTCCAATCCGACCTCAATAGCCGTTGTAGATAGAAACGTAATCGGATACCCTGCATGTTGGACGGAAAATGCCCATACCCAATTTGAATACCCTGTCGGTTTCAAAACTCTTGATGATGCCGTCGATGAAACCGTTATGGACTTTTTCTGCTTGTCGAAAATGACCCTCCCAACCGGAGGGAGTGAAGATTATTCTTACGAAAAGCATGATTACCTTTATATTTCCGGCACTAGCGATAAAATCGCTGACAATCTGTTGTTGTCGGCTGCTGTTATGGGAAAAAGATTAAAAACGAAAACAATTACTGACGATAATGGGAACACACAGTATTTCGAATACAAATACGGATTGCACAATGAGAATTATCAATTAATAATTGAGGGCCAAGTATCATCAAGACTTAGATCGAGCGGACTTTTAATTACCCCCTCCATCCACACCTCTGTCAGCTACAAACCAATACCTGACAACAATCTCCGTAATCGGTTTCAGGCAAGCGCTTACATAACAAACAAACCACAAAACTCTTTTCCCGGATCGCCGGTTTGTTATACGGAAGTGGAAGAAATTCTAAAATCGGGAAGTACAGGCGAAACCAATGGTAAAAGGATCTATTACTTTAAGAATAAAGTTGCCATTCCGTCTGTAAATTACATATATTCGGATTACTACTTTAACGGCAACCAGCGTGAGAAGGCTAATCTGCTGGTTCCATTATACAATAAATTATTCGGGAAACTGGATAGATATCCCGACCGTATGTTTTATAATAACGAGTATATTCTGACCTATCTGGCATATCCGGTGGGAGAGTTTCGGATACATGACCCTTCAAAAGGCAAGCCGGTAAAGGAAGTTTTATTGGATAACCAGGGGCGCGTTGTAAAGACAATCGAAAACACCTATCAATACCCCTACACTGCTACCAAGTTTGGCTGGAAAATTCTGCCTTTTGAAGACGGTGATGAGATGAACAGATACCTTATCAGCATAACGACATATATGAATTACTATGATCCCCGACTGGAGACACGTATTGTTCGCAATTATGTCCCGGAGTCAGGCACCTATAGCACAGAAGAGGAGTCCTTTTCTTATACTGGTGGTCCACGTCTTTTTTCAAGTTCTGTAAAGTTGAATGATGACGAGCGTATTGAAACGAATTATCTTTACCCGGAAAACGTTCTCTTTGCCACGCAAACCAATCTGTCCGCACAAGCTTCTTCCATTAAAAAGATGATCGAGCTGAATATGATCAACGAACCCATACAGATCACCCAAAAACGGGGAGGGAAATACATAGAAGGAGGTTATACTACTTATAAACAAAAAAACAATGTAAGTGTAGTCGATTCTATCTTTAATCTGGATAGCCAGCTCGTAACTACACTTTCGAACGCCGAAGTCAACGCAAGCGGGAAAGTAGTACGCCACCCTGATTTTTCTATAGTAAAATCACATACTACTTATGATGAGAATCTGAGACCTATTAATATAATGTCGAGAGACAGTGTGGCAACTACCCTGAAGTGGGGCTATGGAGGTCAATACGTTATTGCCAAAATAGAGAACTATACCAATAGCCAGTTGGAAAGTAATACGGTATTGAACAACCTGATAAAGTCACTCGACAGCTATACGGAAATTACAAGCGCCAACTGGACAAATCTGCAAAACTGTAATCAGTCTATACGCAACAATTTGCCCGATACAGCCATGATCACTACCTATACTTACAATCCACTGGTTGGCATGACTTCCATAACCGACCCCGGAGGTGATATGACTTGTTATGATTATGATGCATTCAACCGCCTCATTCATATTTACCGGATAAGAAATGGGGTTAAAGAAATATTGGAATCGTATGATTATAATTATCGAAATCAATAAACATAAAATTATGAAACAAAGAATTATCTTTATATTGTTGTTGTTTTCCATATCAGGGTATTTTTATGGACAAAACACAATGGACACAGCTCATGATTTTGGCCTTATGCGTGACGGTTATGGTCATACATCCACGCTTAATACTACGGCATATACGAATAATTATGGAACACTTCCGACCAATGACGTGTTCTATCGCTTTCAGATTACCGAACCTCAGGTAGTAACTATCTATCATTGCGGGTCGCAGGTATCGGATACTTATGTCTATTTGTTGGATCCGTTGGGCTATTGTCTCTATGAGAGTGGCAATGGTAATACAAATATCTGCTCCAATGCCGGATTGGCCTATCTGAAAGTCAATTACTTACCTCCCGGTGCGTATTATGTGGTATCCAAAGGTAAAACAGCTAATGGGTATATAACTACAACGATCGAAGTATCTTCTTTAGCCAAGAGAGACCCTATTGATGTAGGAATAAAATCGGGGTCGTTTACTTATAAGGACACACAAAATACAACTCAGTTCGGCAATACGTATGTCGGGCAAAATACCAATGACGTGACTTATAAGTTTACGCTTACGAGAGCAATGACTGTTACCCTTTCACATTACGGATCACCGCTGACCAATACTTGTTTATATTTGCTGAATGCTTCGAAAGGTCTTATAGCTAGTGATCAAAATGCAAGTTCCAGTACTTCGTACTCATATCTGAAAAAAGATTTGCCTGCCGGAACGTATTATGTTATCTCCGAAGGATATAGCCAAAATGGCAACATTACCACTTCCATTGAAGGTGCACCTTCAACTGTTGTAGATATAGGTACCAAAAGTGATGTGTTCACCTATTCGCATACCCAGAATACGGATGAGTGTGCGGATTCATACCAGGGGAGAAGTACCAAAGACGTTACCTACAAACTGACATTGACTGTGCCCATGCATCTGGTTATTTCCCATTGCGGTTCGGCAGTTGCCGATACATACCTGTCCTTGCTGGATGCTTCGAAGACCCTCATTGCTTTCAACAATGATTATACGGGTGAAGGTGCTTGCACCAACACCCAGCATGCTTATCTGAGTAAAAACCTTTCTGCCGGAACGTATTATATTGTATCAGAAGGATACACGCAGAACGGTAATATTACCACTTCCATTCAAGCCACCCGTCCGTATGACAAGTTGGCTGCCAATCCGGATAAGAATTACATCCTGACCCTTAAACCCACTGTGGCTTCGCAGAGCGTAACCAATCTCACCATTGACCAGTGTATGCAGCAATTGCAATACTTCGATGGGCTTGGCCGCCCGGTGCAGACTATTCAGAGAGGAGTTACACGCAATAAGAGCGATCTGGTGTATTATCAGGAATACGACGTTTACGGCCGTGAATCGAGATCCTGGCTACCAATTGTCGCATTATCAAATAACCAAGGAGGCTTTGTTAACCCAAGTACTCTCTTATATAATGCCTCAATGACCTATAGTAACGAAATGAAACCGTATTCGTTACCTGTATACGAAGCTTCTCCCTTGAATCGTGTATCGGAGCAGTACGGCCCCGGACAGGAGTGGTATACCAATAACCGTTCTGTTAAAACCTCTTACATGTACAATCTGGCAGGTAATGATACGTTGAATTGTATTCATTATACAGTCACAGACGTGGCCAATGACAGCGCGGTTGTTATTAATAAAGTTGGCAATCACCCCTCTTCACAACTTTATGTTACCCGGGTGGAAGATGAGGATGGATGTACCGCATTTGAGTTCAAAGACAAAACCGGGCAGGTTATTCTTACCCGTCAGGTTATCCGCAACGGCACCTCCAAAGAATTATATGATACGTACTATATATATGATGAGCTGGGGCTTAAGAGAGCTGTGTCACCCCCCTTGTTATCCGATACGTTGAACATATTAGGTACTACAGGCAGTTGGAGTAGCAAAACAAATGAAACAATCAAGAGATATGCCTACCTGTACAAATATGACAAGCGGAAAAGATGCATTGCCAAGAAATTACCCGGTAGCAGTTGGGTGTACTATGTCTACGATTATGCCGACCGGCTGATATTTTCGCAAGATGGCGAACAACGGCTAAAAGAAGAATGGCTGTTTACCATACCCGATGTGTTTGGAAGACCTTGTCTGATAGGAACTTGTAAAAACTCATACAATGCTTTAGCGGCTACACCACCGCTATCAGCAGTTATGAAAACAGAACGCGAAAACACCAATGTAGTATATAAAGGATACGCTAATCCCACTGTAGCCTTAATTACACCCAAACTACTGACAGTGAATTTTTACGATGATTATAGCTTCCTGAACAAGAATGCTATCACAGAGTTCAATAATAAAGGATTCGAATTTGCTCAAGAAGCCGGATTTGGCGCTCAGGGATCAAGTGCAAAGAGCCTTCCTACCGGAACATTGACCGCGCAGTTGGATAACGCCACCACAACGGTCTATCATGGAACGGTTATGTACTATGATGACATCAAACAAATGATACAGTGCATCTCAGGAAATCATTTGGGAGGAAAGGACAAGGAACACATCGCTTATAATTTCACAGGTCAGCCCACAAACCGCAAACATGTACATGTGGGCAATACTACCCGTACGGAATATTATGTTTATACATACGACCATGCCGGTAGATTAAAGAAAACAACCCACAGGGTGGAAGGAACGGGTATAACCAATCCTGTTACAGTGACTCTGGCAGAAAACACATACGATGATTTGGGACGTCTTGCCAGTTCCAAGGCCAATGATAATGCCAACCTGGACAGGACTTATCAATACAATGTGCGCTCCTGGATCAAGGAAATCGGAAACACGCATTTCCTTGAGAAGCTGGCATATAACTATAATGGAAACATTGCCACTCAGGAGTGGGAACAGGCCAACAACACCAGAAAGTACACTTTCGCATACGACGGTCTCTCCCGGTTGAAAACTGCGGTTTTCACAGGTGGGGGCAGTTATGGAACCTCTTATATTTATGATAAGCATGGAAACATCACCTACTTGACACGTTATGGTAACACAGGTACTTCCACTTATGGTATGGTTGACAATCTGACTCTGAAGTATAACGGGAATAGGCTAACCAGTGTTACAGATACCGGAGTTATTCCTTCCCTTTCTTCTTCGGCTGACTTCCGTAAAATTTCTACGGCCGCAGGTACAGCATATTTCTATGATACAAATGGGAATCTGAAATCAGATCCTAACAAAGGAATCACGAATATCCAGTACAACGTGTTGAACTTGCCTATGTCGTTTTCTATCAACAACACGCTGGGACAGGCAGCGAATACGTATGTATACACCGCTGATGGCAATAAGTTGAGAGTGAGCAAAGGCAGCTTCACAACAGACTACGTAGGGAATATGATCTACGAGAACAACTCTTTGAAAAGAATCTTGGTGGAAAATGGTTATTATGAGAATGGAATGTATTACTTTTACGTAAAAGATCATTTAGGCAATAACCGCATTGTAGCCAATCAAAGTGGAAGTGTCATACAAAGTACGCAATACTATCCCTTCGGTATGGCGTTTGCGGATGGATTGGAACCAGGCAAGCAGCCTTATAAGTATAATGATAAGGAACTGGATAGTGACAGGGGATTGAATCTGTATGACTATCTTGCGCGGCAAATGGATCCGGCATTGTTGCGGTTTACAACGATGGATCCGCATGCTGAAAGTTATTACTCCTGGTCTCCTTATCATTATGCTGGAAATAATCCGATTAGAGTAGCTGATCCCACAGGAATGGATTGGTACATAAATGACGCTGGGAATTATTTCTGGCAAGAAGGTAGTAAGAAGGTAGAAGGTTATTACAATGTTGGCAGTAATTTCTCCATTCAAGAGGAAGATGGCGTTTTTATGAATTACTACCAAAATGCGGGTATCAGGGGCAAGAAGGCGGCAAACGCATTTGACATAATATACCGAAGCAAGAAGTTGCAGATAGATCTGCTAGGGGGAAATAGTGTTTTGTCTAAAGAGTCTCAGTCAGCTTTGTTCAATGGATTGAATGGTAGAGATATTGATGCTTTTGCAAGGCCGATTGGTAAAGCGGTAGTTGTGCATGGAGCCGTAGCTCTTGGGGCAGCAATAATTGGAGAGGCGATTGTTATTTGGGGAGCAACCTCTACAAAAATGGCAACAGAAGCTGTTAAGGGGGGGAGAGCATTTTTTTCAGGTGCTGGAACAGAAGCAAGAGCCATTGAGCAAGGTTATCAAACATTAGGGCAAACAAGAGCAGGCATGAACTTGCAGAATCTGATAGAGAGTAAAAATATTCCTTGGTCAGAAGCAGAACCGATGTGGCAGAGATTATCCGCTACTTGGGCAAAAGGAGTTCCAAATGGAAGTTCTGTACCAGTATTTTTAAATAGCCCAAGAGCAGGTTCTGTTTGGTATCAAACTGAACTCCCAATATTGCAATCAAAAGGCGTTAAGTTAATTTTCAAATAGTATTGACATGGATATAGATAAATTAGTTAATGAAGTTATTCCGCCAAGCAATTATCAACATAGAAATGGTTTTAATAATATTCCTATAATAGATGAATTAACGGATAATGAAAAGCTATTATTGGAAAAAGCACTTATACAAAAGTTGCAACCAGAAATTGGAGAAGAAATAGATACGTTAATTGTAGATACATTAGCCTATTTAAAGTCGGTTGCATCATTACCTGTACTTAAAAATCTTTTAGAATCTTGTAATGATATGGTCATAAAATTAAGAATAGCTACTGCGATTTTTGAAATTAGTCAAGATGTTAAAATGATCGATATTGCTGTAGGCTTAGTAAAACAAATGGATAATAAAAAAGATGCTTATTATGTTTATAAACTATCTTCTGCTTTTTATTATTTGGCTAAATTTAAAAATCGAAAGACGGAACAGCTTATTAGAGAATACACCTCACACTCGGAATATCTAATAGCATATAATGCTAAACAAGCTTTGAGAATGCAATGAGGCTATTTCTAAAAATACTATTTTTCAGTTTCACAATGATTTTCACAGCAGCAGAATATTTTACTTCTGCTGTTGTCTTTTTTACAGGAAGAAACTAAGTGTGAGTAATAGGAGGTTTAATAACAAAATTAGAATCAATGGCGTTTGGGGCGTAAATCCACCATTTTTAAAATAGAGAAATATGGAGTTGTATATATCATCATATGAATATGAAGATTTTGCTATACCAAGACATGTATTGCATTATCAGAAAACTAAAATTGATAATAGGAACTGTCTTGTTGTCAAAGTTGATAAACCTATAGTGGGTCAAAATTATGGATCGCTAATTTATAATATTGATACTTTCTATCTGATTAACAGAGTGAACGAATATGCGTTTGATACATTGGAAACTTTTCCAATAGATGTATATGTATTGATTGCAAAAACAGCAAAAGTTATCAACCCCACTTCGTTATCTGAATTGCAAAATATTGCATGGGCTTGTTTATATGATAATGAAACAGACGCCTACAAACATCGGATAGTCTAAAACAAGTTCACTTAATATTAATTCGTTTTTTAGTGTAGTGAGAGTAATTTTTTGTGATATTGCAAGTTTGTGTTTTGGTCTTCCCAAAACTAATCTATAGATTAAATCCCGTTGGTCTGTAAATGTCTAACGGGATTTTTTTGTCTGATTTTGGTTCAAAGTGCTATGCTTGATTCTCAGTTACTTGCTTGGTTTACTTTAGTGTAAAGTGAACCAACAATGCTGCCATATTCTTCTGAGAAAGCTCACTGAACATGCTTTCCATAAAACCAAGCGTAATTAGTTCGTCCCAACGTTTCTACCTCTTCCAATGTTTCGGATACACGCCAGGCCTCTACTCCACCGCTATCAACAGTTATGAAAACGGAACGTGAAAACACCAATGTAGTATATAAAGGATACGCTAATCCCACTGTAGCCTTAATTACCCCCAAACTGCTGACAGTGAATTATTACGATGATTATAGCTTCCTGAACAAGAATGCTATCACAGAATTCAATAATAAAGGATTCGGATTTGCTCAAGAAGCCGGATTTGGCGCTCAGGGATCAAGTGCAAAGAGCCTTCCCACCGGAACATTGACTGCGCAGTTGGATAATGCCACCACAACGGTCTATCATGGAACGGTTATGTACTATGATGACATCAAACAGATGATACAGTGCATCTCCGGAAATCATTTGGAAGGAAAGGACAAGGAACACATCGCTTATAATTTCACAGGTCAGCCCACAAACCGCAAACATGTACATGTGGGCAATACTACCCGTACGGAATATTATGCATATACATACGACCATGCAGGCAGATTGAAGAAAACTACCCACAGGGTGGAAGGAACAGGTATAACCAATCCTGTTACAGTGATTCTGGCAGAAAACACATACGATGAATTGGGACGTCTTGCCTGTTCCAAAGCTAATGATAATGCCAACCTGGACAGGACCTATCAATACAATGTGCGCTCCTGGATCAAGGAAATCGGAAACACGCATTTCCTTGAGAAGCTGGCATATAACTATAATGGAAACATTGCCACTCAGGAGTGGGAGCAGGCTGTTCAGACCAAGAAAACCGGAAAGTACACTTTCACATACGATGGTCTCTCCCGGTTGAAGAGTGCTGTCTATACAGGTGATGGTAGTTATGGTACCACTTACTCTTATGACAAGCTTGGGAATATCACTAGACTGACACGTAATGGTAACACAGGTACTTCCACTTACGGAATGATTGACAACCTTACTTTAGACTATAACGGGAATCAGCTACTGCGGGTTACAGACACAGGAGTCATTCCTTCTCTATCCAATTCGGCTGATTTCCGTAAGATATCTACGGCTGCGGGTACGACGTATGCCTACGATGCGAATGGGAACCTGAAACGCGATCCGAACAAAGGAATTACGGAGATCAAGTACAATTTGTTGAACTTGCCCACTTCGCTTTCGATCAATAACACGCTGGGGCAGATTGTTAATACGTATGTGTATACTGTTAGTGGCAAGAAATTGAAAGAGAGTAAAGGTAGCTTCACAACAGACTATGTAGGGAACATGATCTACGAGAACAATTCTTTGAAGAGAATTTTAGTGGATAATGGTTATTATGAGAATGGAATGTATTACTTTTACGTCAGGGATCATTTGGGTAATAACCGTGTGGTGGCCGATCAGAACGGGAATATCATACAGAGTACACAATACTATCCTTTCGGGATGTCGTTTGCAGATGAACTGGGCCCGAGTAAGCAGCCTTACAAATACAACGGTAAAGAGTTGGATAGTGACAAAGGGTTGAATCTGTATGATTATGAGGCGAGGTATAGGACTGCTGATGTACCTTCTTTTACAACGATGGATCCGTTAGCGGAGAAATATTATTCGATTTCGCCATACGCGTACTGTAAGAATAATCCTTTAAAATACATTGACCCTAGCGGAATGTGGATTCAGTATTCGGATTCTACAGGAATCTATAGATATGAAGATGGGCAATGGCATCAGTATCAAACAACAGGAAAGAATATTGGACAATGGACTGTATATACAGCTCAAGCGGGAAGCTTTCTTGCAGGTGCATTAGACGGGCTAAACCAGTTAAGAAATAGTACGACTGGGAAGAATTTATTGAGTTTCTTTGAGAATGATATGAATAATTCTTTTATTAAACCAACTAAGGGAGGGAATATGGCCGATATTAGTGACTCTGAGTTGGGAATTATTTATTTGAATGAAAATTTCAAAGGGAGTTTGATTCCTGTAGAGGGAGGAGGAGTACAAAATTCTCCATTCTGGTTGGATATTGGGCATGAGCTTGCACATCGTCAAGATGTAATCCTTAACGGTGCAGCTAAAGCTAATGCACTATGGTTTAATAATCCCACCACAAATCAACCAATTCCAAATTCCGAGAAATATGCAACGCATATAGAGAACCTCATACGAGCTGAAGCAGGAATGCTTCTTAGGACACATTATGCAAGGCAAGATATGACCGGCTGGGAAAACTCTCGCATTCTTAATAGTTCGGGGGTAAGTATCTTCTATGGGACAAACTACCAAATTGAGACTCTCATAAAACGTCTTAATCAAAGATTAAAAACTTTTTAGAAAAAGAATACATGAGAACAATAATACATACAATGTACAAAGTCAGTTTGAACTGTTTTTTTATGCTCTTCGGACTTGTTTGTTTTGCATCTTTGCGGGGACAAGAAAGGACAGTTCAAGCCTCTTTTATAAAGACAGACTCTCTAATATCCCAAAAGATAGAAGAAATCTCATTAGGCAACTACAAAGGTTATATCTTTCCTAAAGAATATGGCAAAATCTATTATAGAATTGAGATAGAAAAGGGAGAGGTAAGAGAAGTAGTTGACCTAGATCCCATTTTGATTGTTTTAATAGATGCAAAGCTGGATGAGAATGAATATATCAACGCCAACCGAGAATTCATGAAGCATCGTTATAATGAATTTTATATGGCAAAAAAAGAAATGCCAGATGCATACGACTGGGAAAAACTTAAAAAGGGCGAGGAAGAGTATTGGAAAAGCTTTGAAGAAAACAAAAAAGTATGGAGTAAATTAGTTAATTCTTGGGATAGACAATTCATCGGTTTTGTAAATGCAAAAGGAGAAACAGTTGTGTTGATTAATCTTATTGATTTCAGTAATGATCCATACTGCATGAAACAGTATGTAAATAAACAAATTATATCTGGGTTCCATGGCTGGTTCTACTCTAACATAAGGCGTCTTTATTATAATTTGTCACAACAAAAATTCAGCCTTTTTGAATCCCCTTAAAATCGCTTACCAAAGAAGATATAAAGAAGAAAAGAACGATCCAGACAAATGGTGGTATTGGGATTTAGCAGATAATGGTAACTCTTCTTTTAATTTTCCATTCGAGAGAGAAACGACTTATCTGTTTTGACCCAACTTTCCGAAAATGAAAAGCTATTCCCTGCTGTTTAGCATGTTAGCTTTTTATTTTCATCATATTGGGTACTACAAATTTCATTCTTGTCTCATTTTTCTAGGCTTTATGTTGATATTGCAGGAAGCTTATAAACCACTTCGACTTTCAGATACGAATAAGGTAATGTAGTTCATATACTAAAAAGACAGAGCAAACAACTATCAAAATGCACCAAAATTAGCAAATACACAATACAAAAATGCAGAAAACGCCATTTCATGCTAACGAAAAAACAGCAATAAAAGAGGCAACCAGAAAAAAACGCGAATAAATATCCGTATGATTATACAAAAACAACTCTTGTTTGCCGCTAAAAATGAATATGAATGCAGCTTTTAAAGATGCAAAGACTACAAAACAGCATCTGAAAGCTCCCGAAGGTTTAAAACCCTAAGGTCGAAGGTTTAAAACCCTCGGCCGGAAGGTTTAGAACCTTCGCACTTAGGGTTCGTAGCAAACCCTCAACAGAGGGATTTTTCGCTTCTGAAAAGTTATTCTCAAGAAAAACGAGCAAAGAAACGGGGTATCATATTGATTACCGAAACAACTTATTGACGATCTTTTCGATCAACAAAAAGACAACCTATCTATCAAAAAGACCCGTTTATCACAAAAACATTGCCTGCCTGACTTTTAAATAATCTTTTCCCTTGCGATATTATCGTCCGCACACAATCTTTGCCGGAAATAACGCAGCCACGGAGCCTTTTAATTAGCAAAATGTCAAAGTGTCAAGAAGAGGTTGAGCCCACCCAAACCCAAACATGTACACGTGGGCGGTACAATCTTCTCTTTATGATAATCTTCATGATGCAGCATGGGGTCTACAAAAACATCGTCATGTATACTGGAATATATTCAATCCCCTTTTCTCGTTTGTAATCCTTGGTATAAATCAGGTACTTGTTCATGATACGGTCGGAGAATTTGATGCAAAACTCATCCAATGACTTGTGCGATTTATAACCTGATGACTTCACTTCAATTGGAGATATTTTATGCTTATCTGAGATAATAAAGTCGACCTCATAATATTTCTTTCTATCAGCAAAAGGTATGGTGTGATAGAATAAATTCTTTCCTGTCGCTTTCAGCATCTGAGCGATAGCATTCTCGTAGACATATCCTAAGTTAGTACTAAGTTTATCATTAAGCAACTTGTCATAAATCACATTTTCGGTAAAATCACTATCCATAAATGCAAGTGTAACAAACAAGCCTGTATCCGATGCGTACATTTTGAAATATGCTTCATTTTTTGTCAATGCTAAACCAGCGTTAGGGTCGTCTGCATGGAAAGCTATATTAGTTGTCATCGAATCTTCCATATCCTTTACAATATGTATAACTCTATCCACCTTCTCTTCAGGAATAGCATTTCCTACTTGGTAGCGTAATGCATTCTTGCTTAACTGGGCAGGAATTGCGTCATACATTGCCTTTGCTCTACCAGAATCATCAATCTTTCCAAAATCTTCTTCATAGAGAGCTATAATATCTCTTTTAGCTAAATCAACGGCCGAGAAGTTATTCGTTTTAATATAGGCAACAACGGCTTGCGGCATTCCTCCGACAAGCATGTACAGGCGAAAATCCCGCATAAGTTTACGGTGAACAGCATCACCTAATGGTATCTTCTTTTCAAAAGCAGTGCGTAATAATGGGATCGTTGCCGTATCACCAAGCGCCCATCTGAATTCTTCATAATCCATAGGGTACATATTTACTTTAGTCTCTTCGCTTGGGATAACGATATTATGGCTCTTAGAACGTACAGATATTAACGAACCTGTTTCGATATAGTCATAACGATAATCCTTCACTAAGTGCTTGATAGCCTGTCTTGCAAGGGGTTGTAACTGTACTTCATCAAAGATAATCACGGATTCCCGTTCATACAATTGCACTTGAAAAATGAATTGAAGCCTAAGAAAAAGATAATTCAGATCTGAAATATCATTGAATAATTCCTTAACCTCCTGAGATACTTTTGAAAAGTCTATAAGGATATATGATTTATACTCTTTACTGGCAAATTCTTCTGTAATAGTAGATTTTCCGACACGACGGGCTCCTTGAATCAGCAATGCAGTATCACCATTGCGTTCAGTTTTCCATTTAAGCATAGTGTCGTACATTTTTCTCTTGAAATGAATCTTATTATCTTCCATAGCTTACAATTTTATTAGCAAATATAATCTCCAAAACCATTTCCACCAAATGTTTTCGACAAAAACGCCGGTATCCACCAAGTCTTTTTATACACTTTGCCGTTTTCCACCAAATCTTTTCATCTATACAACTTTCCCCATATATTCATATGGTAACCTACCAGTTTATCCATTTCTTATAATCGACCTGCCCGTAGAGCGGTGCGATGGTTACATTTGTATTGGCATCCTTTTTGCCTAAGAGAAACTTATCCACGAAAGCCTCTACCTCGGGATACTGAACAGGCGGAAGGGCACAATGCTGATGATCGGCTACAATGGAAAAGCCCATCCGATCGGCAATGTCGAATGTTTCCCATACCTTACGGGCAGCCTGACAGGAGACATATCCCGATTCATCGGCCAACCATTTGTAATCCGGATTACCCAACACCAGCAGCGCACGGGGAGCAATCAGTGCACAAAGTTCGTGATGATCGAAAGGCAGACGGTTCACATTCTCCTCCTTGAACTGGAACATGCTCTCCATAAACCAGGCGTGACTGGTGCGTCCCAACGTTTCTACCTCACCCAATGTTTCGGATACACGCCAGGCTGCTGCTCCACCGCCACCGGGTTCCTGTGCGATGGTCAATGCAATACGCTCATCGAAGGCACCGGCAAAGAGGGCCATCTTCCCGGCAAAGGAACAGCCGGAAATAGCCAAGTGTTTGAGATCGATCTTGCTGCTTGCCCCAACGATCTCCAACCCGTCGATCAGGCGGCTGACTCCCCATGACCAGGCGCCGTAAGCCCCGAAATGTACCAGTTCGGGATAGAGCTTGTTGATGGGTTCGTTCCCCCGTTTCTGGGTATGCGACATTACCTGAGTGAAATTGAAAGCAATCTGTGCCACGTTCCGGTTGGTAAATATCTCGGCCGGCAGACTTCCGGTTCCTTTTCCTATGCCGATGATGGCTGGGTAAGGGGCAGTTCCACCTGTGGGATACGTAATCTTTGCTTTGAGGGTCAACGTTTGTCCCTGAATGGTTACATTCACAATCAACGTATCATGGTTCAGAGTGGCGGTCATGTTCTTCCGGTCGACCACCGGTTTCTCTCCAATTTCGTAATGTTCTATCTCTTTGGCGATCTCGGCCCGCCGGCGGCTCCAATCCTTGAAGTTGGTAGAACGACCGCTACCATCCGACCATTGGAACGGGTCGGGTAAGGTCGTCACCACCGGAAGCTGATCGAGGGCAGGCGTTACAGGCTTCGGATGGGCCGCACCTGTGTTCTCCACTCCATACACCAAAGGAATAACCTGCACCCCTTCGGCATACATGCAAAGGTTCACCACATCGCCTACTTTCTGGAAATCAAGATTATTTTGCTTGATATACTGTTCCAGATCTGCTTTCTGCTTCGGGTATATTTTCAGGAACTCCTTGAAGTTCTTGAACTGCTTGCGTTTGTCGCCTTTGTCGATCCAATAAATATTGTAGTAACTGGCTACGCCCATCAGGCTGTCATACCCCAACGAGTAACTGCCTCCACTACTGTTAGCCGTATACGTTTTGGTAGAAGTAACCTCCGAGGTACCACCGTAAGCAGCCTGGGGCGCCTTGGCGCGCGGCTTGGCGCGATACTGCACATAGATTGTGGGAGTGGTGGCCAGTACTTCCGTCATACCGTCCGTATCGGGCATAAAGTTACGATGCCCGATGGTGATCATAAATATGGTACGGGTGTCTGCCAGCACTTTGGCCCGTTTATCCTTCTTATCGATGAAATTGAATTTATTGCTAACCACATTGTAGTTCATCTTCTCAGTAGATTTTGTCCCGTTGATAAACCGGACAATGGCTTCCTGATATTCAGGAAACAGAAACTCAGACAGTTTTTCCTGCGCGTGAATAGCGGGTACAAGACAAAGCAACAATACCCATCCAATGAAATGTTTCTTCATGAGCGATGTGTTATTTCTAATTTTCTATGAATGTGTTCTCGTGAATAGATAGGTCTTTCCGGGTTCTGTTGCTACATCGTATTCGTACACCTGATACAACAACGGAACTTGCGGATTGATCTTATCGGAAATAAGGGGAGCCTTGATATCGGCCCTTTCGAACAGCAGATTGGGATTAGTGCCAGCGGCTTTTTTCAGCCCCTCTCCTTTCAAAGGTACATACGAACGAATACGCAGATTGCCTCCGTGACGGGAAGTAATGGCAGCCTCGGCCAGTTGGACGCCGTTCCACTTCATCGATACTTCGAACCCGCCGCGGGCCACCAGTCCGCTGATGCTTCCGGTACGCCAGGCATCGGGAAGTGCAGGCAGCAGATGGACGGCTCCATCATGGCTCTGCATTAACATCTCGGCCACACCGGCCGTAAAGCCGAAGTTACCGTCGATCTGGAAAGGCGGATGGGCATCGAACATATTCGGATACGTGCGACCATCGTCATTACCGGGTTCTACGAGTGTCAACATGTTGTTGATGATCTTGAAGGCATGGTTGCCATCGAGCAAACGCGCCCACAGATTGATCTTCCAACCGATAGACCATCCGGTAGCCATATCGCCGCGATAGATCAATGAGTTTTTAGCTGCCTGAAACAGTAACGGATGGGTATAAGGTGAAACCTGGTTACTCGGGTACAAGCCATAGAGATGCGACACATGACGGTGATCGTTCTTCGGGTTATCCACATCTTCCAACCACTCTTGCAACTGATTGTATTTTCCTATTTGCATCGGTGGCAAACGTTTGATCATGGCTTCGAGCTTTTGCGCATACTCCGGGTTGTCGCCCAAAAGGAGACACGCCTTACGGGTATTGGAAAGAATATCAAAAGCAATCTGATTGTCCATGGTACAACCGGCAATAATGGACGATGCATTCGGCCCATGCTCGGGCGAGTTCGACGGACAGGTGACCATCCACTTATATACCGGATGTTCTACGAGAAAGTCGAGGAAGAAATCGGCCGAACCTTTCAGGGCCGGATACACCTCTTTCAGATACTCTTTATCGCCGGTATAGAGGTAGCGTTCCCACAGATGTTGGGCCAGCCAGGCGCCTCCATTGGGCCACATGCCCCAGTAAGCGCCATCCACTACCCCACAACTGCGCCACAAGTCGGTATTGTGATGGGTGACCCAACCATTGCAACCATACATATCGCGAGCTGTTGCCCGTCCGCTTTCCGAAAGTTCCTTCACCATCTGCACCAGCGGCAAATGTGTTTCGCTCAGGTTAGTTACTTCGGCAGGCCAGTAGTTCATCTCCAGATTGATATTGACGGTGTATTTCCCATCCCATGGAGCCAATAGTTGATGATTCCAGATACCTTGCAGGTTGGCAGGCTGTCCGCCGGGTTGCGAGGAAGAGATCAACAGGTAGCGGCCATACTGAAAAAGCAATACCGGCAAAGAGATATCGTTTCCTTTCTGGAAGTTCTTTACGCGGAGATGAGTTTCTACGTTCGCAGCATCCGAAGTACCCAGATCGAGCTTCACGCGGTCGAACTGTTTCCGGTAATAGGCGGTATGATCGGCTTTGGCTTGTTCGTACGGTTTCTTCAAGGCCGCTTTCAGATAGGCCGTAGCCCGTTTGCCTGCATCGGCACTGACATCGTGGTAGTTCACAAAATTGGTCGCAGCCGAAATATACAGCGTGACTGTTGTCGCATCGGTTACTGCGATCTTATCGGACTCCACCGTCACCTTCCCATCGGTGTGCTGCACATACGTTTGTGTCTCCATGCGGATAGCGCCCGGTATGCCTTCGTGCTCCTGTCCTTGTCCGGTAAGGATCAACTTACCGTCTTTCTTCGCAACGGCGTGTACTTTCAAGGGTGATTTGTAACCGGCTGTAAACGTAAGTGCACCTTTGCGGTCGGCAGTAAGCCGTACGATGATCACATTGTCGGTAAATGAAGAAAACACTTCGCGGCTGTAAGATACTTCTCCCACTTTGTAACGGGTAGTAGCCACTGCCTGTTCTATATTCAGGTCGCGGTAATAACCAGTAAACGATTCATGTCCCGGGAAGTGCAGCATCAGGCTACCGATAGTTTGGTAAGGCATGCCGCTTTGCTGTGTTCTGAATTCTTTGTCGATGAGTGCCTGCGCTTCCGAATTCTTTCCTTCGAATACCAGCCGGCGGACTTCGGGCAAAGCCTTGAGCGCACGAGGCTGGTCGTTGCGGTGCGGTCCGCCACCCCATACGGTTTCTTCGTTCAGTTGTAACTCTTCGTTGGCCGGGGTTCCGTACACCATCACTCCCAAGCGCGAATTGCCCAATGGTAAGGCTTCCACCCACTGCTTGGCAGGTTGGGAATACCACAGTTTCAACTCATCGGCTTTCGTTATGCCGATACACACGGCCATACAAAGGAACAAAAGGGTTCGTTTCATCATCTTCGTTTGTTTTTCAGTTAGACTTGTTATTCATTTGTTTACAAATATACTGGTAAAACTGTTTACTTGCATACAGATGAGGTTACATATACTTTTCCTTATGTTACATCCTTGCCCGAAAGCAAGCAGTTGTAAAAAAAATAGCCGGGGACAACTGTCGTCATTCAGTTGCCTCCCGGCTAATAAATACCTATTGAAAAGGTTTTATGAAAAGCGTGAATATCCTAAAAAACAATCTTTTAGTAGTCGGATATTCATTTTACTTATTGCTCAGACCATCAGCGAAACCTGCATACGTATGCTTACGGCTGTAGTTGATGTTCCATAAGCCAATAGGTTCTCCTGCTCTCCAACCAGAACCGGAAGGACTATCAGTCGGGGCCCATTGGGTGATACCATACCGCTGATTAGCCGGAATGATTTCGAAATACTTCTTAATGATAAATTTGTAGAAATCCGACATGGCTTTGTGCTGCGCTTCGGTGACCTTATCTGTCAACACTGTATTACCATTAGCATCCACAAGTCCCATATCCAATTCGGAAATCTTAACGAGTTTACCTGTAGCAGCCATCAGTTCGAACATCTTCACTACATGTTTTTCCTTGCTTGCTTGAGTCGTAGGATTCATGTAGCAAGACACGTGCATCTGCGTACCGATACCATCAACCTTGGTAACGCCATCCGACTCCCAACGTTCGATCCACTTAATCAAGCTCTTCAGTTTCTTGTTATCATCCCAGTCTGATTCGAGGTTGTAATCATTGATAAACAGCTTCATATTAGCAGGGCCGTACTGACGGGTCAGTTTAATTGCTGTCCGCACATAATCATCGCCCAGATAATCTTGCCAGTAGAAATTGTTCTTAGCGTCAGCTTCCGAAACGTTTTTCACAGATTGCAAGTCGTACAAGCCATCACCGTCTTTGTCGACGCCAGCCAATGGTTCATTCACCACATCCCATGCGGTCACATAACCATCACAGGCTTCCAGCATACCTTTAACCCAACGTTCCATGGCAGCAGTAAGCACTTCTTTCTTTTCTTCGGGAGTAAGAGGGATAGAATTGGCCGATTTTTCCCAGTATATGCTTATATCATCCATATAAAGAGTTCCTGCATAATGCCCAACACTAAAAAGCATACGCAGGGCATTATCACCATTACATGTAGTTTGCACAGTTACTTCTTTCCAATCAGTAGTAACGTTGATAGCAGGGAAATTACCACATCCTTTATATCCATCTGGATTTTGGAAACCAGCATTAATGCTTCCCGCTACACTGCCCTTTATCTTTAGTTTCAAGAAGTATTTAGTACCATTCACAAAAGGAGTAGTTGTTTCGTGACAAAGTTGTTTCTGCCAATCGCTCGCAGCTACAGGATTAGTCACCACAAACACACCATTCTCAACGGTCCTAGACAATCCATCGCCCCATCCAGCAAGCGGATTGCCATCTTCAAAATCATATTCAGCTACAGTGACAGGAATAGTTATTGCCGGAGCTTCAGAGTGAGTAATCTTAACATACTTAATCTGAAGAGTTCCGGCAAAAAGACCGGATTGAGTCATCACGTGACCACCATCGGCCACTGCTTTAAAAGCAAACTCATATTCTTTCCACTCGGTGTCGAATTCAAATGCACCGTCGGCTCTACCCGACCAAGGACCTATACCGAATGTAAGTCGACCTTTATCAGAACCTCTAATCATCATTTTCAACTTATACTCCTGATCTTTAATGGTAGGTATACCGTCGGCTGTATGATACTGAACAAAGTAATTCTGTTCAGCAGGAGTAGGATTTATAATTTCAAGACAACCCTCGGAAGCATTCACCCCCAAAGTTACACCAGCCGGCGCTTGATTCCAAAAAGTATATGGATTTTTAGAGTAATCCACTACATAATCTTCCACATCCAGTTTGGCATCCGGGTCTACTTCAATTTCTTTATCCGCAATAAGCCCATTCAGATACTTATTGTTCTGTTGCGAATGCCACACCAGTGTATGACCATAAATAGAGATACCTGCATTCCGGGCATTCTTCACAAAACTCTCAACAGTACCAAAGTCCATAAAACCATTGTCTTTCACACAAGAATTATATTTCATGGCATTACCTGCTGTTATTTCATCGAAGTTGGAAGTCACGAGGCTATATACCATTGACTTAGCATTATAATCTCCAGCCTCCACGCCGGTTCCCAACTTGAAGTTGGGATTGGCCGAGCGATCGACATAAGACTTTAATACACCATAATCATTCAGGTATTCCAACTGGGCAATACTTGCAGGCTTCTCTGTAGAAAATTCAAGTATGCCGTCGTCTGCACAAGAAGCTAATACAGCCAAGGATGCAGCAGTCAGTAAAATTTTATTGTAATATTTCATATTCATCCTGATTTAAATGATTAGTTTGCTACATACGTCGGGATAAATGTTTCCAGACTTACACCACGGTCGCGTACTACCAATGTATCTTTGGTAGCATAACGCACATCCGCCAAGTCAATCTGATAATTGAGATAAAGAGCGTCCCGATCCTTATCACCCCAACTTTTCTTATCTCCCCTCTTTACGAATTCGCCGGTTCCGGTAGCTGTTACCCCATCACCCGAAACTGTACATTTCCCTGCATCGTCGAATGTGAGAAGCAACTTACAGGTAACGTCCTTGCTGTCTTTATCCTTTACAGTTACCGGGAATTCGACAACCTTCAGCGAACGTGTCTTGGTGCTGCACACCTGATCGTTCTCTACGTATTTCTGGTGACGCACGGCTGTTGTGCTGGCTCCGTTCTTCGTAATCACATCCGTACCACGACGCAAGTAGTTGGCATGCCACTTATTGATATATTTCACGCAATAGAGCACATAGTCTTTGGGCTGGACAATCCATGCCACTTCATTGGTTCTTGACGGATTGGCTATCTTGGTATATCCCGACAGGATAGAATCCACATTGTTTGCTCCCGTCATCCGCAAAGGAATCACATATGTATTTTCCAAAGCTTTGGCATCAGCAAAAAAAGCATCTGTAAGCTGCACCTCTACACCATCCTGCATTGTCTTATTCATAACTATCTGGTTGGAAGCCAATGTATAGTAGTTCGAAGGCATGACTTGCACCGGAGTATTGTTTGTTGCAGATGTATAATCGTAATACAGATTCGTACACAATGAGTTGTCCACTGTAACATCAATGGTTACACGTTTCTTGTTGGCATACATACCACCCAGTACTCCATAGATTTTACACTTATGCTCGTTATCGAGCGAAGTATCGTATATATCCTCACCCAGTACAATAGTCCTGACCGGATACTGGTAGGCAAAGTACGCAGTGCTGTAATCAAAATCCGGGAATTCCACATCCTGATTATGGCATGACGAAGCCAGTAATGCAAGAACTCCTGCAGACAATATAGATAATAACTTCATTTGTTTCATACTTTTCATTGTTAATCATTTATTATTCGGGCTATTACCAACCTTTATTCTGTTCCAGATTACTCCATTTCAGTACTTCGCTGTAAGGTATCGGACCATAATACATATAGTCTTTATAGTTCCTCACTTCGACATCAATCGGAGTATATTTCAGGGCTCCACCCAGATTTTCGATTCTCACACCACGTGCAGTCTCATTGAGATTCTCTTTCCAACGACGCAAATCGCGGAAGCGGAAATTCTCAAAACAGAGTTCCAGACGACGTTCGTTTCTGATCAGTTGACGCATCTTGTCCGGATCGTTCTTGATACTTTCCAGATAGGCGTCGCCATTATCCTTACCAACACCAGCTCTTGCACGGATAGCCTTGATGACATCGTATGCACTGTAATTGTGTGTGCCTTTACCTGTAGGACCGAATGCTTCATTGGCAGCTTCGGCATAATTCAGGAAGATCTCTGTGTACCGTATGCGAGCTGTATAGTGCTTTTGTGTGGTATTGTATCTCGAATCGGGATTACAATCCTTACGCAACAGTTTACGCAGATAATAACCGGTACGGGTAGAACGTAGATTTTCCTTGTTGATAACGTCATTACCGGTACCATACACTCCGGTGGTAATCACTGCATCACCTGGTCCCTGTTTGCTTCCGTCGAACACAATGTAGTTGGCCAAACGCGGATCGCGATTTTCGTACGGTTTAGTTTCATCGTATGCACTGTTTGTTTTGTCTGTGATCGGATAACCATTCACCATCGGGAAAGCATCTACCAGATTCTGAGTAGGATTTACACGACCATATCCGTATTGCGACGGTGGAAAGTTTTCTGCTTCTAAAGAAAGACTTTGACTCACATCACCTCTCCAAATGATCTCGGCAGGATTGGAACCGGAAGTCAGGCCATTAATTTCAGAAGCATTCGCATACCATGTACCTCCGTTAGCAGACAAACCGCTGACACCATTGATACGGTCGAGCACGATAGCCGCCTGATTGGCTGCATCGGCCCAGGTCACTGTAGTACCTGTATTGTATGCAGGGCTGGCAGCCAACAAAGCAGCTTGCGAGCGGATAGCCTCTACAATACGACCGGTAATACGGCCTCTCATCAGGTTTCCATTGACACGGTTATAATCACTGATACTGGACAATCCCATAGCTGTGTATTTACTTGGAATAACATCGCCATCCTTGAGGTCGGCATAATCGAGCGGCAAAAGTTCAATGGCTTTGGCAGCATCGTCAAGAACCTGTTGGATACACTCCTGGAATGTATTCCGTGCATGGTTGTAATCTGATGTGGTACTTTCGGAAGTGGTAAGAATAGGAACTCCCATCAACCTGCCATCGGCTGTCCAACCACCATGTTCCAGCAACAAATAATACATGTGCACGGCACGTAAACCGTATGCTTCGCCCGTCAGACGAGTATTGTACAGTTTACGGATCAATGCATCCTCGCTCCAAAGCACATCATCCGTGCGTTCCAGGAAAAGATTTATATACTGGATCGCATTCTTACGCCCCTGCCATTGCGACATAGGGTCGGTAAAGGCTGTCCACGAACCGGTAGCCATTCTCATATAATAGATATAGTTACCATAACTACTGCTTGGCGCCGTATTGTTCGTTACTGCATCATCTGTCGCTACATCACTATATGGAAATATCTGATAAGGAAGCAGGATATAAGCATTTGCTAAGACCCCCTGTGCATAAGTAGGCTCCTTATACATGGCATCAAGATCCCTAATATTCTCGATTGCCGGCGAGAATAGATCGTCGCAAGCAGCAAACAGCGGGAGTACGGCCAAAAGTTTTATTATCTTTTTCATATTTAAATCCTTTATATCGTTTATTTTAGAAAGCGACTTTCACACCAAGGTTGTAGAACCGGGCCTGAGGAGCACTTCCTACATTCATTTCCAGATGCTTGCGCTCTTTAGAGATAGTCAGCAAATTGGCTCCGCTGACGTATGCAGAGATTTCATGCAGGAAGAAATTGCGAAGCATGCTCTTAGGGAAATCATACGTAACCTGCACTTTGGCGATATTGAAACGATCTGTTTTGTACATCCAGAAATCAGAATTCCGGAAGTTATTAGCGCCGCTTTGCGTCGTAAGACGCGGATAGGTAGCTGTTGCCTTTGTTTCTTCCGTCCAACGATCGAGTACAGCTTCCGAGTATTTCATATCTCCGGACACCCAATAGTACGAACTGTTTTTCATTCCGTATGCTCCGAAACCGCCTGTACCTAACACAAAGAAAGTGAGGTTTTTCCATTTGGCCGTCAGATTCACACCCAATGTTAACGGCGCTCCATACCAGCCGCCACGACCCAGATAAACCACATCGCGATCATCGATCACATTGTCACCATTCTGATCCACATATTTAATATCACCAGGCTGCGGTATACCACTACCTAACGATGTCTGGTCGGGAGAAGCATCCACTTCGGCCTGGCTCTGGAACAAACCCTGACTCTTCAATCCCCAGATAGCATCTATCGGTTGCCCCGTACTATTCTGATAAGAAAATTCATTGAGTTCGTCACGACGGGTTGCTTCGGTTGTATAATACATACCGGCCACACCCAGCGTAAGATCCATCTCGCCAACACGTTTATTCAGATTCACATTGAAATCGAATCCCATGCGACGATTGTTGTTAAAGTTCACATAAGGAAGGAACGAAGCACTCGGGTATCCAGTTCTAAAATAACTTGGAAAGAGTGTAGTAGCCTGAATAGGCAACCCCTCTATCGTATTATAGAAGAATGAAGCATCCGCCGTAATCAAACCTTTCCACAAGGAAGTCTTCAGATTGGCAGAGAGTTCTTTTCGCTTGACAAATGTCAGATCCGAGTTCGTTCCACGATCAGAGTTGGTCGAGCGTTCTGAAGCTCCGTCATACCATCCCCACCAAGCTCCGTCAGCCTGCTTGTAGTTAGCGGTATACAGGTAATAATTGTTTATATCCATATCCGTATGTAAAACACTTCCCGATACATTGAACATCAAATCATCGACAACCGATGAATCGGCTAAGAAGTTCTCTTTGCTCAGTCTCCATCCCAACGTAACAGAAGGAGAAAAAGCGGCACGTTTTCCGGGTTTCAACTTGGCCGAATAAACAGCTGCTCCACCAAACTCGGCATAATACTTCTGCAGGTAGTTGTAACCTAACTGCAAACCTAGATTCACATTGCTGGTTTTATGATACACTTCCGACATCGTTTGCTGATAACCGGCTGCAATTAACATAGCTGAGAGGTTATGCGTGTCATCAACAGAAGTCAGATAATTGAACTGTCCGGAGAATGCAATTGTTTGACGGTCGGTGCTGGAGCCGATATTCTGCACGCCCGATTTCTTGTCATCACCATATTTGGTCAGGTTACCAATTACATCACTACCATCGAATGTAGCCCATTTCGGAGCAAACACCGCATAACTGTTGTCATACGAAGTATTATAGGTAGTAGCATAATCTACTGCAAACTGTGTTTGGAAAGATAGCCCTTTCAGTACACGTGCCAGATCAAGATTCACCCCTGTATCGAACTGGAACTGACGGCTGGTCCATTGGTTATAACCGGCTGCGTAGTAACTGGCAAATACGTTGGTCTGTTCGAGCTGAGTACCACCCAGAAAATACTTCCCGTCGATGATGTTCATGCTGTTATCAACCAAGGTCCAGGCAGCCAGATTCTCTGCCGGAATATAACTTAACGGGATCAACGGAGTTACACGGTTGGGGCGCAACGTAGCAGCTGAGTTCCAGTAATTGCCCTTTGCTGTACGGGCATCATAGAATGTAGCATTGGCATTGACATAAGCGCTGATCCAGTCGTTGATGGTCAAATCGATATTACCGCGTATATTCAGACGGCTGGTAAAGTTTTTCTTTGCTTCACCGAACTTAAACAGGTCGTCTACATGATAATAACCGACATTGGTATAAAAACGGGCACGCTTGCCACCTCCGGTAATCTCGGCCGTCAATTCTGAACGATTATAAGCCTTCTTAATGTAGTCGGAAGAGTAAAAATCCACATCCGAATAACGGTAAGGATTTGATCCTGAAGCATAGTTGTAGATATCTTCTGCCGAATGATCCGGAAGCTTTCCGTCATTGACAAGCGCCTCGTTATAAAGCGTCATGTACTGTGCAGATCCTAAATATTTAGGATAGCTCTTCGACACATTGAAACCGGTATTACCGCGCAGACTGATTGCAAGGTCCTCTACCTTACCTCTCTTGGTAGTAATATAGATTACTCCTTTGGCAGCCTGGCTACCATAAAGGACTACAGCCGAAGCTCCTTTCAGGAAAGAAATTTGCTCAATTTCCGTAGGAAGTACATTGTTGGCATCACGGGGAACTCCATCGACCAGAACCAGATAGTCGTCCATAGCCCATAAAGTACTCCCGGTCCAACCACCGATATACCCCTGCATATTGTCCAAACTATAATTGATATAGTTTTTCTTGATGAGTTCTTCCATATTGACTACAGAAACGCCACCCAACAGGTCGCTTTGTGCCACCTTACGATAGGCAACCTGTACCAATGGATCTTTAGCCAACGAATCAGTTTCATTCTCTGCAATGTCCTGCGCACTCATTGCAAACGGAGTGCAGGCAAACATGGCACATAAAATGAATCTTGTATGTATATGTTTCATTGTTTATTCGTTTAAATTGCACATTTATTACGCTATCGGAATTACCAGCCCGGATTCTGCCCGAACTCCGGATACATGGATACGTCTTTGGTTTTCAGAGGGAACCAGTAGTGCTTCGCTCCGAATACACGTTTCAGGATCACCTCTTCGCGGAGATTAGCTACCCGGGCATCTTTCGGGTCTTTCGTCTTGTAGAAGTCATCGTTTTCCACACGTGTAAATTCATGAGAGGTCTTCACGTTGTACGGATACTCCGTCAATAACAACCAACGTTGCAAGTCATTGAAGCGGAACCCCTCGAACGACAGCTCTACCGCACGCTCTCTACGTATTTCGTCCATGAACTTAGTTGCATCGGCTGTGTACCTGGCATCCACATCACCTGCACCTACGCGCTGACGAAGGGTATTGATCGCTTCTTCGGCCGTTTTGGAGAAATTCGTTGCTTTACCGGTTGCACCGCCTACTGCAGCACAGGCTTCGGCATACATCAGGTAAATATCGCCCAAACGCATGTAAGGTAAATAAGAGTGCAGGTTTCCGTTCCAGTTGTAAGCGCCATCATACTTGTTACAGGTATGTGGAATCAGCTTTTGAATAAAGTATCCTGTACGGCTTCCATTAGCAGCAGATCTCATTGTACCATCCGTAGCCAATCCGCAATAGCGCAAGTACTCCATATCGGCAGGCATTGTGGCATTGACAAACTTGAAACCGTCGAACATGATATCATGATAAAAGCGTGGGTCACGGCCTTTAAACGGCTGAGTAGGATCGTAACCGGAAGCAGGATCGGTCAGAGGTAAACCATTCTCCATACCGTACAGATTTACGTAATTGGCTGTCGGGTGATGGATAATATTGTCATGTTCTACCAGACCTTTCACTTTGGGTCCGAATGTCTTGGAAGTATTCCAGTTAGTACCGTTATAGTCGGTTGAAGGACCACGAAAGATAGCTTCTACCGAACCCGGCATCAACCAGTTCTGACCGGTTGTGTAGAAAATATCGCTATAGCAGGAAGTTGCATCAGAAGCTTTCACATGATTATAGATATCTCTGTATTTGAATTGTGCCAGTGCATATTGCGTCTGACCGCTTTCAACCAAAGTGAGTAATTCGCCGAAAGCATCGGCGGCCTTCTTACAATATTCTGTGTCATAATTGTATGTATTAGCTCCACCGATCTGAGCGCCGTTCTTCATCAACGGGCTACCGGCCCACAAATAGCTTTTACCCAGATAGCCCAATGCCATGATCTTATTGGCACGTAACTGGTTTTTGCCGGATGTCCTACTACCGACGGAAGTCTTATCCCAGTCGATAGGCAAGAAATCGGCAGCTTTCCTTAAATCGGCAGCAGCCTTATCGGCACATTGCTGAAAAGTCAGACGCGGCAAGGTCGGAGCGGGAGTCGAAGGCAACACCTGATCTACATAAGGTAATCCCCCGAAATATTGCATCATCTCAAAATGCCACCAGGCTCTGAAGAAGTACAATTGTCCGGCAATGCAGTTCTTCTCCTCCTGAGTAGCTTCGGTCAACAGATCCAGATTCTCAATACCGTAATTTGCCTTGCGAATACAGTACCAGGCATGAGGCCACAAAGCATGTTGGAATTTGTCTGTAGAGGTAGGATTAGTAGAGCTCTTATCCAACCAAACACCTGTTCCATTCTGCCATGCCCAGAAGTTTCCGAGGTCTACCTGATGCGTCATGTGCCAGTCGCCTTCCAGATTGAACATCTCGTCATCGCCCCAGTTCCAGGAAGTAGTCCAATAACATTTTTCCTTATCCGGGATACAGTTATATATTTCTTCGATAAAGCCCTGGAAATTGGTAAAATTCTTAAAGGCCTCTACTTCGGACACATTCGAGTCGGCCGTCTTATCCAGATAGTCTTCGCAGGAACTCAGTCCCAACAACATGGACAAACAACCACCCCATAAAAGAGTCTTATATATATTTTTCATCGTACTCAATATTATAATGTAAATTTGACACCTAAATTATAACGCTTCATGGTAGGATAAGCTCCCTGATTACCTGCCCCTGCAAAGTTGGACTCACGGTCATCCGGCATTCTCGACCATACCCAAAGGTTGTTACCATTCAAATAGATCTTCAATGTACTCAAACCGATCTTCTTGATCCATCCTCCATTGAACGTATAAGCTACTTCGGCATTCTTCAGACGAATGAAAGAGCCATCGTACATATATTGGGTACCGTCATTATAAGATACGGAAGACGACCAGCGAGGAACTACCACATCGGCATTCGGATCATCAATGGACCACCAGCTACCCATATCGTACACTGTATTCAACTTACTGCCGAAGCTGGTAAGAGGAACCACACGGGTAACATTCGTTACACCATAGAACTGCAAAAATGCACTAAAGCCTTTCCACTCGCCTCCGATGGTAGCATTGTAGGTATTCTGAGGTTTGTCAGCATATCCATAAGGAACCAAGTCTTTGCTGTCGATAACACCGTCACCGTTGAAGTCGACTACAAAATAGTCGCCCGGTAATTTATGTGCGTCATTTCTATCATGAGTCGTACTTCCGTAGAGTTGGTCGTACGTCTGGCAATAGCCGGACTCTATATATGCTTTGTTCTGACCGATACTATATCCGGCAGCTTTTTGGTAAGCAGGATACATGGCAGGATCGTCTTTGGCAAGAATCTTGTTTTCGGCATGAGTCATACTCATATTGGCCCAAAGGCGCAACTGGTTGCGGAATGTCTTGTTGATACGCAACTCCAACTCATAACCGGAAGTACGCACGCGCCCCAAGTTGTCCGTAGCCGGAGTCGTACCAAAATAGGAAGGTATTGCCCGGTCGCCACCGCTTACCAGAATATCTTTACGATTGTCGCGGAAGAGTTCTACAGAACCAGCAAACAACCCCTGCAGGAAAGAATAGTCCATACCGATATTCACTTTCTTCACCGTTTCCCAATGTACATTCGGATTGCCTACAGCCGATTCTCTAAACCAGGTGTAAGGACTTGTACCCTGATTCAGGTCTAAAGAAGATACTCCACCATACGCCCACTGATTCATATACAGCCAACGAGCCCTGATATTGTCATCACCAATTTCACCATAAGAGGCTCTTACCTTCAACATGTCGAGGAACTTAAGACTCTTCATGAAACGTTCTTCACTGATCATCCAACCGATAGCTCCTGAGTTGAAGAAGGCAAAACGATTCTCCTTACTGAACTTCTCGGAACCATTGTATGCACCGTTATATTCAATAAAGTATTTGCTGGCATAATTATAGGTAGTACGGAACGCCCAGTCTTCACGGTAATGAGGAATTTCGCTACCGGTAGCATTCTCCTGGCGGCTAAACAATCCCATTGCTGTGACGCTATGTTTTCCGAAGTCTCTTGCCCAGTTCAATTGTAATTGATAATTCAAATTACGCATGGTATCACTGTTCTTTACCGTACCCGGTTGAATAGTCCACATAACACCTTGCTGGAAGTCGAACTTATTATTGTTTTCGTATTCCTTCTTATAAGAAACCATACCGGTATCCGGATCAATCCATTTCTGTTGTGCATCATTATAGAGGTCGTTTACTCCACGGTTGAACTCCACGAATGCATTGTCCCAGGAAATAGTTCCTCTGGCACTCAACCCTTTGGTAATGAATTTCAGGTCTTGCTCCAAAGCGAAGTCAGTAGTAATACGTGTGGTTGTGGTAGTCATCACACCGGCCAAAGCCAGGTTGGCTGCCGAGTTGGTAACGTTCGAGATATTCGGATAATATCCCCAGGAGCCATCAGCATACTTTGGCAGGAATACGTCCGGTGCGATGTTATATGCACCAGCCCATTGCTGGGCAACTGCCCAATCGGCCGAGTTTGTCTGGTTCCAGGGACTTTTCTTGCTTGCATTCGATCCGGCAAGATTAACCTTGAACTGAGTCGTTTTGGTAAGTTTGAAGTCAAGATTACTACGTACATTAATACGATTGTATCCGTAGCCCGACTGGTAGTTACGACCATTGTCCCATACCTTAAAGATATCGCCTTCATGTACATAATCGGCAGAAGTAAAGTATTTCACAAAGCTGGTACCACCACTTACATTGATATTTGCATTGTATGACATGGTATGATCTTTGAAGATAGCCTTTTGCCAGTCCACATTCGGGTAGCGTTCGGATTCTTCCAGATTAGCCGGATAGCGATACTTATTAATGATATCCTGCGGTTTAATGTATGCCCAGGATTCAGGAGTTACTCCCAACTCATGTTCGATAGCTACATTGCGCGCTCTTAATGCATCATAAGAATCTAACTTGTTCGGCAACATAGACGGAGCCTTCATGGTCATATTGGCAGAAATATCAATCTTAGCACTACCTTCTTTACCACGCTTGGTACTAATAAGGATTACACCATTGGCACCTTTCACACCATATACGGCAGTTGCCGAAGCGTCTTTCAGCACGGAAATAGATTCGACTGAACTGATATCTACACTACTCATCGGACGTTCGATACCATCGACCAGTACCAACGGATCACTATTATTCCATGAACTGGCGCCACGAATCTGGATCTGCGGTTCTTCTTCGCCCGGCATACCCGAACTGGCTACGGTGATTACACCCGGAAGGTTACCTGTCAATGCTGCACCGATATCAGAAATACCACCGGCACGTTCGAGTACCTTACCGGTAGTTTGTGTGATAGCACCTACCACACTGGCTTTCTTCTGTTGGCCGTAACCAACCACAACGACCTCGCCCAACTGCACATTATCGTCTTTCAACGTAACTTTCACCATATTTTTTCCGGTGATGCTTACTTCCTGTGAAGTCATACCTACAAAAGAGACTACCAACGTTGTAGTTCCTTGAGCAACACTGAGTGTAAAATTACCATCGATATCGGTAATTGTACCTGAAGAAGCTTTTCCTTTAACCATTACCGAAGCTCCGATAATCGGTTCACCCTGGTCATCGAATACTGTACCTCTGACAGTACGTGTGTTTTGTGCCAAGACCGATGAACTACAGAAAATGATCAATGAGAACAAAAATCTTGTCAGCCACGTTTCCCATCTGCAACTTGTTTGCAGGTTGGAAGTGCTTGATAGAATTCCATTAATTTTTCTTTTCATTTTGAATAAATTAAGCTGAATAATTTGTTTTTCACTACTTTGATAAAGATCAAAGTCTACATTGCCATTGAAAGCTCTACTCCGGACAGGAGCAGGCTATCTTGCGAATTTCAGATTAGCTGTCGTTAAATGTTCTACTCATAAGCATTGATTTATAAAGGTTACTAACATGTATGAAATTTTTCTCTATTTCCTGACAACATAAAATGAATAAGAATATCGGATATGTATGCCTGAGGCATACATGGAGAGGGAGAGTGGTTGATACTTGGTGTTTATTCATTGTATGGCACTTTAAGATGTTTATTTCGTCGTACTTCGTCTGGTCACAGCTTCACTTTATGATTCAACACTGCGCTTTTTGACCGTGCAAATATATCTGTTGATTTTGTTAAACCCATACAAAAGTGCAACACATATTTTCATGTACGTTACATCTTTTCAAACGATGTTACATAAATCTTTCACTGCGTTACACAATGAAACACAACACCCTAATAAACAACAATTTACAAACAAAATAAAGAAACAAAAAGTTATATGTTAATACGGATGTTTTTCTTTTCCGGATTGCAAAAACAATATACATGCAAAGCAAAATAACACTACTCTACGAGCAAAGCAACGAGGCAAACTAATACCTGTTTGAAGGGCATCAAATAAAAAAAGCTTTCCAGACTTTGGGAGTCCGGAAAGCTTCTTATATATATGTATATCGAATGAACGTTTTCTTAACGCGCGTCTTTCACTATCACATCGTGTGCACCGCCTTCGACAATGCTTGTTGCGGATACCAACGTGATTTTGGCATTGGCTTTCAACGATGCCAGATCGGTCACCCCGCAACTACACATGGTTGATTTGATCTTACCCAGGGTAATTTCCATATTATCTTTCAGCTTACCGGCATAAGGTACATAGCTATCCACGCCTTCTTCGAACTTCAGCGTTTCACTGCCACCCATATCATAACGTTGCCAGTTACGGGCACGGTTTGAACCTTCTCCCCAGTATTCCTTCACATAGTTACCGCCGATAAGCAGTTTACGCGTGGGGCTTTCGTCGAAGCGGGCAAAGTAGCGTCCCATCATCAGGAAGTCGGCTCCCATGGCCATGGCCAGTACCATGTGATAGTCTTGCACAATACCGCCATCAGAACAGATAGGAATATATTCACCGGTCTTTTCGAAATACTCGTCGCGTGCAGCCGCTACTTCGATCAGTGCTGTAGCCTGTCCGCGGCCAATACCTTTCTGTTCACGGGTGATACAGATAGAACCGCCGCCTACACCTACTTTAATAAAGTCGGCACCTGCTTCGGCCAGATACATGAATCCATCCCGATCGACCACATTACCGGCACCCACTTTTACTTTGTCGCCATATGTCGATTTGATGTACTCCAGCGTTTCCTTCTGCCAAACGGAGAATCCATCAGACGAGTCGATACACAATACATCAACACCTGCCGCGAGCAGAGCCGGAACACGCTCTTCGTAATCGCGTGAGTTAATACCCGCACCTACAATGAGACGTTTATTGCCATCGAGCACTTCCAACGGATGATATTTGTGGCTTTCATAATCCTTGCGGAACACCAAATGACAAAGATGTTGATCCTCATCAATGATAGGCAGGCAGTTGAGTTTATTGTCCCAGATCAGATCATTGGCTTCTTTCAGCGAAATGCCTTGCCGGCCGTAAATGAGCCGGGAGAAAGGAGTCATGAATTCCTTGATCTTCCGGTTGTGATCATCACGCGTAGGACGATAATCGCGTCCGGTAACAATACCGAGCATCTTACCGTTGGAGGTTCCGTCTTCTGTGATACCAAAGGTAGAAAATCCTGTCTTCGCTTTCAGGGCGATGATATCAGCCAGCGTATGTTCGGGTGTCAGATTGGCCCGGCTTACCACGAACCCCGATTTGTAGTTCTTTACTTTGCGAACCATTTCGGCTTGTGACTCGATACCTTGCGAACCGAAAACAAAAGCCAATCCACCGTTGCGTGCCAATGCAATCGCCATTCCGTCGTCGGAAACAGACTGCATGATAGCCGAAACAAAAGGAACATTGATATGAATGGCGGACTCTTCGCCTTTTTTGAATTTCACTACCGGGGTACGCAGGTTGACCAACTGGGGCATACACTCCTTGGTAGTGAGTCCTGGAATCAGTAAATACTCGCTAAATGTTCTGGATACTTCTTCTAAGAATCTTGCCATAGCTCTTTCTATTTTTTAATTGGGTAAAAGTAGTAAAATGGAATTGCTGCAAAAATAAGACATTCGAACGAGAACCTCAAACATTCTTTCATCATTCTTGTTTTTACAATAGATATAACCACAAAACCAAGTAACTCCTAAACCTTATAAATTATGAAACGAGTTCTCCTACTTTCTTTCGTCTGGATTGGAATACTGTTGCCGACAGTTTCCATACATGCCCAAAACGAACAAATAGCCCACGGCCGGGCTATCGAATCATTTCCTTACCCATTTGCCAAAATGTTCTATCTTCAACCCCGCTTCGACCGTGTAAACTATGATGATGGAACCTACTTCAACTCCTACGTCTTACGCACCTTTTCCACTTACTGGAACAATTGGCATTTCCGTTTCGAACTGCCGTTAGCCAATAGTAACGTTTCCGGAAAAAATGTGTTCGGTCTATCGGATATCCATCTCCGCGCCATACATGCCCACCGTCTGCACGATAAACTGTTCTTCGGATATGGCGCCGAACTGATAATGAATACAGCGACCGATAATTCCTTAGGTGGCAATAAGTGGGACATACGCCCCGGCATCGGGCTGATCTATTTCCGTGGTACGCCCGGGCATGTAACAGGCACTGCTCTTCTCAGCCTGGAATATCGTACAACGATAGCCAAAGAAGCAGGAATCACGCGCACCAATGTATTGGCCATGGCTCCCAATATCGACTGGTGGATCAATCGTTGGTATTTTGGCTATTACGCTACCTGGACATACGATTTCAACAGCGAAACCCTCGACATACCTATTGATGTAGAAGCCGGATATTCGGTTACTCCAAAGTTAACACTGGCCGGTGAATTTATTCTACCTTTAATTAATAAGGTATCTTACAGAAACGAGTTTGCCGTAAAGTTGCGATACTCGTTTTAATCCCTTCCCTCCCTTTACTTTACTTTAAAGGGGAGGGAAAAACAATTTATTTCATAAAATAAGGATAAGCCATAGGCTATTAAAAAAACGCCATACAATTACTACCAAATCGTCGCTTTTTCAAAAGAAACGCTAACGGGACCCCACAACTATGTATGCAGAAAAAGGAAAACACCAAAGGATTACACCTTCATCTCAACAATCTGCCTTACAGACACATACAGAGCATCTTCGAAAAATAATTTCAATTTTTCGTTCAAGTTTATTTGACTTTTATTGCGCATAACATGAAGATATGTTATCTTCGCACCGTTTTTGACATTACAACAAATCAAACAATAAAAAAACGACTCTTTTATGAAAAAAGTAACGATCTCTAAACTTTGTTGCGCCTGTATCGCTTTTTCATTACTGGCATTAACTTCATGTATGGAAAAAGATCTCTATGGTAAGAAAAACAACGAGACCCCATCCCTCGCAACTTTTGCGACTACTCAAGACGTACAGTTTTCTATGCTGTACAATGTACCATCCGGATACTCTACTGAATTTGCTGTGTATAGCGAGAACCCGGTTACCATAAGCGAAGATGGTACAATCGTGCTCCGTACAGACATTCAACCAATTGCCGCCGGTATCGTTGATGAAGGTAACTTCAACATGATGAAGAAAATCCCCAGCTATGTAAAGGAGCTCTATGCATATACCGGTGATTTATATGCAAGCAGATTGATGCATGCCACTATCAACAATGGTACTGCCACATTCAAGGCTGTTGATTTCAGTTCGTTGATTCCCCAAACCGCAGCAATGAACACCCGTTCTACAGCGGACAAGACACTGGACCTGGCATATGTTCCGGAAGTAGACAGCCGTTATACTCCGGCAATGGACGGGTACATGGATATTCCACTTGGGGTATTCTATAGTATCAAGTCTTTCTTCCCTAATGGAAAATCATTATTTGAAACCAACAAAGGACAATACGTTCAGGATGCTACCATGGAAGTGACTGAAAATACTGAACTTTGGATTTCTCCGTTAATTACAGATTGTTCTAAGATCAACACATTAGGATACATCTGTTTCGATGGTCCTAAGTCGAGTATTCCCGCTGATATGAGTCAGATAGACGAAAAACTGATTACCGTTTTTCCATGGGCCAGCCTTGAGAACAACCCAGTGGCTTATGCAGGTTATACCGGACTTAACGCAGGCCAAATGTTCAAACTGAAATATTATGATAAGAAGGAAGGCAAACTGGTTGACACATTCCCTAAAGGTACTACCATAATCTGGTTTCTGGCAAGTGGCATCTACAACAGAGATACCAAAACGTTCAACTCGAGCAGCAGCAAAGCTCAGAACTTCTTCTATTCGCACTCGGCATGGAACACATACGAGGCCGATAACTTGAAATGTCATACCGCTTATTATTCAGTGAAGAATGGCAATGAGACTTATACTTGTTTTGCTTTCGAAGATACTAAGAGAACAGAAAATGTTTATTGTGACAACGACTTCAACGATTTGGTTTTTGTGATGAAGGCTAATCCTGCTTCAGCAATTACTCCTCCGATAATTGTTGATGGTGATGATGATCCGATTATTGTAGAGGAAAAGAAATTTGGCGTGTTGGCATTTGAAGACAATTGGCCATCGGCAGGTGACTACGATATGAATGATGTAGTGGTGACATACAACTCAAAAACTTCGTACTACAAAGAAGTCTCTTCTTTAGGAACCTGCGTTGTTAGCATAAACGATGTATTCAACCTTGTTCATTCAGGAGCTACTTATCATAATAGTTTCTCGATTAAATACGACATTGCCCCCAATAAGGTGACAAGTGTATTGGTGAATGGGCAGTCTGTACAACCCCGTGCTGACGGCGACGGATTTGTTGTAAAAGTATTCGATGATGCGCTAGCATACATCAAGCCCTTCGAGTTCGGCCAAAGCAAGGAATTCAATGTAGTGGTTTCCTTTGTTAAGAACCAGATTAAGCAGGCGGACTTCCAAAGCAAGGTAGCCCCATACAATCCGTTTATTTCTCCGAAAGACGGCATTGAAGTGCACTTGCCGATGCAGAAGCCGACAACAGAAGCCGATACGAATTATTTCGGTACTATGGACGACTGTTCCGATCCGGACAAAGGTATTTACTACGTAGGAAAAGAAGGATCCATTTACCCATGGGCCATTCATTTGGCAAATATCGATGATTTCGTTATTCCTACTGAAAAAGAGGCCATTGACGCAACCTATCCTTTGTACAAAACCTGGGTAGAATCCGGCTTTAGCCAAACTTACTCCAAATGGTACATTAAGTAAAGAAGACCATCCAATATAGATAAAAAAGAGTTCCCGGGTGATATACAGAAAAGCTATATCGCCCGGGAACTCTTTTTATCTATATGCATCAATTATCAAGATCTGTTATTATCACCAAAACTTTTTACACACTAAATGTGTTATAGGTGTACTGGCGGAATGTCTCCGTCCTAAACATCACTTATACACATGGAAAAAAACAAACTTACTGCCGCGAATGGCCGTCCCATTGCGGACAACCAGAATTCACAGACAGCAGGTCCACGCGGTCCTGTCGTAATGCAAGATCCATGGTTGATTGAGAAACTCGCTCATTTCGACCGGGAAGTAATCCCCGAACGACGTATGCACGCCAAAGGGTCAGGTGCATACGGCACGTTCACCGTCACACACGATATCACAAAATATACTCGCGCTGCTATTTTCAGTCAGGTGGGCAAGCAAACGGAATGTTTCGTACGCTTCTCTACCGTAGCCGGCGAACGGGGTGCTGCTGATGCCGAACGTGACATCCGCGGATTTGCCATGAAGTTCTACACCGAAGAGGGAAACTGGGACCTGGTAGGTAACAATACCCCGGTATTCTTCCTGCGCGACCCGTTGAAGTTCCCCGACTTGAACCATGCTGTGAAGCGTGATCCGAAAACCAACCTGCGCAGCGCCAGCAACAACTGGGATTTCTGGACGTTGCTTCCCGAAGCTCTTCATCAGGTAACCATCACGATGAGTCCACGTGGCATTCCGTATTCATACCGTCACATGCATGGATTCGGAAGTCACACGTACAGCTTCCTCAATGCTGAGAATCAACGCATTTGGGTAAAATTTCACCTGGAGACCATGCAAGGTATCAAGTGTCTTACCGACCAGGAAGCCGAAGCCCTTGTAGGCAAAGACCGCGAATCGCACCAGCGTGACCTGTTCGACAGTATCGAGAAGGGCGACTTTCCGAAATGGAAGTTCCAGATCCAACTGATGACCGAGGAGGAAGCGGACAACTACCGCATCAATCCGTTCGATCTCACCAAAGTATGGTCGCACAAGGAGTTCCCCCTGCACGACGTGGGTATTCTGGAGCTGAACCGCAATCCGGAGAACTATTTCGCCGAGGTAGAACAATCGGCCTTCAACCCGATGAATATTGTAGAAGGTATCGGTTTCTCGCCCGACAAGATGTTGCAAGGACGTCTGTTCTCCTACGGTGATGCACAACGTTACCGTTTGGGAGTGAACCACAACTCGATTCCGGTAAACAAACCCCGTTGCCCATTCCACACGTTCCATCGTGACGGACAGATGCGCGTGGACGACAATCATGGAGCTACCCGAGGATACGAGCCCAACAGCTTCGGCGAGTGGCAGGATTCTCCCGAGAAGAAGGAACCACCTTTGAAGATTCATGGTGATGTGTACAACTACAACGAACGGGAGTATGATGACGATTACTACAGCCAGCCCGGCGATCTGTTCCGCCTGATGCCCGCCGAAGAGCAACAGTTATTGTTCGAGAACACCGGACGCGCCATGGGTGATGCCGAACTCTTCATCAAGCAACGCCACGTGCGCAACTGTTACAAGGCCGATCCGAAATACGGTACAGGCGTAGCTGCCGCACTGGGTATTGACCTGGCTGAAGCCTTGAAAGAATAACAATATTCAGATCGGACCATTAGTAAAAGAGAGGAGCGCATGCTTCTCTCTTTTGTTTGGATGATGCCATTTATCAAAAATAGTTTCTAATGAACAACTCTGTTTTCTCGTGCTGCCCGTAGCCCCGTTGATAGTTTTATTTTATTTTTGATTATGGCCTCCTGTATCGCTATCTTTTCAGCAAATAGCATTTAGGGAACCTCTTTTGATGCCCCTCTTTTAGTA
>JAVBVA010000005.1:0-9649 GCA_031554665.1 Bacteroides sp. | reverse complement strand
CGTTGATTGGAGTAAAATCGGTAAAACCGAGTACATGAATGCGATGATAAAAAGTGCTACAAACAGTACGGATATAAAACATCTGCTGAAAAACGCCTTGACTGATGAAATCGACAGTCGTGAAATGTTCATGAAAGGAATCGACTATTCGTACTATTATGAGGAAAACGAATAACTATCGAGCAATAAAGTGACGATAAGGTTACCGATGATAATCGTTTTATCTGTATCGCATTTGTACCATAAAAATATAACTACATGATAATCAGTAGTCATTTCTTTTAGATGAAGAAAAATGGAAAGAAGATATAACTGCATTTCGTTCTGTATGTACTTCTTATAACATACCTATCGCCATAGAACGTTCCCGCTCCGGGAATGGCGCCCATGTTTGGATTTTCTTTGATGAGCCGGTTTCGGCAGTATCCGCCAGAAGGCTTGGGAATGCACTTTTGACAACGGCTATGACTGTCCGGCACGAAATACGCTTCACTTCATATGACCGGATGTTCCCCAATCAAGACTTTATGCCAAAAGGCGGTTTCGGCAACCTGATTGCTTTGCCTTTGCAGGGAGGGGCACGCAAAAATGGGAATAGTGAATTTGTCGATGAAAACTTTCAGAGCTACCCTGATCAATGGGCTTATTTGGCCTCCATCAGAAAGATGAATTCGGATGAGATAAAGAGGGCGCTTGCCATATTGTGTGAAGGGAATGGATTGGGAGAACTTGGAAGCTTGGAGAACAACAATGAAGAAACTTCCCTACCATGGGAAAGCAGAAAAGAAAACAACAATCTTGATAAGAATGATTTCCCAGATAACTTGACTATTATCGAAGCCAACCGGTTGTACATCTCCAAAGAAGGAATTACTCCCCGTGCACTTAACCGTATCAAGCGGTTGGCAGCTTTCCAGAATCCATTATTTTATAAAACACAAAAGATGAGGATGTCCACTTACGGCATCCCCAGAATCATTTACTCGTTGGAAGAAACAGATGGGTACATAGGCATTCCCAGAGGTTGCCATACTGCACTTACGCATCTGCTCGACCAATCAAATGTTGAATATACTTTTGATGATAAACGGAATGGAGGAAGACCGATTAACGTCAACTTCAAAGGATTGCTTCGGGAGGAACAACAATCAGCCGCAAGTGCTTTACTCCAGCATGAGAATGGTATTCTATCTGTCCCGACTGCTTTTGGAAAAACGGTCATCGGTGCCTCGCTTATCGCAAACAGGAAATGTAATACGTTGGTATTAGTCCATCTACAAACCTTATACAACCAATGGAAGAAATCCTTGGAGCAATTCCTTGAGATAAACGAATCCTTGCCCGTACAGGAGAAGAAGCGCGGACGAAAAAAGGTTCGAGCTAATATTGGACAAATAGGTTCAGGAAAAAATACGTCATCAGGCATCATCGACATTGCACTCGTCCAAAGTTTAGTTCATGAAAACGAGGTGGATGATATAGTGAAAGAGTATGGGATGGTCATTGTAGATGAATGCCACCATGCTTCCTCGCTTAATTACGAAAAAGTTCTCGGTGCAACAAACGCCCGATATGTTTATGGGTTAACTGCAACTCCGCAACGACAAGACGGTCAGCATCCGGTTACCTTTATGCAATGTGGCCCGATACGATATAGTGTTAGTGCTAAAGAACAGGCAGGCAAACGAAGTTTTGATCATTACATTATACCTTGCTTCACCGGATTCAGAAAACCTTTTACCCAAAGTGAATCCGACTGGCATATCACAAAAACATTTGCTGCTCTCGCAGAGAACGAACTTCGCAATCAGCAGATAGCAACTGATGTAAAAGAGGCATTATTGAACGGAAGAACGCCTATTATTCTTACCCAACGTAAAGAACATGTGCTGCAACTGGCTACCATTCTTGAAAATCAAACAGACGCACATATCATTACTTTGATAGGAGCTGACTCTGCAAAAGTAAAGAACAAGATGGCTGAATCACTTACTGTAATCCCGCATGATGAGAAACTTGTACTAATCGCAACTGGAAAATATATAGGAGAAGGATTCGACTATCCGCGTTTAGATACGCTATTTCTGGCATCTCCGATTGCATGGAAAGGAACATTGGCTCAATATGCCGGACGACTACACCGGGAATATCCCGGTAAACAAGATGTAATCGTCTATGATTATGTCGATATTCACATCCCTGTTTTAGAACGGAGTATCATAAACGATTGACGGGTTACGCTCAAATCGGCTACAAAGCATTATCTTCAAAGAATGAACCGGATAGGATCAGCATGATTTACGACTGCAATACATTTATACCTGCCATCCGGGATGATTTTGCCGAAGTGAAAAAAGAAATTCTAATAGCAAGTCCATACATCCTGAAAAAACAAATCAGTATAGTGCTTGAATGGTTGAAACAACCTTTGTTGGCAGGAGTTTCAATTACCATCATTACTCGTCCGGTAGAATCATACAAGGATCAAGAACGGGCAAGGAAATGTATTGAACTTCTTCAAGCAAGATTCAAAGTTATACAAGAACCGGATATCTATCAGAAATATATCATTATTGATAATCGGCTCGTTTGGTATGGAAGCATCAGCCTTTTCGATACAGGAGATTCGGATGATACCATCATGCGGTTAGAATCAAGAGAATTAGTAGAAGAATTGGATAACTGGAAAAATGAAAATCCATGAAGAGTGACTACCTTTGTTTATGCAAACTATCTGTAACCCCTATGCGAAACAATCCTAAAGTTGAGCATAGATTCTTAAAGGGCCAAAACAGTTATTTCTCGAACAGTAAATTACTCTACCTCATTTTAAGCAACCATGGAGTCAGAATCGTTCTAATATGATTGCTCAAAATGAAAGTTTTTGTACATATTTTCTCAGCATCCAATTTAAGATGTTCGAGATTACATTCCCTCCTTTGCCTGATATTCGGAAGGCAAAATTCCAAACTCCTCCTTAAAATATTTTCTAAAATATTTAGGATTACTAAAGCCTGTCTGATAAGCAATTTCAGAAACACTCTGCTGGCTTTCACGCAAATACTGCGCAGCCCGTTTCAGTCGTATAATACGAATAAACTCAATCGGAGTCTTCCCCGTGATGGAAAGCATTTTCTTATATAAATACACCCGGCTCATACCCAACTCACTACTAAGTTCCTCCACCGAAAGCTCACTCCGGCAGATATTATTTTCCACATACCGGACAGCCTTATTGATCAGTTTCTCATCTAATGAAGTGATCGTGATTTCACTGGGAGCTACCTCCATCAACTGCTTGAAACTCTCCTGCCGTTTCTGCCGGAGTTGTAGCAGGTTCCGAATACGAATGACAAGCAGATCAAAGTCGAAAGGCTTGGTAATATAGTCGTCCGCCCCGCTTTCCAGCCCTTCCTGCTTCTGTTCCTTAGCCGAACGGGCTGTAAGCAGGATGAGTGGGATGTGCGACGTACGGATATCCGTCTTTACCAACCGGCACAGTTCATTGCCATCCATACCCGGCATCATCACATCACTGACGATGATATCAGGTTGCAGTTCCGGAATCATCTTCCAGGCTTTGTTGCCGTCCGGGGCTTCCTCTACCATATATTCGGACTGTAAACTGTCACGCATGAAGAGGCGGAAATCATTATTGTCGTCCACGATGAGCACTACAGGTAATTTGCTTCCTGCCTCTTCCATTTCCTCTTCACCAGTAACGTCCATTTCGCCCACCGAATCCTGTATAGGCACTTCCGTAGCCTCCTGAGCCGGACCGGATTCCTGCGCCGCCTGGGCACGTACCACCGGAAGCGTTATGATGAATACACTTCCCTTACCCACATTGTCAAGTACAGTCACAGTCCCACCATGCTGGGAGACAAACTCTTTCACGAGATGCAGACCGATGCCGCTTCCACTCGATTTCTGCCCCTCCTTATGGTATATCTGATAAAAACGTTCGAAGATAAGTTCCTTTTCCTTATCATCAATACCGATACCAGTGTCCGATATTTTAATTTCAAACTGTTCCGGACGGCCACCTTCTGCCGGAAGCAAGTCCAGGGATACATCCACCCGGCCGCCTTCGGGAGTAAATTTAAACGCGTTGGACAACAGGTTCATGATCACCTTTCCTACCTTGTCTTCATCGAACACCATCCACAACTCTTCAATGCCCGAAAAGAAGATAAGGTGTATGTTTCTCTTTTCCGAATATTCGGTAAAAGAGTTGCTGACGTTCCGGATATAATCCACCATATCGCCCTGTGATAGGTTAAGTTGGTGTCCTTTCACGTCACTTCTGCGGAAGTCGAGCAGTTGGTTCACCAGGTTGAGCAACCGCATGGCATTTCGGTGTACCATCTCCAGTTTATTCTTCTGCTCCTTATTGTCAATATGCCTGATCACATTCTCCAACGGCGAGATGATAAGTGTGAGCGGTGTGCGGAGTTCATGACTGATATTGGTAAAGAAACGCAGTTTCATATCGTCCACCTCGTGCTTCTGCTGGGCTTCCTGCTCTATTTGCACCAGTTTGTACTTATGCCGTTCGTTACGCAGGATCTGCCTGCGCGCCCAGTACAGGATGGCAGCGATAAGAAGTAAGTACACCACATATGCTGCCGGCGATGCCCAAAAAGGTGGCGTGATGACTATTCTCAGTTCGGCCGTTTCGTGGTTACTGAAACCATCGCTGTTGATAGCCTTGACTTTGAGGGTATAGGTACCGGGCGCCAGGTTGGTGTACGTCAGCTTGTTGACGTCGGCGGTCATCCAGACAGTATTGAATCCTTCGAGCATGTACATATACTTTGTCTTCTCGGGCAGGATGTAATTCATGGCCGAGAAAGAAATGGAAAACACGTTCTGACTATGCTTCAACGTGATTTCGGAGGTTTGATTCAGGGCCTGGGTCAAGATACGGTTCCCATCGTACACACTGTCGATCCTGATCTCTCCGTTGAACAACTGCAATCCGGTAAATTCAATCCTGGGTGTAACGCTGTTGTATTTCAGTCCTTCCGGATCGAAAAGGCTGAGTCCCTGAACACCGCCGGCAATGATTTCCCCTTTCCGGGTACGGATGATGGAGCGGGCGTTGAATTGTTGCCCCTGCAACCCGTCCAATTCGTCGTATGAATGACAGGTATAGATATAGATCCCGGTAGTTGGATCCACATTGACCACGATGTTTGAGATGCTGGTGTTGGTGGTTATCCACATGTTCTTATTGTTGTCCTCCACGATAGCCTGGATGATCTCATTTTCCAGGTTGAAGTTCTTTACCGGGATGACGACTTCATCGTTCTTCCGGTCGTATATATTGAGTCCTTCGGCCGTAGCTATCCAGAGTAGTCCGCGGCTGTCTTCGTAGATGTCGTTGACAATGGAATGCGAGAACAAATAAGTGCCTCTCTTATTACCCATCCGTTTTTCGAAAGTACGGGTAGAGGGCGAATAGATGGTTATTCCGTTCGTGGTACCCATGTATATATTTTCATCGCGTCCCACGCGGATAGACGAAATATACTCCTTGTCGAAATCGGTTCCCGGCTGGGTATACTGGGTGAACTTTCCGGTGCGCGGGTCGAATCCCTGCAATCCGCTGCCCAATGTGCCCATCCAGATGTACCCGTCGTTGCCTTCGGCCAATGTCCAGATATTGTCGTTGGCCAATGAATTCGGATTCCCCGGATCGTGCCTGTAGTTGGTGAACGTATGTCCGTCAAACACGCTGAGTCCGTCACGGTAGGTTCCTATCCACAACCTTCCGTCCCTGGCGCTCAGTTGTCCCACGATCACATCGCCCGAGAGCGAGTTCCGACCGGCTGTATGTTGGTATATCTTCCGCTCTTTCGTAGTGCGGTTTATATATACAAGCCCGCTACTGGTTCCTGCCCATAAATTGCCATGCTTGTCTTCCACAATCGAGTTTACGTCGGCTGTAAAATTCCTGATCTGATTGAACTCCGGGAAGTGGTCGGTGCGGAACTTGAAGATGCTTTCGTTGTAGTATGAGATTCCCCTTTTGTAGGACCCTGCCCAGATACCTCCACTGTCGTCACAATACAGGCAGTTGATGCTGTTCTGTATGAGGCTTCGCTCATCCAGCACATTGTTTTTGACGTATTGTATGGTGCGGAGTTTTTTATTGATGATGTTAATGCCTCCATGGTCGATAGCTATCCATATTTGATCTTTGGCGTCTTTTTTGATGTCCTTGACAAAATCACCCGAAAGGATGTAGGGCGAATCTTTCTGGGTATTGAGCCATTCCCACCGGTCTTCGGCAACATGGTACAGCCAGACGCCGGACATGGCATATATCCAATAATCGCCGTCGGCATCTACAAACATAGAATGATTAGTGAGCGTTCCGTTTGAGAAGCGTACAAGGTAGTCATTCCGGTAAGTAACCTCACAGGTCTGCCGGTCGAGGCGTTCGAAATATCCGTTGTTGTAAATCATTAGGATGCCGTTTTTATCCTCTGTAATGTGGGTCAGGGACAGGCCTTTGCCCCAGATACTTTCATCGATAGGTTTGTGGATCAGCTTCTTACGGCTTAAATCATAGAAGAAAAGCCCGTCGTAATTATACGCCCAGAAATTTTTCTCCTTATCTATATACAACCGCACCGGGGGACTCAGGATTCCATATTTTTCGCGTAGCAAAGAGGCTGCCGGATGAAATGTTTCTTTCCGCGGATCGTAGTACACGTATCCCGAGCGTGCGGTACGGACCCACAGCAAACCGTCGATGCCTTCCTGTACATCGCCTATATTGTTTTCCGGTAACGAATTGGGGTCTTTGCTGTTGCGCATGAACACTTTGAATGTATATCCGTCGTAACGATTCAGCCCGTACCCGGTAGAAAACCACATGAACCCTTTGGAGTCTTTGGTTATGTGGCTGATTTGGCTGTCCGAAAGGCCGTCGTTCACCCCCAGATGCTTAAATGTTATTTCATTCATCCCGAAGAGAGACGTGAAACAGCAGACGTTAAAGAATAATAGAAATAGGTGTTTCATAGAACTGCGATTGATTAACAGGTGCAATATTCGTGAAAATAAATGAGAATGTCAACTTTTTACATGGCTTTCATTCTTTGCTCTTTTAAAAAAGAGGAATTGTTAACATTTGATTTCCAGTGGTTTAAAATCGTTCTTTTTGTGTCATTAACAATACTTCCCTCCTTTGGAAACATTACAGCATCCGTATTTTTGCCGAAACGCCTCCCATGCGTAACATTATTAACTGTCTATCCGGCAACTTATGTATATTTTTGTCACAATCACTCCAATTAATACATTCAGGTAATGAAAAGAATTACATCATTATTAGTTAGCCTTCTTGTTGTTGCAAATTGCATACTCTTTGCACAGGAAACATTCAAGAATCCCATCCTGACCGGAATGAATCCCGATCCGAGCATTTGCCGGGTGGGCGATGATTTTTACTTAGTCACGTCTACCTTCGAGTATTTCCCGGGATTGCCCATTTACCACAGCAAGGACCTGGTCAACTGGAAACAGATAGGGCACGCCCTGAGTACACCGAAAAACAATCCGCTGAAGGGTTGCCGGGCTTCGTTCGGCGGACAATACGCGCCTACTTTGCGTTATCACGACGGTACCTTTTATATTATAGGTACGAATTACGGTGGCGAAGGTTCACAGGGCATCTCTTACGTAACTGCCAAGGATCCTGCCGGACCGTGGTCCGACCCCATCTGGATCGGTGCCTGGTACGTAGACCCGTCGCTGGAGTTCATTGACGATACTGTTTATTATCTCAGTCCCGACAATGCCGGCAATTTCCTGCTCGGTACCATCGATATTAAAACGGGTAAGTTCATCGAGCCGCTGCGCCAGGTCGCTTCCGGACTGGGTGGCTCCTCGCCCGAAGGCCCTCACTTTTATAAAATAAACGATTACTACTACATCATGTCTGCCGAAGGTGGAACGGGTTACGAACACCGCGAAGTGATACAACGCAGCAAGTCGCCCTGGGGCCCTTACGAGGCAAGCCCCATTAACCCTGTGCTTTCGAATATGAGTGTTCGCTCGCATCCTTTCCACGCGATAGGACATGCCGACCTTGTCCAACTGAAAGATGGAAGCTGGTGGGCGGTCTGTCTGGGAATCCGTCCGCAAAACGGTCGTTACCAACACCTGGGACGCGAAACGTTCCTGGCTCCCATCACCTGGAATGCCGACGGATGGCCCAGAGTGGGTACGGACGGTGTTGTCAGAGAAGAGTTCCCACGGCCCAACCTGCCTATCCAGGTATGGAAAAAGGATCCGGAACAGGACAACTTCGACAAGAGTACGTTGAACCTCTACTGGAATTTCCTCCGGAATCCTTACACGAAGGACTGGTCGCTCACCGAAAAGCCCGGTTTCCTGCGTCTGAAAGGTTCTGCGCTGAATTTCAGTGAGAACGATTCGCCCGCCTTTATCGGCCGCCGGCAGACTGCCTTCAACATCACGGCTTCGGCCAAAGTGAATTTCAAACCTGTGGCTGACAATGAAGAGGCCGGACTGGTGGTCAGGGCCGACGATAAGAATCACTACGACCTGCTTATCACCTACCGCGACGGTAAAAAGGTGGTCATACTACGCAAGTATCTGAAAGATAAGGTGGCTGAAGTAACTGAAGTATCTGAAGTCACCGAAAGAGTGACCGAAGTAACCAAAGCGAGCAAAGCAACTAAAGTGACCCAAACGACCAAAGCGAAATACCAGAAAAATATCGACGGTGACATCATTTTGAGCATCACGGCCACCGCCTCGGAATACAAATTCTGGGTACAGAAAGAAGGAAAGGAAGCACAATTGGTAGGCACGGCCACCACTAAGGATGTATCGAACGAAAGGGTCGGCGGTTTCACAGGAGTATTCATCGGCATGTATGCCTCAGGAAACGGCAAGGCCAATACCAATCCGGCCGATTTCGACTGGTTCGATTTCAAGGAAGAGCCATAACAGGCGTTTGCCAGGGCTGGAAGCACAAAATAAAAAAGGAGCACCCACAGCGGGATGCTCCTCTTTTTTATTAAACGGCACCGGTTTATGCCCCCGGGTCAAAGGGCTTGGGTTCTTCTTCTCCTTCTTTCGTGGCCACCTCTATGGGTGTGTACTTCTCAATGCTCATGTTGCCAAGCATTTCCTTGAGTTGACTACCGGGAGTGAATACGATTCTCCGGCGGTAGATGTTGTTGGCATCCACTTCGTCCAGATCGGCATCGCTTTTGGAGCGGAAGGTGGGGCGCAGGGTGCCGAACTCGCCCAGTTTCACGGTTTTCCCGTCGTCCATGTACATTTCCATGGCGTCGAGCAGGCCGTCGAGCACCAGTTTTACTTGTCCGCGGTGGGCACCGCAGATCAGGGACACGCTTTTACAAAGTTTGGGGAAGTCTATCACACCGTCGCCCACGGGCTGGGGGACATACTTCACTGTTTTCGACTTGTCGAAATTGAACACCCGTTCTTTTACTGCATACTTTAACCCAACTTTCCGGGTTAGCTCTCTGAAAAGTTAATGTATAGTTAAAAAGGCAGATAAAACCTCCTAAACCAGGGGTTTTGTCTGTTTTTCTCTTTCCTATCTACCTGATAATCAATTACAGCTATTCTCCAGAAA
>JAVBVA010000045.1:0-35050 GCA_031554665.1 Bacteroides sp. | reverse complement strand
CGCAGCGTTAAGCGTAGCCTGTGCGAAAAGCGTTAAAAAGCTTCGGCTGTTTGAGCAAAGCGTAGCGAGCGAGTTCCGAAGCTTTAGCTTTTCGTGCAGGCGGAGTAGCGGAGAAAATGCAGCCTTGATTTTTCTTCTTTGCTTCTTTCTTCTTTGCATCAAGGCAAAGAAGAAAGAAGAGACACCGCTACTGCAAAGAAGAAAGATCAGCAGGAAAGCAATTCGTAAACCGGATATTCTCCGACTTATCCCCTTCCGCCTGCACATCCACCTTCCCACCAGGAATAGTAAACACCACCTTATCGAACAAGATATTCCGGGCATCGAGCACCTTCAGGATGCCGCATTCCGACTTCACCGACACATTGCGTACCGTAAAGCCATCCGTATCGTTCAGTGCATTGCCCAGCGCTTTGCAGATAATTGTACCATTCTCAATCAGCACATTGCTCAGCGGAATCTCCGGAATGCCGTTCACAGTAAAGAAGCGGTTGGCCGACTCCACAATGAAGTTCTTTATATGAATATCCTTCACCGTCGGAGTAAGACGGTTGACCTCCCGTGGCGGATACCGCTTAGCCAGGTCGCCCATAAAGTATTCCGTACCCAGCAAGTCCCAGGTCAGCGCCTCGTTCACATTAATCATCCGCATCCGTTCGTAGTAGATACTCTCCGATCCGCCTGCCCGGTTGCGCCGCGTCTTGAAGCGAAGCACCGAACGAGTGCCGTCGAACACACAATCGTGCGCATATACATTCTTGATATTCCCCGCCGTTTCGCTGCCACAGGTGATGCCCCCATGACCTTTCCGGGCCAGCGAATAACGTATCACCACGTTCTCCGTAGGACGGTTCACCCGCAGGCCATCGTCGCAACGGCCCGATTTCAGCGTGAAGCAATCGTCGCCACAGTTCAGTGTACAGTACTCTACTAGCACATTCTTACAAGACTCGATATCGATACCGTCGCCACTGGGAACCTCCACCGAGTTCACCGTGAAGCCGCGCAGGATGACATTCTCGCAGTAGATGGGACACACATTCCACAGCGTGCTACGTTCCATCGTGATGCCTTCGATCAATACATTGGTGCAGTTGATGGGCGAAATCGTCTTCGGACGGTAGAACGTACGGCCCTCCATCCCGTCGTAAATACGTTGTTCGATGGGCAAATCCACCGGGATATCGTTCTCTACCACCGAAGCCCCGTTCGGTCGTTTACGTATTTCGGCATCCATCGGTGGGCCGAGGATCTTTCCCTTTCCGGTTACGGCAATATTCGTTTCGCCGTTGGCATAAATAAATGCCGCAGGACCCATGATCTCGATTCCCTCGTGGCGGGTAAACACCGCAGGCAGGTAATCCTCCGCCCGTCCGCCAAACTCCACCTCGGCACCTTCGGCCAGGTGCAGGTTGACATTACTTTTCAGCACGATGCGGCCCGACTTCCACCGGCCTTTCGGTATCACCACCACACCCCCGCCCTGGCTGCTCACCTCGACGATGGTGCGGTTCACAATATCGGTAATAACCATTCCTTCCCTGGCACCCTTCCCGGCAATGCTCACCGTCCGGTCCGGGAACACCGGTACTACCGGCTGCGGCATGTCGAAAGGCAGCTCTCCCAGGGGAGCAATCTGCTGCGGCATAACCTTGGCGCCCACCTGGTCGATGGTAGGGATAGTAACAGAAATCGTCTGTGCCACTCCTTGCAAAGACGGCACAGACGAAATTATAATCAATGACAATACATATCTTTTGAGGATTCTGACACTCTTCATCATTCTTTTTATATAGGGATTTCTATAAAGACGAACTATCTCCCGGTTCGTACTCCCTTCGATACATCTATTTTGCCGGAGACTCGCCGACAAACTCCTGATAGGTCACATTCTTCTCGCTCACATTGAGCACGTTCGATACCTGGTTGATAAACTTCTTCACCTTGCCCACATGCACATTCTCCATCACCACATTGCGGGCAGGTAGTTCAGCTTCGGATTTCAGTTCATAGATAGCATCGGCCGACTCGCAGGTGACATTCTTCATGTACAACCCGTCGATCCGGGTGAGGCGACGTTCGTACGTAGGCACCAGATCCTTCCATTGGTAAAGCACCTCCGTGTCTATCTCCATCACACGCAGTGCATTGCCCGCTTTTACATTCTCCAAGTGGATATTCTCGACGAACGCTCCACGGCGGTGGTTGGTCTTGACATAGAACAGGCGCCATACATCGTTCACACCCGTACAGTCGTGCATGTACACGTTGCGGATGCCGCCCGATATCTCACTACCGATGCACAGGAACGAGTGACCTTTCTTAATGGTACAGTTGCGCACCACGATATTCTCGGTCGGGGTATCCAGACGCCAGGCATCGCGGTTGCGTCCCGATTTGATTACCACCGCATCATCGCCCTGATCGAAGATGCAGTCTTCCACGAGAAAGTTGCGCGTCATCTCCAGGTCGATACCGTCGTTGTTGTGTCCGTGCGCTTTCACGTCGAGGTTACGGGCAATACCGCCGTCGCACAGGAACAGGTGAATGGTCCAGAACGGGCTTTCGCGAATCATAAACCCGTCGAGCAGCACATTCTTGCAACGATTGAAGTGTATCAGGTGCGGACGCATGTTGTACTCGCCCACCGCCATCTGCCGCTGGTCCACCGGCACATCAGTCGAAGCTTTTGTATAGAGATCTTTCAGTCCTTCCATGTGCGCCTGCGGACGCTTAAACCATACTTTCCACGTGTCCATCTTCGGTTGCAGCATTCCTTTGCCGGTGATGGCCACGTTTTCGCAGTCGAAAGCATAGACCAGCGGGGAGTAGTTGAAGCACTCCATCCCTTCCCACGATGTTTGCACAGCAGGCAGGTATGCTTTCGGATCGTCCGTGAAGCTCAGTACGGCATTCTCTTCCAGGTGGAGGTTCACGTTGTTCTTGAAATGAACCGGTCCGGTGAGCCATGTTCCGGCAGGTACTACTACCCGGCCCCCTCCTGCTTTGTTGCAGGCGGCAATGGCTTTGGCGATGGCTTTGGTGTTATCTACCTGCCCACCTGCTTTGGCTCCGTATTTGGTGATGGGGAAATCTTTCTGTGGATAGATGAATACTTTGATGGGGTCCATCGGGAAAGGTGCATTGACCTTTACAGTTTCGTAATTTCCACCGGTTGCGGCAGCCGAGGTAGTCAGCAGGCAGAAGCAGCCGATGAGCCATGATCTTAACAGGTTCTTCTTCATGATATGATTAATTAGAGTTATGCTTTTTGACCTTGTTCGGTGCAAAAGTAGGTAAAATGTGGGGTGTGGGTGATAGAAATACATACAATAAGATGGATATATGTACAGATGGGGATAAATAGCAGAAGAGGATGTTTCGCTTTGGCGGCGAAACATCCTCTTCGATTTATTCAGAATTATCCTTTCGAATTACCAACCTGGATTTTGCATGGCATCTTTTTCGTTAGCAGTCAAAGCTTGACCATTCTTTGTAACAGCATCTAAGAACGATTGCGGAATAGGACGGAGATAGTGCTGACTGGCGTTAAATGTAGAACCGGTAACGTTTACACCATCATTGAATGTTTTGAAACGTTTTTCCAACTGTTTGCAACGTGCCAAGTCTGGCCAGCGATGCAACTCGCCCATTAACTCACGCGAACGTTCGTTCATGATAAATACCATAAACTTATCCTTATCCGTGGTAGCTCCCATTTCTGTATAGAACTCTTTGGTAGAGTTGAATAAGTCGGTTGTACTTGCAAACTGCAAAGTCGACTTCGTGCTGATTATAGGTGCCGTTTCAAGTTTATTCGATTTGAGATACGTATTTGTTGTACAATAAGATGTAAATCCGGTATTAGCGCCTCCGTCACCAGCCTTTGTTATATAGGTGTTTTTAGCATAAGACTGTCCCCCATCTACATGCTTGGTGCGATCTTCGCCATCGGCATAACCCGCGCGTTCACGCAGTTTATTAATGTAAGGCAGTGCTTCACTATATTTTCCTTGGAGACCATACGCTTCGGCAACCATCAAATAGTCTTCGGCCGAACGAGCCAAAATTCCATCGCGATATCCGAACTGAGAAGCAATCGCATTACGACTACCATCGCGGAACTTACTCAAAGCAATAAATCTGGATTTATTGGCATAAGTACCAGCATTACCGTGATTTCCGATCAGGTTTTTTCCTTCACCTTTATAGAAACGTACAAACGTGTGCGGAGCTAAATAATTAAGCCCATCAGCTGTATATCGATCATCTCCCGGTTCATTTGCAATATACTCAATTGCAATATCACCTCCTACAAATCTCACGTCATCCTTTGTTTTCCCAGCAGGTGCATAGGCTCCCCACGTAGGAGCTTTAGTGGGATTGTTGCAGGTGTAAGTAGTGATATAACTTTTCCAGAAACGTGAATCGTTTACGCGATCATATACATCAATAGCATAATCGGTTGGACGCATACGAGAGAACTCACGGTCACCTGCAATGTCGCGAATCAATCCCGCCAGATTCTGGTAAATTGACGGATAGTACAAGTGAACCTGGTTTCCATACCGTCCTTGCGACGCTACATCATTAGAGAACTGAGCAGACAAAACAACTTCCGAAACATATTCATTAACACCATTCGGCGCTGTATAATCCCACAATGCTACAAAGTCTGAGCACAAAGGATGAGCATTAATAACTTCCTTGGAATAAGTAATCACATTCTCAAGGTCTTGTGCCTTGTAAGAAGTGTTCCAAGAATCGTTCAACTCACTAGCACGGAACAACAAAGCTTTTGCCAAGAAGTGGGCAGCAGCATATTTAGTTAAGCCACCAGTTTGTTCACCCTTAGTAGGAAGCAAGTTGTATGCTTCCTTCAAGTCAGAGATTACCAATGCATACGTATCTTCTGTCGTAGAACGTTCAAAATCGGTAATAGCGCCCGGCACAGGTGCAGTAATTAAAGGAACTCCTCCAAACTGTTGTACCAAACGGAAATAGTTAAATCCGCGCAAAAAGTAGCCTTCACCTAAACGAGTATTGTACGAACTACTACTGGGGTTATAAAACTTAGGAACATTCTGAATCATAATGTTCGCCGAGGAAATACCCGAATACATATTGTCCCACAAACTGGCCATACCATTACTACTTGCAGAGTTGAAGGCTGTGGTATAGCTATTATAATATTCGAAAGTACCATCATTACCTACCGCCATTTCGTCCGTACCATACTGCCAAATGGTGTAACCCCACTCATAGGAAAAATGGAATTCCAGATTCTGATAAAGCCCGATTGAAAGTTTATCCAAACCTTCCTGTGTCTCGAAGCTTTGTGTACTTTCAGTCGTTATCAATTCTTCATCCAGAAATCCTGCGCAAGAAACCAAGGTACCCAGCGTAGTCACCGACACTATTCCGTACAAAAGATGTTTATATATATTTTTCATATTCATTCAATTTATTAATTCATTAAAAACCAATATTAATACCAAACACAAAGCTTCTATTAAATGTAGAACCACCCAAGTCCGGATCAATGTAGTCAATCTTAGAATAAACCAAGCCTGGGTTCATGCATTGTGCATACACCTTCAGGTTATTAATGCCCAGCGGTTTCAACTGTTTGGGAGTAAAGTTATATCCCAATGAAATATTGCGCAACTTAATAAATGAACCATCCTTATAATTCATACATGATTTGTAAGCATCACCACCTTCACCACCTACACCCGGAGCATAGTATTCAGCATCTTCGTTGGTATTAGCCACCCAATAGTCGATTTTACGCATAGCAAAACGCCCTGACAAGGTTTCATCACCGGTTTTTACTGTAAATCCGAAACGTCCATAAAGGAAGAATGAAAGTTCCCAGTTTTTATAGTTAAATGTATTCATCAAACCCCCACTCCAATCCGGACGTGGATTTCCTACAATAACGCGATCGTAGTTGGCATCAATTTTCCCATCGGGTACACCGTCCGGTCCACTAATATCTTTCACTTTGATCATACCCGGTTCACGACCATACTTGGCAGCTTCTTCTGCCTCACTGGTTTTCCAGATTCCATCATACACATAGTCGTACATAGAGAACATAGTCTCGCCTACGAACCAACCATTCCCAATATCCTCCGTTTTTCCATCGGCCAATTCAACAACTTTATTCTTATCAGCAGAGAAAGTAATGTTAGACGACCAAGTGAAATCTCTTGTTTTTGCATTGATAGTATTAATTGAGATATCAACACCTTTATTTTCTGTTTTACCCACATTGGCCCAAGTTTGTAAGTACCCAGTTAAAGCAGGCAAACTCTTCTTCATCAACAAGTCATTGGTTTTCGATTGATAAACATCAATAGAACCACTGATGCGACCTCTCAACACGGAGAAATCCAAACCTATATTATATTGGGTAGTTTTTTCCCAACCCAAAGCCTGGTTGGCCATTACCACCGGATCTTTTGCAGCCGGATCGGAAGCAACTATACCGGTATTGGTAGATGCACCATAGTGATAATATACTGGAGCAATAGCACCTCTTGTAGCATACGCAGCGATAGCCGAGTTACCGGTAGTACCCATACCAAAACGAAGTTTCATTTGTTCAACCCACACCACATCTTTCATGAAATTTTCTTGGTCCATACGCCATCCCAAAGCTGCCGAAGGAAAGAAATCCCATTTGTTTCCATCGGCCAGCTGTGATGCACCATCCCAACGTCCCGACACAGTAAACAGATACTTATCGCTAAAGCTATAGTTAGCGCGAATCATATACGATTGCAATTGAGTTTCAGTCAAACCCGTACCATAACTTTGGATAGAGCTTTTGGAACCTATGTTATACCACAATTCTTGTGCACTATTTACAAAGCTCTTCATATTGGAATTTTCCAAATGATAAGCCGATGCACTTTGCAATAATGTCAAACCTATATTGTGCTTACCAAAAGCTTTGTCATAGTACAATAAGTTGTCGAGTGTCCATGAACGTTTGATTTCTGTGTTATACTGTGCCATGTTGTTACCATCACCATTGATTGAAGTGGCGGGGTCGGCAATACCTGTACGTCCGAAGCGGAAGTCAGGACCGAATTGCAGTCTGTATTTCAAGCCATCCAGTACATTCACAATCTTACCCAAATTCAGCTCGGTATAAAAACTACCAAAGGCACGAAGATTCTGACGATTGTTCACACATAAAGTAGCTTCCTGAATCGGATTGATGATATTTACGTCACCACCCGGATTACGGATATAATCACCTGAATCGGTATAAGGAACGGCCCATGGCAACATGCCTTGAAGAGCCGAATAAAGGTTGGAAGCACCAGTGGCACTCTTACGAAAGTTATAACCATAATCCTGATCGCCCCAGGTTACATTCATGCTTGCACCTAACTTCAAGAATTCGATAGGCTGAATATCAACGCTGGTTTTAGCAGTGTAACGTTGGTACCCTTGTCCCGGTTGAGTTCCTTCCTGGTTCAGATACCCAAATGAAACGTATGCCTGCATCTTATCAGTACCCCCACTTGCACTCAATGTGTGTTCATGGGTAAATGCAGTTTGCAAACCATTGTCTGTCCAGTCGTAATTACTTACTTTACTACCATCCCAAGTGCCATTCACCCAACCTTTTTCAAAGTTAGCCCAAGCATAAGGATCAGTTCCATACACTTTCTTATCATTATCATACGATATAGTAGAAGAACCATTGTAAGTATTACCTCTAATTTTAGCAGCACGGCTATAATCAATCCACTCCTGGGCATTCATCATCGTTGTCCGGTCATACATATTTTCGATGGACAACGTACCTGAATAGTTAATAGTCATTTTACCGGTTTTACCTCTCTTGGTAGTAACCAAAACCACACCATTAGCACCACGTGAACCGTAGATAGCTGTAGCCGAAGCATCCTTCAGCACGTCGATTGATTCGATATCACCAGGATTCAGATTTTCAATACCCACTTCTTGCATCGGAATTCCATCAACAACATATAATGGGCCGTTGGTTGCATTCAGCGAGCGCTCGCCACGAATACGGATAGAACCAACTTCACCCGGACGCTCGTTAGAAGTAATGTCCACACCAGCCGTCTTACCTTGCATAGCTTGCAAAGCATTTTGAACAGGCATTGCTTTCATTTCTTTTTCACCTACGCGAGCCATAGCACCAGTGATGTCACTCTTCTTCTGAACTCCATAACCTACTACCACCACTTCATCCAACAGTTCGGTATCGTCTTGAAGAGTTACTTGAATAGTTGTTTTCCCTGTAGTCGGAATAGTTTGTGATTTATATCCCACGAAGCTCACCTTAACAGTAGCATTCGGCGCTACATTAGTTAAGGTAAAATTACCATCAAGGTCGGTAATCGTACCATTGGTCGTTTTGTCAACCACTACACTGGCGCCGATAACGGGTTCGCCACTGGAATCGACCACAGTACCTTTAAGTGTTTTGTTCTGTGCAGAAACGGCGATCGCCATCACAGAAAACAAAGCAACGAAGAATAGCCGCTGGATTTTGTCCACACGGCCCAACAGACTTGAAGTTTTGCTGTCTTTCATACTTGATTTATTAAATTAAACAAAAAGAATTATTATAATTATCTCTTAAAATTTCCCCTATCCGGAGTTTGTTTTGTGAAAATGTGTTGCAAATATAATGTTCCTGATGCATATACCAAATGTACGTTTGTACGGAAAGCATGGATTATCGTATCAGCCTGTAAAACTTTTGTCCATATTGCCAAAATGAATGATTTTAAAGCAATACGTATGATTTTCCATTGTTAACAAAAGCCATTTCACCTACATTTGCCAGCGGAAAAATCATCAAATCAAAATAATACAGAATGAAAAAGCAAGTACTATTTTCTTTACTGTGTCTTGCCTTGGGCTGGAACAGCTTGTCGGCCCAAACAATACCCGATCGCAAGGAAACACTTAAAACAGTAATCAAGGTGAACAACTACTTCATGCAGAAGTATGCCGACTATACACAGCCTTCGTTCGTGGGCCGGGAACGTCCCAGTAATATATGGACGCGCGGTGTATATTATGAAGGACTCATGGAGTTGCACACTATTCATCCCCGGGAGGACTATTATAATTATGCATACAATTGGGGAGCATTCCACAAATGGGGTATGCGCAACGGTAACATCACCCGGAATGCCGATGATCATTGCTGCGGACAGGTGTACATCGACCTGTACAACATCTCCCCGGATCCGGCGCTGATCAAGAATATCAAGGTTTCGATGGACATGTTGGTGAATACTCCGCAAGTGGACGACTGGACCTGGATCGATGCCATACAGATGGCAATGCCTATCTTTGCCAAGTTCGGTAAAATGACCGGTGAACAGAAATACTACAATAAGATGTGGGATATGTACGCATACACGCGTAACACACACGGTGATAAGGGTATGTACAATGCGCAGGAAGCTTTGTGGTGGAGAGACCAGGATTTCGATCCTCCTTACAAGGAACCGAACGGTAAGAATTGCTATTGGAGTCGTGGAAACGGCTGGGTATATGCTGCATTGGTACGCGTACTGAACGAGATCCCGGCCAACGAGAAACATCGTACTGATTATATCAACGATTTCCTTGCCATGAGCAAGGCGTTGAAGAAATGCCAGCGCAAAGATGGCTTCTGGAATGCAAGTTTGCACGACGAAAGCAACTTTGGCGGAAAAGAATCGAGCGGAACGTCACTCTTTGTATATGGTATGGCTTGGGGAATTCGTCATGGACTGCTCGACCGCAAGGAGTACCTGCCTGTATTGCTGAAAGCATGGGACGGATTGGTAAAAGAGGCTGTACATCCGAATGGTTTTCTGGGTTATGTACAAGGGACGGGCAAGGAACCGAAAGACGGTCAGCCTACCACATACGATAGTGTTCCCGATTTTGAAGATTACGGAATAGGCTGTTTCTTGCTGGCAGGTGTTGAAATGTACAAATTAGACTAATTTCTCATAATGTTTTATGCAACTTTGAAATAGGGTTAGGATTTTAAGGTTAAAAAGGAGAAGGAGCGGCCGATGATGGTTGCTCCTTTTTATTTTACCGCATTAAGGGCATCGAACCGATGCTCGTAGAGTAAGCTACCGATACTCTACGAGGTAGGTAGTTTAGGTCTACGAGGGTCGATGTACGAGATGTACATCTGGAGCAGTACGAGATGTGCCTCTGGTACTGTATGAGATGTACATCTCGTACATCGATGCTCGTAGAGGAACATAAGCTCCCTCGTAGATGAACGCATGTTTGCTCTACGAGGGAGATCAGTCAGGAAAGAACGATGACTTTATTGAATGTGGTGAATTATCTTACTTCAACAATTGTTCCAGCACTTTCTTCTTCACCGTGAAAGCTGTTCCATGACGGGTGCCTTTCGGAAACGACACCTGATCGGACACATCTTCCCAATTCACGCCATCTTTCGAGCGGACAGCACCGTACGCATGGTTGCGATACTTATCGAAATAGACATACAGATACTCTCCTACCCACAGCGGCGCCGGACCTTCGGCCCAGTAATCACCGGTAATGGGAGCCGAAACTTCGATAGGGAATCCGTCTTCGATGCGCTTCGTCCGCGTCACCCGCAAGTTCTTTTCGGGCGGATTAGAGTTCTCGTTCTTCACCACCATGATGAGGTCTTTTCGCTTCGGGTCTTTCACGATGGCCGCATCGATCACACTGAAATCGGGATCGAAGAACATACGGGTTTCCGAGAAAGTCTTGAAATCTTTCGTCGTCACGCAGTACATACGGTGATTCAGTCCCTTCTCGCTTTCCGAAGTAGCTACTTCTTTGTGACGTCCGGGAATGGTGGTTGCCCAGTATATATAATAGGTACGCGAAGGAGCATCATAGTACAACTCCGGCGCCCAGCAGTTGTGCGCTGTTTCTTCGTGCATCATCACCGGAATGGCTTGCTGCTCTGACCAGTGAATAAGGTCCTTGGACGATGCATACCCGATGATGCGGTCTGTCCAGCTCGATGTCCATACCATGTGGAATGTCCCGTCGGGCGCCTGGCAGATACTGGGATCACGCATCAGTTTGTCTTTCCCTACCTCAGGAGTGAGATAGGACTTTCCATCGTTGAGTGGCGTCCACTTCAAGCCGTCATAGCTATAAGCCAGATGCAAGCCATCCCGGCTATCGTTGATAAAATAAGAGAACAGGTAAACTTGCTTCTGGGCCCAGAGCGAGCATGCACAGAGTGCGGCAAACAGAAAGGATAAGAGTTTCTTCTTCATACGTATTATGTATTGATAAATATTATTCAGGGTGATGCAGCAAAGATATTCAGTTTGTAAGAATAAAAGCTGTAATATGGATACGAATATCTGTTTTATTGTACAAATCAGTGAAGAATTGGATGCTTTTATACAATTTTCTATGCAATTGTACGACTGTCTATTTATTCCCTGTGGCGAAAGGCCTACCTTAGCGACTCATTCTAAGACAAAATGTATAAGAATACTATGAACGGAAAATTCCTCAATAAATTAATCATGAAGAGAAAGAATATAATGCTGATAACAGCCCTGTTCCTGACAGGCTATGCAATGGAAGGTAAGGCAATAGAGAAACCCCAAGTGACAAATCCGGATGTAGTGTACCAGTCGGACTTTGCCGGCATTCCGGTATTCAGCACCGAAACCGGATATGGTTTCGATCTGCAACCCGCCCCGGAGAAAGGAAGCCGTAAACCTTTCTTCTTCTCTATCCATGTTCCCGATGGTAATTATAAGGTAACGGTGGTACTCGGCAGCAAGAAACAAGCCGGAAGCACGACCGTACGCGGAGAGTCACGCCGGTTGTTCATCGAAAATGTAACAACGAAGAAGGGAGAGTTGGTTACCCGCACGTTCGTTATCAACAAGCGGAATAGCCACATCGACGCGAAAGAAGATGTACGTATCAAAGCACGCGAGAAATACAAGCTGAACTGGGACGATAAGCTCACCCTGGAGTTCAATGGTGATGCGCCTTGCCTGGCATCGCTCACCATCGAGAAGGCTCCCGACGTGACTACCCTCTTCTTGTGCGGTAACTCCACCGTGGTAGATCAGGACAATGAGCCATGGGCCAGCTGGGGGCAGATGATTCCCCGCTTCTTCAGCACCGGGATATGCTTTGCCAATTATGCGGAATCGGGCGAGTCGGCCAACACATTCATTGGTGCCGGACGTTTGAAGAAGGCACTCTCGCAAATGAAAAAGGGCGATTACCTCTTTATGGAGTTCGGGCACAACGACCAGAAACAAAAAGGACCAGGCAAAGGAGCGTTTTATTCTTTCCTCACCAGCCTGAAGACATTCGTGGATGAAGCACGCGAGAGAGGGGTGCAACCGGTACTCGTCACGCCCACCCAACGCCGCAGCTTCGATGCCGATGGCAAGATACAGGATACCCACTTAGACTTCCCCGAAGCCATGAAGTGGCTGGCTGCCAAAGAAAACATCCCGCTCATCGACCTGCATCAAATGACACGCATATTCTATGAAGCCATGGGGGTGGAAGGGTCGAAAAAAGCATTCGTGCACTACCCGGCAGGTAGCTACCCCGGGCAGGAAAATGCGCTGGAAGATAATACGCACTTCAATCCATACGGAGCCTACGAAATAGCCAAATGCGTGATAGAAGGAATGAAAGCTGCCGGACTCGATGAGATAACAAAACACATAGCGCCGGACTACCAGCCATTCGATCCGGCTCATCCGGATGCTGTCGAATCGTTCAAGTGGAACGACAGCCCGTTCACTGAAATGGACAAACCGGACGGAAATTAGAATAAAGATTAGAAGGAAAAAGATTTGTTAGTAATACACAGGAAATAAGCATACCATGAAAACGGTTCATCTATTAGTAACTTTGTCCATTGCCACAGCATGGGACAGTTGCCACCATAACACCCGACAGGCTGCCCTTACATTCGATTGGGGTACAACCACCGAAATGCCCGATCTGTCGTGGGCGATGCAGGTGGGCGCCCGGCAGTATTCCGGTTCTACGTTAGTGCTGAAAGCAGAAAATTTTGGCGTATCATCCGATACTACCATACTGATGACCGATGGCTTGCAACGGGCCATTGACTCCTGCTACATAGCCGGAGGCGGAACGGTGATTCTGCAACCGGGCTATTATCGTACCGGAGCTTTGTTTATCAAGAGCGGGGTAAACTTCCACCTATCGGAAGGAGTCACGCTGATAGCCAGTGAAGACATCGATAATTATCCGGAATTCCCTTCGCGGATTGCAGGTATCGAGATGACCTGGCCGTCGGCGGTACTAAACATCATGGATGCCGAAAAAGCAGCCATCACCGGGAAAGGCATCATCGACTGCCGGGGTAAGGTGTTTTGGGACAAATACTGGGCCATGCGTAAGGAGTACGAAAAACAAGGACTCCGGTGGATCGTGGATTACGACTGTAAACGGGTACGCGGCATATTGGTATCGAACAGTAAGGACATTACGCTGAGCGATTTCCAACTGATGCGTACCGGGTTCTGGGCCTGCCAGATTCTGTACTCCGATCATTGTACCATAAACGGCATCACCATCAATAATAATATAGGTGGACACGGACCAAGCACGGACGGGATAGACATAGACTCGTCGAGCAATATCCTGATAGAAAACTGTAACGTAGATTGCAACGACGATAACATCTGCCTGAAAGCCGGTCGGGATGCCGATGGGCTGCGTGTGAACCGTCCTACGGAGAATATCGTAGTAAGGGGATGCACCACCCGCAAAGGAGCCGGACTGATCACATGTGGAAGCGAGACCTCGGGATGTATCCGTAATGTATTGGGGTACGACTTGAAAGCCTACGGTACGTCTGCGGTGATCCGCCTTAAGTCGGCCATGAACCGGGGAGGAACGGTAGAGAATATCTACATGGCACAGGTAGATGCCGACAGTGTGGGGCAGGTACTCGCTGCCGATCTGAACTGGAATCCTTCATACAGTTATTCGCTTCTGCCCGAGGAGTTCAGGAATCAGGAGGTGCCCGAACACTGGAAAGTGATGCTTACGCCTGTAGAGCCCAAAGAAAAGGGATTCCCGCATTTCCGTAACGTATATCTGGCAGACATCAAGGCCACTCGTGTGAAACGTTTTATTGCAGCATCGGGATGGAATGACAGCCTGCGGTTAGAGAACTTCCACCTGCACAATATTGAAGCACAGGCACTGGAAGCCGGGAACGTAAAATACACCGACGGACTCCGGATGAAAAACGTTCGACTGGTAATAGCCGACAAGAGTACTGTGACGGAAGTTAATAATACAAACGGGCACATCCGGATCGACTATGAATAAATGTATTATTTTTGCAGCTATGTTCTGAATTGGAAATAAATCGTTCAACTAAAAATATATGATGAGAAGAGGTCTTTTTATAGCCGGGCTCTTAGTTGCCGGCAGTAACCTGATGGCCCAGGACTGGCCGCAGGTAACCACCGAAGCGCGTCCCGGAACCCGGTGGTGGTGGCTGGGCAATGCAGTAGATGCCAAGAACCTGACATACAGCCTGGAAGAGTATGCCAAAGCCGGACTCGGAGCGGTGGAAATAACCCCGATCTATGGAGTGGAAGGCAATGATGCCAACAACCTCCAGTTCCTATCTGCTCCCTGGATGGATATGTTGAAGCATACGCAAACGGAAGGAAAACGTACAGGACTTGAAGTAGACATGAATACCGGCACCGGTTGGCCGTTCGGCGGACCGGAAGTCAGTGTGGAAGATGCGGCGACAAAAGCTATCTTCTACTCACACGAGATTACCGGCGGCCAAAGCATCGACCTGGATATTACTCCGCAGAGCCTGAAACCCGGGAGCTATACACAGCTGAGCCGGGTAATGGCTTATGCGGATGGTAAATGCATCAACCTCACAGCCAAGGCTAAGAATGGCAGCTTGCAATGGAATGCTCCGGCCGGTAACTGGAGAATCATTGTATTGTACATCGGGAAAACAGGCCAAATGGTGAAACGGGCAGCCCCGGGTGGAGAAGGGTTCGTGATGGACCACTTATCGAAGAGAGCCGTAAGCAACTACTTCGCCCGATTCGACAAAGCCTTTAAATCGACAGGCACCCCCTACCCTCATACATTCTTCAACGACTCTTATGAGGTATATGGAGCAGACTGGACTCCCGATCTGCTGGATCAATTTGCCCGTCGTCGCGGATACAGGCTCGAAGAACACTTTCCGGAGTTTCTGGACGAAAGCCGCCCGGAGACCACCAGACGTATTATGTCCGACTACCGGGAAACTATTTCCGACCTGCTGATTGAGAACTTCACCAACCAATGGACTTCGTGGGCGCATAAGAACGGAAGCATCACCCGCAACCAGGCACACGGATCGCCGGCCAACCTGATCGACACCTACGCGGCTGTCGACATCCCCGAATGTGAAGGATTCGGCTTGTCGCAATTCCACATCAAAGGGTTGCGCCAGGACTCACTTACCCGCAAGAACGATTCGGACTTGTCGATGTTGAAGTATGCCTCATCGGCAGCACACATCACCGGGAAGACTTACACTTCATCAGAGACCTTCACCTGGCTTACGGAACATTTCCGCACCTCGTTGTCTCAATGCAAACCGGACATGGACCTGATGTTCGTATCGGGTGTCAATCACATGTTCTTCCACGGTACCCCATATTCGCCTGAAAACGACAAATGGCCGGGCTGGTTGTTCTACGCCAGCATCAATATGTCGCCCACCAACAGTATATGGCGGGATGCTCCGGCATTCTTCGACTACATCACCCGTTGCCAGAGTTTCTTACAGATGGGCAAACCCGACAATGATTTCCTGGTTTACCTCCCTGTATATGATATGTGGCAGGAACAAGCCGGACGTTTATTACTATTCGGCATCCACGGTATGGAAAAGATGGCTCCCAAATTTATCGAGACCATTCACCAGATAAATAATGCCGGTTACGATGTTGACTATATCTCGGACAAGTATATCCGGAGCACCCGCTTTGCAAACGGACAATTGCTCACCCAGGGAGGAAGCAACTATAAAGCCATCATCGTACCGGCCGTAAAGCTGATGCCGGCTCCGGTGTTGGAGCATCTGGCATCATTAGCCAAACAAGGGGCTACCATCGTATTTATGGAGAACTATCCGGAAGATGTTCCCGGCTTTGGTTCTTTAGATGCCCGCCGCAAAAGCTTCGCTCAAATTAAAAGCCAGCTTCCGCAAGTGAACTCATTCAAAGACACGCAAGCAAAAAACATGCAAAAAGGGCGCATCATAACGGGAAGTAACTATCTATCGGCTTTGCAGAAATGTGATGTGCAGCCGGAAGATATGAAACTGAGGCATGGGCTACAATGTATACGCCGTACACATACAACCGGTTATCATTACTTTATCAGCTCGCTGCAAAACAAAGGAGTGAACGACTGGATTACGTTGGGGGTTCCGGCCGGACGGATACAATCGGTCATGCTCTTCAATCCGATGACCGGCGAAAAGGGTCTGGCGCAAACACGCAGCAAGGACGGACATATTCAGGTGCGCCTGCAACTGCAATCGGGTGAGAGCGTCATTCTCCAAACCTTCGATCATTCGGTAGCCGCACAAGCATGGCCCTACTACCAGGAAGGAAATTTCAGCCTTAGCCTGGATCACGGTTGGACACTCCGTTTTATCGAAAGTCAGCCTGCGGTTGAAGGTACGTTCGCCATCGACTCTCCCTCTTCGTGGACAACGATAGACCATCCCAACGCCTGCATAACGATGGGTACAGGATTGTACACCAATGAGATCGTATTACCACAAATCGCTGCCGATGAATGGATATTGGATCTGGGCGACCTCCGTGAGAGTGCCCGCGTACGTATCAATGGAAAGGAAGCCGGAACAGCATGGGCGGTACCCTATCAACTCAAAGTAGGGCAATGGCTTCACCCCGGAAAGAATGTCATCGAAGTGGAAGTAACCAATCTGCCTGCTAACCGTATTGCCGAACTCGACCGTCAAGGAGTGATCTGGCGCAAATTTAAGGATGCCAATATTGTGGATCTAAGTTACAAGAAAAGAATGTACTCCAACTGGGAGCCCCTGCCTTCAGGACTCAATGGTGACGTCAGGCTCATCCCTGTCATGAAAAAATAGCTTCTGAAACAATTAATACATCGTACAAAAAGCATCTTGAGAATCGGTATATGTGTTATCATTTCTCAAGATGCTTTACTCATTCAGGCCATGCTTACCATAAGTACCCCACAAGCCACAATGCTTAAAAAACAGGACATTAAAAGAAAATTCCTTATTAAAAACAGGACAATAATAAAATAATTCTTAACTTTGCATGTTCTTGAACTTTGAAAACAGGAAAGTAGTATTGTATCATTATTTTATTATTAAAGAATCAGTTATCTATGGTAAAGCGATTTGTGAATTTAATGACTCTTTGTGCTATGATTTCGCCATTTTTACTGACATCATGCCAAAAAGATTTGTATGACTCCACCCGTACAGTGGTGAGCGAAGAACCTTCAGAACTTGACTTCTCCACAACACAAAATGTTCAATTCGACTTGAATTACAATGTGCCGACCGGCTATGTTGCAGCATTTGATTTGTACACAGAGAATCCATGCGAAGAAGGTACCAACAACATTATTCTGAAAGAAGGGGTAAAACCTATCGGTAGCGGAATTTCCGTCTCCGGTAAGTTTAACAACACCAAAGTGTTTCCCGGTTTTGTAACAGAATTGTATGCCTACTCAACTAATTTGTTCGTCAACAAACTGATGTATGCCAAAATAGAAAATGGCAAAGCTAAGTTTGAAGTGGTTGATACTCCCGTTGCTGCTGCTAGCTCTATGTTCGCAACAACGAGAAATGCATCCAACGGAACTTCGGACTATTATTTAGGTCAACACGGTAATAAGGCGGATGTGGATGCAGTCAACCGCCCCAACTACATTGATACGAACAAGAAAGTAGAAATAACCAATGAGTTAATAAGCAAAATCAACAATGTGTTCAAGCCTAATACACCGGTTGAAAGCAAATTCCTGCAAGATGCATCACTCTACTTAGAAAAAGATGCCGAAATATGGGTTTGTGTGCTGGTAACAGATGCAGCTTTAACAAACGAACTCAGATATTTCTGCTATAACGGCCCTAAGGGTCAACTTGCCACCCTGTCAACAGCAGAAAGGGCAGCTATTCCATTGATCTCAGCCTTTCCTCAGGCCAACTTATCCAAAATAGCCAATCAAGGGTTGCAAAGAGGCGAATACGTTAAACTCAAATACCTTGACAGCAACAATGTGTTCCATGATACATTCCCGGCAGGAACTACCGTCGGATGGGGTATCAGAGGATACTTGAATGGGAGTACTCCTACTTTCAGTGGAAATCTATGCCAGTTCTGGTCTACTCCAGCCTGGAACTTTGAGAAAACAGAAGTAGGCAGGAATCACACTGCATTCTTTAATGCAGGAACAAGTGCGGAACCTTTTGTTTGCTTCGGTTTTGAAGACCTTCCTGCTGAATCCGGATGGCATTATTATTTGGATGTTGACTGCAATGACTTGATATTCAACGTGCAGCTCAACCCGATCGATGCATTGGATCCTCCACCTACTATTGATGAAGAACCGGAAGATGTATATGCATCTCAGGAATACAAGGGATATTTGGGTTATGAAGACTATTGGCCCATATTCTTCGATTACGACCTGAATGACTTATTGGTGAAGTATCACTCAACAGTCAACACCAAAACGCAGAGTGGCAAAAATGCAGATACCAATGTATACGTTACCACCATCGAAGACGACTACACCATGGTATTTACCGGTGCTAACTTCCACAACAAGTTCAGCGTTATTATGCCTTTCAGCAAAAGTCTTGTAAAGAAAGCAACCTTGATTGATGTACAAGAAGACACCCAGGAAGATATCACAAGTAAACTGATCACAGATGGCGACGGTTTTATTGTAGATATTTGCCCAGATGCAGCAGCCGTCATCACACAATACGATCGTAATACTGCTCCTTATCGTTACAGAGTATCCATAGAATTAAACAGCAAAGCGATGAAAATGAGTGATTTCGAGAACAACAACTGGGAAGCTCCATACAATCCGTTCATCACTCCGATAGAGAATAAGTTTGCCCGTACAGGCGATATTGAAGTACATCTACCAGGATACAGACCGTCTCAACGGGCCGCTGCCAAATGGTTCGGAACCAATGACGATCGCTCCAACCTTGATTTAGGAATCTATTATGTAGGTGGAGATACATTCTATAACAAAGCGGATGAAACCGAAGAGAAAAATATCTTCCCGTTTGCAATCCATCTTTCAGGCGTGGAAGACCTCTATATCCCTGATGAAAAAGTACGTATTGACAGGACTTTCCCCCAATACAAAGACTGGATATTGAGCGGAAAAACAGAAAATAAAGATTGGTATCTACATCCTTGGAAATAGACCAAATAAATTAGGGAAGCTATTTTAGCTTCCCTAATTTATTTTACACAAGTTCTGAAGTATATCTGTGACATAATCCGGATCATCAGTACAACCATGTGTATACACATACATGGTTGTTCGTCGTCTTGTCCCGTCCTGATTTTGAATAAGACTAACTCCTAATTACATTACTTCAAAATGAAATTAGACCTATTGTAATGCTGCATTACATTACTTCTAAGTAGGCATTACACGTCATCCTCGGAGTAGTTTCATACTAACCTATGAGCTTTTTGTTGTTCCATATAAGTGAAAGAGCTATTTCACAGTAATGAAACAGCTATTCCACAGTAATGAAACAGCCCTTTCACAGCTGTGAAACGCCAGAAAGCTGCTTGCAAATTCAATAAGTCCTGCCTGAAAGACATCAAACTACAGTTTACAGGCTTGTAGAAAGGTGGTTTACACTTAAACGATGTCAGTTTCAATCGTCTTTTACTAAGCAGGTTGTCAATAGTCAACCAAAATCAGGACGGGACAAGGTGATTATCTCAACAACATCTTTCCCAGCTCGTCAATACTTCCTGCAATATAATCCGCTCCGGCGGCAACAAGTTCTTCCTTGTCACCATATCCATAAAGCACTCCGATAGATTCCATCCCCAAGCTTTGAGCTCCCATCACATCGTGCTTCCGGTCGCCGATCATTACTACTTCATTGACATCCTCAATACCGGTGTTTTCCAACACATATGCTATAACATCGGCTTTGGTGGGGCGTTCCCTGTTCAGCCCATCACCGCCTACGTAGGTAAAATACGGAGCCAACTGAAAATGATTAGCAATACGACGCGCAAATATCTCAGGCTTGGAAGTAGCTACCATCAACTCATAGCCCTGATTACGGGCTTGCTTCAATAAAGAGATAACACCCGGATACACTTCGTTCTCCGCCCAACCAACATCCGCAAAACGTTCGTGGTACTTCACGATCGCTTGATCTGCCTGATCCGAAGTAAACTGGTAGAATTCCATAAACGATTCTTTCAGTGGAGGACCGATAAAAGGGGCCAGCGTACGTATATCGTCCACATGAATACCAAAATGATTCAAAGCATAAGCCACTGAGCCGGCAATTCCCTGTATCGGGTCTGTCAATGTACCGTCGAGATCGAAGAAAAGATAACGGTACTTTCCATACAAATGAGTTTGTTCCATTTTCAAATAAACCTATAAAATAAAAAAACCGGCAGATAAAGATCCCCGCCGGCTTTTTCTATTACGTCTTATATTTTTGAAGACTTTCAGCAATTAATATCTGTCACGGCCACCACCGTAACCGCCACCGCGATTACCGCCACCGTAACCACCGCCACCACGGTTGCCACCACCGTAACCACCGCCACGGTTGCCACCACCACGGTTGCCGCCACCGTAATTATTACGACGAGGAGCATCCGACTCAGTACGAGGACGGGCTTCTGAAACAGCTACCGTTCTACCGGCAATTTCAGTTTCGTTCAGTGCAGCGATAGCCTTATTACCGGCTTCATCATCGCCCATTTCTACAAAACCGTAACCTTTGGAGCGGCCGGTTTCTCTGTCCATAACAACTCTTGCTGAAGTAACTTCTCCATACTCTGCAAACAACTCAGTCAAATCGGAATCGCTAATTTTATAGCTCAATCCTGCAATAAAAATGTTCATTGAAAAATTAATTAGTTAATAAAATAAGTTGTAATGAGAAGTCATTAAGAAGGAAATAAATTACTCGATAAAAAAAATAAAACACGTCCTTGTTAACCGAAATCTGTAATACGGCGTAAATATAGACATTTATTGTGACTTTAAAAGCAATTTGCTTTTCTTTTTCTAAAAAATGAAACGTTAGCCAATTGCACATTATTATTATATAACAATGAATTATCTCGAGCATTCAAAAAAAAATCTATCTTTGCATATCTATTTATTCATCAAATTTTCAAAAAAATGAAAAAGATTACTTATTTAGTAGTTGCTGCTACTGCTATAGGCATGGTAGCCTGTACGCCCAACAAGCCGGGATACGTAGTTACAGGAACAGCAGAGGGCGCTTCCGATGGCGACACAATCTTACTGCAAGAAGTGTCAGGAAGACAATTGGTTGACTTAGACACAGCAGTTATCGCCAATGGAACTTTCGCTTTCAAAGGCACACAGGACTCTACCGCCAATCGTTATCTTTCATATCCGAAGGGACAGTTGCGTATGGATTTCTTCCTTGAAAACGGTAATATCAACATTGCTTTAACTAAAGAAAACGACTCAGCCACTGGTACTCCTACCAATGATGCTTATCAGGAGGTGAGAGGACAGCTGAATGTTCTTAACCAGAAGATGTTGGCTATCTACAAAACAATGAATGATACGACTCTGACTAACGAACAAAAAGAGGCCAACACGAAAGAGATGAACCAACTGGAAACAGAGATGAACGGCATCATCAAAACTGGTATCGAAAAAAACATATCCAACCCAGTAGGTGTAATGTTGCTGAAGCAAAACTACTATAGTATGGAAGCTCAGGATTGCGCCGATTTACTGGCCAAACTTCCGGAAACATACCAGAACGATGAAGCAATCACACGAATCAAGGATAGCGTAGAAAGAAAACTGAAAACCGCCGTGGGACAAAAGTTCACAGACTTCGAAATGCTGACTCCTGATGGAAAAGCAATCAAACTGTCTGATTACGCAGGCAAAGGAAAAATTGTACTGGTAGACTTCTGGGCAAGCTGGTGTGGACCTTGTGTACGCGAAATGCCCAACCTGGTTGCCGCTTATAAGCAATACAAAGGTAAGAAATTCGAGATCGTAGGGGTATCACTCGATCAGAATGCTGATTCCTGGAAAGCCGCTATCAAGAAACTGGGAATGCCATGGCCGCAAATGTCCGACCTGAAATACTGGAACTCTGAAGGTGCCAAGATTTATGGAGTTAACAGCATTCCTCACACTGTTCTTATTGATGGTGAAGGTACGATCATTGCACGTGGTTTGCATGGAGACGGCCTTCAGACCAAGCTGGCTGAAGTTCTTAAATAGAAATATATCGCCCACTAAAAAAGCCCGGTCCTACAAAGACCGGGCTTTTTAGTGGGCGTATATTACTATCTCTTAGATAAACCAACGCACATAACAGAAGTCTTGACGGTGTGGCAAATCTGCATTCTTCGGGAACATACGGTATGATACCTTGAAGCTTCCTGCATTCGACAAGCTGTGGGTAGTCTGGAAGGTATAGAGGTTTCCTTCACGCTTAACCACATCGAAAGGCTCTACCGAATATACATGTTGCTTACCATCAGCAGCTGTATAAGTGGTCACCAACTCCAGACCAATGGCATCATTCAAACCTTTCTCATCGATCACATAAGTGATGAGGTACTCTTTTCCGCTTTCAATTTCGCCTCTGACCAGTTCTTCAGTCTTCTCGAAAGAAACAACCTCGATAGAATCCCATTTAGCAGCTACTTCTTCTTTCCATGCAGCGAGTTCTTTCGCTTTGGCATTGTTATCAGCAGCCAACGTCTTGAAACGTTTAGCCAACTTTGTATAGAATTTGCTATAGTAATCGTCTAACTGACGCTTCATGGTATAGTGAGGAGCGATCTGGGCAATAGAATTCTTCACCGTCTTCACCCAACCTTCCGAGTAACCTTTCTTGTTACGTGCATAGTACAATGGCAGGATTTCGGTTTCGAGGATACTATAGATAGTAGCAGCATCCAACTGATCCTGATGTTCCTGATTTTGGTAGGTACGTTTTTCGGTCAATGCCCAACCTGCACCTTCACGGTAGCCTTCCAACCACCATCCGTCGAGTACAGAGAAGTTTACCACACCATTCATCAACGCTTTTTCACCGGAAGTACCCGATGCTTCGAGCGGACGAGTCGGAGTATTCAACCAGATATCTACACCCGATACCAAACGACGCGCCAACTGCATATCGTAGTTTTCGAGGAAGATGATCTTTCCTAAGAATTCCGGACGGCGAGATATTTCAATAATCTTCTTGATCAATCCCTGTCCTGCCCCATCATGTGGGTGAGCTTTACCTGTGAAGAGGAACTGTACCGGATAGTCGGGATTGTTCACAATCTTAGCCAGACGGTCAAGGTCGGTAAACAACAGATGAGCACGTTTGTAAGTAGCAAAACGGCGTCCGAAACCAATCAGTAAAGCGTTCGGGTTGATCTTATCCATCAAAGAAACAATACGCGAAGGGTCACCCTGGTTTTTCAGCCATGTATCGCGGAACTGTTTGCGGATATAATCCACCAACTTGTTCTTCATAGCCAGGCGAGTCTTCCAGATTTCTTCATCGGGCACATTATAGATAGCTTCCCAAATCTTCGGGTTCGACTGATCGTACAGGAAGTTTTCATTGAAATACTTGGCATACAGTTGTTTCCACTCAGTAGCACTCCAAGTTGGGAAGTGAACACCATTGGTCACATAACCTACATGGCTTTCTTCGGGGAAATAACCCTTCCAAATCGAAGAGAACATTTCCTGAGACACCTTACCGTGCAACCAGCTCACACCGTTTACTTCCTGAGAAGTATTGCAAGCGAAAGTAGACATACAGAAGCGTTCGCCCTTATCGCCCGGATTGCTACGGCCCAAATCCATCAGGTCGTCCCAGCTGATACCCATCAATTCGGGATAACCGCCCATGTACTTGCCAAAAAGATTTTCGTCGAAATAATCGTGACCGGCAGGAACCGGAGTATGTACTGTATATAATGAAGAAGCGCGTACCAATTCCAATGCCTGATCAAAGTTCAAGCCTTCGGCCACGTAATCACAGATACGCTGTACATTGATCAGTGCAGCATGCCCTTCGTTACAGTGATAAACTTCTTTCTTGATACCCAATGCTTTCAGGGTCAACATACCACCGATACCCAGGAGGATCTCTTGTTTCAGACGATTTTCCCAATCGCCACCATACAGCTGGTGTGTGATCGGACGGTCGTACTCACTATTCTGTTCAGTATCGGTGTCGAGCAAATAAAGAGCCACACGACCTACATTCACACGCCATACATTGGCATATACAAAATAGTTCATATAGGGAACAGCCACCGTCATGGGCTTGCCTTCTGCATCCATTACTCTATCCAATGGAAGTTGTCCGAAGTTCTGCGCTTCATAATTGGCAATCTGTTGCCCGTCCATAGACAGACTTTGAGTAAAATAGCCATAACGATACAAGAAACCAACCGCACAAAGGTCTACATTGCTGTCGGATGCTTCTTTCAGATAGTCACCGGCCAAAACGCCCAGACCTCCCGAATATACCTTGAGGACATGCGTCATACCATACTCCATACTGAAATAGGCAACCGAAGGACGAGTTGCATCCGGTTTGGCATCCATATAATCTCTGAACTTTGCATACACATCGTTCATCCGTTTCAATATCACTTTATCTTTTGCCAGCGCTTCAAGTTTCTCGTAGCTCATGCGTTCGAGAAGAAGCACGGGATTATGGCCAGCTTCTTTCCATAAAGCCGGGTCTAAATCTCTGAACAGTTCAGTAGCTTCATAGTTCCATGACCACCAGATGTTCCGGGCAACTTCTGCCAACTTCTGCAGCTCGGCAGGAACATGTGATCGTACTGTTACCTCCTTCCAATTAGGAGAATTTACATTACTTACTTTAACTTTCATAATGTCTTTGCTATTTTATTAAAAAGAATTAATTCAACTGACGCTTCATGGCCTTGCGTAAAGCAATGTCATAAGCTTTATAGTAGTTTATAATGAAATGTTTCCATAACGCCTGTTCGGCTACTTCGGCTGCACGCTTACGAATTTCTTTCACTTCGCTTTCGCTCTTAACGGAAAACAGCGAGATGGTATCCTTGATGCCGTCCGCTACTTCCGAATAATTATAATCCGAACGATGCAACACCTCTACTCCATCATTAATACCGTGCTGGTTTTTCAGGCTGTTCACCCAAAGACCAAATCCTGCCAGGTCGGTCGTAATGGTCGGTACACGGAAAGCCACACTTTCCAATGGAGTATACCCCCAAGGCTCGTAGTACGACGGATAGACACTCAAGTCTTCTCCCAATAACAAGTCGTAATACTCTTTATTCAAGATACCGTCCTTGCCATCCAGATAGCAAGGTACAAATACAACTTTTACTTTATCTTCAGCCCGATTACCCATACCCATGTATTTCAGCATATCGAGTACCTGATCATGTGTCATATTGTGCAACCAGTGCGTAATGAACGGAACTGTCAGCGGAGTATTGAATTTCTCTTTACTCTTCATGCGCGCTTTCAGGTCTTCACGAGGATCGCCCACCCAGCCCGGAACGTTGACAAATGCCAATACATTCTTTTGCAGATTCTTGTCACGATTCAAGCGGTTCAGAGCTTCGAGGAATACGTCAATCCCTTTGTTCTTAAACTCATAGCGTCCACTGGTACCGATAATCAACGTATCATCGTCCAAATTTGTTCCCAACAAATTGTTTGCTACATTCAACATAGCCGAACGTGCGCGCTTACGTTTACCGGTAAATGTACTTCCTTTTGGCACAAAATCATCTTCAAATCCATTGACTGTTACCACATCAGCCTCCTTACCAAGCAGTTCCCGGCATTCATTGTTCGTGATTTCGCTCACTGTCGTAAAACAGTCTACATAATGAGCTGTTTGCTTTTCAATCGAATGTTTGGATTGCATGTTCAGTTCCTGAGCCATCTGATCACCGTTATATGCAAACAGATAATCGTAAAGAGGTTTGTTATTACCGGCAATAGAGCGGCCGATAGAAGTGGCATGGGTAGTAAAGATCGTAGCGATTTCGGGAACTGCCGTCTGCAGATACAAAGCGCCTAATCCTGTCATCCATTCATTGGCATGATAAATCACTTTATCTGTTTCGGTCAGATTATAACGATAAAAGCTTTCTACCACTTTGGCAGCGGCATACGAAAACATAGAAGCTTCATCATAATCACCATACGCATGAAGGGAATCTACCTGAAAACGATTCCACATCTCCGAATAGATTTCATCTTTTTGAACAAAAAACGGTTGGAAATCCACCAGAATCACGATCGGTTCACCAGGAATATTCCAACGACCAATACGCACTGACAGATTATCTTTCTCTTTGGCATGCTGTTTCCACGCTGTACAGAAATTATCATGTTCCACAAATAACGGATTTTCCTTAGTCTTCCAGAAATCTGGCCCTATAAAGAATATCTTATCGCGGAATTGTGCCTGTAACGTGTTAGCTCGTGTAGAAAGAACTGTATAGATACCCCCTACTTTATTACATACCTCCCAACTGGACTCAAATATGTAATCGGGGGACATTAAATCATTTACCATAAATCAACTAATACTCTTATTTCGTATAACGGACGCAAAAGTACGCATTATTTATTAGAAATCGGTGCTTTATGCGAAAAATATAGCATAAGAAATATAAACAAACGTTTTCGTTTACCCTGCTTAACACTATCCTAAGTGATATTGTAACAGTCCTTTAACAGAATCCCCGGACTCTGTTAAAGGAATCCGGGGACTTTCTATCGTTCAGAAAACAGCTTTTATATATTTTATTTATTTAAATAATTTTATTAAGCAACCAATGCACTACCGATCAAGAAGGTAGCAGCCAGCGCTACGATGGCATAAAGTTCGGGGAATACGGCAAGAATCAAGGTATTACCGAACACATTATGACCTTGGCCAATAGCAGCAATACCATTGGCACAAACCTGTCCCTGACGAATAGCCGAAAACAGTGCTACCAGTCCCAACGCAATACCTGCTCCCAGGACGCCACAAGCCTGAATGGCTGTAATCTGTGGGGTAAGAATACCAAAAATAGTCTGGAACATAAAATACCCGGCAAAACCGTACAGGCCCTGTGTACCCGGAAGTGCAGTCAACACAAGAAAGTTACCGAATGCACTGTCGTTCTTCTTCAATGCACCGATAGCAGCATTACCTGCGATAGTTACTCCGTATGCACTGCCGATACCCGACAATCCAACCATTACTGCGATGCCCAAATAGGCAATTAACAAATTCATTTCCATAATCTGATGTTTTTATTATTTTGTTTTTTTAGTTTTTAAAAGGCTTGTACTCTTTACCGCCACCTTCGTATCCGGAGTTCTTAAAAAACTCCACGAATGTCAGACGCATAGGATGCACCATTGCTCCGAGCACATTCATAAAAATATTGATTGCATGACCGATCACAAAGATCAGTACCATCACAATGGGACCGGCAATGACATTATCGGGGCTCATACCTACCGCCAGACTATTGAATACACTGGCCAGAATACCACCCGACAACCCAAGGGCAAACAAACGTACATACGACAGGATATCTCCCAGCAAGCCAGTCACCATGTTGTACGAATCCCACAATCCCAGTCCAATATTGATAAAAATATTCTTTCCGGGACTGTTGTACAGGAAAATCATGGCTGCCGAAACACCCAGTATCACCAAGTGAACAGTTCCTCCCATCGGCATAACTGCCGGTAAAAGAGCAGCTATCGCCATCGACACGAGAAGAATGATCCAACCGATAGTGGCAACAGCGTACTTAAAGCCAAATTGGATGGCCTGGTTTACTGCCTTCAGCACCATACCGAAAAGAATCTGTATTGCTCCCAGTATCAATGATAGTTGAAACATATCATTATTATCTAAACAAACAGCACTCTTTAGGCGCTGAATGAAAGGCCATTGCAGATCGTACAGATTGGCTCCGAAGAAGGTGCCCGTTAACAAACCACAGAAGAAAGTCGAGGCTGCCAACAACTGCACCAATGACAAGATCGGCTTCATGGTAGCGCTAACCGACTTGGCTATCAGTCGATAACCCGTCACTCCCAGGAAGAGGAACAGCCCGTAACCCGAATCTCCTAAACATAGTCCGAAGAAGAGCATGAAGAAGGGCGCAAAGAACGGAGTCAGGTCCAATTCATTGTACTTCGGCAACATATAGAGTTTACAGATAGGCTCAAACCAAGCAAAGAATCCTTTATTATTAAGCTGAATAGGCACATTGTCTTCCGGTGTCGGATTCTCTATCTCGTAATAGACATTCGACTCACCAAGGTATTCACGGATCGACGCTTCGCAAGAAGCTGGCGCCCACCCCTGAAGTAACATCAGCTTTTCTCCGGCTGTTCGTTCCGTACTGAGCACTACTTTGGAAAACTCTATCCGACTTTGTATTTCTTTCTGAGCTGCTTTTACAGAAGGAATATCCCGGGCAGCCAATTTCGAAAGCCGGTGCTCGTTCGCGGTTAATGCCTGCTCAGTTTCTTCCAACATAGCATCCAGCCGGGCCAATGAATGTGATGGCAGCTTCACCAATTCAGCATCCAGGTCTACCTCCGTTCCGCTTTTCACAACAATCACAAAGAATACTTTGGAAGACACCCGGTTGATTACAACCGCATCATACATCTTCTCCCAGTCTTCCTTATAATTACCTTCCGAGCAGCTATAGAAGCCTATCTGATATCCGGCATCAGCCAAGCGCTTGATGTTATCGGGATCAAAATTACCCCATACTTGCAAAGCATCCCGCTCCTTAGCATACATCTGTTGTTGTACCAGGAGACGGTTTTTATCACTCAGAGCTTCGTCCACTTCATCCAGAACCTGCATTCCGCGAACCGACGTACCACCTTCGGTAGTCATCACTGTTCCTTTTTCCTGCTTCTGATTCTGCAGAAGTTTCAAGGTAGCGGCAATACGGGCCGAAAGCCGGATACTCTCCTGCAACTCCACATTGTCGGCAGCTCCCTGTTGTTTTTCTACTACATGAACCACTCCCAATTCCCGGAGTTTATCCAGGAACTCTACGTATTCCTTGTGATATGCCAGGAATGTGAGTTTCTTCATTTTCGTTATCATAACTCAGCCTCCTTCCTTTTTTCCTGTTGAGATTTCAGGATCTTCTGCGACGACTTCGAAAGATTCTCTTCATCTTCCATGAAACGCTTTATTTTGCGCAGAGCATCCTGATAACCCGGTATCTGTACTTTCTCAAAAAGGTTTACTTTCTGAGTAGTTTTCTTCCGTGCATGTTCCAATAAGTTCAGTTTAGCGAGAACAAATTCCCGTTCGATAGCCGTACGGGCAAGCATCTTCAACAAATGGATACCGTCGGCATACCATTTCGGAGCATTGAACATGCTGTACGGACGTATCTCGAAATCTACGTTTTCGAGCAACGGTACCCGTACACCGGCAATTTTCTTCACGCCAAGATGAACATCATTAACCTTTATCAATGAGGCGTCAAACTCATTCCAAAGGGCGAACATGGCTTCATATGCCTGGATCTGTTGTTCCAGGCTGCTCTCCAATTCGGCAGCTTCAGTCTTACACCGCTTAACTTCCATACGAAGGGCGCTCTCCTTATTTTTAATAATAGGAAGCGTACGCACCCGCACTTTCAGTTGCTTTTCGAGCTGCTGCAGAGAGGTTTTATTATATTGAAACTTTATAGCCACTTTTCAATTTGTGATTTGACGATTTACAATTATTCGACTTAGCCTATTTCCAGAACTCATCCAGCAGTTCTTTTTTGATATTAACCTCTTCGGGACGGAAATAGCTACTGAGTAATCCCCAGGCTACATCAAGCATCTCGGTAGTATCGAGGTTTACGTCAATAGCCAGCAACTTGCCCGAGTATTCCTTGGCAAAGGCCAATGCGCGCTCGTCATAGTTGGTCAGGTCGAAACCGTTTTCTAACTTCGTCTTGGCATTGGCAGCATCGGCATACAAACGCACACACGCATTCATCACCTGCGGATGGTCGCGACGGGTCTTCTTTCCGGTAACCAATTGTTTCAGACGGGAGAGTGAGCGGAATGGGTCTACAATAACTTTACCGATGTCACTGTCACGACGGAGGAACAACTGCCCCTCGGTAATATACCCCGTATTATCGGGTACCGCATGCGTGATGTCACCACCCGACAGCGTCGTTACTGCAATAATCGTGATCGAGCCTCCATCGGGGAATTGCACAGCTTTCTCATAGATCTTCGCCAAATCCGAATAGAGCGACCCTGGCATCGAGTCCTTCGACGGAATCTGGTCCATACGGTTAGACACAATAGCCAGTGCATCGGAGTATGAAGTCATGTCGGTCAATAACACCAACACTTTCTCGTTATTCTTCACCGCAAAATATTCGGCTGCCGTCAATGCCATATCAGGCACCAGCAAGCGTTCTACCGGCGGATTCTCCGTCGTGTTCACAAAACTCACGATACGATCGAGCGCACCGGCATTGGAGAACACATGTTTAAAGTACAGGTAGTCATCGTTCGTCATACCCATACCTCCCAGAATAATCTTGTCCGTCTCGGCCCGCAGCGCCACATTCGCCATTACCTGATTGAAAGGCTGGTCGGGGTCGGCAAAGAACGGAATCTTCTGTCCCGATACCAATGTGTTGTTCAGGTCGATACCTGCAATACCTGTAGCGATAAGTTCCGAGGGTTGTTTACGGCGTACCGGATTTACCGATGGTCCGCCGATCTCTATTTCTTCTCCTTCAATGGACGGGCCACCGTCAATCGGATCGCCGAATGCATTGAAGAAACGTCCGGCCAGCTGCTCACTCACTTTGATGGTAGGTGATTTGGCTAAGAATACCACTTCGGCATTTGTCGGGATGCCTTCCGTACCTTCGAACACCTGCAAAGTTACTTCGTCGCCCACAATCTTCACCACCTGTGCCAGTTTTCCGTTCACAGTAGCCAGCTCATCGTACCCCACTCCCGTTGCCTTCAGCGAACAGGTAGCTTTGGTAATCTGAGTGATCTTGGTATATATCTTTTGAAAAGCTTTTGTTGCCATCTTTTTCTGTTTACTTGGTTAGACTTTCTTTTCGTTTACCAGTTCTGTCAACTGAGCACGGAATGCATCGTATTCTTCCGATTGGAATACCGAATAGTTCATTTGTTTACAGATGTTGATCATTTTCTTGAAGTAGTCCATGACCTCATTGAAATTGTCGAACTCGAATTCCGTGTGACATACCTCCATCACCATATTCAGAATAGCTTCCTGGCGTTCCATGGGAGTTACCGCATCGATGTCATCGAATGCATCCTGTTGCAGGATCACAAAGTCTATCAATTCCGATTTCCAGAAAGTCACATGATATTCCACCGGTACACCGTCGTCACCAAGAATGTTGATCTGTTCGGCAATTTCTTTACCACGTTGCAAACGTGTTTTGATCTCGTTCACTTTTGCCAACCAGTCGTTGCCGATGTGTTCCGAGATATAAGCTTCGAATTCAGGATATTCAATATACTTGGAATATGAGTCAATAGGATTCACTGCCGGGTAACGCTTCTTGTCGGCACGCTCCTGCTCGAGGGCATAGAAGCAACGAGCTACTTTCTTGGTATTCTCGGTTACCGGCTCTTTCAGGTTACCACCGGCAGGCGATACCGTACCGATAAAGGTAATCGAACCCGTGGTGCCATTGCTCAACTGCACATACCCGGCGCGTCCGTAGAAGTTAGAAATGATGGACGACAAATCCATCGGGAATGCATCCGGTCCGGGCAACTCTTCCATGCGGTTCGACATTTCACGAAGGGCCTGTGCCCAACGCGATGTAGAGTCGGCCATCAGCAACACCTTCAATCCCATTGCCCGATAAAATTCAGCAATCGTCATCGCCGTATAAACCGACGCTTCGCGGGCTGCCACAGGCATATTCGATGTATTGGCAATGATGATGGTACGTTCCATCAACTTGCGCCCCGTATGCGGGTCCACCAGTTCGGGAAACTCCGTAAAGATTTCCACTACCTCGTTGGCACGCTCACCGCAGGCTGCAATGATTACTATATCCGCTTCGGCCTGCTTGGAGATGGCATGTTGAAGCACAGTTTTTCCGGTACCGAACGGGCCGGGGATAAATCCGGTTCCACCTTCTACAATCGGATTCACCGTGTCGATAACCCGTACCCCCGTTTCCAACAGTTTGAAGGGACGCGGTTTCTCTTTATAATTCGTCATGGCACGTTTCACCGGCCATTTCTGTACCATATTCACTACGATATCGTTACCTTCCTCATCAATCAGGATGGCTATCGTGTCATAAATTTTATAATCGCCTTCGGGCATGACAGTCTTTACCGTTGCCGTACCTTTCATTACGAAAGGCGCCATGATCTTCAACGGCTGGAAGTTCTCGTCCACTTGTCCAAGCCATGCCGAAGCCGTCACCTTATCGCCAACGCTCACCATTGGAACAAAATGCCATACACTCTCTTTGTCTAACGGAAAAGTATATTGTCCTCTTTTGAGGAACACTCCATCCATCTTATCGAGGTCATTTTGCAACCCATCATAGTTTTTCGAAAGCATGCCCGGACCCAATGTCACCTCCAGCATGTGTCCCGTAAATTCGGCTTCAGCACCCACTTTCAGTCCACGCGTACTTTCAAACACCTGGACATACACATTCATACCTACCACCTTAATAACCTCCGCCATCAGTCGGTCGCCACCGGTAGAAATGTAGCAAATCTCATTCTGTGCTACCGGCCCGTCAACGGCGAGGGTTACCATGTTGGCAATAACGCCACAAACAGTTCCTTTTGTTGCCATATATGTTTTTTTAGTTTATTTACTTGAATTCAGCAGGAATCCGGACTTCATTTTTCAGATCTTCGATGATCTTACGGAATAATTCATTGCCTTTCTCTTCATCCAATGCTACCCAACGCTCTATCATCTCCAGTTTCAACAAGAATGCAAAGATGCGTTCGATAGTGAAGTAATGAAAGAACGTTGTTTCTTCCAGCCATTCCCAACACAGTGAGTCGAGCTTCTTTTCACGTTCTACCAATTCTTCTGTTTCCTGTATCTTCAGCAGCGTATCAAAGTATTCCACTTCGCCCGACAAACCGAAGTCACGGGCTCCGGATGTGCGCAAAGCTTCGCATACTTCCGTATCGCCCACTACGTGATGAGCAATGTCCCACTTGAATTTGCGGGCAGTCAGTGCTATCAGGATATTATTGACTGTAAGATTGAATGCAAACCAGGAAGCTACAAACGGGTTCTTTTGCTGCATGGCGTACGCATAATAAAGTGCGGCCAGCCGGTCTTCCTGCAACAGTTCCTCTTCGGGAGAGGCAGTCAGGTATTGCAAAATAAATGTAGTCAGATAGGCAGGAAAGTTCTTCAATTCCGGTTCGCCTCCTTCTTTAAGAATGGCAATTGTCTCCCCCAATTCCTCTGCCGTAAAGTTTCCGCGCGGATCAACCCCGGCATCCTTATCGTTCAGCAGGCGAAGCACATTGTCATTATCAAACTTCAGGTAGAACAGGTCTATCAACCTTTTATCCGAGGCAGACAAATCAGGATAGATCTCCGTCTTGAAGTCGGCTACCGTATAGCTAAGTTTGCTGTCATCCAATGCAATGTCGGGCAAACCAGCTATCAAGTAATAGTATTTACTCATAGTAGTTCTTTTTAGAAGAGCATTTCCACCAGTTGCGGACGCATGAATTCCTTAAAGTAATTCATAAATTCTTCTTCGCCAAAGTTCACTTTGTACGAACCGTCGGCAGGAGAAATAGAGAAGAGTACTTTAATGCCGTTTACTTGTTCGATCTTCACACCTTTGTCCAACAAAGTTTTGGCATTGGCTGCGAAATATTTTTTCAACGAATCGGCATCGGCAGTAGAAATCACGATCGGTTCGTCCACACTCCATTTAGAAGCCAACGCCACAATGAAAGCATTCAGAAAATCTTTATTCTGCGCAAACTCTTTGACCGGCGCCGATACGATTTTGTCTGTCACCAAAGTAGCAATTTCTGATTTCAGCGCATTGATAGCTTGACCAGCAAACAGTTTCAATTCCGATTTTGTATTTTCTGCCAATTCGTCAGCAGCCTTACGGGAAGAAATAATAATGGACTCAGCTTCTTTACGGGCATTTTCAATAATCTGCTTGGCTTCATCCTGAGCAGTCACAATAAGTCGTTGGGCTTCTTCATTTCCTTTTTCTACCCCTTCACGATAAATCTTATCAGTCAACTCTTGAATTTTGTTTTCCATATTCACGGACTTATTTTAGTTGTTTATATATGTGCGTTTTTAGATTCTCGCCAAATGTACGAAAAACAGTCTGATTAAAAAAAAAGTGAAAAGAAAAAGTATAAAAATAACGATCTGAGTGAAAAACAGATTGACTTTTCCAAAGCAAAAAAGCCCTTCCGTACTTATAATTGTACGAAAGGGCTTTTGTAAAGATGGCGGCTACCTACTCTCCCACTATTCCGCAGTACCATCGGCGTGACAAGGCTTAACTTCTCTGTTCGGAATGGGAAGAGGTGGAACCCTTGTGCTATAGCCACCTGAAGAAGGTAGACATGATGTGTAGAAAGTGTAAGCTGATGTAGCAGTTCATTGCTACGATAA